>JAKSIG010000026.1 GCA_024398955.1 Fibrobacter sp. | reverse complement strand
GCTGGCGGTAGCGGGTATCCACGTCGGCAAATTCGTTGAACACCACCTTGTTGCCGTTTTCGTCAATCTTTTCCTTGGCAACAGGGAGCGGACGCACAGCCTTGGAAAGCATGGTCACCTTCTTCACGCGTACGGAGTATTCGCCGCTCTGGGTTTCGAACATGGTACCGTTTACGCCGATAAAGTCGCCAAGGTCGGTCATCTTTACGATTTCGTAGTTTTCTTCGCCAACTTCGTCGCGGGCGCAAACCACCTGCAAGCGACCATAACGGTCCTTCAGGTGCATAAAGCACATCTTGCCCTTACGATTGAAACGAACCACACGGCCAGCAAAAGCAACATCTTCACCGCTAGCGATCAGGGCGTCCTTGTTTTCCTTAAGGACCTTGGAATCGTGAGTGCGGTTGAACTTGTGCGGATAGGCTTCGATACCCATTTCCTTGAACTTTTCGAGCTTGTCAAGGCGGGCCTTCACCTGGTCATTCATATCGGGCATATTGACGTTAATCATGATTATCTACCTTATTCTTGTAAAGGGATTAAATTTTGAACAGGGTAAATTTAGAAAAAATAAGCGTTCCCTTTCTTTTGATTGACATTTTCAAAGCTTCAAACGATACTGATTGCAGGAGCAACTATATGTCAGCAAATTTCCAAGCAGATTCACTAGATATTGTCGATGGACCTTACCACATCCAAAAAAGGCTGCACCTTACAAGCTTATACATTAAGCAACATTTCGGAACAAATACCCGCGAACGTAATTTCGAGAAAGTTTGGGATTTATTCAGCAACGGCAAGTTACAACTGTTCAATGCAGACATTCTCAAACTTGACTATGCTTTCGAATCCGACGAATACAAAGAAGCACTGCTGCAGCATATTGTGTCGGAGCCCTATTCGCAAAAGGAACTCCTCCCCAACTGGGTAAAACTGATAAACGGCCAAACCATTTCCATCAAGAACAACCGCATATCTGTCACAACAACAGATATGAACTTTTCTAATCTCGAAAAATTTGTACACGCCATTCTGAATTTGCAGAAATTTTACGGAACCTTCATGGACAGGGAAGCAAAAATCGAAGTGGACTTTAGCTCCGTTAGCGTTTCCAACATGAAGGATTACTTTCAGGACAACTATTTCTTTGACGAATTCGAAAGGCAAAGCAAGCGATATACATTTGATATCAACTTCAACCTATCGGTCACTTTAAAAAAGGCTGTTACCCCCAACAAGTCCCTAAAAAAATACTCCCAAGCGCTCAACGGAATCAATTCCAGGAACTACATACAAATTATTTGCGACGCGCTAGAATATCCCGGTAAATTTTCGTATGCTCCCGAAAGCCAGAAAATCTTTCTTAAGCCAGTCAATTACGAAGAAGCCTGCGACTACTTTGTCAAGCGACTCAACCGCAGTAAACGACTTAACCTTAAGGATTTTATTGAACAAAGCAACCACAAAAGCAAACATCTTTTTAAGCTAGGCCATTTTCAAAAGACCGTAAAGATAGAACAGCCAAGGGCAGCATTTCACTATACAAACGTACTAGTCTTCCTGGACGCATCCTACCCTTTTTACAACAGCAATTACAAAGACGTTTTTTCTAAAACGTATCACACCGTCATTGATGTTTGCAACGCCATCGAGCAATTCAATTCCACCGGCGATGCCACTCATATCAGCAACCTGCAGCGCTATTTCAACAATGATAGAACCGTCGGATCGGTCTATCTGAACATAAAGGCTTTTCTAAAGACTAATAAACAAACACAGAATTCAATACAGCAGATTTTCAATGACTTTAAGGACATTCTGCATAGCGCATCGCAAGTTTTAGCAATCAACACCCCAGAAGCCTCGGTACAGACCGCCTTTATTACCTACTTACGAGACAAAATTGCGCTGGATCCCATCTCCTATATAGACGACAAAGACGAAATCATTTCTGATTTCGCCAAAGTCCTCTTAAGCGGGATATAGCTTAATAGCAATGTTTATAGGAACTACTTAGGGCAGCTATTGCCAAAAGTTTCTACAATCTTTGCAGAAGGAAGCTTGGTAATAGCCTTGGCATGAGCCAGTTCCTCGTCGCGGCCTACGCCCTGAGTCTGTTCAACCATCTGCTTGTCACCGAACATCAAAGTAACGGTAGCCTTGGATGTGTACAGAGTCTTACCACCATTAGCCTTGTCGCTAAATGCAAGAGTTGCATTCAATTCCGGCAAGCCAGCCTTATCCAGGATTGCGATACCGCCATCCATCAGGAACTTCTGGAGAGCGCCGCATTCGGTAGCGCCGCTATTGCATACCAGGCGATAAGTACAGCCAGTGCTCTTTGAGCCATAAGAAATAGTCTTGGACATCACTGCAGACTGACGAACGAACTTAAAGTTCATATCGGCATGGATCAAGACCTCACCTGCAGCAAGCTTTGACTTGATCTTGCTCATGGGGAACTTGACAACACCGGATTCGTCGGTCTTGTCTACGGCAAGATTCTTACGGTTCTGAACAACAGCAATGGGGAAATACGGAATCGGACCGGCAAAGTCACTTACGGCAACAGTCAGGAAGTCGTCAGTCAAAGTCGGTTCAATCTTCAAGGTAGACATGTTGGCCAGCAGGAATTCTGTCAGTTCGCTTAAGTTTACCTCAAGCTTAAGTTCTGCAGGAACCGGCTTTACGCAAGAAAGATTTTCCAATTCTGCATTATAACGATCTGCAAGCTTTTCTAGACTAATCATGTCCAGGCCCATCTTACGATAGTCTCGGTCCAGCAAATCCAGACGGATAATGGAATCCTTGGCGTGCATATCGGTACGAATTGCAGAAAGGTCCAGCAAAATCTTTGAAGCCAGCTGGTCCAAATCCACTGTTACCGTAGACTGGAACAAGCCATTAGACTTGGGCCCCGGAACAATCTTTGCACCCTTCAACACAACATTGGTGTAGCTGCCCTTGAACATGTCGGCAGTTTCAGTAATGTTGCCGTCTTTATCTTCGGACTTGCGAGTCTCGAATTCAGACTTGACTCGGGTGCTCATCTGCTTTGCGACACCTTCCATAGCCTTCTGGTCGGCATCCTTCTGAGAAACCTTAGAAGTCGCAGTATAGGTCAGCAAGTTTTCGGCGGCGGCAAAGCTTACGCCCATCGAGAGCGCAACCAAGGCCGCTTTCAGAAACATACTCTTCATTTTCACCTTCCTTTCAATCCATTACTGGATTTCGAGAATGATCAGCTTCTTGGTAAGGTTGATGCGACGAACCTTGGCAATGCCGCTAAGGGCCTCGTAGAATTCTGCGTAAACCATCTGAGCATCTTCGTACTTATCCGGGTCGGCATAAACAACCAGATCATAGGTGTTTCTGGTCATGGACTTCACCTGCATCTTGTTAAAGAGCTTGCGGAGCTTAATAGAAACGATGTTGGAAAGTTCTTCGGCCTGATCGTCGGTGAATTCGCCAGTAATGCGGCAAATAACCTTGTACTGGGTACCCTTTTCAAGTTCCTGGGCCAGCTGACCGCGGATCTTGTTTTCGAGAGGAACGATGGCAGCCTGAACAGCCTTCTGGACCAGAACGCGCTGACCTTCATCTTCATCCTTCTGACGGCTGGATTCGCTTGCCAGCAAGGCTGCAGTAGAAGCATCGCTTGCGCTCAAGTCAATAACCAGATTGCCATCCTGAATGCTACCTGCAAAAGTCAGGTTGATGTCGGCACCCACAGCAAGGCCAGCAACATAAGCCAGGTCTGCGTCGTTACCGGCAATATCGTCCTGAAGCTGAACAACTTCGTCAAGCTGAGCCTGGCTTTCGAGACTCATCACGCTATAGCCGCGTTCGCTCATGTAGGCATTGATTACTTCCATAGCAGTCTTTGCCAGAGGATTCTTCTGAATCACTTCGATGCTGGGAGCGCCCTTAGCGCCCATAGCCGGCAAGACCATTACAGTGGGCTTAATCTTGAAATTCACGTTAGAAACTTCTACAGTGGGGCCAACAGAAGCGTTTGAAACTGCGGCAGAAGAACCTTCGCCGGCAGCGGCGGCAGGAGCTTCGTCTCCGTCAAGTTCACTGTAGGCAGCCTTTGCATTGGCAGAAACCTTACCGGTATCCGGAGCAGTTTCGGGTGCAGGAGCGCTAGAGCATGCAAACATCATGGAGCAAGCGAGAACACCTGCAGAAATAGAAGCAACATTAAAAATCTTCTTCATGTTTTTCTCCAATCTAAAACTTAGTCCTTAATCAACTGGCCAGCCTGAACAACCTGGTCGTATTCGGCATCCTTAGGTCCGAGAGCGTTACGAGCCTTTCCACCCGGATGGTTGGGCAGGTAGCAGAACACTTCGTAAGTCTTCTTGGCCCTGAACTTCTTACCGGCATTGTTCGTAACAACCACTTCAAATTCGGTGGAGTGGTTACGCTGGATAGAAACGGGGACTTCGCCGTTCAAGCCATCCAGGTCGTCCTTGTTTACAGAGGCAACCGTCTTGCCACCCTGACGAACTTCAATAGACTTGATTTCGCCCAGGTCGTCTTCGGTAATGCCAGACAGGCTAAACTTCAAGTTGGTCTTGAGTTCGGTCTGCGGAGGATCCAGGTGCTGACGTTCGGTACGGCCTCCAGCAACAGCAACCTTTACAGTTACAGACTTTGCAGCAGGCTTGGGTTCTTCGGCCTTCTTTTCTTCAGCCTTGGCTTCCTTCTTTACAGCAGGCTTAGCGGCGGCCTTAGGTTCTTCCTTGACTTCTGCCTTAGGCTCTTCCTGAACTTGTTCCTGAACCTCTTCTGCAGGAGCGGCTTCAACACCCTTCTGAGCGTAAACGGTAGTCCAGGTAAAGCACAAAGATTCTACGTCACCATTACCGCAAGAAACCATGAAGCGCTTCTTGCCATATGTGCCTGCGCCAAAGGCATCAGCATCGATAGTACGCTGGTAGACGCCCGTTGCAGGAACGGTATCCACATAGCTCAACACAGAAACAACCACACCCGGAGTGACACGAGCGAGCAAGGTCACAGTAGGTTCGTAGACTGTATCCTGAATCGGCATTGCTTCGAACTTTAGGGACTTTTCGAAATCGTCTCTGCGAGCGGTATAGCTCTTGTCGAATTCTTCAAGAGAAGATTCCAGGGAAGCCACATCTATTGCAGCACCACCAGCGGCAGTGGCAATAGAATCAATAGCCTTGGCAAGAGCCTTGGTACCAGAAGCCTTCAACTTAAGGTTCTTTGCCTTGCCATCCTTGTTCACCAGCACGGTCTGATCCTGAACCAGGTCGGTGGTTTCACCCTTTTCGTTAGTCACTTCTACGCGACCTTCCTTAAGAGAGGCAACGGTCTGACCGCCAACGCTTCCAACGAAGCCTGCGGTACCACGGATAGCTGCAGTTGCGGTACCCGTCTTAAATTCGAAAGAGCTTTCACGTTCCTGCTTCTGGATATCAAAGTAGACGTTACCGTTTTTTACCACAACAGAAATTTTGCGAGCCATGGAGTTCAGCATTTCTGCAGTAACGGTCACTTCGGAGTTTTCGGAAACGGTAAGAATAGAACCGTCGTTGACACCGAGCGTTGCTTCGGATTCGACTGCGGTACGAATGCGGTTGTTTTCGACCACGGTCTGACCCTGGCGGAGACGCTTCCAGTCAGCATCGGCACTCTTCTGCATGTCGCTTTCGCCAATGATCTTACGGACCTTTGCCTTAAATACAGCGTTTTCGGGAACTTCGTCTACCGGGGCAGCCTCTGCTGCCTGAGTTCCGAGAGCCTTAGGAGTTTCAGCCTGCTTTTCTTCGTTACAAGCGGTAAGGGAAAGAGCCAAAGCTACAGAACCCAACCCTACTAGAGATTTTTTAAGCATATCAATCCTTTCTTTTAGTACACTCAAAATGTAACAATATTCTTACGGCAATTATAAAAGACCCCTTAAAAAGGGGCCTTTTATTGAAATATTTTAGGTTAATTCGCTTTCACACAACGAACAGAAGCTGCAGTATTCTTCAGTACATTATAAGACATGGTGATAGCCCCCCCCTTCAACAGAAGAACCTCGGCCTCATCCAAAGAAACTTGTACTTCAGAGTACCACATATAGGCACCATCCATTACAAATTTAGATTCAACACCATCACGATAGCCAGTCGGAATAAAGCTATAACCAGCAAGATTATTTCCTGGAGATGCGCCCCATATATCGTCATAGGCAGTCACTGCTGCGGTGTATCGATCATCAGGAATAAAGGTGACTACTTCATAAGCATCCGGAAGCCTCCAGCCATCCGGGCAAATTCCTTGATGTTTCTCAAACATGTATATAACGGGGTCTGACGCACCAGTCTCTTCCGCATAATCACCGATCTCCTCATTCACAATATAAAATTCAGCATTGACAATTTTTTCCTGATATTCAGGAGCAATATTCAGAGCGGCCGTCCACGTGTACAGTCTACCAGCAATCATACAATTGTAGTCTAAACCATCATAGCACCAACTTTGCACTCCGTCAGCGGCATTTTCATAAGCAGGATCATCTTTTTTAGGATTATAGTTGAGGTTATCTATCATCCATGTAAGTTTCTTTCTATTATAAGAATCTGTTATCGAAGCAATTCTATAAACCTGGCCATCACGACTATCAATCATGGTATCCAATTCTACATTGGTAATGTCAAGATTGTAGAATTTCAGTTTATCATCTGGAGAATACTTTGCGAAGGGACCCTTCAATTCAGAAGTAAGCCCCCATTTCTTATTATCGCAAATGTACCACTTACCATCAGCACCCTTGCTAACCTCGCGGTCACGTTCTGCAATGCAACCACGAAGCTTAAGGGTGCTATCCAAAGAGTATCCTTCGCGCCAGGAACCATCCTCGAACACATAAACGGAATCATTGTTCACAGAACCATTTCTGACGTCGCCAGCATTCTTTGCTGCCTTCCAGCCTTCAGTATCCTTTTCCAGATCAGAAGCCAAAGTCCACTGGCTATCCTTGCAAATAAAACGTACGCGACTATCCTTGTAGTTCTTGCTAGACTGATTTTCTGTCCACACAATCTTGCCTTCGTCTGCCTTGGTGCAGGAAACAGTATCCATGCCATACACACGCAGCCAGTAATTAGCCAGGATTTCTTCAAGCTTGCCAGATTCGCCACCAACAGCCTTACGGACGTTGGCAAAATGCTTGCCATTCAAATCCTGTTCGGCCAGCCAGTCTGCAATTCTTGCCTTGATAGAATCATTTTCGAACTTGCCTATCTTGGCAATTTCGGTGCTGATAGACTTAAGCATGTCGGTTACCTGGCCTTCGGTATTGCCACCAAGAACCATAATAGAAATGGCCTGAAGAGCAATGTCTGCATCAGAGGTTCCGTTTACATCAAGATCTTCGGCAATGGCAAAGTCATCGGAATCAATAAAGAAGGCCTTGAACACTTCGCTTTCTGCAGTTTCCTTAGCAGTCGTAAAGCGCATGCCCTTTTCCTTGACCAAGTATGCCAAGCGGTCATATTCCAAATGGGTCAACAGGTTGACGTTTACCTTTGTACGCTTGGTCAAATCGGTGTATGCGTTCAAGACCAAAGTGTTGGAGCTAATTTCTCCAGTCACTTCGCTCTTGTAATAACCTTCGACCGAGAGCATGGCAAACTGAGAGGACAAGGTAATATCCTTAACCGTAAACTGACCGTCGTCCTTTTCAACAGTACCGGTAAAGGGGTTGCCCACCTGTTTCAAGGTAGAACCGTTTTCAAGTTCGTATGCAGTAACCTTGGAACCCTTCACAAAGGGGCCCTTCTGAGCAAAACCCGTAATGGTCACCTTGGTAATCTCATTAATTTCTTCCTGAGTCGGAGTGTCGTTTTCGCTACCGCCCTTATCGTCATCATCCTTGGAAGAAGGATCAGGGCCCTCACCCACAACGCAGCGTACAGAGTAATACAGGTTCTTGATATCGCTAACCTTGGACTGGATGGTAGGATCTTCATCATCGCGATGGATAGAGAAGGAGGCCATCTTGTCGCTAGAAACAAGCCACCAGAATCCGGCTTCGCCAACGGAGTAGTATTCTTCGTCGGTATCGTAGGCACCACCTGCTACAGCAGAGAAGCCGAATACGTCTGTAGCCTTGGGGCCATCGCCCATTGCCCAGTCGTCATCTTCGGTAGCCTTGAGAGCTGCGGCACCCAACTTTTCAATCTTCTGAACCTTGTAGAGGTGCTGCCAGTCGGCCAAGGTAGCCACGTGAGTACCTTCGGGGCAAACACCGGCAAGTTTGGAGCCCTGATACAGGCGACCATACTTCTTGCACTTCTTTGCGGCTCCCTTTTCGCCTTCGTAGCATTCGGAGTCGTCGTTTTCGTACTTCAAGTTTTCCTTGAACCAGCAGTGAGCCTTGCCACCATCGGTTGCAGCGTCATAGACTCGGATCAAGTTATAGCTTACAGAGTCACGGGGGTCAATAAAGACGGAATCGCAGGTAGCATCGTCAACCTTCTGAATAGAATCCTTGACTGCCTGCATAGAGTCTTTCTTGGCTTCTTCAATAGAATCCCTGACTGCGATTTCATTTGCTTCGAGTCGATCGACCAGTTCCTGGTCGTATTCATCAACCATAGAGCATGCGGTAAAGGCAACAGCGGCAAAGCCACCAGCAACGAGCAATTTATTGAAATTCTTCATTTTGCCCTCCATTACATTTCAAAGAAGACGGACACGTAGCCGCCCTGACCGAGGTTCGTAATCATATCGTGACCAAGTTCGACACCAAAGTAGCCGAACTTATAGAACAAGCCACTGCGGAACTGCATCCATTCCTTGGAATCGTCTTCGGGAATAGCAATCACTGCGGTTTCGCGAACGCCAAAGGCCTTGTAGCCAAGTTCCAGCTGAGCCAACGGAGCAGCATACAAGCGCTGCAGGCCACCCTTGATACCAGCACCAATGTAACCACCGGCACCCACAGCCACATAGCCGTCGCCAGTTTCACCAAAGTTCAGGCGGACTCGGGCAGCAGCAGCACCATCAGCGATAATCATCAGGTCATTCTTTTCTACATCCTTAAAGCCAATCACACTCTTGTCGGTAAAGGGAGCAAATGCACCGGAAACTGCAATCCAGGGAGAGAAGTGTGCGCCGCGACGATTTTCAATAGCCTTGGATTCTTCGGCGGCCTTTTCTTCGGCAGCCTTCTGGGCGGCAGCAGCCTGTTCTGCCTGAGCGACAGCCAGGGAGTCGGCGTCGTAAATCGGTCCAAAGTCAACACCCTCGGTGTTGCCCTTGTTTTCCCAGACCCAGCGGCCATTCATGGTGGCAGCCTTTTCTGCAAACTGCACAGCACCCTTGAACTGCTGAGGCTTGCCATGCTGTACAACAACATCGGCACCTTCAACAACGGCGGCACCCTTTTCGAACTTGATGCGGATGTTACTTTCTTCGGCAGGGCCAGCACCGATGCGGCTATGGAACAGCTTTACGCCGTTCAGGTAGTAGGCACTGCGAACCGGCTTGGAAATGTCCATGTACACGGTGGGTGCGGCAGTCGTATCCACCTTATAGACAGCCAGGGACTTGTTGGCAGCCAGTTCCTTGTTCAGCTTTTCGAGTCGTTCGATAAAGTAGGGAGCAAAGCCCTCGCCATCTTGACGAGTCACCATTTCGCGGCAGGTTTCGCCCCACTTCTGGGCAATTTCGAAGGCGTGCTTACGGTGGTTAGGTTCGTACTGCAGGGTAAAGTCGTAGTGAGCTTCGAAACCCTTGGCCAGCGGTTCCAGATAGACACCGCCCTTCAGGTTCAGGAACTGGTCCTTTGATGCGGCAAAGCTATAGAGAGCGTCTACGCAGGCATTAATCTGCAACTTACGGTCTTCGAGACCGCGGGCGGTTTCCATGTGTCCCAGTCGGACTTCGCCAGTTACCTGCATGTACTTTTCTTCGAAGGCAGGCAATTCTACCTGATAGAAGGTCCAGCATTCATCGCCCATCACATCGTTAATGCTAACGGCAGAGCACTGGTCGTTCATTTTTGCAATGTGGCTTGCGTCAGCCAGCAAGGCATCGAGGCCTTCGTTTACGTTTTCGAGACTTCCCTTCAACTTTTCCAAGTCAGCCTGACGCTGATGGAAAATGGCAGGATCCTGAACAAAGATAGAAGCAGCCTGAGCTTCGCCACCTTCTGCAGGAACCGTTGCTGCGGGGGCAGAAGCCGGGGCGGCCTCAGGTGCCGGAGCAGCCTCTACCGGAGCAGGTTCAGCAGGAGCTGCAGCAGGGGCCGGTTCCATTTCGGCATAGGCCTGAGCCTGGTTTGCGGCGGGAGCAGAAGCTGCAGCAGGAGCGGCGGGAGCTGCGGTTGCAGCGGAAGCGTCATCCATTTCGGCGTAGGCAGAAGCCGCATTTGCAGAAACTGCGGGAGCTGCGGTTGCAGGTGTAGCAGCGGGCTGCTGTGCAAAAGCCATTGCAGATGTGGCCAAGGCAACTAGAGCAGCCCTGCCAAACAAAGAAGTCTTTGATTTCTTGTTCATAGGATCTCTCGATTAAAATTCCATGTAAATGTAAAAATCAACTACAAGGTGTCAACGAGAAACGTACGAAAATATGACAAAATCATCATATAAATCCGTTCTCTTTTGTAGGAAATCGACAAAATGTGTAAAAGTCCCCGCCATGCGGGGACCTTAAAACTCTCGTAAGAATTATTTCTGTTCTGAACGGCCTTCATTCATTCCTTCGTAGTCCTTCATACAACGAACAGGAACAAAATAACTCTTATCACAGGCGGATCCGGATCTTACTCCGTAACACCAAGCTTCTGTTGGGCTATCGAATGCTTGTTCAGCAGTCCAATATGAAGCACTCTTATCAAGATCGCTAATGGAGGAATACAAATCCTCGTCCCCAGGGTAATATCCAGCTTTCAAAAGATTCAGGCCCAATTCATCTGTTCCACCAGACAACTTGCTAAACAAGGCTTTTCCCGTTCCGTCATCTAAATGAGAAGTAGCTGTATACAAAGTTCCCCATTCTGTACCGTTGGGAACATGATATCCTTCAGGACAAATTCCTCGTCTATCGTCTTGGTCCCATGTTTCAAGATCCCAAACATAAATACTCTGCCACTTTTTAGGATAATTCATGGCTGCAGTCCATGTGTAATAAAGTCCCCCGGCGGCACATCCCGATTTATCGTCGTATACCAAAGTTTTCTGGCAACGGTACTGACCTTCCATCGATGCATTGGAATAACGCAGGTTTTCTGCCATCCACGTATGCTCGTAGTGGCGATCCGTTTCATCATTGTCAACATAATCAAGGGAAATCTTGACAACTCGGTAGTGTTGCCCATCTCTTTCATCTTCAATCGAATCATAAGTCACTGAGGTATTAAAAAGAGCCTCATCACCAGCAATAAAATCATGGAACGTCGGTTTACTCCATACATGGTCTTCACGACATACAGAGTCCTTATTCTCGCTTAGAGATCCAACTTTGTCGCTTGTGCATATTTGACCAATTCTTTCTTCGGAAATATCAGCATCTCGCCACCGACCATTCTCACAAACATACTGCTGCTTGGAGGAGGCCTTGCCCTTAACCATCTTAACTTCCTGGTTACAAACCTCATCTAGCAAGTTTTCCGGATTGTTAACACGAAGGCGAGACCAATAATGGTAATTGGGATAAAACTCTACATTCTGAAAATTTTCAACCGATTCATCCTTGTAATCATCATCGTAGTGCCAATAAACCTTACCATCTCCGTTTCCATACACGCCCTCCATAACCGGCTCCACATACCTGCACATGAAGTATTCATCTTCAATTACCTGGATTTTCCCTGCATTCTTTGTAGTGCAACCCCATTGACCCAATTTTTCATAGTCAACAGTCAAACGCCATACACCTTCTACCTCGTCATATACGTACAAGCCTTTTTTCAAAATGTACTTTTCACCCCAAACGCCGACAGGATTATCCCACCAGCGCTCAACATTCGCTTCGCGAATCAATCCATCTTCTGCAGGCTCTTGCCCCCAGCCTGCGGTATCGGCCAAAGACTTATCTGCGCATGAGACCCAACGTCCATTTTTACACTGAAAAAGCCTCTCATCATAGGCAGTTCCGTAAGCAACGTTACTTGCATCGTATTTCCTATAAAAGGTATACTGGTTTTGTTTATCTGGAGTGCAAGTCTGTAAAGAATCCTCGATACCGCCATGAGTTCTCCACATATAGTCTCCTTGCCCTAGTTCATCTGCACCATACACATAGCTAGACCCTGTAATTTTACCGGTTTTGCGATCACCAATATCTCCGGCGTCCCACTGATACGTATCTTTTTCTTCGGCGATGGCCGGGCGCCACGCCTTGGTGCCATCCGTTTTTTCTGCACAAATAAATCGAACATCAGACTTGCTCACGTCTTCGAATGATTTAGCATACATGCTGCTACGTTCGTTAGTAACATAGGCAATGGTTCCGACAGGAACAGAATCTCCACAAGATCCAAGCCCTAGTTCTGTACGCCAGTAATTTTGAATCAAAGGTTCAAAGTTGGCAACCTTATGGCCGAATCCCCAAGAAGCCACATTTGTTCTAAAAGAATCAAGTAGGCCACGGCCCTCTACATCGCTAGCCCAGTCCGCAATTGCGGCCCTTGTAGAATCGTCATTCCAGAACCCATCAGAAGCTAAATCAGAAGAAATGTTGGAAACCAAAGTCTGCAGTCCAGAGACTGTATTCTTGTTTTGCAAGAGAATAGAAATAGCAAGCAGGGCTGCATCCCCATCTCCAGTACCGCCTACATTAAAATCTTCAAAAAAGCCACTAATACCCATGGCGTCTAAATGAAAGGCCCTAAACACTTCTCTGTCGGCAGAATCTTTAGCCTGGCGCACGCTTAATCCATGTTTCGTTACAAGATTAAAGGCCCTGTCATACTCCAGGTGGGTTAGGATATTGACATTAACGTTGGTTCGCCCCTTTAGATTAGTCAAGGCATTCAGCGAAATTTTGGATTCAGTCGGTTCACCCGTAATTTCGTTCAGGTAATATCCCTCAGCAACAAGTATGGCGTACTGAGAAGGCATCTTTACGGTTTTTATATTGAATTCGCCCTTATCGTTAGTAATGCGACCCTCAAAAATGTTGCCAGTCTGCTTCAAGGTACGTCCATTTAACAAGCCCACAACCTTAACTGCAGAACCCATCAGGAATGGTCCCTTCTGAGAATAGCCGCCAACATCTTCAACTTCGGTGACAATGGCTTCTGAGTCTAAAACCAGGGAATCTACGGGAGAAAGCGTATCTGCAGCCGATGTGGTTAAGGATATACTTACAGAATCGGAGCCGCACTTGATTTTAAGAGAATCCGTTGCAAATTGCTTAACAGAACATCCCGCTCCATCTTTACCGTCTGCCCCTACCCCATTTTCGCCAGGCTTACCGTTGGTTCCATCGGATCCGTTCAATACAACGCCAATCGAATCCCCGTTACAAAGAATAGCAAGGCCAGATTTATCTTTTAAGGGTTCTGTATAGCATTTAAGGTTAGACGGGGGCAATGTATCGGTAATGGCATACCAGTCACCATTGGAACAGGCCCTCGCCTGGTTCAGATCCGATAGCCAAACCATTTGCCCGTTATTTTCGGAAGTACATTTCGGCAGATCCGCAACGCCATCTACAACTTCTAATCCGCTCTGATTGACGATTTGCGAATTTTCTGTAATGGAGTCACCGCAGCCAACAATACCGAACATTGCGGAAAAAAAGACCGCAACAAAGCCATGTTTTAATAAAGCCCTTTTTTTCAAAAGAATTCTCCATGGTTTATATAATTCTTACTTTTATTTTATAATTTCACCCCAAAATATATCTAAAAAAAACTGCGTTCAACTTTTGTTGAATTTAAATCTTGTTATTTTTTTGTTCAAAACACTCTAATGCAGAAATGGTTATGAATCATCAAAGACTAATTTCGACCTTATTCTTGACGGTCGCAATGGCAACACAGTTTGTTTTTGCAGACCCTACGGCCTCCATCTTTGTTAAGGACGCTTCTGAATTCCAAAACATCCAAAAAGAACTGGATAACTTAAAGCAAGGACTTGGCCAAGACAATGCCGAGCTAAACGCCCTATGGGAAGAAGCGAACAGGGTGGCCCAAATGAACGACAGATGCGCCACAATTTCTATCAATGACGTTCTGGATGACGAATGTAGTCACTTTTATGCCGTTGACCTCCCCGCTTTTGAAACCAAGTACATGGAAGTAACAGGCGAACTTCGCCTGGGCGCCGTTAAAATGGGCAACACCCTTGCCGAACGTACAGAACAGATTCAGACATGCGCTTCTGCTCTTGGCGGAATTCTAGTTTCGAAGGAGCAGCTCCTCAAGCTGAACGGAAATGTGGACCTGGAGCCCCTGAGCCTCGAAGGTGCCTTTGACGCAACCTATAACTTCGACCTGTTCTTTGACGAAGAACGTATGAAGTCCCAGCAAAGGATAATGGAAAACTGGCTAGACAAGTGCGGCGACATCATTATGCGTAAAGGGGGTGGCGAATTCGCACCGCTGTTCATTGAGTCTGTACACAAAATCAACGATTCCCTAAAAACTAGTTCTGCAAACGTTCGTATTGTTCTGGAACCGGACTTGCTGGACTTTTATCTGGATTTGAAAAAGCCTGTTCCTGGAGCCTACTACCTGAGCGGCGCAAAACTGTTTGATGTAGAAGCATTGCCCATGGGCCGTAAGTACAGCCACCTCTTTGTGAACATTCCTCGCCGCAAGGTTGAACTGCCTATGGGAACCGACGGCCAGATGCAAAACTTTAGAGGTCGAGTACAGTTTACCGCAGCCCATCATGAAGCAGACCTGGTAGGGCGCTGGTCCTGGGGCGAAAGCAACAAGAACGCTTCTGCCGTTATTGCAAAAGGTGAAATTACATCTACGGCGACCGTAGGCGATTCGACAGTTCCCACAGTCATTACAAAAACAGAACTTGACTCCGCACGCGGGAGCTTTAAGACCGAAGAAAAGTCTACCGAAAAGGAAATCGCCCAGCAGGTCGTAGAAGAAAAAGACAAGACCGAGGCCGCAAAGGACGCAGCCAAGGATGCCGCCAAGAACGACGACAAGAAGGAATCAGGCATCAAGATTCACTGGATTCCCATTGCCATTGCAGGAGCAGTTGCCGTTGGCGGCGGCGTGATGGCCGCAGTTTTTAACAGCAAGGCAAAGACCGAACGCGAAAAATCCATTTCTAACCACGACGAATACGAAGACCAGCTCGATAAAATCGAGTCTGCACAAACCATGCGAACCGTAGGTATCGGAATCGCTGCAGCAGGTCTTGTAGCCGTCGGCGTGACATTCCTGTTCTAATGGGGGCTTTAAAATGAATATGAATACGAAATTTGCAATTCGTTCCGCAGCAGCCCTTTCTATTGGAATGCTGCTTGCAACAACAGCCTGTACCGATTACGCCGAAGAATTCAAGAACGACGACAACAACAAGATTTATGCAGAAGCCGAAATCGTAGAAGATTTCGAGACGCCGTTCTTTAGCTTCGATTCGGCCAATGTAGTTTGGCAGGGTTATGACAACAAGGAATTTAATTCTGCAACCATCGCAGACCGCGCCCTGTTTGCAACAAGCGATGGAAGCAGCCAGGTAGAATACCGCGGACGCGACGAAAACGGCAAGAACTACACCACCAATACCCTGCCCTCTGATCTGAGCAACCTGATCCGCAGGTCCGGTGGTATTGCCGGCAAGCTAATCAAGAACGACTCAAAATCTTCATTTATCCAAATCATCTTCCCCACCGGCGAGAACATCGACTATAGCGATGAGTCCAAGGTATCGGGCTTAGCAGTTGCAATGGCCAGCGAATACGGCAGTACCGAAATCTGCCTGCTTTCGATCAGCGAAGACAACAAGCGAATCTACAAGCAATACTGCACCGCCATTACCGAAAAGTTCGGCAAGGATTCTACCGTATACGCAGCAAAAGTTTCTATCAAGGAACTGGCTGACGCCGCCGGCAAGAACTTTGGCATATTCCTGCCTACAGCAAATGCCATAGGCATCAAGATTTCTGGCAGTAACGAGGCCAGCTTCGGCTTTAACATCGTTGGCGTAGGCACTTACCACGACGAATCTACCGCTATCAGCAGCGCCTCCAAAGAAGACGATGAAAACGATAACGATGACAACGACGATCCGGAAGAATCCTCCAGCAGCAGCGAAGAAATCGAATCTAGCGCAAATGCAAAATCCTCTAGCAGCGTAGCGCGATCCAGCTCTAGCAAGGCACTTTCTTCTAGCAGCCAAATCTCTTCTAGTTCCAGCGTATCAGAATTGCTCTACTGGAATGGCTTTGACGGTTCCGACGCAACATGGAACGGCAAGAAGCTGAACTGGGTTCTCGACGGTAACTACAGCCCCATCTGGACCGTACCTGAAGGTTATGACACAGAAGACGCTGCAGCCACCCTTTCTAAAGTCATCGATCAGGAATGCTACGGTCTTTGTAGTGAAGTCGCCCCCAAAAGAGACACCGCCATTCTGCGTCTTGATATCGGTCCCGAAAATCTTTCTGACAAGTCTGGACTGTGCGTAACCTACACCAACGCAAGTGCGAACATTAAGCTCCAGCTTATTTCTACGACAGGTGCAAAAACATCCTACACCTTGCCCAAAACACCGTCTACAGAATACAAGCTGTGGGACATTGCCTGGACAGATTTTTCGGGATCAACCGAAAAAGCGGTCAAGAACCTGTCGGCCATTGAATTTGTCGTTACAAACCCCAACTTAGCCGGCTACAGATACATCAACATTTATGAATTTGGCGAAAAGGGATCCTGCACTGGCAAAACAAGGAAACCTGTAGCAGGAAGCATCACATTCTCTAAGAAACGCCTATGCGACAATGCCGTATTCAACTGGGATCCGTATCAGCAGGGCTACTGCAATCCCGCCAGTGACGCCAATTGTACTAAACGCTACCCCGACACCGATTTGCACATGTGCCTTGACGGCGAAATTTACGATGCCCAATGGGAAGACAATTCTGCAACAGAATTAAATTACGGAGGTTTAGGTAACCTTGAAGAATCGCTCGCTAAAGAAGGCTCCATTTATGCAGATTTCCTTGAAAGCGGGATGGAGGATTACGAGCTATCGTTCAAGTTGTCGGATGATGGTAGTTCTAGAGACATCACTCATTGGCAGGGAATTTGCCTTGATTACCTCTGGACGCCCAATGCTACAGCCGAGGTAGACTATGCCAAGGCTAAACTAGTTGTTTCCGACGGAACGAATGATTACTACACCGTTTTACCCACTGATCCTAGCGGATACGTAATCAAGTGCTTCATGTTTGACAAATTCAAAAACTCAGACGGAAATACGGCCACAATCACAAAGGCAAACAAGATTTCATTTAAATTCGAAGATCTTAACAACCTTAGACTATTCCATCTGCGCCAAATCAGCGAATTTAAGGTTCGTCAAGAAAGAGAATATGATAAACTGTATGTTGGGGATTTGGGAACCTGCAGTGCAGAGAATAGCACCGTTACCGCAGGAAGCAACGCCAAATGGATTTTCCATATGAATGCAGATAATGAGCTTGGCTACAAAGCGACAGACTTCGACAATGCGAAATTCAAATGGATTAACATGTCAAAGAATATGCCTGACACCATAGAATCAACAGGCTCCTATACGAAGAAGACACTTACTTCTGCTGAAACCAATACAGGAGTCATGCTAAAACTGACTATGGCCGACGGTCATTACCAGAACATAAATTGCGGTTATGTACAAACAACAGATCCTCTTTGTGAATCGAGTGACAACAATTGCTTCTTCTGGGAAGGTTCTTTAGGTTACGCTCTTGGCATGAAACACAATGCCGGCGCCGGTACAGAAGAATGGTATTTCACCGATGACCATAACGACGGCGGTCAATCTGCATTTATATGGCCAGTGCCCCCTAATGAAGGCATCTATTCCATGGCTCCCATTATTGACAATTGTAATGGGGTTTGCGGGAATTTTGAATTAAACAAGGGCACATTATTATACAATCCCAATTTAAGAATCGGTTTTGAAATTGCAGGACCTGATGCGGATGGAGTAACTCAGACTGCAGACGTTTCAGAATGGAGGGGTATATGTATTCGATACACATCGAGCATTCCTGCTTACATGGATATGCGATTCCTTTACGACGTAGAAAAGGACATGGACGAAGATTATCCATTCGTTACGCTCGGCAAAACCTTGGTTCCCCAAACTATGGATTTTGCATGGAGTAAATTCAAACAAGCTGGCTGGGGAGGAAGCAAAATTACAGGAGTTGAAGCTTCTAAAATTCTTCGCGCCCTAGAGCTTAGATTCCAAGCCGCAGACGGAACCAAAGGAAATTTCAACATTCTTGAAGTTGGAAGCTATGGCATGTGTACCGATGGAGCCACAGCCCCGCCACCAGTCTTCGAAGAATCGGCTGTATCAGACGTAGCTGTCAACGCCACAGGAAATCTATGGACCCAAAAAACTGACTCCGGCAGAGTAAATACCGGAATCGACGCAGGTACAAATTCTAGCGGTTACCTATACACCTTCGACGATGCAAGTGAAGGAGGAGCCTCCTTGTTCACTTGGAAGGCCCCCACAAATAAGGACGCCTTAAACGAATTGGCACCCGCAATAGAAGCCTGCGATGGAGCTCTCTGCGGAGGCTTTACCTTAAACAAAAATGCTATGACATTCAATCCTTATCTTGGTATTGGATTTGACATTGCAGGTAAGGATTCCGACGGAGACATTCAACCCGCAGACGTAACCGACTGGGAAGGAATCTGTATCGTTTACTCATCTGACGTAGCAATGACTGCAATCCTTGATGTAGGAGAAGATTTAAATACCGAGTTGGGATATGACTTGCCGTTTGTATCTTTACCCAAAAGTACCTCTGGCGTTATGAAGGAATTTACCTGGAGTCAATTTAAGCAGGCAGGATGGGGATCTGGCCGTATGACAGGAACTACAGCCGCAACGATTCTCCATGCAATAAAATTCCAGTGGCAAGCTGCCAACGCAACTAAAGGATCGTTCAGGATCCATGCCATCGGCAAAAAAGATGGATGCACCATGGAATAAGAATTCAGAACGTTAAAAGTCAACCCGAACGGGTTGACTTTTTTCGTTAACAACAGAACAGCTAAAGTTCCTTATGTCTACGCATGTCGCGGATGTTCTTGGGAAGCACTTCGCGATGCCACTTGCTCCATTCGGCGTAGTACAAGTACAGCCGTTCCTGCTTACGGAAATTGCGACCATGAACAATGCGGCGACCATTTCTTACCACAGGAGGAATAGCGATGTGAAGGCACTCGTGATAGACTACGCCTGCAACCGCATACTCGGGGCAGTTAGCGGCATCGTAACCTTTGCTGATACTAATCAGGTTGAAGTCTTCGCCAGTCACAGGATCTTTACGCACCGAATGAAAACTAAGGCCACCTACCCTATTACTCCAGGTTATGCGACAGCTCAACTTGTTTTCGAAGTAGGTGTTGTTTACCGCCGCCAGAATTTCTTCAAGATTGTGGTACTTACCCTTAGGCTTCATAGGAGGAAGCTTATTTCTTGTAGCTAAAGGTGCTTCACCCTTGTCAGCAAGAATCTGGTCCACCAAAGTCCAAAACCGGGAGACAAGTTCCTTGGTAATTAGCCTGTTTTTCTGAGTCTTGCGCCTGGTTGCATATTCTGCCCATTCCGCAGCAAGTTCACGGGCCTGTACAAATTCGTCGGACTTCATGTAGGCAGGAAGCATTACCTCGGGGTGCCCAAAAAGTACACCACCTCTACAGCGAATGCTCTTTTTCATATAGGCGCTGTACTTAAAAGCCACAAGTCCATTTAAGGATACCGTATTGGGCACCTTTGGCTTTTCTACAACCGCAGGCGTAGGCGATGCACCGAACAAGTCCATCTGTATAGATTCGGACTCATTAAAGTTCATCTGCACCTCTCAGGACGCCTTCAAAACCGTTCAAGGCCAAAAGTCCTCCAAAGTAACTTTCGGGCAGGTCTAGCAGGGCATAATGTTCCGACACGCGATAGACCGCATCCTCGATGCTGTCGGGCAAATACACAATATAGCTGTCGTTCTCGGGCTTTTGCAAATGTTCCGGAGTGCAGTACTTTGGATCGGTCTCGCTAAAATACATGCGGCAAGAAACCGGACGAATCTTGTAGGCCATGCAGTCGCCTGCAGCGTCTGAGAAGGGGCAAGGTTTCCAGGCACTAAAATAATCATGAAGCGCCAGGTCCTCGGCACGGTCGTCCAAATCGTCGGATTCCGAGACTTTGGCGGGATCCGCGTTCATGGGGAGCAATTCCCGGTCTTGCGCCTTACGTTGTTCGTAAAACCTTTCGAACATCGAAGATCTAAGCTGGCAGGCTTCCATAATATCCAGCAGGTTGTCTCTCTTGCGCAAGTTCGCATAAAGGAAAATCAGTTCGAAGGGTTCCACCGACATTGGGTAGTGGTGGCAGCAGTTGCCGCAGGCCGGCCTGCACTGGATAGGCCGAGGCTGCTGTGGCAGTACGGCATCCAGATACTTCATATAAAGATTGTGGTACTCATCCGTAAATTTCATGATATTGGGCAGCTCCTGAACCAGGTTGTCGGGGCCAATAGCACTATCGCGGCCAAGACCTTCGGCGATCTGGTCTAGGCGGTCGATTTCGGCCCTAAGAAGGGCAGCCAGACGCATTTCTGCCACACGGAAAGCCTTAGTCGGCAAATATTCACGGTAAGAATCCATATGCCAAATATATTTTATTTTCGACACATCAAAGGAAAGATGAAAAATCAGGCGTAAAAAACGAAAAAAAGCCTAAAAAAAGCCAGATTGAAATGATTCTCTCATTTTTTTGTAAGAATAATGTTATCTTTGTAGCAAAATGGGAACACCATAATGAAGTACTTGCAAAAAAAGAATTTTGTATTTTCTGCCGCCCTTGTCGCAGCACTGGGTTTTGCGGGTTGTAACCTTTTCAACCCCACCGAAGACGTAAACATTGCGTCTGACGATGCAGCAGCCCTAACCTACGAAGGCTACCTCCACTACCAGAAGAGCGAGTATACCGTTGCTCGTGAATACTTCGAAAAGGCTATCAAGGCCGATTCCGCCTACTCCGAAGCCTGGTACGGGCGAGCCAAGACCGTCTTGAGCATGCAGCCCGGTCTAAACATCTTTGAATTGCTGTCTTATGCAAAGAGCGATGGCAGTATGAACGCCATGTCCAAGTTCGCCACCATGAGCGACGAGCAGGCCTGGTTGCTTTCCAGAGGTATCGACTCTGTCTTGTACTACATAGACCCCTTCATCAAAATGGAGCAGCAAGGCAAGTTAGACGGCAAGGTGAAGTTCGCCAACTTCTCGAGCAGCTACACCATTATGAAGATGGCCAAGAGCGGTCTTCTGCTTCGCGGATCCTCCTTGGATATCAAGAATCTTCTGGTATTCGAAGGCGGAAACATCAGCGTGAACTTCAATGGCATCCTAGAGATGGGCGAAAACATGACCGACGTGCTGGACGCTACCGAAGGCATGATCGAAGGCCTTAGAGAAAATCCGGACCAGGCATTCAACGTGCTTTCTTCTGTATACCCCGATGTCATGGAAAACTTTACGCCCACTGCAGTGGCCAATGCACTTGAAGCCACATACAACGGCATCAAGTATACTAACGACAACCTTAAGGACGCCGGCGTAGACCGCGCAACTGTGTTCTCCACCAACATCGGTTTCGATGACGATGCCGACGGCTGCATCGACGAAGAAGTTCTCGATGGTTTCGACAACGACGGCGATGGAGAAGTCGACGAAGATTTGCGTGATGACGGTACATTAGTCAAGTTCAACGAAACAGCCCTCATTGAATACTACAAGGATGAAGATTCCACAGGAATGTCCTACTTCATATACTATACCGGACACCCCCTCGATATTATCGCATCTGTACAGCCCACCATGGAAACCGCCTATGTAGACGTTGATGGCGACGGCGAACTCTATGCCATGGACGAAAAGGAATACACCTTCTTCTATCCGGAACATCGCGACCGTAGATACACCGGCGACCACCGCTTCCAGTTCGCTATCGATTTGCGCTGGGAACCGGCCCCCGAAGGCGAAAAGATTTTCTACTACAAGGAAAAGCTCCGCAAGGATCCTCTGAACCCCGACTATAACCTGGCCTGGCGCAAGAAGCATATCGGCGGCTGCTGGAACAATTACCAGAGCGAAATGGACAACTCTTACCAGGTCTGGATGGAAACACATCGCCAGAAACTGGAAGGAGGAGAACTATAATGAAGCGTTTAATTTCATTGTTAGCAGTAATCGGCCTTGCAGGAATCACCTTTGCCGCAAAAGCTCCGACCCATCATTCTCTGCGTGCAGAAGCCATGGGTAACGCTCACGTAGCCTTGGTAGACGATAAGGAAGCCATCTACTTTAACTATGCAGGTCTTTCTCAGATTAACCGTCTGGGTAACTACGAGAAGCGTCCTGAACAGGGTTACTACCCCCGTAACTTTATCGGCGACATGCGTTTGAACTTGGGTGGTGCAGGCCCCTTCGAAAGCTACTTCTCCACCTTTAACGATGTCAAGAACCTTCAGGCAATGTACCAGAGAGCAAGCAATGCCGCTGTAGTCGCCTGTAACGACCCGTTCCAGGTTTGCCAGTCCAGCATGAATGTCTTGATGGACACCCTGAACAGCCATCCTGAACTGATCAACACCCTGAACTCCTACGACCACAAGCGCCTGGACATGCGCATCAAGATGGATGCAGAAATGGCATTCCATGGCTTTGGCGGTGCAGTTTGGGTTGACGGTCAGATCGCTCCGTACCTAGACGGCGGCCTTATCCTCCCCTATATGGCCATCGACACCTTCTATGTCGATGCTGTGGTTCAGGCTGGTATCGCTTACGGCTTTACCGACAACTTCTCTGTAGGTCTCGGCGGTAAAATTGCAAAGCGCCAGAAAGTCGAAGCAATTACAATGGACGTTATGAACTACAACAGCCTTCAGGACACTCTTGAAGACCGCTACCATGACGCCACCGACCACATCTTCGATTTCAACTCTGTTTCTATCGGTATGGATATCGGCGCCCTCTACCAGCTGACTCGCGAATTCCGCGTAGGTCTTTCTGTACGCGATATCTACTTCAAGGAACTGGCTGGCGACAAGTTCATGCCCAACGTTTCTGCAGGTTTCAACTACAGCCCCCGCTTCTTTAACAAGAACACCGGTTACGCTCGTAAGTTCAATTTCGCAATGGACTACGCCGACGCTATTTCCGACGAAAACAACTACAAGCCCCTTTCCCACGTGAACTTCGGTCTTGAAGTGGAACAGAACATTCTTGCATGGCCTGGCTACAACAACGAAATTCGCGCTCTGGCACTCCGCGTTTCCGGCGGTTTCAAGGGTGGCTACCCCACTGCAGGTATCGCACTTGAAGTTCTGCGCTTCTTTACCTTCGAACTGGCAACCTGGGCAGAAGAACAGGGCTACTACACCGGTCAAGACGAAGAACGTGTCTACATGGCAGAAATCAGCCTTGGTTTCTAATAAACATAGCCAAATGGTTTAAGACAGGCTCCGCGCAAGCGGGGCCTTCTTTATTCCCCATATTAAGCAGTCCGACGAACGCCTGAACTTTATTCGACAATAAACTTTTTTCACTGTCGCAACGGAAAGTACTTGACAAGATATTTTAACGAGTGTATATTTGTGCAGTAAACAAATGTTTATTAGTACACACATTGTATCGTTAAACATCATTCTTTATTGAGTGCGTTATGATTGAACAAGTTCGCGGTTGCCTGATAGAAAAATCCCCCACCTTTATTGTGGTTGACGTAGGCGGAATCGGTTACGGCATTAATGTTTCTGCCCATACGGCAGGCAAACTTCCCGAGGTTGGCGACGGAACAACTCAGGTCACAATCTACACGAATCTTGTGGTTCGCGAAGACTCCATGACGCTTTTTGGCTTTGCCGACAAAACAGAAAAAGACACCTTCCTGATGCTTCTGGATGTGAACGGCGTAGGCCCGAAAATGGCCCAGCGCATCCTTTGCGGAGTCACTCCGGCAGACCTCCTGAACATGATTGCCAGCGACAACAAGTCTGCCCTGAGCAAAATCAAGGGGCTGGGCAAAAAGACCTGCGAGCAGATGGTTTTAGCCCTGAAGGATAAGGCGGGAACCATGCTGCAGGGGCTGGGCAACCTCGAAGGAAGCGGTATTACCAGCATGGGCGCATTAACAGGCCCCAAGCTAGAAGCTGTTCTTGCACTGCACACCCTGGGCGTAAAGGATCCTGCAGCCGAAAAGGCGGTCGTAAAGGCCGTAGAAGTTCTTGGCGACTCCGCCGACGCAGCGGCACTCATTCCCGAGGCTCTTAAGTATCTGTAAGGATTTTTATGGACGATCAAAGAATAATTTCTCCAGAACGACGCTGCGGCGACGAAACAGACGTAGAACAGTCTCTGCGCCCACCTTCCCTTGCAGAATTTACAGGGCAAAAAGCAATCAAGGAAAGCTTGAGCATAGCTATCGAAGCGGCTAGGCACCGTGGCGACGCTCTTGACCATTGCCTATTTTCGGGACCTCCGGGCCTTGGCAAGACCACTCTTGCAGGCATTATTGCCAAGGAAATGGGCGTCAACATCCATATCACAAGCGGCCCCGTGTTAGAAAAGGCCAGCGATTTAGCAGGACTGCTTACCAGCCTGCAAGAAAACGACATCCTTTTCATCGACGAAATCCATCGTCTAAACCGCGTTGTAGAAGAATACCTCTACCCCGCCATGGAAGATTTTAGACTAGACATTATGCTGGACTCTGGTCCGGCGGCACGTAGCGTAAACCTTCCGCTAAAGCATTTTACCCTGGTAGGGGCAACAACCCGCAGCGGCCTGTTGACGGGCCCCCTGCGCGACCGATTTGGATTGCAGTACCGCCTGGAACTTTACGACGAAGAAGACATCATGCAGATCCTGATGCGTAGCGCCAAAATTCTGGACATTGAACTTGACGAAGACGCAGCAAGGCTTCTTGGTGGCCGCTGTCGCGGAACGCCCCGTATTGCAAACCGAGTTTTAAGACGCTGCCGCGATGTGGCTCAAGTCCGCGGTACAGGCGTTATCGACCTGATGTCAGCCCAAAAGACCCTGGACATGCTAGGCATCGACGGCGAAGGCCTCGACGGAATGGACCGCAAGATTCTCGAAATGATCATTGACAATTTTAGCGGAGGCCCGGTGGGGCTAGGTACCATCGGTGCCGCCATTGGCGAAGAACCTGATACCATTGAAGAGGTCTACGAACCATACCTGATTCGAAAGGGTTTGCTTTCTAGGACCCCGAGGGGGCGCATGGCTACACACAAAGCCTACGACATGCTCCATAGGCAGATTCCGCCCCGCATTTCGGCCCAGGCGACCGGAGGTTTTACCCTGCAAGAAGAACTTCCGCTATAAAGCTCCTGTAGTCAAAAAACTTCAAGAAACCATCACAAGGCTTTCTTTCTAAAAACGCGCACACAAGGGTACAGCTCGAGTATTTGGGCTGTACTTTTTACTTAAACTCTGGAGCAATAGTCATCACGAGATTTACGCCATGAAGTCCATGGAAACCAAACTGTACGCGGAAAAGGTACATATTTGGCTGACGCACGCGAATGCCAAAGCCCCAGGAATTGTAGAAGTGATCAAAGTCCCACTTATCAATCTTCGGAGCAATCATGGCATACTCATCAAAAAGTACTCCATCTACAAACCGATCGACAGGCCAGCGATATTCACAGCTCAAAGACATCATGTGATGGGCAGACCATACATCGCCATAGCCACGTAGAGGAGTTCTCGCATTTAGCCAGGGGAAAGCATTGAAGGGAGCGCCTCCATTTTCCATTTCCCATAAATTCAGCATTCTATACTGTAATGCCAGAACTCGTCTTTCAAATAAAGTCTGCATCACGTTTTCGGGACGCCACACTCGAACAGCCTGGTCCCAGGAAAAGTCCGTATAAAAGCGGCGATTTTGGCGGGCTTCCGTTGCAGATAGAATAAACTGTTCACTTTTCCCCAGGAAGAAATAATGCTGGAAAAGGAATTCGGTCCGCAAATAATCATGACGGAGTCCACTATCTTCTAACTTAAGCTTTTTCCGATCATCCGGCTCAATGCCCAGGTCTTGAAATTTAACCCCTCTATAGTCATCTACAAACGTGTAGGAACCGGAAATGGCTATACGAGAACCTCTTGATGGTGCGAAGGGGAAATCCAAATCATCGTAGGAAATAGATAATCCAACAGGAATTTCGTTATGGTTCTGGTAAAGGCCTCGTTCTTCTATGGGGAAATCAGTGTCGATAAGAATGGAATCTTGAACATCGGGGACACTTGCTCGCTGGAACTGCAAGGTTGTCCATGCGTCAACATTCCAGTTCAAGGACTTTGTAAGGGGTGCGCCTAGGCGGAAGGTTACGTAGTAACTGGAATCGGGCTGCAAAAATGCACTTTTTGTTTCGGGAATGATGAAATGATCGTCTCGATTCCAGACAAGCCCTGTTTTTATCCCGCCGAACAAGGGACTTCCAAAAAGAGCGTGCTTCGTATATCGAGCATCAAAGCTGGCGTCGCCATTGGCATAATAATTCGCCTGCAGAACCAGGTAATCCTTGCCCAAGAAAAGGCTTCTATGACGATAATTGACACCGACCATCGTATTGGACCCCGGCTTAAGATTCAAGCTCGGATAAATCAGGATGTTCCGGTTTTCACCAAACGTAATGAGATCCACAGACTTTTCGATGACACCATTCTTAAAGGCGTAATCCACCGGTTTGGCAACAGGATAAACCAAGCCGTTCAGCACAGGCTGGATAACGTTATTGAAGGGCCACAACCACAAACTGGACAGTTGAAAAGAGTCTTCTTTGGAAGAGGCCGTTTCATCGGAAGGCATCTCGGTAGAATCTTCTGCGGCCACGACAGGCTCCACAGCCACAAAGGCCATGAGCAGCATCAAAAATGCAGTCCAGAAGAACTTTCGCGAAATACCCAAAAACATACATATCCAATTTATAATTATATTGTTGCCATGTTTTCTGCATTTGCCAAAATAACCAAGAGAATTGCCTTGTATCCCAAGGCGATTATTGGCGTTCTTTTGACCTTGGCCCTGCTTTGTTTATACCCGATCAACAATCTGCGATGGGAATTGCAATTGCAGGATTCCCTAAAAGGGAACGAAGTCCAGGCTGATTACCAGGATATCGAAAACGCCTTTGGCGGACTTGGTAGCCTGACAATCGTTCTGCAATCCGACGACAGCCTAAAGAACCTGGAGCAGGCACAACGTTTTGCCCAAAAATTCAGTAAGGATTCCTTAATCCACTTTATTGAATACACAGCCGATGTAGAATTTTTCAAGAAGAATCGCCTGCTCTACGCAAGCGAAAACGATATTGAATCCGTAGTCAACCTGATAGACAGCATTAGGCTTCAGCAGGCCAAAGAAAACAACCCCCTGCTTGTAGATTTGCTGAGCCAGCCTTCCAGCTCAATAGATTCAGCGTCGACTTCGGATGCCTTGCAGACATCGTCAGATGTTTCCGCTCAGAAGGCAGAAAACTTTAAAGCCCCCGCACCTGATTCCAGCGTCCCCACCAGCATTATCAGCCAGATTGAAGAGAAGTACTTTAGAAACCTGCAGCAAAATTACGCCAATGAGAACGGCACCATTCGCGTCATTGACATCTACCCCACAAACTCCCTCACGAATCTGCAGGCTAACCGCGCCCTTTACCAGCGTGTAAGCGCCTATTTTGACGAGACTGCCGTTTCTGCCGGCATCAACGTCTACTACACCGGAAAGGTTTTTGACTCCATCAAGGTAGGGCGCACCCTTCTTCCCGAAGCAAAGTTTGCCGGCAAGATGGCGGCCATCATCCTGTTGATTCTGATGGTGCTGCACTTTTACAGACAGCCCCAGCTGATTATCATTTCTGCGTTACCGGTAGCACTGCCTACGGTGTTCATGTTCGGCATCGCCTATCTGCTTTTTGGACGCATCTGTCTGTTTACCCTGCCTTTGGCCTTGCTTTTGCCGGGCCACGCCAGCCAGATTCTAACCCATGTTCTAACCCGCTATTTTCATGAACGCGAACAGAACCTCAGTCCAGCCCTGTGTGTCGAAAGCGCCATTCTCGGGATTGGTCCTGCCGTTGCCGCCTCATCCTTGATCATTGCAGCCCTGTTCCTTAGTCTTATTGTAGTACCGTTACCCGGCCTTAAGGAATTCGCCATCCTAGGCTGCATAGGAAGCCTTCTTAACCTTTACATTTGCCCTCTGCTTGCAACCTCGCTGCTACAGTTTACCCAGCGTAAGAAGCCTTTTAACATCAATCCCATTGCAAGGCACACCCTTAGACGTATCAAGCTGTTCCCCAACAAGGTAAACTGGATTATAATCGCCACCATCAGCATTGTCAGCAGTATCGGCTGGCTGTATAGCGGAAGTAACCTTTCGTTTATCTACGACTTCAGGCAAACCGAGCTTCAGCTCGAAGAGCAAAAGGTTCAGGACCTTATCCACGAAACCGGTTTCTCGACCTACGATCCGATTATTATCCTGCTACCGGATTCATCCTACAACGATGACATTCTTGCCAACTTCGAACATCTTCAGAGCCGCGACCAGATTCCCGATCTAAAAGGAATTTACACCCAATATCAGTTTCTGCCCAAAATGACCCAAGGCAAGCGCAGTCTGATAGAACGCTTGCAAAAGGAACTGTCACCTCAGATTCTTTCGAGCATGGGCACCCAGGATAGTGCAGCCATTGTCGAAATGCTGAACAACTACGAAAACGACATCAAGGAATTTGAGCTGTCCGAGGGAATCCGCCGCAAGTTCTCTGACAAGAACGGAAATTCCGGCCGCTTTGTATTCATCATTCCCGCAACAGATCCAAACAACGGCTTGACCTGCCGCCACATCAACGCACAACTGGAAAAGATCGAAGGTATTCAGGACAACAAGTTCAAGTTCTGCGGAACACCCGTTCTTCGTGCAAACGTACTGGACATCGTTCTTTCCAATGTAGACAAGTCCCTGATTCTCGGAACCATCCTGCTCTGGCTTGTCTTGCTCATGTACTACAACAAGCTGAGCAGGGCCTTCTTTACCATGCTTCCTTCCATATTCTCAATGAGCTGGCTAACCATTCTTATTTACGGCTGGGGAATTCACATTTCCTTCTACAGTTCCCTTGCCTTTGTGCTGCTCATTGGCGCAAGTGTCGACGGTTCGTTGCAGCTCTGGTCCTCCTATTACGAAAAGCAGGGCGGCTCCGCATGGACTGTTCTGCAGACAAAAATTTCTTCTGTCCTGACGGCTCAAGGAGCCTCCTTCATAGGATCCATCGCCATGCTGCTGTCATCGCACCCTGGCATTAAAAGTATGGGCATTATCCTGATTATCGGGCTAATCTGCATTTTTATTTCACAACTTACAATCTACCCTCTAATCGCAAGTACTCTGGACGCATACCGCGTTATCAAGAAACGAAGGCTTAGAAATGAAAGCTCTCTCCAATAGAACTCTGAATATTGCAGCATCTCTCACCGTCGCAATCGACACCCTGGCAAAACAGATGATCGCCGACGGCAAGGACGTGGTAAGCCTTGGTGCAGGTGAACCGGACTTTCCTACTCCGGAACCAATCCGTGCCGCCGCCTGCAAGGCCATAAACGACGGCAAGACCCGCTACACCGCACCCGTTGGCATTATGGAAGTTCGTAAGGCTGTAGCAAAGAAGCTGAAGGAAGAAAACGGCCTAGACTACAAGCCGGAACAGATCATTATGACCAGCGGCGCAAAGCACGCCGTGTTCAACTCCCTGGCGGCCCTTGTGAACCCGGGCGACGAAGTCATCGTTCCTGCCCCCTACTGGGTAACCTATCCTGAACTGGTAAAATGGCTGGGCGGTACTCCTGTTTTTGTACAGGCAACTAAGGACGCCAAGTTCAAGATTACCGCAGAACAGCTCCGTGCGGCCATTACCGACAAGACCAAGGCTATTTTGCTGAACAACCCCTGCAACCCCACCGGCGCAGTTTACACCAAGGAAGAACTGGGCGAACTGGCAAAGGTCATTGTCGAAAAGGACATCTACTGCATTTCTGACGAAGTGTACGAGTACTTTGTCTACGACACGGAATTCGTTTCTGCAGCGGCCTTCCCCGGCATGGCAGAACGCACCATCGTCATTAACGGTTTCTCCAAGTCCCACTGCATGACAGGCTGGCGCATCGGTTACGACGCCGCTCCCGCAGAAATCGCAAAAATTATCGGCAAGATCCAGGGGCAGGCCACCCACCACCCCAGCAACGTGGCGCAGTACGCAGCCCTTGGCGCCCTGGAAATGGACAAGTCCAACGTAGAAGCCATGCAGGCTGCATTCCTCAAGCGCCGCAACTACATGCTGAAGCGCACCGCCGAAATTCTCCCCGTGCCGGCACATGCACCAGAAGGAGCATTCTACCTGTTCGCCCCCGTCAATTGCTTCTACGGAAAGAAGACTCCCGAAGGAAAGGTCATCGGCGGTTCCATCGAGCTTTGCGAATACCTGTTGCAGTCTCAGGGTCTCGCCATCGTTCCGGGAGCGGCCTTCGGTGATGACACCTGCGTAAGATTCTCCTACGCCGCAAGCGACGAGACTCTGGAAAAAGCCTGCGACCGCTTTATTGCGGGCCTGAAGGCTCTGATTTAATTATGAATTACGAATTATGAATTATGAGATTCGTCAAGACGGTTATGTTACGTTTTTAAAATCCTGTAATTCATCATTCATACCTGATTAGCTATATGCGTTCTTTCCAGATTATCACTCCAGAAGCAGATAAGCCTTTTACCATAGGGCGAAAATCTGACAACAGCCTGGTGCTAGACAACCTGATGGTGTCTAGACAGCATGCGGTATTGGAATGCAAAGCTGGAAACTGGACGCTATTGAATCTTACCGGCAACAGCATTACCCAGCTGAACGGTAGCGACGTTCCTGTAAACGAGACCCGCTCCCTTAAGGATGGCGATGTCGTTCTCGTAGGCACGCAGAAACTGCAGGCCACCCTCAAGGATCGTCGCCTGTCGCTGTTGGTACTGGCATCGTCCGGCGATAGCGAAACGGAACTGCCCGAAGATATTACAGCCAACGTGTCCGATGGTCGCGCCCACCTTAGCTTTAAGCAAAAGCTGGTTACCTTCCAAGGCAAGACCATACGTAGCTTGTCACTTTCCGAAAACGAATCCATCCAGATTCCCGGTTACGAAATTGAGTTTGCAGAGGGTAAAGTATCCTGCTATAACGCGCCCCAAGGGTTCGGCGTAACCGCACGCCATCTGGATATTTTTGCCGGCAAGAAACAGCTGGTAAACGACCTGAATTTCAGTCTACCCGCAGGTGAGATTATGGCCATAATTGGCCGCTCCGGACAGGGCAAGTCAACGCTGCTGCGACTGCTGCAAGGAATTCATAAAAGTGGTGAAAGGTCCGCCGTACGCATCGGCGGTCTAGACTACCGTAACGAAGAAATTCGCAAGCACATCGCCTTCCTGGAACAAGATCCAGAACTCCGCCGAGATCTGACTGTTCGCGAAACGCTTCTTGATGGCGGCCGCACCAGCATGAACAAGCTGGATTTTAAGGCCAACGCCATCAGCCGCATGGAAAAGTTCTGCCTGCTCTTTGGCCTTACAGAACGTATAGACAATCTGGTAAAAACATTGAGCGGTGGCGAGCTGCGGCGAGTAGCATTGGCCCGAGAACTGATGGGCAATCCAGGTCTTATTGTACTAGACGAACCGCTATCCGGCCTGGATCCTTACAACGCAAAAATTCTCTGCACACATCTGCAGCAGCTTTCATTCCTGGGGCATACGGTCATTCTAACAACCCACAGTTACGAAGCGCTGGATATTGCCAACAAGGTTCTTGTCCTTCATCATGGGGAACAAGGCTTCTACGGTTCTCCACAGGATGCCTTCCGCTATTTTAACACAAAGGATCCCGAAGAAATCCTTTCTGACTTGAACGACGATTCCGCCACGTCATGGAAGAACTCCTGGGAAAGTCTGGCACAAAAGAACGCCATGGGTTCTACCCAAGAAATGAAGGCCATTGAAAGCGCTCAAAAGGAGCATAACCTTTCCAACGTCTATTTTATAAAAAATGAACTTGCCGACCTTTTTTTGTATAAAATAGCGCTCACTTGTAAGCAATGGTTCAGGGATACCGGAAAGACTCTTACCCTGATTTTCCAGCCGCTGATTATCGGATTCCTTTTCTCACTGATTTTTTCAAACCTTACTTCGCTCTGGATTGTAGCCTTTGCCATTATCCTGTCTGCGAACTGGCTGGCTCTTTCGCTGTCTATTCGAGAAATTGTCCAGGAACGTCAGATTCTACAGGGGGAATTCCGTAAAGGTGTAAAAGTTCTGCCCACCCTGCTTTCAAAGATTACCTTGCCCACCTTGGTAGCCTGGCTGCAGACCCTTGTGGTGTACGCCTTTGTAAGCTATAGAATTTCGGCACACGTTTCTATTGCACCCCTGTTCCTTGCAACATTGGCCATGATTATTCCGGCAGTTACTGTAGGTCTTACCGTAAGCGCCTTCTCTAAAAATGCAGGACAGGCGAACGCCGTACTCCCGCTGCTCATCATTCCGCAGGTGGCCTTGGCAGGCGCCTTAGTTCCTCTAGACCAGATGATGCCCCTGGGCAGAGCTCTTTCTTATGTAATTTGGTCCCGTTATAACCAAAACAGCCTTTTAAACCTGTTTTTGGAGCGACAAGATCCACCTGAAAACGTCATTGCAGCCATAGCCATCGCTGTAGGTTTTTATATTGTGATGGCAATTAAACTTTATAGATCCAAGAACGCAAAATGATCGCACCGCAAAAGCCAGAAATTTTTCCTCGTCCTTTTAACGCAAACTATGACCTCATTGGAACCCTTGGTCGAGGGGGCATGGGTAACGTCTACAAGGCCATGGATAAAAGACTTAATCGCGAAGTTGCGTTCAAGATTCTAGACGCGTCTTCCGACGAAGAAGCCATCAAGCGTTTCTATATGGAAGCCCAGGCCATGAAGGAACTGGACCACCAGAATGTGGTTCATGTCTTTGACTTCGGACAAGAAAAGAACCAGCTGTTCATCTCGATGACCTATGTGGAAGGAACCAACCTTTCAGACATTCTCCACAATAAGGAAAAGCTTTCCTTTGAAGCCATCGAAGTCATCATCCGCCAGATTGCCCGAGGCCTACTTTATGCCCATAACAAGGGCATTGTCCATCGCGACATCAAGCCTTCCAACATCATGCTGACTCGCGACAACCGCGTGTACATCATGGACTTTGGCATTTCCTACATCCAGGAGATGGAAAAGGAACGTCTGACCCGCACGGGCATGACCATGGGAACTCCCGAATACATGAGTCCCGAACAGTGCCATGGCGACAACGTGAACCTGCAGACCGACATCTACAGCATGGGCGTCATCCTGTACGAAATGACCTGCGGCCGCCTCCCCTTCGAAGGCGCAAAGCCTATCGAAATTGCACTGAAGCATGTGCAGGAACAACCGCCTGCACCAGAGCAGTTCCGCCCAGATATGCCTCCAGGACTTTCTAAGCTGATTCTGAAGTGCCTCAAGAAGAAACTGAACGAACGCTTCCACGACATGCAGGAATTCCTGGATGCATGCGACCAGGTGTTCCCCACCGAACGTATGCGCCAGACAAACCGTATGGGCAACCAGACGCTCTTGCACCGCCACACGCAATCCATCGCCGACATGGCCAACAAGATTTCGCCCAAGGCTCGCATGGTACAAAAGAAGCTGACCGCATTGGCCATCTTCATTTTCCCACTGATCATCATGCTCCTGATTTTGCTGATGCTTACCCACAAGCCCGAAAGCACTCTGCGAGAACTGGAATGGAATGACGCCATGGGCAATTACGAAACCAAGGCTCTGGAAGTAGAAGAAACTTCTGGCTACCCCATTTCAAACTTAAGCGACAACGACTTAAAAACAGCATGGCTCTACACCATGCCCCAAAAGCCGCAGAATCCGGTGCTCACCCTGTATTTTGAAACAAACTCTGTGGTCACCCATTTTGGTATCGCCACCGGTTACCAGAAATCTGTAGACGATGCATTCGGAGACCGCTTCCGTATTTTCAAGAAACCCCGCACCTTAACCCTCGAAACCAAGGACGGTTTCAAGCAGAAAGTCAAGCTAGAAAACATCAAGGGAATGCAGTATCCTACCATCCAGGCAATGGAAACTACAGAACTGAAGATCTATCTTGAAAACGTCTATGAAGGCGAAAACGAAGATTTTGCAATTTCCGAAATCCGTCTACTAGGCATGGAATTGCATTAAGCTATCGTCAGCGGCCCTTGCCTATGCGGGTCCGTTAATTTGTATTGACTATATAAAATTTAGGGGAACGCGCACTTACAATGCGCGTTATTTCTGTTTTCTAAAAAAATGGAGGTCAATATGGTAAAAACTCGCACCAAGGGAAACTTTATAGAAACGCAGGCAGCCGCATTTTTACGCCGCCTCGGGTACCAAGTTGTAGCCCGCAACTACGCCTACCGCGGCGGAGAGCTAGACATTGTCGCCAAGGTTGGTGACACAGTAATTTTTGTAGAAGTCAAATCCGTATGGAACAACCAGCAAGGAAATCCGGCGGCACGAGTAAACCGCATAAAGCAAAAGAAAATCTGGCAAACCGCCTGTCACTATTTGCAGTCCCACAAAGATGTTGCACCAAAAGGGTTCGACCAGCCTTGTCGCTTTGACGTATTAAGCGCCCGAGTCTACCTGAAACCGCTGCAATTCTCTCACATTCAGAACGCCTTTGAAGGCACGCAGGTCATTCCACAGTGCTAGGGATCCGGTTTCAGTTCTATAACCCATTCACGTGAGTCTGGCGTTTTAGAAGAAACAGTCCAGGATGTTCCCGAGCGTTCATCCTTCACAGAAATTTTTAGGCCAGTCAAGTGATTCTTGGTATCCCATGTCTTGTGGACAACTGCAGTCTGGACCCGTTCATTATTAATGGTCCAGATGATTTCGCAATTTTCTACAGCGCCTATGGAAACCTCATAATTATCGTTTTCCTGCTCATTAGACAGCAATGTTCCGCGGGAATCCACTTCAACGGTAATCAAATCATCAGGAGCATTTCGTTGCAGAGCACCCTTTAAAACGACATAAGAATAAAAATCGTCGCCAGCAGAAAAGCAGCCCGACAGAATCCCCGTTACAAAGGGCACGAACAGGAATGAAACTAAAACACGAAATTTACCGCAAATAGAAAATCTTGGACGCATAACGCAAAGATAGTCACAGTGGAATATCCAATCAAAAAATTTTTGAGCCAAACAGTCTTTTTTTGTGTAAATTCAGCCTATGCGATTCGAAGTACATCCTCAAAATCCCCAGGCCCGCATCGTAAAGCTGGCCGCCGCCGCTCTCGAAGACGACGGTCTCGTACTGTACCCTACGGAATCCGGCTACGCCATCGGCTGTAACGCGGAATCCCCCAAGGCCATCCACAAGCTTTACGCCCTCAAAAAGCCCATGAAGAAATTCTTCATGGCATTGATCATCCCGGATATCCGAGCCGCAACAGACTACGCCCGCGTAGACAATTTCGCCTTCAACATCATGAAGCCCCGCGTTCCCGGCCCCTTCACCTTCATTCTGCCGGCAGACCCCCACATCGCCCGCCGCCTCGACGTGAAGCGCCCCGAAATCGGCGTCAGAATGCCTACCCACCCCTTCTTCAAGGAACTCTTCCAGCACTTCGACAAGCCCATCCTCAGCACCGCCGCAAAACTCAGCGACGAAGACATCTACGAACCCGACGATCTCTGGAAAACCTTCGAGCACTCCGTAGACATGATGGTGGACTGCGGCCCCATCGAAATCCGCCCCACCAACATCATCAGCCTGGTGAACCATCACGAAGTTGAAATCATCCGCGGCGAACTGGACCCGGAGATGTAAAACAACTTAAAACTTGGAAAACAAAAAATAGCCCTGCGATGTACGCTAGGGCTGTTCTATTAGTGCTTTGGTGTTTGGTTTGGAGCGAGTCCGACGAAGTCGGGTGTAGCCGAAGGCGGAGCCGAGCGGAAAACCATTACCAAAGCACGAAAGCTATAGACCTGATGTTCTACAGCAGGGCGAGCCACTAAACCATGGCAGCCGAGAATTCAGCTTCGGTCACCAGTTCTTCACCGATGAACACCTGACCGGCATACTTGAAGATGCCGCGGCGAGCCATGCGAAGGTCAGTGAGGCGAACCTTCAAAATGATATCGGTGGGAGGAATCACAGCCTTACGGAAACGGCAGTTTTCCACACCCATGAATGCCGGGCGCTTGCCAACAGTCTTTTCTTCCATAGCGATCATGGTCAGAAGAGTTGCAGCCTGAGCCATAGATTCAATCTGGATCACGCCGGGCATCACCGGATTGCCGGGGAAATGACCCTTGAAGAAATCCTGTTCGCCAGTCACATGCATACGGCCCACCAGAGAAGGGGGATTTTCTGCAGTGCCATCACCCATGTTCAGTTCCAGGATTTCGTCAACGAAAGCAAAGGGGAACTTCTGGGGAAGAACTTCGTGGCAAACATCTTCGCCGTAGAGAACGCCTTCTTTATCAGATTTTTTCAAAGAGTCCAGCAGAGACATAGGGAATTAACCTCTCCATGATTTGTCGGTGGGAAACATGCCCACCATTTGTGATTTCGATTCTGACTCTGGGAAGAGCCGGACAGATAAATGTGATATCGCCAATTAAATCTAGTATTTTATGCATGGCAGGTTCGTTTGCCACACGGAAATCCTTGGAACATTTTGCACCGTCGCAACGGTTCAGCAACATGCCGCAGGATTCATCCACACCGCCCAGCAGGCCATTGGCCTTTGCCAGTTCAAATTCCTCGGCAGAAATGAAGGTGCGGGCCATGAAAATCTGGAACAAGTTTTCCGGCGAATAAATACTGACAGCGGCGGCAGACTGCAGGTCGCAAGCATCCCCGCGGCTCTTGCTGCGATCCAGAACATATTCCACCTCAAAAGTTTCTGCAGGACAAATACGAACATGACCGAAAGTCCGTTCAGAACCGTCAGAAGCCTTAGCCGTCAGGTCCCATTCGGCCTTCACAGGAGCATCATAAAACACAAGGGCTTCCGGCTCCCCCGCTGCTCGACGCAGGCCATAGAAGAAGGGGGCAGCAGAACCATCCATCAGGGGAACTTCCGCGACATTCTGAACAGCGACATCCCCGGAAGCATCCGCGGCTGTTCCGCGAACCAAGTTTACGTTAAACCTGCGGCCAGGCCACATCAGGAATACAGGAGCCAGATGTTCCGGGCCGGCAATAGCGCCAGCATTCAGCCCCACCGCATGAGCACGGCCCTCATCCTCGTAAGAATAAATAGCCGTACGTGCTGCGCCAAACTTCAAGTCAGAAAAAATCTTGCAGAGATCCGTGCGGTAAACTTCGCGACCGTCCACACTCCAAACCACGCGAGGCTTGTGGGTCGGATCCCTTTCCAGAACATCCACCGTCACCTTGGCATTCTTATAGCTCAAGGACGGAGATTCAAATTCAAAATGCTGAGCGTTGGTCATAACTTAGGAACAAAGATAATATAACTTACTTCGCCTTGTACTTGGCGCGTTTTTCGGCGACCACATTTGCAGGGACT
>JAKSIG010000025.1 GCA_024398955.1 Fibrobacter sp. | reverse complement strand
AAATTGACATGTTCTATCTTTCTACGTTCCATGGCGGAAGCGATGATAGCTGGGCGCCCACTAACGATGTGTTCGTGCGCTATGATAACTTTGTAGTTTCCACGGATTCCATTCCCGTGGCGAATGTGAAGCCTGGCGCATCTGGCGAAGAAGAATCGTCGGCCATTAAGCCTGCGCTTCCCAATAATCGTGACGGAAGTCGCGTTGGTGATTACGTCGGCAAACGCAGTGCCAAGCGCCCCGGCGAAACCCCAAAATATTTCAAGAACGAAAAAGACTTTAACGCTAAGGGGCAGCAGCAATAATTAAATTTGCTCCCATGCCTAAAGCCGTAATTTTTGATCTTGATGGAACTCTCTGGGATACTGTTGCTCCCTTGACGCTGATATGGAATCAGGTGTTCCAGAAGAACAATACGGGCAAGGTGATTTCTGAAGATGACCTGCGAAATGTGATGGGGAAGAACCTTCAGGAAATCAGTGCAATTTATTTCCCGGACATGGAGAAGTCACGCCGCGAAGACATTATGAACCAATGTGCCGTAGCCCATTGCGCCTATCTGAAGGAGCATGGTGCGCCGCTGTTTTTGGACCGCGTGACGCTCTCGCAGCTTTACGCAAAATACGATTTGTTCATCGTCAGCAACTGCCCCTGCGGATACATCGAGGCATTCTTGGAGTCCTGCAATTTGCGAAAGTACTTCAAGGATTTTGAAATGTCTGGACGCACTGGCAAAAGCAAGGGCGAAAACATCAAGGCCATCTGTGAACGAAACGGCTTGTGCGCGGGTGCCTCCGATTGTAACGGTGCCGCAGCCGATCATTGCGATGCTACTGTCGCCGACGCGAATCTCGTGCCAAATGCAGTCTATGTAGGCGATACTCTTGGCGATGAAACTGCCGCAAACTTCGCGGACATTCCCTTTATCCATGCGGCCTACGGATTCGGCACTGCCAACAACCCTGCTGCCGTTCTTCATAACTTTAGCGAGCTGCCGGGAGTTCTGGAAAAAATCTCCAACCATTAGCTGGAGAATTTGATTTTGGAATCTGCGCTGTGCCAGAATTTACAAATCTTTAACAAAGTAACCCTTGCCAATTTTTATATAAAAGCTATTGTTCATCCCGAGCGTTACGAATAGTCTCCTGAACACCTGATAAAAATTCAGGTGTTTTTGTTTTGAAGAAAAAATTTTTTTTCAAAAAAAGGAGATACTATGCCCGGAAAAAATCAAAATAATCTGCCACAGACTTACGCTACTTGGATTTCTGAACTCAAGAAGCGTTATGCCCAGTCGCAAATCAAGGCTTCCATTGCTATCAACGGCGAGTTGGTTGGGTTTTATTACAGCTTGGGTCGCGATATTCAGCAGAAACAATTCCAGAATACCTATGGCAGCGGGTTCTATAAAAAACTCAGCGAAGATCTGCGTCGTGAAATCCCAAATGCCAAGGGGTTTTCGCCGACGACTCTAAAATATGCTGTGTATTTCTACGATTTGTACAAGGATTTTGTAGAAGGACAAAATCGTCAACAACTTGTTGACGATTTGAACGACCGAATTCGTCAGCAACTTGCTGACGATTTGAACAACCGAATTCGTCCACAACTTGTGGACGATTTGAAGAAAATTCCTTGGGCTCACCATATGGTCATTATTGATAAGTGCAAAAATTCCCCTAAAAAGGCTCTTTTCTTCGTAAAAAAGACCATTGAAAACAGTTGGTCCCGTTCCGTGTTGCTCACGTTTCTTAATACAGACTTGTATGAGCGTGAAGGTAGAGCCGTTACTAATTTCACTTCGACTTTACCTAAGGAGCAGGGGGACCTGGCTCGTGAATTGACTCGAGACCCGTATTGCTTTGACTTTGTGGAAGTTCGTAGCGATTTTGAGGAACGGGAATTGAAAGACGCTCTGCTCAAGAATATTGAAATGTTCCTGATGGAACTTGGTCGCGGTTTTGCCTACATGGGGCGAGAATATCGTTTGCAGGTCGGTGAAACTGAACAATTTCTGGATATGCTTTTTTACAACACCAAGTTGCATTGCTATGTGGTAGTTGAAGTGAAAACAGGGAAGTTTGAACCTGCTTACATTGGACAACTTAGCACTTACGTGGTGGCCGTGAATCACTTGTTGAAAAGTCCAGAAGACAAGCCTACGCTTGGTATTTTGGTGTGCAAGGACAAGGACGAAGTTCTTGCGCAATATTCCTTGGAGGGCTCGGTCAATCCCATTGCCATTTCGGAATTTGAATTGTCGAAAATTTACCCGAAGGATTTCAAGAGTTGCCTGCCCTCTATCAAGGAACTGGAAGATCAGTTAAATGGATGAATATTTGCCTGAAAATATTTGTTCGCTGTGTCAAAAACTAAAAATGTTCCCCCAGCATTTTTTCCATCCAGATCATATTGTACCATTGCCCGAATTTGTAGGCGCAGTCGTTGAAGGTGCCTACTAGCGAGTAGCCCATGTGTTCGTGGAATTTCTGGCTGCTGTTGTCCAGGTGGGTGCTGCCAGGTTTTGGCGAAGCGATGCAGGCGTAGGCGTTTAGAATCCCGCGGGCTTTTAGTTCCTTTTCCAGTTCTCTGTACAAGGCGCGGCCGTAGCCTTTCCCGTGTTCGCCCATCATGACGTAGATGGATGTTTCTACGCTGCGGCTGTAGGCGGCTCGGCCCTTGAAAACTCCGGCGTAACAATACCCGAGAATTTCTGCGGCACCTGCGCCATTTCCGCCCGCGACGCACTCCGAACCTACGCAGTTTTCGTCCGCAACGCACTCCGAACCTGCGACGGCCTCGATGTTCCCTGCGTCGTCCCTAATTCGTTCCAAAACTAGGTACGAGTACTTTTCCAGCGTCCCGCGGATACGCCCAGCAAATTCCTCCACAGAGGGTGCGTCATACTCGAAGGTAATGGCGGAGCCTTCTACGTAAGGCTTGTAGATTGCCAATAGTGCTGCGGCGTCTTCAATTTTTGCAGAACGAATTCTAATCATGACAAACAAAACTATTTAATGCTCTTTCCGTCCTTGAAGGCGTTGCCGATTTTTTCGCCCAGGGCGTAGTAACCGTGGCCTTCGGGATCGTAGCACAGAGGGCAAAGTTTCTTGATGTCCACCTTGCCTTTTGCGTTCAATATGGATTCGTCGGCGGAGACGCCCACCACCTGGGTGTAGAGCAGTTCCGTTTCCTCGTCGTAGCTCAAGACCTTGCATTCCAAGGTCAGGGGGAGTTCCTTGATGATGGGAGCCTTGACCTTCTTGCTTTTGACGGCGGAAAGTCCGGACTTTGCGAATTTGTCCGCCACCTTGTGGCCCGAGGTGATTCCCAAATAGTCCAGCTGCTTGATGTTTGCTGCGGTGGCCATGCTAACGGTCAAGCATTTGTTCGCCTTGATGTTGTCCATGGTCTTGTGAGTCTTGTCGATGCAGATGGTCACCTTGTCGAAATCGTTGACGCATCCCCAGGCGGCCACCATGGCGTTAGGGGTCTTGTCTTCGTTGTAGGTCCCGATGATTAAAACGGGCTGGGGATAAAGTAGAGCTTTCTTTCCGAGATCTTTACGCATAAAAATTTCCTTTTTCTTTTGATTCGTAAAATAAGAAATGTTTTTTTAAAAGGTCATTTTTTTTATTAAAATTGCGTTGTAACCTAGAGGTCTCATGTATACCATTCCATCCATGCATCAAGTTGTTTCCTGGTTCGGCTGGGGGCATGATGCTGGTGCCATTGCGGCGGTAAGTGGTATCATGGCTGTTGTCGTCATTTTGGTTCCTGTGATTGCGGGCTTGGCGTTGTATGTCGTTGAACGCGTCCAGTTGAAAGTGTTGGGACTTATAAATGACAATTTCGCATACTTCTTCGTGAATTTCATTACATTTCCAGGAACTTTTATCCACGAGTCTTCCCATTTGATTTTTGCTGTAGTTACCGGCGCGGAAGTAACGGAAGTTTGTATGTTCGAGAATAAGGAGGGGCGGCTTGGACATATCGGTTATCGACCGCGAGGGCCGTTCCCGATTCGGATGGTGCAACATGCCCTCATTGCGGTAGCGCCAACGGTTGTCGGTTTTGTTGGGGGCTATTTTCTATTGCAGTACACACTAAAAGTGCCACACGAGTGGTGGGGGTACGTGGGACTTTGGTATCTATTCGTTTCGCTGGTCGATCATTCCACCATGAGCGATGCTGATCTCAAGAACTATTTCCATGGCGTGTGGATTTTTATTCCACCGCTGTTCGGAATTTTTTTCGTCTGCGGAATGATTTAGTCTAATCAAAAAGCTATTTGTTGCCTTCTACAATGACCTTATAAAATTCCAGGAATTGTTCCGGAGAAAGTTCTTCGGCGCGAACCGTGGTAGGATAATCCAGAAGCTCGATGGCCTCCTGGATTTTCTTTTTGTCGTAGGCCCTGCCGAAGGAGTTGGCGAGGGTTTTGCGCTTTTGGGTAAAGGCGGCTCGCACAAAATCGAAGAATCCCTCGGGAGCCTGCAATGCGTCGGCACGAGGCGTCAGAAGCATGGTGGCGCTATCCACATTGGGCTTGGGCGTAAAATGTTCTGGGCCGATTTTACGAAGAATCTGGGTGTCTGCAAATGCAGAAACCAGTACAGAAAGGCTGCCGTAGTTGCTGCTGCAGGGCGATGCGCAAATGCGCTCGGCAACTTCCAGCTGCACCATGCCCATAAAGCCCTTGGTCAAGTGCAGGCGGGGCATGAGCCCTGCAATAATTGCGGTAGAAACGTTATAGGGTAGGTTTCCTGTAACCCATGGCTTTTCGTGTGCATCCAGAAAGGCCTGCAGGTCGAATTTCAGGAAGTCGATGTTTGTAATATGGAAATTCTTGCGGTCGCCGAATTTTTCGTTCAGTACGGCAACGCACTGCTCGTCGATTTCAACAGCAGTCAGTTCTACGCCGCGGTTCAGCAGGTGCTCCGTCAGGGCACCATGACCGGGGCCAATTTCAAGAACAGCTTCGCCCGCTTCTGCAGGCAAGTCTCCGGCAATGGCTATGGCTGTAGGGACATCCAGAAAGTTCTGGCCAAATTTACGACGACGAGCTCTATCCATAAGTCAAAATGTAGAAAAAGGCAAACGCCGCGACAACAAATTTACTTGTTGGCATGGCTGAGCTACACTGCATGCATGCAATTGTAGATTTTTTTGCAATCTTTATCCCAGGAATTCTTTCAGTTCATTCATTCGCTTGCGACCATCGTTCAGCCCCAATTCGTAAAGGGCTACAAGCTTTGAAGTATCCTTTTCTACGCGGCTGATTTTTAAGTCTGTCTCGGGGCGAAAGACGAAGGCCTTGCCTGCATTTTCCCAGCTTGCCAGAGTTTCTAGGCATTTGTTGTAGCGGAGGTACCTATCCCCAACGGCCTTTACAAAGTTTGGATATTTCCGATAGACAATTCTATAGAGCCAAAGAAGACTGTTTGGACCCTTTTGATAGTTTCGGGGGCGCGAGGTAATGACCACCTGTTTCTTGAATCCGATGCTGTTCATGAATTCAAAGGGAATGCTGTCGGCTGTATTGCCGTCAAACATTTTCATGCCCTTGTATTCGACAAGACTGCTGGCCAATGCCAGGGAGGAAGAAGATCGTATGGCATCCATGTCGGTGCGCAGGTCGCGAACAATGAGATGCTCTGCGCCTCCGGTTTCCACGTTGCTGGCTGCCACATAAAAGTCTGATTCCGCAGCGTTCTTCTTGAATGTATCGAAGTCGAAGGGATCAATGACTTCGGGCACCGTGTGGTAACAGAATTCCAGGTCAAAATAATTGCCGGTACGAATCCAGTTTCCAAGACTCATGTAGCGCTTGTCTCGGGAATGGATTGTGTCCAGTCGGAAGTTCCGCTCCCGCTGTTCCGAAAGGTAATTGCACAGGTGGGTCGCTCCTGCCGAAGTCCCGGCGTAACCGCCAAACTTTAAGCCTTCATCCAGCAGTGCGTCAAGAACCCCTGCAGAGTATGCACCCCGCATGCCGCCGCCTTCAAGAACCAGCGCAATATCCTTGAACATGTTCGTTTCGGCCGTAGTTAGAAATTCACGAACGCGCCGATAGACATGGCGATCTTGTCGTGGTCCGAGAAGCTTCCGAAGGGGTTCTGCAGGAACTGCTGGGTAAAGGACATTTCCAGTGCCGCATATTCACATTGCAGGCGCATGCCGAGTGATGCCGTGGTGGAGCCTGACGAAGTTTCCATGGACTTGATGGAGATGGAACTGATGTAGGAGTCTCTATATTCTACGACATTCCAGCGGTAGCTGATATCGCCAAAGGCGACAACATGCTGGCCGAGGGCGACTTCAGCCAATGCGTTGGGCGTTAGGATGAGTCCGTATTCGTTATGTCTGCTAACAATGCCATCGATGCGATCGTAGGCGGCCAGTGGTATCGCTGTATTCAAGCCCAGGAACAGCCTTGCCTTAGGATTCTGCAGGACTGCCTTGCCCATGTTAAATTCAGGAATGATTTCAATGCGGGATGTTGTGTCGGTTGTGCTAGAATGATAGGTGGAAATGTAGGTTTTTCCATTGTCCTCAAAGATGGAGGTTGACTCTAGGCGTTTTTTTGCATAGTGTCTAAGGACATTCAGGTTGAATGCCCATGCGAATGTGTTATTATGGGATTTGGCTAAGGTAAGTTTTCCTGCAAGGTCCCAATTTTCGTATTCCGTTTCTTCGTTGCTTCCGCTGATGAATGTATTGGTTTCGGGATACATGTAGGCGACTTTTGCCAGCAGGTTCAATCCTCCCACATTTGCAGAGATTGCGCCTCCCAAGTATGTTCCAGAGGTTGTTGATTTTTCGGTGGAATCGGCTTGAGAGACATCGTCGTCAATGTACTTCCAGCTTTTTCCAACGGCTGCACTTAATGAGGCGCCAAAGCCGCTCCTGGCAAAGCCTGCCGTGATTACTCCCATGTCGCTTACACCTTGCATGTCCTGCCCGTTGTTGTCGAATTCCAGGAAGTAGGTGGTGCTCTCGCCAAAACTTACGGCGCCGTAGCTTTCGACGGGCTCAACATAGGCAAAGTTTCTGCCATGCATTTTGTGGGGCATGTCGATTTCGCCGGTTACAGTGGGGGCCGCTGCTTCATTGGCGGAAAGATTGTAGGCGTTGCCGTGAAGCATATCTAGAACGTGGGGTGCCCTGGGTGTTTCACGTGGGTCGATTCTTTCGGCGGCCTTCGTGGAGTCTACAGTTTCTGCGGGGGATTCTTCTGCCCTGCGGGTAATGATTGGCTTATTTTTTTCTGTTTCCCAGCTTCTGGAATCCTGGTCCAGTTCTGCATAGGCGTTGTTCTTGTCTTGTGTCCATTGATTGAAGGCTGTATCTGGCGTGAACATGCCTGAGGTGTCGGCAGATACTTTTTGGGGCTCAGAGGTTGCGGCATCCATTTGAGGTGCCGGTGTGGCAGGTTCTGCAGTTTGTTCTAAAGCTACGGGAACTTGGGTCGTGTCAGCTACGGTACTGCTCTGTTCTTCTGTGACATTTGCAACCGGTGCTGCTTCTTCGACTGAGGCGGGGGCTGTTGCGGCAGGCGTATCTGCCTGAGGAGTAGCCTCGGTATTGACGGAAATATTGTTTGCTGCAGCAGGAGCGGTTTCTGCCGCAGGGGTATTTTCTGTGGCAGGAGCGCTTTCAGGTGTAGCTTGTTCTTGGGGGACTGTTGTAGTTTCCCAGATGTCTGTTGAACTGATTGTGGGGGTGACATCGGCTTGTGTTTGAGACCAGGCAGAAAGTGCTGTAAAGGCAAAAGATGCTAGAAGAAATTTCTTACAATGATTCATACGATTAAACTTAATCAATTTTTATATTTTTAAGCAAAAAAATGGGCATTTTTAATCCCGTAGAGGTTCTTTTATGTCAGTTGCAATGCAAGATGTAATGAAGCAGTCCGGTGTGGCTTTCGGTACCAGCGGTGCCCGCGGCCTGGTTTCTGCCATGACCGATCGCGTGTGCTACGTTTATGCACGCTCCTTTATCAAGTACTGCGAAGCAAGCTACAAGTGCGATCACGAAATCGCCATCGCTGGCGACCTTCGCCCCAGTACCGGTCGCATCTTGCAGGCTCTGGTGAAGGCTGGCCAGGACGCCGGCTGGAAGGTAACCTACTGTGGCCGCATTCCGTCTCCCGCAATCGCTCTTTACGGCCTCGACAAGAAACTGCCCACCATCATGGTGACCGGCTCCCACATTCCCGCCGACCGCAACGGCATCAAGTTCAACCATCCCAATGGCGAAATCACCAAGGCCGACGAACAGGGTATTGTTTCCCAGTCTGTTGACTTTGACGAAGCCATGTTTGATGCTTCCGGAATGCTCGTCGCCGCTCCGGAACTTCCTGCAGTCGAAAAGGAAGCGGAAGAAAACTACTGCCTGCGCTATCCCAAGTTCTTTGGCGAAAAGGCTCTGCAGGGTTTGACCATCGGTGTGTACCAGCATTCCGCTGTGGGCCGCGATATCGTGGTCCGCGTTCTTGAAAGCCTTGGCGCCTGTGTCAAGCCTTTTGGCCGCAGTGACGTTTTCGTTCCTGTGGATACCGAAGCTATCCGCCCCGAAGATGAAGAACTTGCCCGCGAGTTTACCCACAAGGATTACGTGGACGCCGTGTTCAGTACCGATGGCGATAGCGACCGCCCGCTTCTGGCAGATGACGTGGGCATGTGGCTTCGCGGTGACGTTCTTGGCATTCTCGCTTCCCAGGCTTTGGGCATCAAGCGCATTGCGACTCCCGTCAGCTGCAATACCTCTCTTGAAAAGTGCGGCAGCTTCGAAAAGATTGAACGCACCCGCATCGGTTCCCCGTATGTAATCGCCGGCATGGAAAGCCTGATGGAAGGCGACGCATCCAGTTCCGTAAAAGACCGCCTCGCCGCAAGCGCTGCCGCCGGCGTGTCTGTCGCAGGTTACGAAGCCAACGGCGGTTTCTTGCTGCAGACCGACCTGAAGCGCACCGCCTACGATGGCGTTACCCGCACGTTGCCCGCTCTGCCTACCCGCGACGCATTGCTGCCTATGATTGCTGTGATGGTCATGGTCCGCGAACAGAAAATGTGTGTCGTTGATCTTCTCCGCAAGCTTCCCAAGCGCTTTACTGTAAGCGACCGTCTCAAGGAATTCCCCACCGAGATTTCCAAGGCAAAGCTTGCCGAAATTCGCGAGCAGAAGCTGGGCGAAAAGCTGTTCGGCAAGTTTGCCGCAAAGCCCAGCAAGTTCAACAAGGGCGCCCCCTTCCACGGCAAGATGATTTCCCTCAACGAAGTGGACGGCTACCGCATGGAATTTGACTCTGGCGACATCGTGCACCTGCGCCCCAGCGGCAACGCCCCGGAATTCCGCTGCTATGTGGAAACCGAGGGCAAGGAACGCTCCGCCGAACTTCTGGCCGACTGCCTCAAGGTCATGGAAGGCTGGAGAAAGTAATGCTACGTCATTCTGAGCATCGAAAATGCGAAGAATCCAGTGACGTCCCACTCTTTTTTGTATCTTGAAAGTCATGATGAAGAAACTTCTAGCTGCATTCGCCCTCTCTACGGTTGCCACCGCTTTTGCCGGTGAGCATTGGAACGTGGATTTGGGTGGTGTATCCATGAAGTTTCTTTCTATGCAGGTTTCTGCCCGCAGTGCGGCCCTGTCTGGTGCCGGTGTCGCCGATGCTTCACGTGTATCAGAAGTTAGCCGTAATCCTTTGGCCATGAGTGCTGCGGAATTCGCCGAATTTGGTGTAAATCAGCTGGTGTTTGACGAAAATACCTCCGATAACTTTACCTCGGCCTATTTCGGCTTGCCCTTCAGTATTGCGAAATACCCGTTGACGATGTCGATGACCGTAGACTTCCTGGGTTACGAAGATATTGAAGGTCGCGACGAATACGGCAACGAAACATCCGAATACGGCGCTTACGCCTGGAGTGCTCAGGCTGGCATCGGTAGCCGCAGCAAGGTTTTCAACTGGGCCTTGTCTGCCCGCTTTGCCAGCCAGACCATTGACGATGAATCTGCCATTGCCATTCTTGGAGACGTTGGCGGATCTTACCGCGTCAATAAGTACCTGGCTTTCGCGGCCACCCTCACAAATTTTGGATACATGGGCGATTACGATGGCGAAGATGAAATTGCCCCCATGGCTTTGCAGGCTGGCCTTACCGGAATTATTCCCGTAGTTGACGGCTGGAACATTCATGTTTCTGCCGATGCTTACCGACGTGCAGATACGGATCCGTATTGGCTTTTCGGTGGCGAAGTCAACTATGCTGATGTGCTTGCGTTACGTATGGGATATGCCATTCGCCCCGATACTGATGACGGCATTAGTTGCGGTCTGGGGCTGAACTTTGGCATGATTGTATTTGACTACGGCTATAGTCCTCGTCCTGCATTTGAAGGTGGCCTGCATTATATCAGTGTTGGCCTGAAGTTCTAATTCAAATCGTGTTTTTTTATCTGGTAATTTAGGCATCCTCTGCTGATGCCTAGTCTTTTTGCAGAGACTGTTTTGTTCCAGTGGTTTCGTTGCAGTTCTTGCAGGATAATGTCCCAGTGGGGTGCGGTGGCATAATGCTTGTCTGCTTTTCGTTCCATCAGAATGCTTTGAGAATCGTATTCTTCCGATATGATTTCGTATAAAGTAATACAGTGTGGCTTGAGTAGGGCGTAACGTTGCAGAATGTTTTTTAGCTGGCGGATATTTCCTGGCCATTGCTGCCCAGAAATCAGCTGCAGTTCCATGGCGGAAAGGTCGGCGAAGGGAGCGCTGTTTCCCGCCGTGCAGTTTTCGTTTTCTACAGGGTACAGTTCCCGCAGGATTTCTCTCCATAAATTCTGCGAAAGCTCCTTGATGTCCCCTCGTTCCCGCAATGCGGGCACCTTGATGGGGAATACGTTCAGCCTGAAGTACAGATCCTCACGAAACCGCCCCGCAGCCACTTCCGCCTTTAAATCCCGATTTGTGGCGCAGATGAGCCTGAAGTTTACCGGAATGCTTTGGGTCTGCCCAAGGGGCAGAACCGCCCGTTCCTGCAGGATTCGCAGCAGCTTGCACTGGGTGTCCAGAGGCAACTCGCCAATTTCATCCAGAAAGAGGGTGCCGCCTTCCGCCGCACGCACCACTCCCTGCTGGTCTGTGGCTCCCGTAAATGCGCCCCGTCGGGCTCCCTCCAGAATGCTTTCGGCCAGGTTTCTTGCGATGGCGCCGCAGTTCAGTGCTACAAATGGTCCAGACCGTCGCGAACTATGTTCGTGGATAAATCGGGCTGCAACCTCTTTTCCGGCGCCGGATTCCCCTTGAAGCAGCACCGACATGCAGGATTCCGCGGCGATTAGCATCAAATTCTTGTATTTCATAAAGTCTCCAGATGCTATACACGCAAAAACTCTTTAAAATTCCCAGGAATCTTGCTAATTTTACGCCCGCTCCAATTTTTTTACAAAGATTGCGGGAAATGCCTACAATTTTTATAAAAGCAAGGCGAATGCCGCGGTAGAAAATGGAGCGTTACATAAAGACAAAAAACAAGAAGCTGGCCAGATGGGTAGTCTTGAGCGGCATTCCGGGTGGGGTGTGAATCGCAAGGCGGTTCGGTTCGAAGGCGAGAGGTCTGGCGGCCCAAAAGGAATAAAATGTCTAGAATCGTATGTAAGTTCGGTGGCTCTTCCGTCGCCGACGCAGGTCAGTTCCGTAAAATCAAGAACATCGTTTCCTCCGATGCAAAGCGCAAGGTCGTAGTGGTATCCGCTCCCGGTAAGCGCAATCCCAAGGAAACCAAGCTGACCGACCTCCTCTACAGCACCTATGATCTTGCTTCCAAGCACCTGGACTTCTCCGAACCCTGGAACCTGATCCGCAACCGCTATCTCGAAATTTGCTCCGACCTGGGTATCGAACCCAAGGTTGCCGAAGACCTGGACAAGCTTGAAAAGCAGCTTCGCGACGACGTCGAAAGCATCACCACCGACTACCTCGTAAGCCGTGGCGAATACCTGAGCGCTCGCGTCATGTCCGTGTACCTGGGTGCCGAATTCGTGGATACTTTCCCCATCATCACCTTCGATGAAAAGTACCGCATTCTGCCTTCCAGCTACGAAACCATCGCCAAGGCCCTTTCCGACGAGAACAAGCTCTACGTTCTTCCGGGCTTCTACGGTTCCAACACCCGTGGCGAACTGAAGACCTTCAGCCGTGGCGGCTCCGACATTACCGGCGCAATTCTCGCCAACGCAATCGACGCCGAAACCTACGAAAACTGGACCGACGTTTCCGGCATGCTGATGGCTGACCCCCGCATCGTCGAAAACCCGCTGCCCATCGAATACGTGTCCTACCGCGAAATCCGCGAACTGGCCTACTCCGGCGCAAGCGTCCTTCACGACGAATCCATCGCTCCTTGCCGCGCCAAGAAGATTCCTATCAATATCCGCAACACCAACCGCCCCGAAGACGCCGGTACCATCATCGGCCCCACTCCGGAATCCACCAAGCTTCCCATCACCGGCGTTGCCGGCCGTAAGGGCTTCTCCATGATCTACATCGAAAAGTCCATGATGAACAAGGAAGTTGGTTTCGGCCGCCGCGTGCTTGCCGTTCTCGAAGGCGAAGGCCTTTCCTACGAACTGTGCCCCAGCGCCATCGACTCCATGAGCATCGTTGTGGATACCAAGAAGCTGGAAGCCGTTGAACACGTGGTCATGGAAGACATCACTCAGCAGATGCATCCGGACCGCATCAAGATCTTCAAGGGCATCAGCCTTATCGCTACCGTTGGCCATGGCATGACCAACAAGATCGGTGTTGCTGCAAAGCTCTTCACCGCCCTTGCAGAAAACAGCGTCAACGTCCGAATCATCGACCAGGGTTCTTCCCAGATCAACATCATCACCGGTGTGGATGAAGACGACATGAACAAGGCCATCAAGGCCATCTACGACGCATTCACGAAGTAAGGTGTCCTGACGTCATCCTGAGTAAGTCCGTGAGGACGTCGCGAAGGATCCAGTGGCGAAAAAAAAGCCCGCAGTTCAACGCTGCGGGCTTTTTGTATGCCTTTGGAGCTGCAGCTGCATCGTTTGAGGGGCTGCGCGGCCATTTGCGGTGGCAGGGCGCTCGTTGAATGGGCGAAATATGGTCGCCGGAAGGGTGTTTTTGCCAGAATTTTGTCACTAAATCGAAAATTTGGTTTGCTTGGTGACAAAAATTTTGAACAAAGTAATACGTTTTGGTTTCTTTGGGTTAGTTTCGGGTAATTTTCGTGTCACTAAATACCCATAACCAGACAAATAGTGACAAAAATCCGTTGCTAAGATCATCCCTTGGTTTGGAATTGTTTTGAATAAACTAATATTTGTGCCACTAAATCCCTAAATAAGTCTACTTAGTGACAAAAAAATTGAAAAAGGCGACTTTGCAACTTCCTAACAGTTGCTTTTCGAACCCTAAAATCGTATTTTCCTGTCATTCACAACTCTGTTGCGCTCTCGTAGCAACACAGCTGCCTTTTACTATATGTTTTCGCTTGCGAGTGCGAGCGCTTTTGCTATATCAACACATATCTTGAGGATCTATGAATATCAAGGAACTTTTGTCTCCTGATGTTGACCTGTCTTCGTTGCAAGCAAAAGCGGAAGAGCTTCTTGCTGCAATTGAGACGAAAATACGTAACTTGAAGAATGCGCCTGAAGGTCGCCTGCGAATTGCGCAGAGGGAAAGTGGTGTCTACTACTATCATGTGACGGACTCTTCTCCAGAGTGGGGCGATTATTTGCCGCAAACGGAATCAAAAACTATTGCCCGGTTGGCGCAGAAAGAGTACGACCAGACAGTCCTTGCAGAAATGCAGCGGGAATTGAAGACTGTTGATCGTTTTTTGAAATCTTTTTGTCCGAAGCGGCTGCACGATATTTTTGAGAAATTGCTGCCGGCCCGCAGAAAATTTGTACAGCCAGTGCGTCTTCCTGACGAAGAATTTGCAGAGCAGTGGCTTTCGGTAAAGTACAGCGGGAAGGGGATGTCTGCCGACGCGCCCCTGCTGGAAACCTCCCGCGGGGAGCGAGTGCGCTCCAAGTCGGAGGTCATCATCGCGGATACCCTTGACCGCCTGAAAATTCCCTACCGCTATGAATTTCCCCACCAGCTGAAAGTCCGCAGGAACAGCCGCGGCCGAGGTGACGCGTTGCACAACCCGCTGGGCAATAAACAAGATGGTGGCCGCCGCACCGTAACATTCCATCCCGATTTCACCTGCCTCAACGTTCGCACCCGTCGCGAATTCATCTGGGAGCATTTCGGGCGAATGGACGCCCCCGAATACATCGCAGAAACTCTGGGAAAATTTGAGACCTACACCGCCAACGGAATCTTCCCTGGCGAATCCCTCATCTTTACAATGGAAACACAGGAACGCCCGCTGAACCCCGCCACCGTGGAGGCTCTGGCGAGGAAGTATTTGCAGTGACTGAAATCCGTTTTATCCTGTTGACTTTACATCGGTGTACTTCCGCAAACTGGTCCGTTAGGTTATTTTGAATGAATTTGTTGCAACTATATTGAGGGATCCCTTTGAGAATAAGTTGTTAAAATGGAAAGCGAATTTCCTTTGAACCGTTAAAAGCCCCGAAAATGGATGTGGTTTTCGTTAAGCCAATTCTACGGAGTTCCTTAAAAGTGTATATTTGTATTATGCGAATTACCCCTTCCACTTCCAGCATTGCGGCTTGCCGGTATGTAACACTGACGGTCTTGCAATTTGGCAACCCCGATAAGGTGCAACTTTGGCACAAACTTTGCGGGGGGGGTACGCACTTTATGATGTCTATAAAAACTCTCTAATTTTCAATATACTACAACCGACGGCGACACCCTTTTTTGCAAAGGGGTGCTTTTGTTGTATTCGGAAAAATTCCAAAAAATCGCAGACTCGGTTTATGCTGCGTGAAGGCCTAGGACTATGAAAAAATATTTGTGGCTGTTCCTTGCTGTATGGTTCCTTTGCGGAAATGTGTATGCCGTGGACCTATGTAAAGATAAGGTCGCTGAAGCGAAAAAGTTGGCTGCAAAATGTAAGGCTATGCCTAAGGGTGCCGAAAGAACACAGTGTATGAACTCCGCTAAGGTTTTGAAGAACCAGGCCGAACAGGCTTGCCGTTCTAATGGCCTTGATGAAAAAGGCATGATGGATGCTATTACCCAGTGGGAAAAGCAGGTCAATAACTGTAAGGGCAAGCTGAATAGCCTTTGTGCTAACGCTCTTCAGCAGCTTGGCCACTATCAGTTCCAGCTAGAAGAAAAGCAGTTCTTGGACAAGACCGCTCGGTTCGAAGAGCTTGTTGCATGGTGCGCGGAACGCGACAATAAGCCCGCAAAGTGCGCCAATATTGATCAGCTCCCGAAGGCTGACCACCAGAAGTCCTTGGGCTACTTCCTTGAATACATCGATAAGTATCCTAAGGAATCCAAGACTCCTACCGTTATGTACCAGGCAACCGCAGTGCTGGAAGCTAGCGGTGAAGATGACAAGGCTTTCAAGCTCCGTAACCGTCTTGTGAAGACCTTCCCGAATAACGGCCTTGTTCCCAAGGCTTGGCTCCGTATTGCTGAATACCACTTCATGAACCGTAAGTTCAGGGATGCTATTGCTGCCTATAAGAAGGCGACTGGCTTTGAAAGCTTGACCGGTAAGGAAGTTGCCTTGGCAAAGTACCACTTGGCCGAATCCTACTATGAGATGGGTGAATATGAAACAGCCGCAGTTCATTACTACAACTATGTTGTAGGTGTCGACAAGGGTAAATATCCTGGCGACCTTCGTATGGAAGCCCTGAAAAACATGGTCTTAGCCTATTCAAAACTTGAAGGCGGCGGCCTTGACGAGGCAAAGTCTTTTTTGGAGAATAAAAATGTCACATTCAAGGATTCTGTTTACAAAAGTCTCCAAAGGCGAGCCGCGAAACTCAAGAAGCCAGTAGAAAAGGACGATCCGACTATTTTGAAGGATTCCCGTGATGGTCGTACTTACAGGATCGTTGAAGTTGGTGGGCAAATCTGGATGGCCGAGAATTTGAACTATAAGACTGTTGACAGCTATTGCTACAACAATGATGATAACTGCACTAAATATGGACGCCTGTATACATGGTCTGCAGCAAAGGATGCTTGTCCCGAGGAGTGGCACCTACCTAGTAAGGCAGAAATGCAGGAACTGCTGGATGTGACATCTAAGAACCTTAAATCCAATGAATGGGGGGGCGAGGACTTGTTCAGCATGTCTGTACTTCCTGCTGGACAACGTTACAAGGATGGTGCCTTTGGGTATCAAGGCCGTGAGGCTGACTTGTGGACCAGTTCTGCGTCTATGGGCAATTTCGCATTTTACTTGCTTGTTGATGAAAACAATACATATGTGAAAAACGGAGACAAGGAAATTGCTATGTCCGTGCGTTGCAAAAAAAATACTGAAGGGGCCGATGGTGGTACCAGGAATTCAGAAACATCTGGTGCCTATTCGTCGGGCGCTTCAGACGAAGATGGGATTGTTGCAGGAACTGTGAGGGATTCGCGTGATGGCCAAATTTATAGAACCGTAAAAATCGGGAACCGTGAATGGATGGCGGAAAACTTACGCTACGAAACCCCTAATAGCATGTGCTTGAATGACAATGAAAAGTATTGCCCTCTCGGCCGTTATTATTCTTTGGAGGAACCTCAGGATTGGTGCCCTGAAGGATGGCGCCTGCCTGCCCTTCCAGAAATTGCGTGTGTTATGGGGAAAAATGGCGACTGTGTCGAAATGTTTGATGGCCAGGAAGCTTTGGCAATAACGGTTTCAAAACTCAGGAATGACGAAAAAGTTGGAACCATGTTAAAGGCGAAGGGGGCGGTATGGAACAAGGCTGCAGACGTTCCCGAGGGAACGGATCGTGTGGGCTTTGGGGCGATTGCATCTGGTCTCTCTGACGGAAATGAGTTCAAGGATCAGGGAGGGGGCGCCTATTTTTGGACAGCTACATCCGATAAGGGTGGCCTGATGCTTGCGGATCCCGATGTTCACATGCTCACCGGGGAGGCTGATAATAGCCAAGCCTATTACTGGTGTTTATACAACGATTCAGAATCGATTAAAGTGAATACGTTGCCGAAATCGTTTTACCTCTCCATTCGCTGCGTAAGGGATCCGGACTAGGTTTGCTTGAAACTTCCAGACGTTCCTTACAGGTTGCTTTTCTTGAAATAAATTTTTGATGGGTGCTAGGTTCCTAAATATTGTGATTGCATGGCTGGTTGTGGCAGTTCTTTGCCATGCCGTACCACAGTATGCTCCTAAGATGAGGGATATTGATGGCAACATGTATCAGACCGTAAAAATTGGCAATCAGATATGGATGGCAGAGAACCTGAAAGTAGATGTCAACGGTTCTTTCTGCTACGATGACAACCTGGTAAATTGCGATAAATATGGCCGTCTCTATGTATGGGACGCTGCTCAGGGTGCCTGTCCCACGGGGTGGCGAATTCCGAGCAAGGCCGAAATGCAAGGCTTGGTGAAGGCAACATCGAAGGACCTGAAATCAAGTGATTGGGGCGGTGAAGACTTGTTCGGCATATCCATATATCCGGGCCTCCGTTATAAGGATGGTACCTTTGGGTATCAGGATCGCGAAGCTGGCCTGTGGACAAGTACAACTTCCATGGGAAACTTTGCCTTTTATCTGTTTGTCGATGATCGCGATGCGTATGTGAAAAATGGGAGCAAGGATATTGCCATGTCAGTACGCTGCCTCATTGATGCAAACGATGCCGATGAAAACGCATTTTACCTTGGCGAGGTTGATGATGTCCGTAGGAAAGTACATCCATTAGAAGAAAAATCGCAAGTTGTGGAGGATGAGTTTGCGAATGGCTTTAGCACCATGACGGATGCCCGAGACGACAAGATCTATAGAATCGTAAAAATTGGCGACCATGTTTGGATGGCGCAAAATCTTGATTACAAGGTTAAGGAAAGTTGGTGCTACAACAAGAAGAAGAGCAATTGCAAAAAATATGGTCGTCTCTACAGTTGGGATGCGGCGCAAGAAGTTTGTCCAACGGGTTGGCATCTGCCTACTGAACCGGAATTTAAGGACCTTTTGGCTGCGGTTGGTTCATCTGACAATGCACGGTCTATGTCCTTGAAAGCTTCTAGCTGGGCGAATGGTAGTGACGAATTTGGGTTTTCTGCGGTTCCTGCCGGCCATCGGTTTGAAGACGGCAATTTCTATGGGTTAGGCGTTGATTCCTACTGGTGGGGTTCTACGGAGAACAGCAGCTATCGCGCATCAAGCCTGCGCCTCGTTGAGGATGATGTGGGCTTGGATCATGGAGTCAAGAGAGATGCCTTTAGCGTTCGCTGCGTTCGTGATTATGAAAAGAAATATGTTTTTGTTGACCATGGTAAAGATGGGGAAAACACTGCTGAGAATATAAGTACATCAGAGGACTATCTAGATGCCGCTTGCGTGGCGGAGCATGAGGACTATGTGGTGGATTGCCGTGATGGGAAAACTTATAGTACCGTTAAAAAGGGCGAGCGCGTGTGGATGGCGGAAAACCTGAATTATGCTACTCGTTATTCGATTTGTTATGATAATAATCAGAACTACTGTGACTCGTATGGTCGTCTTTATACCTGGAGCGATGCACAGGATGCCTGTCCCGAGGGGTATCGCATTCCCACAATTGGTGAGTTGATGGATTTTGTATCTTCTGATATCACGGCATTGCTAGCGGGAAGTTATAACGGGCGTTATTTCTATAACATGGGTTATTACGCATATTTCTGGTCCAGTACCGAAGAAGATGATGAGGCTTATTATGTTCGCATGGAAAACGGTGATGTTGATAAGCGTAGTTACTATAAGTATTATGCAAGATCGGTTCGTTGTGTTAAAGGGCCCAAGCAGGAATACAATGATGATGAACAGCCAATGGAGCAGAAGCCTTCCATAGAATACGGGTCCCTAAGGGATTTCCGCGACGGTAAGACATACAAAACTGTAAAAATCGGCAATCGCACTTGGATGGCCGAGAACCTGAATTACAAAACTCGTGAAAGTTGGTGTTATGACAATAACCAAAGCAACTGCAACAAGTATGGTCGCCTTTATACCTGGATTGCAGCTCGGAATGCTTGCCCCGAAGGTTGGTATTTGCCCAGTGGGAGAGACCTGGAAACACTTTTAGATAGTGTTGGATGCACAAATGAGGACCGTGGTGAGAATCTGCGCGTAGAAAGTTGGGGGAATGGGACTGATTTATATGGTTTTTCCGCTATTCATTCCGGAAGCTACAACAGTTATTTTAAAGATTTCCGCGATTTTGATGGGAATGTCTGTTATTGGTCTGCTACGGAGAATGACGGCGGACGCGCCTACAATCTGTTCGTTAACGCAATCTCCGCAGACATTCGCTACGACAGCAAGCTGAACGGTCTCTCGGTTCGCTGTGTACAAGGTCAAAAGAATGTACCCAATGCTCCCCAGACTCGTGGCGTACTTAAGCTATTAAGCGCCGAGACGAAGAATGTAAATTCTGGTAAGAGTCGGTGCAATGATCGTCGTGTTAAGGCTGACGGCGGTTTTGAAGGTGTCGCTACTAAGGCTAAGGGTTCCATCAAGACTCCGTCAGAACGCGATGTAGACATAGATTCTGATGACGGTTCTCGTTCCGCTGCAGATATCATGAAGGTTGTGCGTCAACGTACTCCGGGTTTGCGTCATATTTATATCAAGTTCCTGAAGAAGAAACCTGGCTTTGCTGGTAAGGTTACCCTGAAGGTCTTGATTGCATCGAGCGGTGAAATCACCAGCATTTCTATAGCTTCTTCTACCACTGGTTTCGGCAAATTTGATAACGAAATCAAGAGTGCGGTGTCTCATTGGAAGTTCGGAACTGTTAAGTCTGGCAACACTTCCGTGACCATTCCGTTCTTCTTTAGTGAATAAAATAAGAATAACGAATTTTTGAAAAGGAAAAAATAAAAAAATGAAAAGAAATCTAATGTTTTTGCTTTGTGCGGCTGTGGCCTGCCTTGCTGCAAAAAAAGGTGACTATGTGGATGTCTGCGATTGTTCCGGCAGCACAAATTGCGGGAAGTATAAACTAGCCTCGGATAAGATGACTTCTCTGTATGAATCTCTATTTAGTTCCAAAGGCAAGGTTTGCAAGGACGATTTCTTTACGGTCTGGAATTTTTCTGGGGATTCCGTTTCTGTTGCGGTACAAGTAACAGAAAAAAATAAACAGCAGATGAAAAAATTCCCTATTACAAACTTGCAGGAATTAAAGGTTTATGAGGCCTATGGTGTAGAGTATAATAAAATAAGGGAGAATAATAGTAAATGCCTTTCTATGGGGCGAGATAAGCTTGAGTGTAGAATTGCTTATTCAACAGGAATTTCTGAAATTTACAATAAATTCTTGAGTTCTTTTAACTCTAGTAAAGCAGAAGAAAATAATTCTTATGTTCCTGAAGAGTCTGGGCAGAATAATAAACCTAAAGAAGAATTAAAAGAGAATGGCCCTGTTGTTGAAATTTCAAAGGACGCCATAGCCAATGTGGAAAATTTCCTTAAGACAAAGTTAAGGCAAAATGTGACTTGCAAGACAGATGAATCCTTTCAGCTGAAATGTTCCCAAAAGGGGAAAACTGAGCCTGTTATTGCAATGATTGATTTTTTGGACAACGGATCTTCCGAGACGAATCGCGGTCGAGGCGTTATTTATGCCGATGTAAAGGAGAAACGTTTTGGTGAGAATTTGAATTGTCCTCATTTTCAGCAGGCGACTTTTGATGTGGAAAACGGTGCTGTCGAAGGTGTCGTCGTGGATTATTACCCTACGGAAAGCTGCGAATCCTTCTTATATACGAAGCGTTACTCTCTATACGAATCCAATAAATTGCGCTCCTATGTAGACTATGCCATTTGCAGTGGCGACAACGCTATCTGTGAAGAATTTGGCGGGAGCATGCCCTTTTATAAAATGGAAAATGGCGACCATTTTTGGAATTACAAGTGCTCCGACAATTCTGTAGAAATGGCGTATTGCTGGGATTATGTAATGAGCAATAACACTCTGGTTCAACAGGATAAACAGCGAAATGATGTACATCGCGAAGCGACTTTTAGGAATGGTAAAGTAAAGACCTTGGAAATTCGCAATGAAGCAAGTGTATATAGCTTTGACTTTACAAAAGGTCTAGATTGCGAGTTGCAAGAAAGCTCTGAATCTTTTAAGGGGACTTGCTCCTATGAAAAAGCTAGCGGAAATGAAGATGTCAAGGACAACGATGGAAGTTTAATTGTTTCGGGTGATGCCCTAAATGTGTTTTGGGGGATGGGACGTAGAAAAACAGGAAAAATTAAATCGTTTGACCACTCTTTGGAATACTCCATAGAAAATGGTCAGCGTATATCGGGTAAGGAATACTACGATTCCGGAGAGACACGTGTCGTTTACGGTCGTGGTTCAGAAGTTCGTTATTACAAAAACGGCAACAAGTCTTCAGAAGTTAAGGGGGACTGTTCCAATAAATGCTCCGTGAGGGAGTATTTTGAAAATGGCTCCCCTCACAAGGAGTATTCTAAGTCTAATGGTCTGAAATCCGGTAAGGAAGTGATCTACTACTCCGATGGAAAAAAATGTATGGAAACTGTAAGGCTTCGGGGGACAAATGTCGGAACACTAAAGGTTACGAGAAGTGATGGATCTCCAGTGGGTATTTTGCAATTCAATAAAGATGGACAGCTTCATGGCGTTCAAAAAGTTTATGGGAACAAGTCTTATTACTACAGTGATGGTGGTGTTTATCTTGCTTTGGAGGCGAATTTTAGCAAGGGCGAGTTAAATGGTGCCTTCACCGAATATTACAGGAATGGAAAAAGGAAGATGTCCTTGAAATATAAAAATGGAGATCCGGTATCGGAAAAGGTGTGTTATAAGGAAGATGGCTCGGTGAAAAAAACTGGACTTGCCCATATGGATTGTGGTGATGACTACGATATAAGTGCTTTTAGTAAAGTTGAACGATTCTGTAACTAAAGTTTAAAAAAAGGAAAATGGTATGAAAAAGACATTTGATTTTATCATGAGAATGAAAAAAAATTTGTTCGAATTTTTCAAAGTGAAGTTTAAAAAGTGGATTCCATTCTGTGAAAAATGGGAAGAAAATTTGCATTTCCCCATGGGAACGTATTTCTTCAACTTTTTAGGGATAATCGGTATTGTCGTAAGTGTACTTGCTGTTGTCGGTGGCTTGCTGACGGTTCTGTATTTTTGTACGCCAGTGTTTAAAACTTCTGTAGATAAACCAGAGTATCAAGAAAAGGTGCAGAAAATTGACGCTGACGAAGTGATGATGTGTGCAAAACCGAAGGGAGATCGCCCCAAAAAGAAGGTTCGAAGTACATCTGCATATCAGGAATCTTATTCTAAAAACGAATTGGCTGAAGAAGGGTGTCGTGCGCCAGAGTTGAAACTTGAAAAATTGCAGGCCGCGTTGCCAAAGGTTAAGATGACCCAGAATGGATCTGTTTACATCTGCGATACGGAAGAAATGAAAGCCCGAATGATTAATGAAGATTGGGATTACTGGGATCAGCAAAGTCGTTGCTACAAGAAGGCTATAGTCCCCTCTGATTTTGCAAAAAAAATTACAAATAAACTGCAGAATTGGTACGAATGTGATGGCACAAAGCAACAGGAATTTATTGATAAAATGGTTGCTCGTGTTTTAAAATATGAAGAATCGGAACGAAAGTCTATCTTTGAAACGTCAATGGAGTGGTATGGCGAAATTGATGATGTAGATGAACTTTGGAATTTCTGGGCCGAAATTGATGCGGTCATCTCGCAGAATACAGCCAATGCTGCAAAATTGTTTGCTGAATTGGAAAACTTTAACCTAAATAATAAGTTGAAGGGAAGGATGATGACGAGTCTTTCTTTAAAATTGGTTGCATTAGGTAAGGCCGAAGATCGTTTTGCAATTTTTAAGTCTGTTCGTCAAGGCTACAAGTCTTTGCTTATTACAAATGGTCTTGATTATGAAACCTGGGAAAGTGTTACATTGGACTACCTTGCAATGACATCGTTACATCAGAATATCTTGGGAACATTGCCTTGTTATTATGAATTAGTTGTAGAAAAAGACGTTGAGCGCTTGTCGAGGAATAAAGAACTTAGACTTAAATATGTGACAGATTCAACCGCCGCTGAGCAGGAATATTCCGCCGCAAGAAGTGAAAAAAACGCAACTGGAAAGGTTGGTCTGTTGATTGCTGGCATGGGCCTTGCTGGTGTTGTTTTGATAAGTGTGGTTATAAGCTTACTGCTCTTGCTCTATTCCATTCAACGTACATTGAAACGTATGGAATGTAGGCTGAACGAAGAAAGAAAGAATTAGAAATTTTTCTCTTTGTGACGCTGTTCAAAAGTTTTTTAATAAGTTTAAAATGCTTCTAAACAAGTTTAGTTTTTTTCTCCTAGTGCTGCTTTTTGCAGACACGTTCTGCATGGCATATCAAACTTTTGTTGATGAAAGGGATGGGCTTAAGTACAATACCATTCAAATAGGCTCGCAAGTCTGGATGGCTGAAAACCTGAATTACGGAGGGGACAATAATGGTTTTTGCTACGAGCAAAATGAAGGTTACTGTGGCAAGTTTGGACGGTTGTACCTGTGGGACGAGGCTTTGCGGGTGTGTCCGGAAGGTTGGCACTTGCCTAGCAGGGAGGAATTTGAAACTCTTCTAGACTATGTAGGTTATGATTCGGGAAAAAGATTGAAGTCCACTAAGGGCTGGCTTATGTACGACGACAGAAGTGGTAATGGTGACGAAGAGTATGGATTTTCTGCAAATCCCGCAGGCTTTTATGATAATGAATTCAGAAATTTTCAGGGGATAGGAAGTTCTGCTTTCTATTGGTCTTCTGATGAAGGTTTGGGTGATGCTTATTACTTGAGTTTCGGATATGACAAGGATTATGCGCAGCTTGAAAAGGCTCGAAAGGATCGCGGTCAGTCTGTCCGATGTGTTCAAAATCAGGAGCGTATCGCTTTTTATCACGAAGAAGATAAGTATGAGACGAATGAAAATTTAGGTAGTGGATATGGGGCAATTGAAGATGGTGTATCCTATAGTGCAAACGAATTGACTGACGAGCGGTCGTATGAGTCGGAAAGTTTTGAGGCTGATACCGATGATTATGTAGTGGGTAAACGAAGTGAACGTAATATTAGGAAAGTTGTTGACGAGGGAACAAGGACCGTTCTAAAGAAAATCTACAACATTTATCTCAAAAAAAGACCTGGCTTTGGAGGAGTGATAAAACTTCGTTTCACAATTGCTTCAAATGGTGAAATTACCAGCATTTCTACAGTTTCGTCTACTACTGGTTACGATACGTTTGATAACGAGGTAAAGAATTTTGTCTCTCACTGGAATTTTGGTGTTGCCGGGGCACCTTGTTCGGTGACAGTTCCTTTTACTTTTGATTCTGGTAATGACACGTATAATGATGGAGGTTTTTATGAAAATGAAAAACAAAAATCTTCAAAAAAGAGTTCTACAAAAAGGGGGGCTACAGAACTTTTTCTTGATGTGCCCGTTTCTCTCAGCTTGATTGGGGCGTTGGATAGATATGATAATTCTCTAGATGAAATGCAGATTACTTTGGGAGTTGGTGGTTTTGCAGATTTTTCTGGATTCCATATTGCTTTAGATCTTTTTTATAGCATTGCAATAGATTCAAGTTTTCATAGTGATTCAACTTATAGGGGTTCTGATCTTGATAGCGACAAAGAATTTACCAAGTACCATTTGAACAACAATAAGTTTGGATTTGCGTTAAAAGCGGGTGTCTCTATGCACAAAGGCTTGGGTAACTATGGAAGACGTAAGGGAGAATTTAATGTTGAGATTGGTGCTAAAATGGAAAAATTTTATGGGGTTCCTATGCTTTTCGGAGGATATTTTTGTTTTAGACCTTTTGGAGAGATTGGGCTAAGTGTTGGTGGGAGTGGGGAAGAAACCTTTGTAAAGATATCCTATTCCAATACATTCAATTTATTTAATACTAGTTGGTAAAGAGGAAAAAATGAAATTTATTTTGACCGTAGTTTTTGTTCAAATGTGCTTTAATTTGATAGGTTGTGCGCTCAAAAAATATCAATACTATTTTATACTTGGCAGGCGGCCAAAAAGCTTGCCCAGCAGGCTTTCACTTACCGATAAAGGATGAATTTGCCGAATGGGTTGAGTTGAAAAAGAAAATGGAAGTGATGTTTATTCCTTGTATTTGAGTTATGATGACAAGGTGGATTTACAAGTATCCTTCAAGGGCTTCGCTCACGCCGTTCGTTGTGTCAAGGCAGGAGATGCAACAAAAACATTCCGACTTCCCAGCATCCTTGATGTGATTAGTTTATATTCATTTTTGTGGTAAACCATCTATAAAAAAATTAACAAGTCCATTTATGAAATTCCATTTATCTTATCCAGTTGTAATAGTTTGTTTGTTGGCTTTTTTTTATGTAAATGCTTTTACTGGTGAAGAAGATGTGTCTTTCGAAATATTAAAGGACGATCGTGATGGCCAGGCATATAGAATTGTGACTCTGGGTAAGCAAAAGTGGTTTGCTGAAAATCTGCAATTTAAAGTCGACGGTTCTAGTTGCTATGAGGGAAAATCGAAAAATTGCAAAAATTTTGGAAGACTCTACACATGGCATTCTGCGCAGAACGCGTGCCCGGATGGCTGGCGCTTGCCTACAATAGATGACTTTATGAAATTGTACCGTTTTGTTGGTGACAAGGAAAGTGCTGGAAGTTCTTTGAAATCGAGTGAAGGCTGGGATGAAGACGGAAATGGCATGGACGAGGTTGGATTTTCGGTTCGCCCTGCTGGCTACTGTAAGGAAAACGGCTCTTGTGTCAATTTAGGGTATGCTGCAAATTTCTGGACATCAGATGAAGAATCTCCAGAAGCTGCATGGTATCATTGGTTCAGTAGTGAAAATACTGGAGCAAGCCAGAATTTTAAGCCGAAAACGCAAAGTCGCAGCATTCGCTGTATTTACGACCCTTCGCTTGCAAATAATGGATCCGCCAGACGAACAGCTTCTAGAACAGCTGAATATGTTCAGGCTGAGGCTCCTACCAATACAGATGTTTTGATTGTAGAGGATTCTCGTGACGGACAGTTCTATAAGACTGTTCAGATCGGCTCGCAAACATGGATGGCCGAGAACTTGAGGTATGTTACCAAGGAAGGGTCCGGATGCTACAAGGACAACCAGGATTTGTGTGAATCTCACGGCCGATTGTATACATGGGCTGCCGCCATGGGCTTTTCGAGCAACACCAATGCAAACTCTGCCAAAGGCATGGTCAAGAAAGTCCATCGTGGCATTTGCCCTGTTGGTTGGCATGTACCGACCCTGGACGAATATAAAATTCTTTTCTCGACGGTTGGCAGCGAAGAGAATGCTGGTAGGCTGCTGAAGTCCTCTTTTGGATGGTATGATGGCGGGAACGGTATAGATGCTGTTGGTTTTTCCGTATTACCGGCAGGATATCGCAGCTATAGTGGGGAAAGCTATAGTGGGGGAGGTGCAGCCTTTTTGTGGACAGCGACAGAGGCGGACATGTTGAACGCCTATAGCATGGAGTTCCAGTACGATATTAAGCGTGTGAAAGTGGAAGATTTTAGTAAAAACTATGAGCGTAGCCTACGTTGCGTGAAGGACTAATGCAATAAGGCTAGTGCAGTCAAGAAGCCTATAATTTTTTTTCATAATTTGTTTGTATTCTCAAAAAAAGATTATCTTTTGTGTAAACGAAAAGAACCGAGAGGGGCTATTGGATTAGCCGGTGAATATACCAGAGCAAAGTATACCATGCGACCGGAGTAATGGAAACCGGCGTACCGGTCAATTGGAAGCCGCTTCTCTGAAAATGTGGTTGACTCACATTTTGGGATTTGCTTTTGGCTGGATAAAACCTACATCTCGCATTCGCGTATACATGGAGCCTTTGGATATGCTTGTTTGCGAATAGCTCGCGCTAACAAGCTTAAGAATCTTGCGCGGATCCAACATTCTGAATTGTCCAAAAGAATAGAACTACCAAAATGGTTTCCTCCATTCTGGAACGACGGTATTTTCTTGCCGGAATATTCAGAAATTGAGCTGTTTTAGAGATTCTGTTAAACATTAACTAAAGTTTGGTAATGAGACCTTAAGCCGTCAATATGCTCCAATAACGATGAATTGATTGTATGCCCCATAGGGTCAAGGATAAAGTCTATTCCTTCTTGTCTCGCGAGTTTTGCAGCAGGTGTAAAATCGCTATCTCCTGATATCAAGATTATCTGTTCGACAAGGTGCTTATAAGCTAAAGACGCTATGTCTATGCCTATTTTCATATCAACGCCTTTTTGCTGCATAGCTAGTTGGAAGTCTTTTTCAACCACATCAGATAACTTTACGCTTCCGTTAAATAGTTTTTTGGTACATTCATTTTTTAATGAATAAGACGCTTCGTCAGCGGCAAGAAAACCCAGTCGTAGTGCAAATTTCCGTTTTGTTTTTAAAGCGTCAAGAAAACTATTCATCCAGGCAAATGTTGGCTGTTTCTTGAAATTGATGGTTCTTTGTAAAAGTGGATGGAAAACATTCTTCTCAACAGGAGGGCTGTCATAGTAGAATATTCTGTACAAATCATTGCACTGAATTTTTTTATCGTTTGAATTTTTTGTGTAATAATCTTTTTGATAAAGATGCTTTTTACAGTACTCTGCTAATTCCTATGCCCTTTCAATGGGAGATAAATCTCCTGCATGATGATTTGCCATTTTGCGATAGAATCCGCCATCAACAAGAATTGCAGTTTTCAAAGTTACCTCCAAAAACAAAAAAGGCCCGTAACATCGTTGGTTCCCCCATGGTGGGGCAACTTCGTTATGGGCTATTTGTTTTTATATTCTACCGCAGGTTAAAAAGGAGAGCCAAATGGGTTATATCGAAAGTAAGTGCCCGCACTGCGGCAAGGTGAATCGTTTTAGTTGCAACACTTACGCATATGGCAGCCCCATTGTCAATTGCAAGGATTGCCGCGAAGAATTTGTAGAAAAGAAATTCCGTGAAGTGGCCGTTGATGGTTTTGATCCGCGGACCACAAATCCGAAATTTTACGTGAAGGCAATCCCGCTGTTCCTGGTGCTTTCTGCGGTTTGCTTCGCCTTGCAAATGGTTCGTGTGGGCGAGTTGACTTTCAACAAGATTTCCGTTGCCGCGGTGGCCTGCGCCGCTGCCGCCGTCCTTTGCCTCGTGCAGTTCATTCGCATCAAGTGCGGCTTCGAAGACAAGAGCAACGCCAAGCATCTGGAAGAATCCAGGGAACGCCTGAAGGACAAATCCTACGCCAAGAAGCTGGCTTCCTACGGCTACAACGTTCCTGATGAATATTTGAAGTAGTTCGCTACGACGCTCGTGTCAACAGTTGTTTGCAAAATGAAGGGGCAGAAGCGTTTTCTCTTGAAATTTTGGAATTTCTTTTATAATTTCTCTTGAAAATAGTTCATTAGATCGCTTTCCTGCCAGAAACTGGAATTTTCCGGTGGACCGCAGAGGCGGTCTTTTTTTTATGGAGGAAAAACGATGAATAAAAAGAAAGATCATGACGGAATGTTCAAGACCGCCTTCAGGGACCCGAAGCGGGCTGCTGCGCTGCTGAAACTTGCAGCCAGGAAAAACCGGCGTCTTGCCCGTTTTCTGAAGGTTGTAGATTTGAAGACCATGCGGGCGGAACGCAGTGAAAGTGACCGTCAGGGCTTAAAAGGTTCTGCAGACTTGGCGTTTTCCCTTAACATCAAGAATTCCAATAACAAGACGAAACTTTTTGTGGGCCTGGTTCTGGAACATAAGTCCTACCCTGACAATGATGTGGTTTCCCAGCTGGAACACTATTTCTATGAACTGTTCCGTCTCAGTCGTCCCGATTGCCCTATGGTGGCGGTGATTGTTTACAACGGCGAAATCAAGTGGAACCCGCTGAAGGCAAAACTTTACGCCAAGTACCCGGAATACTTTCATGACATCGGCTATCCTTTCAAAATCGAGATGATCAATGTGGGGAAGGAAGTTGGCGACATCGACTTCAGTAAGCTGAACCCTTATGTGTCGCTGGCCCTTGTGGCCATGAAATTCGTGTTCAATGCCGAAAAGTACAGGCCGCTGATGGACAAGGCCATGGCGTATTTCCTCGATCCGAAAAATAAAATAGACAGTAGTTTCATTCAGGAAGTTTTTCTATACTTAGGGAAGGAAACATCTTCGGAATACAGGGAGGCAATCATGGACCGTCCAGAAATCATGGCAGAACGCAAGCGCAACGGCTTTGTGTCTGTTGCCGATGTAATCCGTGCCGAAGGTGAAGCGAACGGTCGCGCAAAGGCCGAAGAGGAATTCCTTCAGGAAAAGCTTGCCTCTGCTCGGGAAATGCTTCAGGATGGTGATTCTGTTGAAAAAATCTGCAGGGTCCTTAAGCTGTCCGAAGAACGGGTACGGGTACTCTTGTAAAATCTATAAAGTCAGCCCTCGCATCAAGAAACTATAATTTTTAATTAAGTCATGTTGAAAGTAGTCAGCATGGCTTTTTGTGCAGAAATTATGAAGTGACGATGGAATTTTAGACAAATTTTCTATAATAACCTTGTGCAAAATAAAAAGTAAATCCTATGAAGAACTTTATTGCGAAGATGTGTGCTGTTCAGCTGGCTCTTGGAACGGTTATGTCCTTGAGTGGCTGCGGCGAAGATTCTGGAACGAATGCGAATAACGGAAATGGTTCGAACTTTGTAGACGATGCAAAAATGGTTGACTCTCGCGATGGCAAGACCTACAAGACCGTGAAAATCGGTGACAAGGTCTGGATGGCGGAAAACCTGAACTATCAGACCGGCGAAAGCAAGTGTTACGACAACAAACCCGAAAACTGCGACAAGTATGGCCGCCTTTATGTATGGCGAGAAGCCGTTACCGCTTGCCCCGAGGGCTGGCACCTGCCCAGCAAGGAAGAATTTGAGGAACTTGAAACGCTTGCCGGTCAAAAGGCTGGTGATATTGACATGGCAGGAACCATGCTGAAGTCCACTACTGGCTGGATGTATGATGCCGGCAAGGGTGGAAACGGTACCGACGGCCTCGGGTTTGGGGCGTTGCCCGTGGGGTACTACGACAGCAGTTTCGACGACTTCTACTACGAGGGCAGCGGCGCGTACTTCTGGTCTTCTACGGAGGGCAGTAGTAGCGATGCGTACACCCTGAATTTGGACTTCAACCGCGAGAACGCCTACGTGGGCCTCAACGATAAGAATCTCGGCTTCTCGGTTCGTTGTGTCAAAAATCTCTAGCCCTACTTAATCCTATCCCCGCAATATTCCTGCCGGCCACAGTTCTTGCAATGGGCGCCCATCCATAGGGTGTCAAACTGGTTGATGGCGGATTCAACGATTTGCGGGTCGTTGGTGAGAATGCCTGCTTCGAAGTTTCGCTTTAATGCGCTTTTCATGCCGATGCCAGCGCCTGTCAAGTTGGCGGATCCGATGTAGGCCACTTCCAGGTCGAAGATCACCATCTTGAAATGAACGCGGGGGCAAAGTACTCGCTCCAAATCTGTCGCTAGAATCGGAAAACGGTCGAAATCTTCCCGAAAGTTGGGCCCCGGTTCCTTGGCGTGAACAAGACGCACTCCAACCCCGCGCTTCAAGAGTCCTGCAATTTGTCCCAGCAGGGGAATGGCCTCGCCATTTTGCTTTACATACAAGTCCTTAATGTCTGCAGTTCCAATCCAGAGGGTATCGCGAACTTTAGCGATGCGCTCGATGACTTCGCTGTAATGTTCTTCGTTGGCGATGTACTTGGTGAAAATTTCGGACATGGGATTCCTGGTAATTGAGATTCAATTCAAAAATACTATTTTAGCATAAACGATGAGTGGTGCCATCAAGCGAAATAAACTTATTTATTTTAGAATAAAAAAATTTGATGTCAAATCCCGCACGGAACTTTCTTACCATAAAATGAACCTGAAAATTAAAATTTTATTGTCTCTTTCCTACGTCATCTTTTTAATGATTGTCATGTTTGCTGTTTCCGCATGCAGCGATTCCTTCACCGACGATCGTGACGGTCAATCCTACGATATGGTACAAATTGGCAACCAGATTTGGATGGCGGAAAACCTGAACTTCGCGGGCGCTGTTGATGCCGGCGCGATCAACCCGAAAGATGGCGCGGCCAACCCGAATGTCAGTGTTTCTGACGGTGTCGCGGCTCTTGCATCCTTCTGCCCCGACGGCGACGATCGCAACTGCAAAAAATACGGACGCCTCTACACCTGGGAAGCTGCACAAAAGGCATGCCCAGCAGGATGGCATTTGCCTTCGGCCGAGGAATTCGACGCTATGTTCATGGCTGCGATGGCTGCTGATGTCCGTGGTGCCGCCATGGCCCAGGCGGCAAACATTACAACTGTTGGCGGGTTGCTAAAATCCACCAGCGGCTGGTTCAAAAAAGGGAACGGCACCGACGCGGTCCATTTCAACGCACTCCCTGCCGGCTACATGTCCGCGGCGGAAACTACCAGCAACCAATCCGATGACTCCGGCGATCAGCCTGAGGCCAGCGGCGTTAAACCCGCAGCCGGAAAATTCGACGGCATCGGCGGCTACGCCTACTTCTGGACATCTACCACAGACGCAGGCGAACCCGCTTTCGCCCACTACCTCTTCCTGGACTTCAGCAGCCCCGCCGCCGAAATCAAGTCCTTTGACAAAAATAGTGCCCGCTCCGTCCGCTGCGTAAAAAATTAAGCCTCGCAAAATTCAACCAAATTTTTCTATAAGGTCTGCATTTTCCTATGCGGACCTTGTCTTTTTTTTGTTATGCATCGTGGCAATCCAAAGTCTAATTTCTTATTTTTGGAGCCACCGGGTGCCGCAATTATTAGGATCGATGGATGGAGCCCGCAAATTTTATAACAGGAAGTTGGAAAATGGAATTCACTCTTGACGAAATGCGCGAACATCTGAACACTCTCGAAACGAGAATCGCCGCCGCCTGCAAGCAGGCCGGCCGTTCCCGCGAAAGCGTCAAGCTCATTTGGGTGAGCAAGTTCCATCCGGCTGAAGCTGTGGCCAACGCCATCGCCTTGGGCGCCAGGGAATTTGGCGAGAACCGCGTGCAGGAAGCCGAAACCAAGTTCAGCGTCCGTCCTGTAGATGCGAACGGTAACGCTGTCCGCTGCCACGTCATCGGTCCTGTTCAGAGCAATAAGCTGAAGAAGGCCGCTATCGTCGCAGACTGCATCCATTCCATCGCCAGCATGGAAGCGGTTGAAAAGCTGGAAAAGGTCTGCGCAGCACTGCCCGGCGAGAGCGTCACGACACTGCCCGGCGAAAACGGTGCCGACGCCCAGCATCCCAACGGCAAGACTCTTGAAATCCTCTTCCAGGTGAACGCCGGCGAAGAAGAAACCAAGAGCGGTCTGGACGTTGCCAATGCCGACGCTTTCCTTGCGGAACTTGAATCCCGCGCAACAGCCGGCGGCACCGAAAATTTCCCGCATTTAAAATTCCGCGGCCTCATGACCATCGGCAAGAATACTGGTGTCGCCGAAGATTCCCGCGAATGCTTCGCCTTCCTCCGCAATCTCCAGCAGAAGTATCTGGCTCGCGGCGGCGTGTTCGCAAACTTCGACCAGCTTTCCATGGGCATGACCGGCGACCTGGAAGTGGCCATTGAAGAAGGCTCCACCATGATTCGCGTGGGCACCGCTCTCTTCGGCGAACGTGACTACAGCAAGCCCGTGAACGATCCTGTTTAACGGCGATACGCGCTTTCAAGGCGAAAAATTTTCCGCCTCCTAAATTTTCAATATAAAATTAGCGGGTTTACTTCCCGCTTTTTTCATCAGCGTCAGATTTTATATACTTTTATTTCAAAAAAACGAAAAAGGAGAACTTTATGGTTATTGGAATTGTAATTGCCGCCCTGGTTATTATCGTTATTGCCATTGCCAGCATCTACAATGGCCTGGTCAAGCTCCGCAACAACCGCGAGAATGCCTTTGCCAATATCGATGTCCAGCTGAAGCAGCGCTACGATCTCGTTCCCCAGCTAGTTTCTTCTGTGAAGGGTTACGCAGCCCACGAAAAGGAAACTCTGGAAAAGGTTATTGCCGCCCGCAATTCCGCCATGAGTGCCAACACCGTTGACGAAAAGGTTGCTGCCGACAAGGCTCTGTCCGGAGCCCTGGCAGGCCTCCGTGTTACAATGGAAGCCTATCCGGAACTGAAGGCCAACCAGAATTTCCTGCAATTGCAGAATGAGCTTTCCGATATCGAGAACAAGCTGGCCGCTGCACGCCGTTTCTTCAATTCCGCTACCAAGGAATTCAACAATGCCTGCGAAGTCTTCCCCAGCAATATCTTTGCCGGCATGTTTGGATTCCGTCGCGCAGCCATGTACGAGGTTACCGAAAGTCGCGATTCCCTGAACAAGGCTCCCGAAGTCAAGTTTTAATTAGTGGCTATAGGGGCTTGATGTTTTCAAATATAAGCACGAGTTCCGTACCTTAAAACCTCTAGTCTCTAATTTCTAGTTTCTAATCTCTAACCATTGTGTTATGAAATACGTTGGAATGCAGACCCAAATCTGGCGGAATAACAGGAATACCGTTATTCTGCTCTTGATGTATCCGATTATCATCATTGCCATGTTCTGGGCCTTTGTTTTCGTGCTGGACTATTTCTCTGTATTCTGCGCATTTACACCAGATGCCTTGATGGATGCCGTTACGGGAACGACTGTCAAGGATGTCTGTCTCGAATATCCCCGCTCTTACGGGAGCCATTGGCCTATCGTGTGGTTCTGCTTCCTAAAGGCGTTGCCTGCGGTAGTTGTCATTGTAGCCACATGGTCTATTCTTTCTTATTGCAGCAATGTTTCTATAATCCGCCGCATTACCCATGCTAGACCATTACAGCGCAAAGAAAACGTACGTGTTTATAACATTGTCGAAAATCTTTGCATTGCTGGCGGCATCGAAATGCCCCAGATTGACATTATAGACGATCCTGGCCTGAACGCTTTTGCCAGTGGCATCGATATCAAGTCCTTTACTGTTACCCTCACGACCGGCATCATTGAAAAACTGAACGACGAAGAATTGTCTGCGGTTGTCGCCCACGAACTGACCCATATCAAGAATCGCGATACTCGTCTTATGGTTGTATGCATTGTATTTGTAGGTCTAGTCTCAATCATGCAGTCTATCTTTATCGAAACAATAAAGGGCATGCTGTATGGGGCTACACATTCTCGTCGTAGAAACAGAAAGGGCGGGGGAGGAATTCTGATAATTCTGTTCTTCGCCCTGGTAGGTCTTGTGATTTCCACGGTGGCTTATTTCTTTAGCTTCATTAACCGTCTGGCCATTTCCCGCAAGCGCGAATATGTGGCAGATGCTGGTGCCGCGGAATTATGCGCTAATCCTCTTGCTCTGGCTAGCGCCCTCAGAAAAATTTCCGAGGAACCCGGTCTTGCCTACATTGGGCGTAATGATGTGGCTCAGCTTTACATCATACACCCAGATGAAGAAAACGATGGGCTGCTCCAGGGACTAACAAAAACGATTGATACCATTTTCAGCACCCATCCTGACACTCTCGAACGAATCCAGATTCTGGAACAGTTCTAGTAGATGGGCGGAGTGTTCCTTTTTACTTTGCAGGAACTCAATGCAGTCTTTATAAAAATGTCGCGGAATTGTCCGCGGCATTTTGAATTTTGCTACATCACGTAGTTCTGTTTATGTGTTGGACTTTGTGCCTGCGGAATTTACTTCAGCGCTTTTTCCCGTAGGTTCTTTCGTCTCGGCTTTGGAAGGTTCCGCAGGCGAGTTCTTCTGCTTCTTGATGGCCTTTAGCTGCTCCAAGCGTTCGGCAAACAACTTCTCCTTGCCGATCTGCTTGGGCTTGTAAAGTTCAAGACCTTCAAGCTGCTTCGGCAAATGTTCCTGTGCCGAGTAGCCGCCGGGGGAGTCGTGGTCGTATTCGTAACCGTTGCCATAGCCCAGCTGCTTGCCCACGCGGGTCACGGAATTGCGGAATGCCCTCGGAACAGGCAACGTTCCCGTCTGGCGGATTACCTCATCCGCCGTCATGCCTGCAACTTCGAGGCTGTTGCTCTTGGGTGCCAGCGCCAGGTAGACAGCCAGTTCATCCAACGCAATCAAACCCTCGGGATTCCCCAGAAAGTCGAAAGCTTCTCGCGCACTGGTGGCCAGCAAGAGAGCGTTGGGATCGGCGAGGCCTACATCTTCCATACTCATGCGGATCATGCGTCGCAGTAGATAGCGGGGGTCTTCACCACCCTGCAACATGCGGTGCAGCCAGTAAACTGCGGCGTCCGGGTCGGAACCGCGGATGGACTTGTGCAACGCAGAAATCAAGTTGTAATGCTCTTCGCCGCTCTTGTCATAACGCAAAGGCTTCTTGTACTGGAATTCTTCCAGAAGCTTTTCGTCGATAATCTTGCGGTTGCCAAGGTTTCCGCCAATCCATTCCAGCTGATTCAGCAGGAATCGGGCGTCCCCTTCGGACTGGGCGATCAACTTGTCGACCACCGCCTCGTCCACTTCCACATTTTTCAGCTGGAGTCCTCGAGGATGGTCGCGAAGGGCGCTAAAAATCAGGGTGCGCAAGTCTTCCTTGCTCAGGGGCGCAAAAAGAATCAGCTGGCAGCGGCTAAGCAAAGCTCCGTTCACCTCGAAACCCGGGTTTTCAGTAGTGGCGCCAATCAGCGTTACGGTGCCGTCTTCCACGGCGCCCAGCAATGCGTCCTGCTGGCCCTTGTTAAAGCGATGAATTTCGTCGATGAACAAAATGGTGTCGCTGAACATGGCCTTCAGCTTCTTGGCTTCCGTCAGCACGTCCTTCACGTCCTTCACGCCGCTAGAAACAGCCGACAGCGCTATAAAACGCTTGCTGGTTCGCTGCTGGATCACGTGGGCGAGGCTCGTCTTTCCGCATCCCGGAGGGCCCCAGAAAATCATGCTGGGAACCTTGTCGTTTTCTAGACTCTTGCGCAGCAGGCTCTGCTCGCCAAGAATCTTGTTCTGTCCAAGAAATTCGTCCAGGTTTTGCGGACGTAGACGTTCTGCTAAAGGCTGGTCCATAATGCGGCCTTAAACCGTTTCGTTAAAAAGCTTGAGGAACTTTTCCGGCATTTCCCTTGTGGGGCGCCCGTCCTTCATGAGGCAATGAACAGTAAATCCGGTGGTGCAGAGCTTTCCGTTGACGGTCAGCTTGTAGTCTACCCTAAAGCGGAGCTTGTCCACTCGGGTGGCGCTGGTTTCGATATCCACAAATTCGCCGTAGTGGGTAGGGCCCTTGTACTGCACGCCCAGTTCCAGCACGGGGCAGCCGTAACCTTCCCGCTCCATTTCGGCATAGTCGGCGCCGTTCTCCCTAAAGAACTGGGTGCGGGCCTGTTCAAACCAGACAGCATAAACAGAATGATGCACAATGCCCATCTGGTCGGTTTCAGCGTAGCGCACTTCGATGTGAGTCGGAGTCTGTTTTTCTGCCATTTTAAGCCCCTTTATTTTTAATCGCGGCGATAACCGCAATCTTTATAAATTTACTGCACAAAAATACACTTTAAAATTGGCTGTGTCAAGTCATTTCGTACACTTTTGAGCAGCTAGCAAACATTTCTCAATCTGTCAGCCCATCGAAAACTGCATTTTTACTCCAAAAACGCCATTTTCATGCAGTTTATTAGCTTCGGCGCCAAAGCATATTTATAGTGCGTTTGCAGCGTACGGTCTGGACTGACAGAGCCTGCAGTTAGAATACAGCTAAAAAAGTGTGTTTATGCAATCTGACCCCGGCCGTACGAAAAAACTTGACAGAGTCAAGTGTGGTGGATTTGGTCTTTTTCCACCGTACAAATTAGCCCGTCAGAGCAGGGGCCCGGGGGGAGAAAATTAGTTTGCCCGCGACGGGCGAAGGGGGGCTCCAAAAGTAGGCCCTATTTTCGAAGGCTAACTTGCTTGCATTTGAACCTGTGATAAACTATCTTATATAGCGAACTTATCAGGGACTATGATGAAAAAGTTTTTATTTGTTTTGTTTGCATTAGCTACGGCTTGCTATTTGACATCATGCGCCATGGCAGGAACGCCTAGAGATAGGACTTTGCATTTGAGTGGAGATACTGTTTCTGAAGCGGAATATGGTGGAGTTGTTCGCTGGTTGGCAGTTGACAAATACAAGAGTCTTGGTAATGGTGATGGCGGTGTTAGATTTCAGGTCGGCTATTTCATCGATAACGAAGTTGGCTTTGTGCTGTATGAAGGCGGCACCAGTGGTCAGGTCGCCAGATTCTATCGTCAGGGATTGAATTTGCGCTGGGATTGGAACAACGGCACCTATGCTATCGTAATGAAACCAGATAGAACGTGCTTATACTACGATTTCTCTTACGCTTCTGAAACAAAAGCGTCTGGCGTTTATGAGTGTAGTAAATTCTAAAAATGTCAATCAAGGCCCTCACCTAGGGGCCTTTTTTGTATCTCCGGCAAACTCGTGTCCACTATTGTAGAGAGTATATAGAACCTAGCTACTTTCACTAAGTTATTACAAATAAGAAACTATAATCTTTTACAAACTAGCTTTCATTTTGCAAACAAGTGTTGACACTGAAACAGACTTGCAATAGCTAATTTGCCTAAAATGGAAATACTGTTTGAATTCTTGCTGATGGTTCTTAGGTTCTTGATGTTCCTAAAGCTGATTGTTTTGTCCCTGCTCACCGTCCCTTATCTGATGGTGAAGCATTTCCGGACTTTTGAGCAGTTAGCAAACATTTCTCAATCTGTCAGCCCCTCGAAAACTGCATTTTTACTTCAAAAATGCCATTTCCATGCAGTTTATTAGCTTCGGCGCCAAAGCATATTTATAGTGCGTTTGCAGCGTACGGTCTGGACTGACAGAGCCTTAAAATTGGCTGTGTCAAGTCAAAACATACGCGCCTTCGCCTGCTGCAAAGACACTATTTAAAGTCTGTTTTATGAATGCGGTTCCTGGCCAGGCTATGTCAAGCCAAGTTGTATTGCTGAATGATGATTGTTTAGTTGCTATTAGAAAGCTGCGGCGCCAAAGCCAGTTTCAGCCAAAAAATTGCGTTTCCACAGTAAATCTCCCAAAACCGTCCAAATGTAAACTTGGAGTAATTGTGAAATTTTTTTGTCAATGATGATGTCGGGGAGGGCTTCTTTCGCCTTGAAATTTTCGTGCTAAATCATGTCCATCTATAACCTTTACAATTCAAATAGTTATATTTATAAAACGTGCCTATCGGTAAATTGACGGGGTGTTATGAATTTTCATTTTTTTTCATTTAAAAGGTATCTTTGTGCATTTTGCTTTGCCGTACCTTTTTTCATGGCGGCTTGTGGCAACAGCGGTTCCGACAGCGATTTCGAGGATCCCTCCGGTACGGACGAAATCTGCGAAGACGATTTTTGCGACAGTGAAAGTTCCGACAGTGATGGAAAATCTGCAGGAATGAGTTCCAGCAGTGCTGAAAGCAGTTCCAGTTTCCAGAAAAAGGAAGCTGATATTTCTGCAAGCAGTTACAAGGATTCTTCGCTGGCGGGTGAGAAATACAAATCCGATTTAGGAATGATGAACATCGTCAACGGCACAATCTACGATTCCACGTACAATCACGAGTACAAGACGGTTCGAATCGGACCTTACGAGTGGATTGCGGAAAACTTGCTGGATGCTACCACCGCGTTCGAGAATTACGATATGTGCTACGACAACGACCGTAACAACTGCAAGACCGATGGCCGCTTGTTCAGGGATTATACAAAGAACGATATGTGCCCTACCGGATTTGTAGTGCCGTCTTCTGCGGATTACAGGTACCTGCTGCGTGTCACGAGCGATCTCACCGATGCCGGGCTTGGGTTCAATCCCCAAATGGCGGGTTTCTGTAGGCGCGGCACCTTCGACATGGATTCGCTAGGCTGCTCCGACAAGGGTAAAAGGACTTACCTGTTGACAAACAACGACAGCATGTTTGTTGTTGGCAAGAATGGCAAGGCGCGCATGATGGAATCCGATTTTTACGGTTTCTACTCGCTGCGTTGCGTCAGAAAATTGTCGTTTGTAGAAAACGAAAAACAGTTGCCTATTTGCAATTCCGAGACGGAAGACGACCTGGGTGATATTTTCGTGGCAAGTGCCAGCAAGAACTACTTTTGCGAAGGCGGCATATGGGTCAAGGGGAACGACTCCGATTGTTCTTGGGGCGACCGCGGCGAACTGCATTACTACGGAGATTCGCTGTATGTCTGCAACGGCTCCTGGACGCTCGCCACAATGAACGAGGCTGGCGCTGCATGCGCCGATGAAAACGACGGCGATGTACGCGAACTGAATGGCAAAAAGTTTATATGTAACGATTCCTCCTGGCGTGAACTCAACGCAGTTGAAAAATCCATTGGGCTTTGCACCGCAAAAAACATTGGCGCCATCGATACAATTCCCGCGAAGGATTCACTGGAATATTACTACTGTGACACTACGGGCTGGCGCTTTGCGAAAATTGTCGATTACGTGGGCAAATGCAACGATAGCAAGTTCTACAGTGTCTTTGAACTCAACGATATAAAGTACACCTGCCGCACCGACAGCACTTGGGAAAAGTTCACGACTCTCGAA
>JAKSIG010000024.1 GCA_024398955.1 Fibrobacter sp. | reverse complement strand
GCCATGCTGGACCGCTTGACTTTGAATGACGCCCGCATTGAATCCATGGCCAAGGGTGCCGAAGAAATTGCCGCCTTTACAGATCCCCTGAACAAGGTTCTGGAATCCCGCGAACTGAAGAACGGCATCAAGATTAGCCGCGTGGCAGTGCCTATCGGTTCCGTGTTCTTTATTTTTGAAAGCCGCCCCAACGTGACTATCGACGGTGCCTGCCTCTGCTTTAAGGCGGGTAACGCAGTAATCCTCCGTGGCGGTAAGGAATCCTTGAATTCCGCCAAGTGCCTGGCAGAAATTTTCCGCAAGGCATTGACCGAAAACGGCGTTGAAGCGGACGCCGTCCAGCTGGTAACGGAAACCAGCCACGACCTGGTGGGCATGCTGCTCCAGCGCAACGACTGCATCGACCTGGTGATTCCCCGCGGTGGCGAGCGCCTGATCCGTGCTGTTGTGGAACAGAGCAAGATTCCCGTGATCAAGCACTTTAACGGTATCTGCCATGTGTACGTAGACAAGGCTGCAGACATCGAAAAGGCCGAGAAGATTTTGATTAACGCCAAGACACAGCGTACCGGCGTCTGCAACGCTATGGAATGTGTCTTGTTCGACAAGGCCCTCCCCACTGCTGACGTCAAGCGTCTGGTAGATGCCCTCACCAGCCGTGGCGTAGAACTGTTCGGTAACGCCGACGCCCAGAAGCGTCTGGAAGGTATCGCAAAGGTCACTGACATCGGTGACGAAGCCAACTACCACACAGAATATCTGGCATTGAAGGCCAGCGTCAAGTTCGTAGAAAACGTGGAAGAAGCTGCCGACCATATCGAAAAGTACAGCAGCCGCCACACGGAAGCCATCGTTTCCGAAGACGCCGCCGCACAGGATTACTTCGTGGCTAACGTAGATTCCAGCAGTGTCATGGTGAACGCCAGCACCCGTTTTGCCGACGGTGGCGAATACGGTCTGGGCGCAGAAGTGGGCATTTCCACCGACAAGCTCCACGCCCGTGGCCCTATGGGTGTCGAAAGCCTCTGCACATACAAGTGGGTGCTCCGCGGCGAAGGACAGGTGAGAGGATAAATAAGTTACGAATTATGAATTACGAGATAGGGGCTTGATTTATGAAATTTGAAGATATCATGAAAGAAGTGAAGTTCGAAGTGGAAGTGGACGGCGTTATGCTTGCTCCCGCTATCGTTCAGGATGCAGACAAAGGCGACGTTCTCATGATGGCATGGATGAACGAAGAAGCCCTCCGCCGTACCCAGGAATGTGGCGAAATGGTTTTCTGGAGCCGTAGCCGCAAGGAATACTGGCACAAGGGCGACACCAGCGGAAATGTCATGACCGTCGTGGAATGGGCTACCGACTGCGATAGCGACGCCTTGCTTTTCAAGGTCCGCATGCAGGGTCCGCAAGTGGCTTGCCACACCGGCGCTCGCAGCTGCTTCTTTAAGGTTTGCGACAAGTAAGTTCGAGGCGCGAGGTTCGAGACCATCAGCACAAACATTTGATGCGTCGGGGTTTTACTCCGACGTTTTTTAAGGAAAAGATGGAGAAACTATCGAACAGCATCAAAGAGACAATCCAGCAACAAGGCTGGAAGCGATTGCTTCTTGCTGTTTCCGGCGGTTTGGATTCCATCTGCCTCGCCCACTTTTTTATTAGCAACAAAGACGTTCTCGACATTGAATGGATTGGCATTGTCCATGTGCATCATGGGCTACGTGAGGGAACGGCTGACCGAGACGCTAAATTTGTTCAAAATTTTGCAGACAAATTTAAATGCAATTTTTACTTAAAAAAATTGGATGGAGTTGCCCTTAAGAATGCGAACGGATCCCTTGAGGAAAACGCCCGAGACGCCCGATACGAGGTTCTACGTCAATTTGCTGCAGAGAATCGCGCAGACGCCATCCTTACAGCACACCACGCAGGAGACCAGGCGGAAACGCTTTACTTGAGACTGCGCCGCGGCGTAAGTCTAGCAGGACTGCGTGGGATTCAATCCGTCAACATACCGCAGCCTCGTTCCGGCACAGGAACCGTCGCGTTATTTAGGCCTTTTCTAAATGTAACCCGAGAAGAACTTGCGGAATACGCCTCCCAAAACAATCTGCAATGGTGCGAAGACGAAAGCAATGCCGACATAAAATTCGCCCGCAACCAAATTCGTCATGCAAGCCTCCCCCGTCTGGAAAGGGCGTATCCAGGTGCCGCAAGTCAATTGTGCAGAATAGCAACAAAGGGTTCTCTCGCCTACGAAAAGATCATGGCCGTCGCGGACAAAATATTCACTCCCCTTGTTGTTTCCAGAACTGATGGCCTAACCCTCGACACAAAAAAAGGCAAGGTATCTCTACAGAACGGCATGGACGAAATTTTCCGTTTATGGCTAGACAGGCAAGGCTACAGATTCCCGGTAGGAGCCTTTAAAGGAAAGGCCTTACTCAACGACATCCGAAATCAGACATACCGCACTCGATTCATAGCGAAAAACCGCAATATCATCAGGATTTGCGAAGAGAGAGACTCAATAGACTTTTAAGATTTTGTATTTTGTCGGTGTACGTTATTTTGAACTATTCTAAAAGGAAAGTATGAGTCAACGCCCCGGCAAGAGTGGTAAGCCCACTCCCCCCTATAAGAACAAAAACTTCATCATTCTCCTTGTGATGATTCTGTTGCTATTCGTTATGTTCCCCCTGGCCGGAAAAGATGACGAATCCAACATTACTCGCACAGAATTCCTCGCCATGATGGGAGATACCACCCAGGTCATTACGGAGTTAACGCTCCAGCAGACCAAGGATGGTGTTGTCATTGAAGGCGCTCGTGAAATGAGCGCTGAAGAAATGGCCGAGGCCAAGAAAAATCAAAGTGTTATTGCCCGCTTTGCCAAAAATACGGAAACAGGCAAGACCAAGCGTTTCGTAAGCCACATGCTGGAAGTCAGCAACGAGCAGATTTCCACCTGGGAAACTTTCAAGAACGTAAAAGTCAAAGTCATTCACGAAGAATCCTCCTGGCTGGATACCCTGGTGGCATTCATGCCCGCAATTCTCCTGATTGTGTTCTTCTACTTTATGATGAGCCGTCAGATGGGCGGTGGCGGCAAGAGCCCCTTCGCCTTCGGCAAGAGCCAGGCTCGCCAACTAGATGTCAAGAAAAAGACTTTGTTTACAGATGTTGCCGGTTGCGACGAAGCTAAGCAGGACTTGCAGGAACTTGTAGAATTTCTGAAGGACCCCAAGAAGTTCGACGCCCTTGGTGGACGCATTCCCAAGGGAGCCTTGCTGGTTGGCCCTCCGGGTACCGGTAAGACTTTACTTGCACGTGCTGTGGCAGGCGAAGCAGGCGTCCCCTTCTTTAGCATGAGTGGTTCCGACTTCGTTGAAATGTTTGTTGGTGTTGGTGCAAGTCGAGTCCGCGATCTTTTTGAAAACGGAAAGAAGAACGCTCCTTGTATTCTGTTCATCGATGAAATTGACGCCGTGGGTCGCCAGCGTGGAGCAGGTCTCGGCGGTGGTCACGACGAACGAGAACAGACATTGAACCAGTTGCTGGTGGAAATGGACGGTTTTACCTCTAACGAGGGCGTGATTCTGATTGCAGCAACAAACCGCCCCGACGTGCTGGACAAGGCATTGCTCCGCCCGGGTCGTTTCGACCGTCAGATTGTGGTGGGACTGCCCGACTTGAAGGGCCGCGAAGAAATTCTACGCGTCCACCTGAAGAAGCGCAAGGTGCCTCTGGCTGATGACGTCGATGTTAAGGCAGTGGCAAAGGGCACTCCTGGACTTGCAGGTGCAGATCTCGAAAACCTTGTGAACGAGGCCGCCCTGATGGCCGCCCGATTCAACAACAAGAAGGTGACCATGCTGGACTTCGAAGAAGCCCGAGACAAGCTTTCTATGGGAGCAGAACGCCGCACCTTGCTCATGACCGACGAGGAAAAGCGCCATACTGCCTACCACGAAGCAGGTCACGCTCTTATGACCTTGCTGTGCAAGCATTCCGACCCTCTGCACAAGATTACCATTATCCCCCGTGGACGCGCCCTTGGCGTTACCATGAGTTTGCCTGAACGTGACCAGGTTTCTTACAGCCGCGAATACGCCGAAGAACGCATCATGATCATGATGTCCGGACGTCTGGCAGAACTGGTGTTCTTCAACCACCAGAGTACAGGCGCCTCCAACGACATCCAGCGCGCCACGGAACTTGCCCGCAAGATGGTTACGGAATGGGGTTTCGACGACGAAATCGGCCCGGTCTGCTACAGCCGTGCCGATGGAGAGGTCTTCTTAGGACGCGAAATCAGCAAGCCTAAGGAAATGTCTGAAATGATGGCCGAAAAGATCGACAATGCCATCAACAACCTCATCAAGCGTCTAGACCAGCGAGCCCGTCAGCTCATTGAAGAAAACAAGGACAAGCTTACTGATCTGGCAGAAGCCCTGTTCGAATTCGAAGTTCTTGACCGCGAAGAAATTGACCGCGTCATGGCTGGCGAAAAGCTAGAAGGCACCAAGAAGAGCCGTCAGTACAAGGCCCTGGAAGAAATGGCAGCCAAGAAGAAGGCAGAAGACACTCCTCCGCCCGACCCCGGCGCACAGCCTCCTGTAGCCCCTGCAGGCGATGCAGCCCCTGTGGAAGTCGTCAAGCCGGCTCCCGCCGAAGGTTCCGAGCCCGCCAGCGACGGAAACGCAAACTCCGTTAACGTAGCTGCACAATCCGCAACAGAAGTGGTTGCAGAATCCTCCGCAGAAGACAAGTCCGAAGCAAAAGAAGAAAACTAAAGAAGTAAGTTATGCTGAAAGGCCTCTTGAATAAGTCCCGCGCATTGCCATGGAAGATAGGAAACACAATCCTCCCCTGCACTCCGACACCCCTCATTATGGGAATCGTGAATGTAACGCCGGATAGTTTTTTCGACGGAGGTCTGCATAATACCTTAGACGCTGCCTACGACCATTCACAAAAACTGCTGAGTGAAGGTGCTGTCATCCTAGATATCGGTGGCGAAAGTAGCCGCCCGGGAAGTACTCCCGTGAGCGTCCAGGAAGAGCTGGATCGCGTATGCCCTCTGGTAGAACGGCTATCCATGCTCTCTAAAGAAATCAGCGGAAAGGACGCCGCCCCCACCTTCTACATTTCAGTGGATACGGTCAAGGCAAAAGTCGCAGAAGAATCCATGCGTCTGGGTGCACACATCATCAACGACATCAGCGCCTGCTCCATGGATCCGGATATGCCAGCAGTTGTAGGCAGAACTGGCGCAAGCGTTGTGCTGAACCACATGCGAGGCAGCTTCGGCAAAATGCAGCAAGATTTCAAGCCCTACGAAAACGTAGTTCAGGAAGTTCGCGATGAGCTGCTAAACCAGGTCTGCGTTCTGATGGCCAACGGAGTGGAACAGCAGAAAATCTGTCTGGACCCTGGCATCGGTTTCGGGAAAACAGTACAGGACAACATCGACCTGATGAAATCTGTAGAAGATATGCTTGATGACGGCTACCCCATTCTCATCGGAACATCTCGCAAATCCTACATCGGGAAAATGCCTGGTCTTGAAACTAGCGACCGTTTGATTCCTACCGTAACCGCAGGCATTGTGGCAGCCTTAGGCGGAGCTAGCATTATTCGTGTTCACGACGTTAAGGAAGCCAAGGAATCCATGCTCTATCTGGAGGCCATGAATGGTTCTATTTAAGTTATTTGACATTATTGACGTCCGTATGGCAGACATTCTGGACGTCCTTTTGATTTCCATTATTCTCTATTACATCTTTCTGCTTTTCCGAGGAACGCGTGCCGCACAGATGCTGTTTGGCGGATTGCTTTTGATTCTCGCCTGGATTATCGCCCAGTGGTGGGAATTGCATACAGTCGTATGGTTAATCAGTAACCTGGCAACCCTTGGCATTATTGCAATCGTGATCCTTTTTCAGCCCGAAATTCGAAGTGCCTTGACTCGAATCGGTATTGCAGCCAGCAAGTTGGACCTGCACAATCTTTTTTTTCATGCCAGCGGTCTCGACGACATTACCAAGACCATTGCCGCAGCCGTCCAGGATCTGGCAAAGACTCACACCGGCGCTCTTATTGTTTTGGAAAAGCGAGTCGGCCTTAGAAACTATGCCGACACAGGCGAAATTCTTGATGCCCGTATTAGCGCAAGACTTCTTCGCGCACTGTTCTTCCCCAATTCGGCACTCCATGATGGTGCTGTAATTATGAACAGCAAGCGCATTGTTGCTGCAGGCTGTATTCTTCCGATGCCTACGGGTAACGCAGAAAAGGAAGCCGGCTACGGCATGCGTCACCGTGCAGCAAAGGCTCTTGCCGCCGAATGCGACGCCCTGGTAATTGTCGTATCCGAAGAAACAGGTTTCATTTCTATCGCCTACAGAAACTCCTTACGTCGTAACATCAGCGTTCAAGAGCTGAAGCAGGAAATTATCCGCCACTGGGGCGAACTATTCAACGACGTGCGCGAAACAGAAAAGAGCGAAGCCATTGCAAACGAAAAGGCAGACTAGATTATGGCAGACAATCAGAACTCAAATAAAGGTCAAAACAGCAACGCAACTCCTGACAAGAATAAGCCTCTTACCCCTAATACCGATCAGGAATACATTCCGGGCAGCGACAAGAAAAAAATTGAACATAAGAAGAGAAACATCATCGTTCTTGTTCTGATGTTCCTGCTGCTGATCTGTCTCTTTATCGTACAGTGCAAGCTAGAAGAAGTTAAGCAGGGTGAATTAGCCAAGGAGCAAGAGACCGCTCTTGAAATGCAGCGCCGTCGTACCCTAGACAGTCTCCGTCAAATCGAAAAGATGCGCGCAGACAGCATTCGTCGAGCAGACAGTCTGGCTGCAATTCCGGTAGATACCGTTCCTGCAGAAGTTCCCGCTGTCAAGGAAACTCCCAAGCCAACGATAAACCGCGATAGCATTCGTCACGTCCGTGACAGCATCAAGCATGTTAACGACAGTCTGGCCGCACTCGAGAAGGCTCGTCAGGACAGTTTGAAGGCCGTTGCCGACAGCCTTGCGGAAGTCGAAAAGAAGAACGCTGAAGAAGCCGAAAAGAAGCGTATCGCAGATTCTATCCGTGCTGCAGACCAGGTTCCTCCTGTAGCAGAAATTGCACCTCCTGCAGGTCGCTATTATGACCCCATCAAGCTCAAGGTAAAGTGTGACGAAATCAAGTGCAAGACGTTTCTTTCTATAGGCGACACGAACAATCCCGTTGATGCAGGCAAGGCTGTAGAATACAACAAGACTGGTTCCGTATTCTACTATGCCGTAGACTCTGTGGGCAACCGTACTCCTTGGGAAGAAGCCAAATACGATATGGCCAGCGACAACATCTGCGGCAAGAACGCCTACCCCGTTCCTGTTGGGGGAAAGACCGTTTGCGTCGATGCCTACGAATACCCCAACAAGCCCGACGAAATGCCCAAGGACATGGTCTCGCAGGAAGAAGCAGTAGCCCTTTGCGCCAATGCAGGAAAGCATCTCTGTTCCATAGAAGAATGGCAGGCCGCCTGCCGCGGTAAAGACAATACCAAGTATTCTTACGGTGACAGCTATAAGCAAAACAAGTGCAACACCAACACCAAGGCAGCCAAGCGCGTCGGTCGCAAGGACCAGTGCCGTAGCTGGTGGGGCATGTACGACATGAACGGGAACCTTTGGGAATGGACGTCTACCACCAGCAAGGAACACCCCAATATGTACCTAGTAGCAGGTGGCGCATGGAATACCAACAACGGTAGCAAGTGTACCGAAAGCAAGTTCAGCTTCTACCCGCAGAATCAATATCCGTCCGTAGGTTTCCGCTGCTGTAAGTAGGATTCAGGTTCAAAGCCTTCGGAATTCTAGTCCAGCAGTTCAACGTGGAGGTGTTCAGCCTCCCCCTTCTCCCAAATGACGCGGCAGCGTCCGCGAAGACGATCTTCAACGCCGATGACAATCATTCGGCGTTTTTCTATGGGGACATACTTAATGCGAAAATCAAGGGCCTTATTTTCGTAATGCTTTGACTTTCTAGCGTGGAAAGGATAATCGTTTCCACTTGTAATTACAGGAGTGTAGTCATCCCCCAAGACATTATGAAAAACATTGACGATAGTCAGCCCAACAGTATCCATTGCAGGTTCAAGACTTTCAAGATAGACTCCCGCCTTTTGTCGAGTCCTACGAAGCAATAAGCGATGAACTTCGCCTCCATTAAATTTTCGGGCCTTCAAATGCTTCATGTATTCCTCAGGAGACCAGGTATCCTCCACCTCTTCCTTCACAAATTTTGGAATTGGCCTGCGATTGGCCTGCACTAGCTGGTACAACCCAACTAACAAGGCTATGGCTAGCACAGGAGCAAGCAAATAAATATGCTTTAGGATAAACTGCATTTTACAATAAGGATTACATTTTCCACCCGCAAAAATACTATTTTAAGAACATGAAAAAGATTATTGCACTCTCTATTACCCTCTCTGCCGTAGCAACGTTCTTTACCGCCTGCGGCAACAACGCTACCGACAACTACGTGGGGCAGTGGCAGGGCGAATCGAATATGATTTTTGAAGTGCTGAGCGAAAACAACCAGAACTTCATCATTCGCAATGTCAACGGTGATTTGACCGCCCAAAAGGTAGACAGTAAAATCTGCGGCAAAAACACCCTAGACATGGAATACTGCATGACAGTCAAGGGCGATTCCGCCTACTATGAATTCGGCGGCATTACCACAGGCTACAAGAGAATTTCCAAGGAAAAGTACGACGAAATTTTCGCCACCCAGAAAAAGGCAACTATCCAGTAATTAAAAAATGCAATTTTTATAAAAAGAGAGTCCTGAATTTCAGGACTCTCTTTTTTGCATAACAACAACTGCTCCAGATTACTTCTTGGATTCCTTAAGAACTTCAACGACAAGCTGTTCCACAAGAGCCTGGCTGGGGGCTCCGCTCCAGACCCTCTTGATATAGCCGTTCTCGTCAAGAAGCATCAAGGTTGGCACAGCATGGATTCCATAACGGCGCCACATTTCCTGAGAGGCATCGCGATACAGCGGGTACGGGGAGCTATGTTGACTCGAATAGAACGCATTTAAGGTTTTTACATCTTCATTGGAAATCCCGATGACTTCTAGCCCTTGGGACGCGTACTTATTATACACGTTGGCAAGCACAGGCAAAGTCTTACGGCAAGGTCCACACCAAGTTGCCCAAAAGTCCAAAAGCGTTGCCTTGGGTTTTGCATTTCGCTTTTCGCCATTTTTATAGAAGTTCGCCCCGAAGTCTGCCATTTTGCTACCGATGGCGGAACCGGTCAAACTGCTAATGTCATCGGGACGATCCGTAAGCTTTACGTTCAAGGGCATCTTCTTTCCGTCGCGAAGAATTTCGACCTTGATGCTTGCACCCGTCTTGCTATTGGATATAGCTTGCTGAATCTGCGAAACATCCTGAAGGGGCTGGCCTTGCACGCCTACAATTTGGTCACCTGCCACCATGCCGGCAGTAAAGCAACCAGAACCAGGATGAACCCCAATGACCTGCAAGGCCAAATGGTTTTCGAATGTTCCCTTCTTAAAGGTAACGCCAAGCCAAGGCACAGCACAAGAAAAACCTATTGCACCGAGAATGAATAAAGCAAAAATGCGATTCACGACATACCCCGGAGCAACGCTACTTGAGTGTAGTCACCTTAGGATTATGATTATCGTAATCCTGCAGAGTCTGGTAGCCTTCTTCGCGAAGTGCGGCTGCAAGTTCCTTACGCATGGAGTGCGCGGCCATCCAGCGGAATGCCACTACAGAATAGCACTGTACGGCATCGACGCCCAGCTTGATCAGGTCAAAAATTTTAAAGCCATGGTCAATTCCACCACAGGCAATCACACTCATCTGCGGATAATGCTCGCGAATGTACTTAACGTTCCAAACCATGTTCTCGTACAGGGGGCGACCAGACATACCACCGCAATCGCCATCGGCACGGAGCGGAGTCAAATCTTCGAACTTGGTCTGCACAGGAAGTTCGCTAATTTTCTTTGTGGGGTAAGTGTTTCCAACAACAACCCCGTTAACGCCACAGCGAACCAGCATATCCATGATATTCACCAAATGACGTTCAGAAAGGTCCGGGCTAATTTTTGCATAGACTGCCTTGCGAAGGGTCTGTGAATTGCGGAACTTCATGATTTCGCTGAAGATCTTTTCGGTAAGGGTCAGGTCCATATCGACGCGGGATTCCCCGGTATTAGGGCAGCTCACATTGATTTCGATATAGTCACCAGCCTTGTAGGCGATGGCAAAGCTTTCTACCACGTCCTTCAGCTTTTCGTTTTCGTCGGTAAGGCCCGGAGTTTCTGCGACAGATACGCCAACGCAAAGACCGACCTTATGGGCTTTCGCCAGCTGGGCATCCACACGATTGGCGATAATTTCGACACCTTCGTTATTAAGACCCATGCTGTTGTGAATGGCACGTTCTTCTTCAATAAAACCGATTCGAGGGCGATGGGTATTACCTTCGCGGAACTTGCGGGTGGCGGTTCCTACAGAAATTCCACCAAAGCCCATATTTGCGTAATCACAAATACGCTTTGCAGTTTTATTGGCACCGGCAGCCAAAATGATGGGGCAACCCAGATACAGCGAATTGCTGTGATCCGGAAAAGAAACCACGCGCTTAAGAGTCTTACTTAGATCCGGACGGCCACTCATAAAGGGAATAAAAGGTGCAAACCTTGCCGCATGCTTTAGGGAATCATGCCTAAATTCCGGATTATTGTGGAAAATCTTACGGATCATGGCCAACACACGGTCGCCAAAGTTGAGATAGTATTCGTGATTTACGCAGTTAAAAGCCATGATTATTCCATTTACAGGTGGTTACAGGACTTACGTTTTCTTATTACCGTAATTAAAAATAGAAAATATCAGCCCCTGTTGACTAATTCCATTTTTCTTTACTATTTTCACGCATAGATATTTAGAATAAAAAAGCAATTTTTTAAACAAGATTTATGGAACAGAAGATTAAAGAATCGATTAAGGCAAGTATGCCGACATATATTCAGCAGTTGAGCAAACTGGTGAGTATTCCCTCCATTAGTTTCGACAATTTTGATCAGAAGTTCGTTCTTGAGTCTGCAAATGCAGTTAAGCAAATGTTTGCAGAAGCAGGATTGACCAACATTCAATTTCTTACTCCAGAAAGCGGTCGCCACACAGTTTATGCAGAAAGCCTGACTAGCCCAGACAAGCCTACCATTTTGCTGTACGCCCATCATGATGTGCAGCCCCCCATGCGCGAATCCCTCTGGAACACAAAGCCATTTGAAGCTACCGTAAGTGCTGATGGGCAAAGGCTGTTCGGCCGAGGCACTGCCGATGACAAGGCAGGCATCATCATGCACCTGGCCGCCCTTGAACAAGTTCGCACCTGGAAGAAAAACGACGGTCCGAACCTAAAGTTCATTATCGAAGGCGAAGAGGAATCTGGAAGCGCAGGCTTTGCGGGAATACTCAAGAAACATGCAGACCTTCTAAAAGCCGATGCCGTAATTATTGCAGACCTTGGCAATTTCGCCAAAGGCACGCCCTCGATTACCACTACCCTGCGCGGTATGAGTGCGGTTTCTGTGGAACTGAAGGCGACCAAGGCTCCCCTACATTCAGGTTCCTGGTCGGGCCCCATTCCCGATGTGGGTCAGGTCCTTTGCCGCATGATAGCAGAACTGACCGACGGCACTGGCAAGATTCTGATTCCGGGGTTTGAAGACGGTCTGGTACCTCCTACTGCCGAAGACATTGCCTCTTACAAGAGCCTGGGAATGACCGAAGAAATTTTCCGCAACGATGGCGGTGTTCTTGAAGGCGTCCAGCTAAAGTGTTCCGAAGACGAAATATTGACCACCCTGTGGCGCAAGCCTAGCATCGTAGTCACCGCCATGGAAGTGGGCAGCCGCAAGAATGCCGGAAACGTATTGCAAGACAGTGCATACGCCCGCATAGGCATCCGCCTGGCGCCGGGCATGAACGCCGATCGCTGCACCCAACTGCTGGTCGACTTCCTGAAGCAGCACGTTCCTTACGGAATCCAATGCAATATCGCAACAGAAGACGGTGCCAATCCCTTCGTTACAGACACAGAGCACCCCTTCTTCAAGAAGATGAGCGATGCCATGTCAAGCGCATACGGCTGCGACACAAAGATTATCGGATGCGGAGCCAGCATTCCTGGAGCCGAACTCTTCCGCAACACCCTGGGGAACATTCCCGTTTTAATGACCGGACTCGAAGACCCTGAATGTAACGCCCATGGTGAAAACGAAAGCCTATTCCTGCCCGACTTTGAAAAGGGCATCGTAGCAGAAACCTTATTCTTTGGAGGCCTCTGCTAGAGGATTGCTTATGAAAAAACGTTTAGTTGTATTGACAGGCGCAGGCATTAGCGCAGAATCAGGACTTAGAACGTTCCGCGGCCAGGATGGCATGTGGGAACACGAGAGCATCGAAGACGTCTGTACTCCAGAAGGCTATTATCGCGATCGTAAGCGCGTTAAGGACTTCTACAATTTCTTGCGCCTTGGACTAAAGGACCATCAGCCCAACGCAGCCCATTTTGCCTTGGCAGAATTGGAAAAGCGTCTTGGCGACCAGTTCCTTTTGATTACTCAAAATGTTGATGACTTGCATGAACGTGCAGGAAGCCGCCAGGTACTTCATATGCACGGCGACCTGAACCGCCTGACCTGCGAACGCAATCCCAGGCATCAGTTTGTATTCAAGGGCGAAGAAACCATGCAAACAGTCTGCCCCTTCTGCGGAGCAATGAGTCGTCCAGACATTGTATTCTTCGGAGAGACTCCGCAATATATGGAAGAAATCGACCAGGCGCTTCGCGAATGTGAAGAGTTTGTATACATTGGAACCAGCAGCGTGGTATATCCGGCAGCAGGTTTCAAGAGTCTCGCCCATTCCTACGGCGCCAAGGTAACTTGCCTGAACCTAGAAGTTCCTGCAAGCGACCCCTATACCGATGTTAAAATTCAGGGCAAGGCATCCGAAATCGTTCCCAAGTGGTGCAAGGCTTTTAAATAAACCCAAAGCAATAGGCCTTATGATCCGCTGCAGAGTCAACACTCTGTGGCGGTTTTTCGTTACCATGGCAACGCGCCTGCTTTTCGGTAGAAAGTCTTGAGCAGAACTCACATCGGTCCGCAAAACGGCAACCCAAAACAAAGTCCCGAGGATGAGGCACCGCTCCTGGGATAGAACGCATGGTGCGCATGTCGCTGTGGTTTTCGGGGATAGCAGCCAGCAGCCCCTGCGTATAGGGGTGCAGCGGGTTGTTGATGACATCCGCTACGGGGCCGATTTCTACGACGCGGCCTGCATACATCACGGCGACGCGATGCGCATACTGCGAAACGATACCCATGTTGTGAGTAATGAGAAGCACCGCGGTGCCGGACTTTTCCGCCATCTCCTTAAGGACCGCCAATACCTGCGCCTGGACAGTCACATCCAAGGCCGTGGTCGGTTCGTCGGCGATAATCAGCTTCGGCTTGGAAAGCAGCGACATCACGATGCAAACGCGCTGCAGCATGCCGCCAGAAAGCTCATGGGGATAGGAATTCAGCACTCGTTCCGGATCGGCAAAGCCCGCCGCAGTCAGCTGCTCCGTGATGATTTTCAGGGCTTCGGCGTCAGCCGGCTTATTCTTCTTTTCGCCACGGGCAGCGCCAAACTTGAACACTTCTAAAAGCTGTTTCTTGATGGAAAGTACAGGATTCAGCGCCTGCATCGGCTCCTGGAAAATGCATGCGATTTCAGAGCCGCGAAATTTCTGCAGAGTCAAAAGATCCTGTTTGGACAGATCCACCGATTTATCAGCGGAGCCTTCGGCATTTTCAAAAAAAAGCACCTCGCCTTCCACAATCTGCGCGCTTGGCTGTGGCAACAGCCGCAGGATGCTCATGGCTGTCACGCTCTTTCCGCAGCCGGACTCCCCCACCAGAGCAAAGAATTCACCGGCATGAATGTCGAAGGAAACCTTGTCCGTTACCTGGAGAGGTTCCTGACCGTCGCGAGGCACCAAGGTCCCCTTGCGCCCCTTGGCAAAGCCAAAAGCCACAGAAAGATTCTTCACAGAAAGAACGACATTACTCATAGCGGTCTCCTGATTTAGGATCCATGGCGTCGCGAACGCCTTCTCCCACAAAGGTGGTCAAGAGGAGCGTAATGAACAGGGCCGCAACGGTACTTACAGAAATCCAGGGAGCGTAAAGGTTATTCAAGCCCTGGCTCATGAGTTCACCCCAGCTAGGCGTGGGCGGCTGTAAGCCAAAGCCAAGAAAATCCAGCGAAGTCAGGCTGCCGATGCCGCCAATCAACGTAAAGGGGAATAACGTTACAACTGGAGTCATGGCATTGGGCAGAATTTCCTTGAAGAATATATGGCGATGGCCTAAGCCCAGAACACGTGCTGACTGCACATAAGTCATACCACGCAATTTCATAAATTCCGCACGCATATAGTAGCTTAACGAAATCCAGTTGAAGGCTGCCATAATCAAAATCAAGAGCCAGAAGCTGCGGCCGTAAATGCTCCCAATGAGGATCACCACATACAGCATCGGAAGCGAAGACCAGATTTCGATAATACGCTGCATTCCCGTGTCCCAGAACTTTCCAAGGTAGCCCTGTATACCGCCAATCACTATTCCCAGGAACGTTCCCAAAACAGTGAGCAGCAAGCTAAAGCTTATACAAATCCTAAAGCCATGAATCAGTCGAGCAAGAACATCTCGGCCATTGGCATCTGTACCCAGCCAATGCTTTGCACTTGGGGCAAAAGGAGGAGCGCCATCATTGTCCAGATCAGCCTTTAGCGGGTCATGGGCAACAGGAGGCATGATTGTCCACAAATCGGGGCAGCCTCCCGCACGAGTAAAGCCTTCGGCAGCATCTTCTTCACATTCGGCAACTGCAGTAAACAAGGCTGCGTAATCGGCCTCGGTCTCATAACTACCGCCAAAATCCTTGTCACTGTAACGTACAAAGGCAGGAAAATAACTTTTACCATTGTAGTTCATATACAAAGGTTCGTCATTCACTGTCCAGGGGCTAGTCAAAGAAAGCAGATAGGCAATCACAAGAACGATTAACGACCCAAAGGCACGTTTATTTTTTCTAAAACGTTTCAGTCGGTTTAAAGTTTCTTGAGTCAGTCTAAATTTCATCATTACCTTGAATACAGCTAGTCAAAAGCTTTTCGAAGCAAATTATAGAACTTTGCAAAATCTACAGGTTTAGAGATATGCCCATTCATGCCTGCTTCTTCGGAAATTTTTTCATCTTCTTCAAAGGCATTGGCTGTCATTGCATAAATCTGGATGTTAGCCTTCAGCGGATCCTCTAGACTACGGATCGCCCTTGTGGTTTCAAAGCCATTCATCCGGGGCATCTGTACATCCATCAAAACCAGGTCGAAACTTCCTGCAGATTCCTTTTGAATCTTTTCTAGGCATTCAACGCCATCTTCAGCGCATTCCACATATACACCAAAGCTTTTGAGCATTTCTTCTGCAATTTCACGATTCATCTTGTTGTCGTCTACAAGAAGAATCCTTTTACCCTGCAATCCAATACTTTTTTGGGCAGGGTTAACAACAGTATCAACATCATCACCGACGGCAATACAATGGGGTGTTTTTACAACAACCTTCGTACCTACTCCGACTTCGCTACTGATTTCAATGGTACCACCCATCAGGTCCACATAACGCTTAACGATACTTAAACCAAGTCCAGTCCCGGTTATACCACTTGCCGTTGCAGTCTTTTCACGTTCAAATTCTTCGAATATATGGGGCAAGAAATCCTTGGAAATTCCGACACCATTGTCTTCTACGGTAGTGACAATGTAACACCAGCCATCACGTTCATGCGCAAGTTCGCTAAAATTCACCTTTACAAGGCCATTTGCATTCGTGTACATGATGGCGTTGTTAACAACATTCAGAATTACCTGCTGGAACTTGACCTTATCACACATAATATACCTGTGCTTTAAGTTTCTAGAAACCTGCAGCATTATATTCTTATCTCTAGCAGCTTCTTCAAAGGTAATCGAAACCTCACTGGTCAGTTCAGCCACCACAGTAAGATATTCCTCAAACGCAATGTTGCCCGACTCAATTCGAGCCATATTCAGCACGGAATTAATCAGGCCAAGAAGTTGCTTACCAGAAAGCTGAATGTTGTTGAGACAGCGGGCCAGTTTTTCGGTTTGTTCTGGAGGAAGGCCTAATTCCCACATATACTGCTGAGCCAAAGTGTCATAGCCAAGAACAGCGTTCATCGGAGTTCGAATATCGTGGCTCATGTTGAACAGGAACTTGGATTTTGCCTTATCAGCAGAGCGGGCCTTTTCAAGGGCAACTTCAAGGGCTGCACGCTGTTCCCCAAGTTTTTTTCGCTTGCTCAACTCGTTCTGCATGATTTCGTCGATGTTCTTAAAGCCCATCACGAATTCAGGACGAACCTTCGATGGTTTTACAAATAAAGCCTGAATATAATGGTAACCGCCAGTTTCAATATTATGAACCCTGAACACAAAGTCAAACTGCGATTTCCTGGCGAAGGATTCCTTTACATTTTCCAAAGTCTTTACATGGTCGAACAAGCAAATATCTTCGGAAACAACCATACGGTTAACGTAAACCGCCATAATCTGATCAAATTTCGCATTGCCATGGAACAAGCTTCCAGCCTTCTTTATCAAGACGGGTTCTACACGAATGGAGCAATTTTCGCCCGTTTCAAGATTCACCTCAAATACGTTACCAAAGGATTCTGCCAAGGCGGCCAATACATTCTGCAAATGGTTTTCGGTTTCTGCACGAGCCTTTCGAATAGAACGATTCATGGCTACGACAACTAGACCAACAATCAGCAGGAATATGACCGCCAAGAAAAATGGAAGAATCACAATTATTGTAGTAACCAGGGACAATTCCTTTGGGGGAATCACCACCAGGTAATACAGTCCTGTATTTCCGATTGATTGAACACCGGCAATAGAGGCTCCGTCATCCTCGTAAAATCGGAAAACAGATGAAGAATCCTTCAGTACTGCATTCTGGAAAAGTTTCATGTTCCTTTCTGCAGAATTTTCAGGGATTACAGACCTTAAAGGGAGTCCAAAATCCGTTTCGCTCCCTGTCGACACAACAAGGTTGAATCTAGAGTCCAAGACAGACTCCAACATAGGAAGACCATTAAACGAAGAGTCAAGGATATTGCGAAGTTTAGATCGTCCTCCCAAGGAGCCCATCATAACACCAATGACAGAATCAGAATTCACTACCGGCGCATAGAAAACCACAAGGGACTGGACTCCCCTCTTGGACTGGTACAAAACCTGCATGCCGCCCTTGCCAGACATTCCCTCACGAAAGAAAGTCTCTTCCGAATAGTCAATGGACTCAACGCTATCTTCTAAAATACCATCCCAACGAACATAGTCTACATAGTCAAATACATCACTGTAACGGGATGAAGAAATTTTTATAGGTGTACTAGGCACACCATTCTTTTCGATAAAGCTAGAGGCTTCGGCAGCAAAAAGCTGGACTCTGACATTGGCCACACCCAATTCCTGTTCAAATAGGCGCGACTTTAGAGAAACTTCCTGGGCAACAAAATTTTCAACCAAGCCCAAATAGCCCTTGTATGCGGCCAAAGAAGAAATTGCAGCCAAAACAAGAGCGAAGGCAACAACAATGGCTATCAGAGCCAACTTGTGGTTATTTTTTAAGGACCCTTTTGTCTTTTTATCTTCCATATGAGTTCTTCAGATTATCCACAATAATAACAACATTTTTTTATATTGGAATTTCAGAAGAAAAAGAAGAAGCCTAATGCGTAGACAAGACAACCAACGAAACCGAGGAAACGACCCAGAATTCAATCGAGGGCTTGATGGCGAACATGCCGACGTTTTTTCCAATGATTCCCAGACCCGCGAGAAGAAATCTCGTGGGGAACGTGGGCTCAAGGAAAACAAAGTCCAGAAGGAACGTTGTATTCTTGTGGGCATCGCAACTCCAAAGATTCGTCCTTGGCTGGCTACAGAACAGCTGGCAGAACTAGGAAGATTGGCCGAAACTGCAGGCGCAGAGGTTGTACAAAGTTTCTTGCAAAGGGTGCAGCAGTTTAATGCAGCAACCCTCATTGGAGAAGGCAAAGTCAACCAGGTCAAGCAAGCCCTAGAAGAAAATGACGCAAAAATGGTGGTTTTTGACGACGATCTTTCGGGATCCCAAGTCCGCAATCTTGAACAAAGAATGCCGGGCATTAAGGTTCTTGACCGCACCGGCTTGATTCTCGACATTTTTGCAAAACACGCAGTTACGGCAGAAAGCCGCCTCATGGTAGAAGTGGCACAGCTGCAGTACATGATGCCCCGTCTGACGGGTGCGTGGACTCACCTATGCCGCCAGCATAACGGCGGTATCGGTACCAAGGGACCTGGCGAAACCCAGCTGGAAACGGACCGCCGCCTGATTCGCAAGCGAATCCAGGAACTGAAGAAGAAACTGGAAAAAATTGAAGATGCCCGAGAAAGTCAAGCCGAAAATCGTAGCGACATTTTCCATTTGGGAATTGTGGGCTACACCAACGCAGGCAAAAGCACTCTGACCAATCGCCTTACAGGCGCCGACGTCTATGTGGAAGACAAGCTTTTTGCAACCCTGGACAGCACGACGCGTAAACTGTTTCTTGACGGCGAAAGCATCATCTTGTCAGACACCGTAGGATTTATCCGCAAACTTCCCCACAACCTGATTGAAACCTTCAAGAGCACCCTGGGAGTTGCCGCCCACGCCGACTGCATTCTGGAAGTCGTCGACGGAAGCGCCCCCGACTACCGCGAACACCTGGAAGTGACCCACAAGACTCTAGAAGGCATCATCAGCAAGGACACGCCCCGCCTCCGCGTGTTCAACAAGGTGGAAGTCTGTGACGAGGCCCGCCGCAATGAACTGCTGGAAAATTACCCAGAGGCAATCCAAGTCAGCGCCCGCGAAAACATCGGCATGGAACGCTTACGCGAAGCATTCAAGGAACAGCTTGCTGCCTGGCACAAGAAGCGCGAGGCAGCCGCCGTAAAAATCAAGGAAGAAGTGGAATCTCCTTGGCCCGCACACCCCGCCGAAAGCGTTTCCGACAAAAGTTTCAACAGCAACCGCGACGAAAACTGGAAAGAACCGGGAATTTATGTTGATTGATAATTGACAATTGATGATGGAAGTTCTTGATGCAAGGTAATTATGAACAAGGAAGAGCTTAAGGAAAAATACGGCAAAAAGCGCGTGCCTCACCAGTGGCGCGGTACGGACTTTGTTTCCGCACAGATTTGTACTTTCTTCGGTTCTGGAATGAGCCCCAAGGCTCCCGGCACCATGGGAAGTTTGGCTGCCGCTGTGGTGGCCTACCCCATGGCTCTACTGTTTGCAAAGATCGGATGCCCGGACTTGACCTTCGCGGGATACAGCGCTGGCTTGAACATCGCCTTTTTTGCCGCCGCCCTCATCGTCTTCTTTGCCGCCATTCCCTTCGTGAAAAAGGCTATGAATGATACCCAAACCGAAGACCCGGGCTGGATTGTGATTGATGAAGTCTGCGGAATCTTTATGTCGCTTGCCTTTGTTTCTACGGCAAGCATTCTTGCGCACCCGTGGCTACTTGCTGTAGCATTCGGACTTTTCCGGTTCTTCGACATTCTAAAGCCACTAGGAATCCACAAGTTTGAAGCCTTCCCCGGTGCATGGGGAGTCATGGCAGATGACTTGCTTGGCGGGGTATATGCCGGAATTCTTGTGGCAGCAATCGTCGCCGCCACCGGACTTTAATAGCACAAGCCCTGATTCCGTGGCTTAAATTCGTTTTTTATTCTGCGACCAGGGGATAGTCAAATTGGATAGCCCTATGAGTTGCAATCCTGTCGAACTTGATTTCGTAATAGAAGTTTTCGGTATCGACGCCGACTACAGTACCGGCGCCCATTATTTTATGGACGACACGGTCCCCTTCTGCAAATTTTGCAATGGGCGCCTTTTTACCGGCAACACCATCTACTCCAGATTCTTCATCTAGCCCCTCGCCAAGTTCGCGATTGCGATCCACTTCTGCAATATGGCGCTTGGCCTCTTGATACCATTCATCGCTAAAACCCTGAACCACATCAAGATCATCCATGTTCATTTCTAGCAGGAATCGTGACGGATAACGACATTGCACGTCGCCACCGGCGCTGTCTTCGGAATCACTCATGCATAAAACGTTTTCGGCTCGGGTCAGAGCCACATAGGCCAGGCGACGTTCTTCTTCTAGCTGGACCTTATTCTTTACTCGCTTCACCGGGAAACAACCCTCGTTCAACCCGCAAACAAAAACATAGGGGAACTCCAGGCCCTTGGCGTTATGGATGGTCATAAGCTGGATCTTGTTCTTACGAGCTTTTTCGGCGTCATCTGCGGACTCCGAATCCAGCCCATCTGAATCAGCGTTAGTAAAAAGCACAATATTTTGCAGGTACTCATCTAGAGTGGCATCTTCCTCAAAGTTCTTTTCGAACTCCATGACACCCTGTTTCAGTTCCGCAAGATTTCCAAGACGATCCTCATCGCCATCAAGGCGAAGCATTTCCTCGTAGCCAGTTTCCCGAAGCATCTTTGTCAAAACATCACTCACCGCCATATCCTTATAAAGACCGCGATACTTTTCGATAAGTTTGACAAATTCGCCCACCTTTGTACGAGCCATGAAGGCGGCGCAATCCAGGTCCGGCTTGACCGCATCGTTTTCGACGGCAGCATTTTCGGCTTCGGCGGACACATAGATTTCTAGCAGGGCATCGTAAAGAGTCAGTCCGCGATTTGCAGCATAGTTCTGCAAGATGGCCTGTTTCTTGGGGCCAAACATACGCTTGGGAGTGTTGACCACTCGCATAAAGCTCAGGTCGTCGCCATACACAAGCATACGGAGGTAGCAAAGAACATCTTTTACTTCTTGACGCTGATAGAATCCAATTCCACTGTAGACCTTGTATGGAAGCTCCTTGGACATAAGGGCCTCTTCTACAGAACGAGACTGGGAATGCATACGGTAAAGGACAGCAATATCCTTGTAATCTACCCCATTTTCAACCGCCTGCAGGATGCGTTCTACAATCCATTCGGCCTCCTTGCGGGTATTTTTCGCATGGTAAAAAACGGGAGTCTTTCCGCCGGCTCGCATCGGACGCAACACCTTCTGAATACGGAATTCGTTATTCTTGATAACGGAATCGGGAACCTTCAAAATGCTGGGCGTAGAACGGTAATTGTTCTGCAGAAGAATGGTCTTGCAGCCCTCATGGTGACGGTCAAAATCCAGAATACGATTTACATCGGCTCCACGCCAGGTGTAAATTGTCTGGTCTGGGTCCCCCACCACAAAAAGATTCTTGTGATAGCTAGAAAGCAATTCAGCCAAACGATACTGCTGGCCGTCGATATCCTGGAACTCATCTACCATGATATACATCATGCGTTTGGCCCACTTTTCACGCTTTTCGGGGAACCTTTCTAGAATATAGAGAGTTACCAAAATAAGGTCATCAAAATCCAGTGCAAAATTTTTGCGCTGTTCATAAAGATAGCGGTAGTAGACACGATGCCACTTATCGGGAGCAGCCTCTACAAGTTCCAGCAGGCCCTCGGCATCCTTGTCAGCAAATAGAGAAACGTAATCTGTTTCGTTGGCCTTACGGCCGCCGATAAAATCCATGACACTGCTGATCTTAAGGTCGTTTAAGTGCAGCCCCAAATCTGCATAGCACTTCTTGAGCAAAGTCTTCTGGTCGTCCTCATCCATAATCATGAATTCCTTGGGGTAATTCAAAACATGGATGTCTTCTCGCAAGAATTGTACGCAGAAACCGTGAAATGTGGAAATATAGCCGGAATCGTCGCCTTTGAGCATAGAACGGATACGGCTCTTCATTTCGCCGGCCGCCTTATTGGTAAAGGTAACGCAAAGAATATTGGATGGAGAAATTCCCAATTCCCGAGCCAGGTAAAGGTATCGATGGGTCAAGGTACGGGTTTTACCGGAACCGGCCCCCGCAATGACTCGGATAAAGCCTTCTGTAGTTTCTACGGCCTCACGCTGTTCTGCATCCAACTTATTCATACTGCACAAAATGTAACTACACAATAAGACTCTGTCAAGATTCAATCTTTGCGGATCGGGTTTTCTGTTTTCTTGAATTACTGAGACTGCAAGAGCATTTGCAGAGCCTCCCCCATATCGCCGCCATCCAGCAGTTTCATCATGGATTCCAGTTGCTTTTGACTGTTCTCGGACACTCCCGCAGCCCCCGGACCATCACTTAGAATTTTCATCATCTGTTCCATGCCGCCCTGCTTCGAGACACTTAATTCAGACAGACCTTTCTTGACCGCAGAAGCACCAACGTAAATACCAACAACGCCAAGAGTCCCAAGCATTACATAAAAAGCCAGCGTAGAAACGACAATCACTTTCCAAAAGCGATCTGATGACTTACTCGCAGACGAGCATCCCTCTTTAATAGGATAGCCACAATGAGGACAAGCTACAGCCTTATCGCTAATTTCATGGTTACATTCAGGGCAATGGATTAAAGCCATAAAAATTCCTTTGTTGCAAATTAAACCTGGAACCGCAGTTGACTAGTTTCTTAGACACCTAACCGAATACATATTAGAACTTATATCGAAATCCCTGGAAAAATCCCCCGGTGGAGCCAGGTGCCATCCATAGGCATCGCCATCTTCTTCTGTAGCACTCCAGAAATGAGCGGATACGCCAAGATCATAAAATCCATCGGTAGCCTTTCCTGCGGGAACTACATCAAAGCCATACCTGTCAGACCCATCCCACTTATCTCTGGATTTTAGGCTAACCCAGGCTTCTTCCTTGCCATCACTATCCTCTATGAATGACTTGAACATGGTCCACTCCTCATTTTCGGGTAGATGCCAACCTGCGGGGCAAGCCTTCAAGGCGGCTTCAAAAGTGTAAAGACGTCCGTATTTTTTACAATTTTCGGTACTTCCATCATAACATTCACTACCCTCAACCTTATAGTTAAGGTTTTGAGCCATCCAGGTCTTCGACCCGACAAGTACGGTTCTGTATATTTGATGGTCCCTCGAATCCATAAAGGATCCTGTAACTGGCACAGATATTGCTGCCGAGGAAAGACATAATGATAGGAGTGCGATTCGAGAGCTTATAATAGTCATACGAGGTCAAAACTAAAAAAAGCATGTTAAAATAAGCAATAATTCCTTTTAAATACAGCCATTTTTTTCTTAACTAACTAAATTTTACGTGTTTAGCACAAAACAAACATCTCAAGGAGATAAAGATGAACAAGATGAAGATGTCCGCAATCGTGCTCGGCCTCGCTGCCGCAGGCGCAATTGCCCAGACCGCTCCCGCAGCAGCTCCTGCTGCCGCCCCCGCAGCACAGCCTGCAGCAGCCGCTCCTGCAGCACAGCCCGCAGCAGCTCCCGCTGCTGAAGCCAAGAAGGCTGAACCTGCAGCACAGCCCGTTGCCGCAGCTCCCGCTCCTGCAGCACAGGACTCCGTAAAGGCTGCTGAAGAAGCTAAGGCCGCAGAAGAAGCCAAGAAGGCTGAAGAAGCTAAGGCTGCCGAAGAAGCCAAGAAGGCCGAAGAAGAAAAGGCCGCCGCCGAAGCTAAGAAGGCTGAAGAAGAAAAGGCCGCCGCCGAAGCCAAGAAGGCCGAAGAAGAAAAGGCCGCCGCCGAAGCTAAGAAGGCTGAAGAAGAAAAGGCCGCTGCTGAAGCTAAGAAGTCTGAAGAAAATAAGGAAGAAGCAAAGGCCGCTGAAGCTGCTCCTGCTGCAGAAAACACCAACGTTTCCGAAGTTGCAAACGCAGCTGGCAACGCAATGGACGCTCTCAAGGCTTCCATGAGCGAAGGTACTTCCAAGGCTAACATGGAAGTCAAGATGTCTGGTGAAGTTGAATTGGACGCTTACACCAACGACATTCTCGCTGACGGCGACCTGAAGCACGAATACGCAACCACCGTCGACCTGAACTTCGACATCAAGTTCAACGAAAAGTGGACCGCATTCGTAGGCCTCGAAGCTGATGACAGTTCCGAAGGTGGCATTGTCGGTTACAACGGCGCATACGTTCAGTACAAGCCGGCCGACTTCTTTGCTGTCAAGCTCGGTGACCTGACCTTCAGCGAAGGCGCTTTCAAGGCTTACTACGGCTACGATGATCCGACCTACAACGCTGCAGGCATGATCGAACACGACATCCGCGGTATCCAGATCGAACTCGCTGGCCTCGAACTGGGCATCGGCTTTGCTCGTAACGCCAACGACTTCCGCGTTGCAACAGACGACGACGCTAACTACAACGCTCACTTGGCATACGAATTCAACTATGCCGGTCAGCACTTGCGTCCGTTTGTGGACTACAAGTCCTACCAGGAACTTGACCACAACGAATTCCACGCTGGTATCGACGCTGGCTTGACTCTCGGTGGTTTCAGCTTCCGCGCAGTTTACGGCTTCCATGCTGACTACCTGAGCGACGACGATGATGCAAAGACCGCAGGTGGCGCACTCGACGTGACCTCTACCGCTCACACCATCTTGGCAGAACCGACCTTCGAAGTCAGCATGTTCAAGATCAACACCACCTTCTTCTATGCATTCATTGACGACGGTGAAGGTGGCAACCAGGAATACGCTGGTGAAATTCCGGAATACATGTTCGCATACGCCGAACCCACCCTCAAGTTCGCTGAATTCATTCAGCTGGGTATTCCTGTTGAATTCCACACCAACAGCCTCGACGACGAAGCTGACATCTCCACCCTCGACGTTGGTGCTCGCTTCTACCTCGCTCCTGTTGAAAACCTCAACATCATGGCTACCGGCATGATCGACATCCCCGTTGGCGACAACAACAAGGATGACGACTGCACACTCCGCTTCGGTGTTGAAACCGTATTCAACTTCTAAGATTCCCGCAGGCGCAAGCCTGCGATCCTAAAGGTTAAAAAAGGTCCTGTCTTAACGACAGGGCCTTTTTTTTTACTACAGGTTCTATAAATACTGAATGAAGGCGAAGCCGCCAACCCGCTAACTAAAACTTAATGGGATACAGCAAGTACCAATGGACTTCGGGGTAAACCTGAACTGTTGGTGCAGGAAGCTTAAAGTAATTCAGATACTTGATCAAAGTTCTTGCCCAGCGGGACTGCGGTCTGAAAGCCTCAAGGTCATAATCAAGTGCAAAGTATAATTCACGGTGAGCAATGCTCTTGTCCGGATTCTTGTGGCGCTTATACTCATGCTTGAAGCAGCCCTCATCGATACTCAAGCCGGCAGCAAAAGCAAGCCAGCTGGGGTAATACTGACGGGCTCCAGCGGGTAGCAGTCGGTAAGGCTTGAAGCTAGCCCAAAAAGTCTGGTTCACATAGTCATCTGTAAAGACACCTTCGGAAGCCTTGTGATTTTGACGATAGTAAATTTTGGTATTAATCCAATAGCTCCACTTTAGGTCTACGTACTTGAACACAGGAACGTAGCGTTCAGCCATCGGATAAAAACCGCCCAGAGACCCCGACAGAACATCGAAGATACTGAACCCCCACTTGGGAGCGAAACCGTCCTTTACGTCAATGGCCACGTGGGTCGACATGGCAGAAAGGCCTGCAAACAGGTAGGAGTTGAATTCAGAAAAACCAGCCCAGCGGTAGCCTTCGTAAAAAGATTCTCCCATTACGACACCAGACGCAAAGTGGCCGAACTTATCCAAATTCAGGGCATAGTCAAAATCATTTTCGAAGTGAAAGCCAGCGCTTTGATCATCCCACCAGCCTTCATCAAATACAAGCCAGTAAGCCGCTCCATAAGCCAACAGAACCGTAGAAGCAACACCAACAGCCTTAGGTATAGAAACCTCGGGAGAAATGTCAGCAGGATCTTCGCTGCGGTAATCCCAAGTGGAATCACGCCAGGTCATTGGCCCCAGAAAATTATCAGCCTGTGCAGCACCTACACACAGCAAGGCCGATGTCAGCAATGTTCTTGGAAAAATCTTCACGAAAGCCAAATATAGAAATTTAAGACTTTTTTTCTAGATAAAAAAGAAACCTCCGACAAAGCCGGAAGTTTCTTCTATATGAAAATTTGATTTTTCGCTTCTTCTAGATTAATCCTTAGCCAGGAGCACGACGCTGTTGTGGCCACCGAAACCGAAGCCATCGGACATGGCGTAGCGGAAGGAGTGGCTGGTGTTCTTGTTGGCGCAAACGTCGAAGTGGATGCGTTCGTCCTGGTTGAACACGTTGGTAGTAGCGTGGATCATCTGATTCTGGAGGCTCTTGATGGTGATGATAGCTTCGAGAGCACCTGCAGCACCGAGAGCGTGACCGATCATGCACTTAGAGGAGTTGATCTTGAGGGTGTCGCGGAGGCCGAACACCTTTTCGAGAGCGGAGCATTCAGCAACGTCGCCAAGCGGAGTGGAAGTACCGTGGGTATTGACATAGCCAACTTCGGAAGCGGAAATTTTAGCTTCGCGGAGAGCCATTTCGATAGCCATGCGGACACCTTCGCCATCTTCGCGAGGAGCGGACATGTGGTGAGCATCGGCGCTCATGCCAACACCGGCAATGCGAGCGAGGATCTTTGCCCCACGCTTCTGGGCGTGAGAAAGGCTTTCGAGAACGAGAACGCCAGCACCTTCGCCGATAACGAAACCGTCGCGGTCCACATCGAACGGGCGGGAAGCAGTGGTAGGATCGTCGTTACGCTTGGAGAGGGCCTTCATGGAGCAGAAGCCTGCAACAGCGACTTCGTTCACAGTTTCGTCGGCACCGCCAGCCAGCATGATGTCGGCACGGCCAAGACGGATGGCGTCGACGGCAGCGGCGATGGAGTGGTTGGAGGTAGCGCAAGCGGAAGTCACTGCGAAGCAGGGGCCCATCCAGCCAGTACGGTTGGAAACTTCACCAGCCGGCATGTTGGTGATGGACATGGGGATGAAGAAGGGGGATACGCGGCTAGGACCACGGTTTGCAAGAGCAACGCAGGATTCGTTGTAAATCTTCATGCCACCGATACCAGAACCGATGATAACACCGGCACGGCTCGGGTCTTCTGCAGCAGGATCGATACCTGCATCGGCCAAAGCCTTGTATGCAGAGTAGACGGCGTACTGGATGGCGCGGGAGTAGCGGGACTGGTCACGGGCGCTGAAATATTCAGAGCTATCGAATTCGTTGACAGAGGCTGCAAACTTGGTAACGAATGCAGTGGTATCAAAACGATCGATCATGGAAATGCCAGACTTGCCAGCCAGCAAATTGTTCCAAAGAAGATCAGGGGTGTTGCCAAGGGCAGAAACGCAGCCCATACCGGTAATTACAACTTCTTCCATATTAACCCAAATGTTGAAAATTTAAGTTCTGTTAGTTTACTTGACAATGTAGAAATTTACACAAATTGATTAAAGGACGCCTCTTTGATTTCTCGCGAAATTTCTATAACAAAAAACTTACATAAAACTTACAATATATAAAAGTGAACAAGTAGTTCTGATTATCCCCCATTTATGACAATTCATCGGCAAGCCCAAAATTCAAAGGGAACTTGCGGCCTTTACCAATCAGAAAAAAGAGAATAATCTAAATTTAGCCTGCTATGGTAAGAATTAAAAGTGCGCCGAATCTTGTATGGATGGACCTGGAAATGTCGGGCCTTGATCCAGAAAAAGACGTCATTTTGGAAGTGGCGACAATCGTAACCGACGGAAACCTTAAAATTTTGGCAGAGGGGCCGGTCATAGCCGTGCACCAGACCGAAAACATTTTCGAGGGAATGGACGCCTGGAACACACGACACCACACCCAAAGCGGCCTGGTTGACCGCTGCAGAAAATCCAAAATCACTGTTGCCGACGCTGAAAAAATGACATTGGACTTCCTAAAGCCCTACACCCAGGAACGAGGTAACGTGCTTTGCGGCAACTCCATTACCCAAGACCGCAGGTTTCTTTACAAGTACATGCCCAAACTTTCTGGATGGCTAAACTACAGGAATGTCGATGTCAGCTCCATCAAGGAACTTACCTTCCGCTGGTACCCCAACTTGCCCGAGTTCGAGAAGATGGAAAAGCACCAGGCCCTAGACGACATCCGCGAAAGCATTGCCGAACTTGAATACTACCGCAAGACTATATTCGTAAAGAACATTTAATGACCATCAAGCCCTATATTGAACCTAAGGATCGCCTACCCTACGCCGTGCGTATGCGGAATCGTGCGATTGCCATTTTTGTTTTTATCTTGATTTGCTTTGGAATCGGCTCCTGTATTTTTGGAGGAAGCAGCAAGGATTCTGATGCAGCCCCCGCCGAAGCAGAAGAAATTGTTAAAGATTCCGCTGTCGCAAACGAAAGCAACGTTGCAGAAGCCGCCCCCACTGCAGAAGTCAGCGAACAAATCCCTGAGAATGTTTCGCAGGAACAACCTGCAGAAATTGCAGCAGCAAACGATTCTGCACAGACAATAGCCCCCGTCGAAGAAATCATCGACAGCACTCATATCAAGAGCCAGAAAGACGTATTCATGGCAGAAAAAATTGACAACCTTCTTCGTCGATTCAAGCCGGAAAATGCAATCATCCTGATTGTGGACCCCAGAAGCAACGAGATTCTCGCCTGGGGCGAACGCAAGGACAACGTCATTCAGACGAAGCCGGATTACCTCATCCGCAACACCTTCCCTGCAGCATCCCTGGCAAAGACCATTACCATTGCTGCGGCTATGGAAAGCAACCGCTATGCGTTAAACACTCCAATCCCGCAAATTGGCGGTGGCCATACACTTTACAAGAACCAGCTGCGAGTAAAGGAAAACTACAGCGGCCCCACAGTTGAAATGCAGGATGCCTACGGCAAATCGTACAACCCGCCTCTGGCCCTCATTGGAATGAACGTGGGAGCCAGCAGACTTAAAGCAGCCGCCAAGATTCTAGGCTACAACATGAATTACCCAGCAGGACTTCCGGGGCGTTCTACGTATGCGCCCCCCGACACAGGCTACGCTCTTGCCGAAGCCAGTTGCGGATTTACCGAAGCAACTACACTGTCTCCCCTGCAGGCGGCAGCACAGGTTCGCGCCATTCTCCTGAAAAAGCCCTTGGAAATTCCGTGGTCTTCTAACCTCGATGGCATTGCCCCCAAGACAAGACTGGCTCTTGATGTAGGAAAATTCTCGGAAAACACCTATTACGGGCTGCGCCAGGCCATGATCCGCTCCGTTACCCACGGCACCGCCAAAAAGAACATTTCTACAAAGCATATGGCCCGCAAGAACTACGAAGCCCTGAATATCGGCGGAAAGACGGGATCTCTGGACGGTTCCGACCCTAAGGGCCGCTACGACTGGTTCATGGGTTTTGCCGAAAGCAAGGAAGATCCAAGCAAGGCAATAGTCATTGTAGTCCTTCAGATCTTTGATAATCAAGGTTTGCGTCCCCAGCCCACGACCCAAGTTACAGGAATGCTAATAAATTACTGGGCACATCAGTACGTGACGAACAAGAAGAAATAGACAGGGAGAAAAAAATGGATTTATCTTGGTGGAACTTGATACCGACCTACTTCGACGGAACGGCAATCCAGATAGGAAGCTTTCCCGTACGTTGGTATGGCATCATGTACATTTTTGCATTCGTTACAGCCTACCTTACCATGTGGTATCTCAACAAGAAAGAAAAGCTGGGCTATACCAAGGATCAATTCGACAGTTTGTTTACCTGGATTATAGCAGGCATTATCCTAGGCGCCCGACTGGGATACGTATTCTTTTATAAGCCTGGCTACTACCTTGCCAACCCCACCGAAATCATCTTGCCCATATCTCATGACGCACTGGGTTACCACTTTAGCGGAATCTCTGGCATGAGCTACCACGGCGGCTTGATTCTTGCCACAATATTTACCATTATCGGTCTGAAGAGAAACAAGATTCCTGTATGGCAGGGATTGAATCTTTGCTTTTTGATGGCGCCTCTCGCCTATACTTGGGGACGCTGGGGAAACTTTATCAATGGCGAACTTTATGGCGAAGTTACCACAAGCGCCATCGGCATGTGGTTCCCCATGGCTCACGACAGTTCTATTGCAAACCCGATACTCCACCACCCCAGCCAGCTTTACGAAATGCTGTTCGAAGGTGTCATCCTGTTTGTATTGCTGTACAACCTCCGTCGTATTCCAGTTCTTAAAGACAAGATGCCCTGTCTTTACTTAATGGGTTACGGACTCTTCAGATTCTTCATTGAATTCTTCAGAAAGTCTGATGCACATCTAGGACGTAACGACCTCTTTGGAATGAGCCGCGGACAGACTTTGTGCAGCCTCATGGTTCTGGCAGGTGTCATCTGGATGGTTGTGCTAATCTACCGAGAAAGAAAAGGGAAAAGCGAAAAGGTTAAAGACGAAAGACGAATCTCGTAATTCGTAATTCGTAATTCGTAATTCGTAATTCGTAATTCGTAATTCGTAATTAAAAAAAGCCCCGGTGGGGCTTTTTTTATACGCTGACGCTCAGCTCGCTTACAGCCAACGCAGGTACCATGTACGTGCCAAAGGGATCGCGGTACTCGTTACCAACGTCAACAACATTCTTCATAATGTCGAAGAAATTTCCACTAAGGGTAACGCCATCTACCGGATGCTGAATGACGCCGTTCTCGCACCAGAATCCATGAGCACCCATAGAAAGTTCGCCGCTAATGGCATTGCATCCGGAACCACCTTCCAGTCGCACCACCAACAGGCACTTGGGGAACAACTTCAAAAGTTCTGCAGTAGTCAAAGCTCCAGCAGGCACAAGCAGATTGTTAAAGGAAGTCCCCATCTTGCTGCCAAAATCACGAGCTCCGTTACCTGTGGTTTCGCAACCAGCCTTAGCCGCAGTTTCAAGATTATAGAGAGCGCTATTGAACACTCCGTTCTTAACGACTTCTACACGTTTAGCGATGCAACCTTCAGAATCACAACGATACTTATGCTGGAACAGTTCACCTTGAGGATCATTTACGATAGAGAACCTTTCGCCGGCAATCTGCTGACCTTCTTTACCTGCCAGACGAGACTGACCTTTCTGCATGGCTTCGGCTTCAAAAGCGGAGCAGTACATTCCAACGATACGGGCAGAAACTCGCTCCGAGAACACCACCGGAATCTTGCCTCCTTCAATTTTCTTGGCGCCAAAAAGTTCAGTTGCATAATCAGCAGTCTTTGTCGCAATTTCATCGATATTGAACAAATTCCAGTCGCGGCCAGACTTTACAAAATTGCCTAGTTTCTTGACACCATCACGAACAGCCACGGCGCCAGCACCAACAGAAGCAGAATTGGACTTGCCCTTGTAAAAAACGCCTTCGCTGTTTGCAATCACAGATGACGCGCAGGTCATGTCTGCACCTAGGTACGGGATATTCTCGATTTCCTTGGACTTTGCGAAAGTCTGCTTTTCCAGTTCAATGCAGAAATCCTTCATCTGCTGCAGATTCAGGGATTCCAGATTGGGATTGTAGTTGGGATATTCCTCGGCCATTTCTACGGGCTTCGGTAACTTGATATCAATAGACTCAGTCCACTGCGTATGGCAAAGGGCATCTTTCAAGGTCTGAGCCACGGCATCTTTAGTCAGGCGTTCCGTGTAGGCATAACCGGGATGTCCATCCTTAATGACGCGGACGCCTAGGCCAACCGAATCAGAAATTTCTGTATTCTGAACCTGGCCCTGAAAAACAGATAAACCTTCGGAGTGTGACGTGGAAGCGATAACATCAAATTGCTGAGCCTCTTTCTTGGCCAGTTCACACATATAGGAAACAGCATCTACAATATTCATTTATTAGGCTCCAGGTTCGAAGTTTCTGGCATGACGCTAGCAGAAGCACGACGGGCCTTGCTATCCAGCATACGCCAGTAGGCGGCAGGACTCCCCGTCACAGATTCCAAAGATTCAGCCATTTCCTTGGAAATGGGCGTAGAGCCCGCAATCAAGGATTCAAGTACTTCCATAGAAACGCCAATGCGACGGGCAAATTCCGCCTTATCCATCTTAAGCCATTCAATGCCTTCTAAAATAGCCTGCCCTGGTGTAGGAGTTCCACGTCTTGCCATAACTTACCTCAATGAACAATGAATAATTAACAATGAACAATTTAATTAGAGGAGCTTCGCGCCGTCTTATGGAAGCGGCGCTGCCGCCTTGTCTTCAATTGTTCATTTTTCATTGTTAATCGTTAATTTAATTCCACCGTTTTCCAGCCTTCGGCTCCAAAACGCAAGTCTCGTTCTACAAATTCCCAAATCAAAAGTTTTTTGCCTTTGAGAACGCCTGCCTTACGAGCTAGCTTTTCGCGGACCAAAGTGCTTGCACCACCATCGCTAACAATACTTGCCACAGGGCGCTTCATGTTCTTTGCAAAATGGGCAATCCAACCCGCATTCACCGGAGAATCCGTCTGGTAGATTCGGCTGAAGCTGTCTCCAAGAATCAGAATCTTCGCCTTACGGAAATCGTCCTTGAAAGCTATGCGGGACGTGTCATACGCAACAGAATCCTGAGCGGCAGCACTTGCGGAATCTGCCACAGATGAATCAACAGCAGCAGAATCGCGAGGGATGACTCGTTCAGAAACAATCTGCTGTGAAACCACATGCCCCACAACCTTCTGTACCTTAAATACATCAAACTTATTAAGGCCACTCATTTCGCCAATGTCACCCATGCGGTCTGCCACGCTATCGGAAGCCACATAGTCCATAGACTCTGGACCGATTTCTACAAGATTTGCATTTACCATCTGCTGGACCTTGGTAGAAATTTCACGGGCGGCAAGTTCTGCTCCACGAGGAGTCCAGTGAGTATCGTCGTTCAGGTAAAGAGCGCCTAGCCTTTCATCGTCTGCCTTGGCAGCCCATAAAGGCGTATACAGGTCCACCGTGTTAAAGCCCAAAGCAGTCAGGGTATCCAGAATCATCTTGCCATGACCGCGATAATCGCCATTGGCCATAACCGGCTTAACATCATCGTTACCCGTCAGGCGTTCCGGATAAATGCTGGGCTTGCCAGGAACTACGACAACCAAAAGCTCCACCCCTTTTGCCTTTAACTGATCGCGGAAAACCTCTATAGCCTTAACGGGATTATCCAACTTGTCTGCACGATCATCCAAAGGTGATGGCTGCACAAGGAATTCAACGTCTTGGCGGTAGAAGAGCCACGAATCGGATTCGGAAGAAGGATCGCTGCCAAGAACAACCTTTTCACCAGGATCGCTAAACAGGTTCCACACGGCAAGCTGGTACTTTGGGCGAATTGCCAGAACCACGGCATTTTCATCTTCAACGGTCTTTTCAAAAGCTCTCAGGTAAGAACCCTTCCAGGCACCATAATTTTTTACACTAGACAAGGCTCGCAATACAGAATAGTTTCCTAAACGTTCTGTTACCAGTTTTAGGCAGGAGTCCAGTTCCTGAAAACGTTCAGGTTCATCTTCAAGAACGTTCAGCAAGGTATCGGCGTGACGCAAAAGGCGGACATCGTCATCGGAAGAGTCTAGCTGAGCGTAGGTATTCACGGCAAGAACAACCGCTTCAAGGTCAGAAAGGGCTCCGACGACCGGTTCCAGGTTCTGGGCAAAGGAAAGACCTTCGGATTCATCTTTCGATATAGCTCCAGCAGCCACGTTTTCGCGAGCCTGGCGCCAGGCCTCTTTCAATTTTTGTGCATTCTCCGTCATGGAGGATTCACGTTTAAAGGGAGCATAGAAAGAATCCTTGAAAATATCGAAGGAAAGGAGTCTCGGTTCCCTGGAATCGCTGCAAAAGTCCACAACGGTCTGCACCGTAAAAGGAGTCAGCAACAGGATGCTGAACAATGCAACGAACATAACGTAGACTTTCTTCATAGTGTAAAGATAGTATTTTCCCTACGAGTTCAAAAAATTATACTATATTTGATAGTGCTTATGGTTGTCTTTCGTAAAGAAGCCGCCATAGTTGTTGCCTGGGTAGTTTAACGGGATAAAACGAGTTCCTCCTAAGAATTAGCTCCGCGTTCGAGTCGCGGCCCGGGTATATAAAAAGTCGTCAAAGTTCTACTTTGGCGGCTTTTTTTTGTTTTTTGGGGTAAGCAACGACTTTTCTTACTTTTTTCACACAAATTAATTTATTTTTATTACGTAAGTTTTATTTAATATCGTTATAATATTTAGGAAACCTCTCTCTTCTATCTTTGGGAACAAGTTAAATCAACGGAGTTCCCATGAAACTCAACAAGAATTTCGCCATGGCTACAGCCATTGCCACCCTTACCGCCACCTCAAGCTTTGCAGGCGGCCTTACCCACAATACCAACCAGTCAGCACACTTTGTACGTGGAGTAGCCCGCGATGCATCCACCGCAGTAGACGCCATCTACACCAACCCGGCAGGAACTACCGAATTTCAGAAAACATGGAACATTTCCCTGAACAGCCAGACTGTGTGGCAGAGCAGAATCATCAACACAACGTTCGCAACCGGCGTCGAGAAGGAATATGAAGGCGAAGCCTTTGTCCCAAGCATGCCCAGTCTTTTAGCCGCATGGAAACATGGAAACGTAACAGTTTCCGGCGCATTCACCATTGCAGGCGGTGGCGGTACCGTGGAATATGATGACGGTCTCCCCATGTTTGACGCCTTTACCCTTACCAACCCCATGACCCCGGGCAAGCTCCTGAGCGACCTTCATGGTAGCGCAGAACTGGAAGGCTCCAGCTACATATTCGGATGGACCCTAGGTTCCGCCTACAGATTCAACGACTACATTTCCGGTTACGTGGGCGCCCGCTTTAACTACGCCACCAACAATTACAAGGTGGATGCAGACCTTTCTACCTTGGGCATGGGCAAGGCCGAAATGGACGTGGACCAGAACGGTTACGGCATCACCCCCATCCTTAGCCTGGACGTGCGTTACAAGCGTTTGACAGTGGCAGCCAAGTTCGAATACCGCACCCGCATGGAGCTGGAAAACGACACCAAGAAGATGCCTCCGCAGTTGGCAGCTTCCTTCCCCAATTATGCCGACGGTGTAAAGACCGACGCCGACATGCCTAGCTACCTTTCTTTAGGCGCCCAGTTCGAATTTATCGAAGGCGTTCGCGGTGCACTTGGCTACCACAGATTCTTTGACGCAGCCGCTGACTATGCCAACGGCGCCGAAAAATACCTCGACGGAACCAACGAGATGCTGATTGGCTTTGAATGGGATGTAATCAAGCCCTTGACCATAAGCATCGGTGCACAGTTCTCCCGCATCGGCGTTAGCGACAAGTACCTGACCGAAATGAACATGAACGTAGACGCTAACAGCTACGGCGGTGGTATCGCCTTCCGCGCCACCGACTGGCTGACCTTGAACCTGGGCTACTTCCACAGCTTCTACTATGAATGGAAGAACGACAAGGAAGCCTATGGCAAGAACAACTACGATCGCGAAAACCAGATGGTGGGCGTAGGCGTAGACCTGGCATTCTAACCAAATTTTCTTATAAAAATTGCGCTTGAATAAAGCTTTTTAATATGGGACTCGGGTCTAGCCCGCAGTCCTTTTTTTCTAGATTTAGGACCATGAAGAACTTTTACGTTACTACCCCGATTTACTATGTGAATGACGCCCCCCATATCGGCCATTCCTACACCACCGTCCTTGCAGACATTCTTACCCGCTTCCACAAGATTCTTGGCTACCAGACCTTCTTTTTGACCGGTACCGACGAACACGGCCAGAAGGTGCAGCGTGCCGCCGCCAAGCGCGAAGTGGACCCGCAGGCCCATGTAGATGAATACTACCATCACTTCGAAGACCTGTGGAAGAAGATGGGCATCTGCAACGACTTCTTTATCCGTACCACCTATCCCGAACACAAGGCTTACGTGCAGGAATGCCTGCAGAAGCTGTGGGACAAGGGCGAAATCTACTCCAAGGAATACGAAGGCTGGTATTCCGTTGGCGAAGAACGTTTCTTTGGCGAAGACGAACTGGACGAAAACAAGTGCGACCCCATTAGCCACCGCCCGGTGGAATGGCTGAAGGAAAAGAACTACTTCTTCAAGATGAGCAAGTACCAGCAGCAGCTCATCGACCACTTGAACAACAACCCGGACTGGATCGTTCCCGACTACCGTCGTAACGAAATCCTGGGCTTCCTCCGCCAGCCGCTGAACGACCTTTGCATCAGCCGTCCGAAGGCTCGCCTCAGCTGGGGCATACCCCTGCCTTTCGACACCGACTATGTGACCTACGTGTGGTTCGACGCACTCCTCAACTACGTGAGCGCATCTACCGCCTTCCACAAGACTTATGCCGATGGCACCCCCATCTGGCCCGCCACTTACCATCTGATTGGTAAGGACATTCTCACCACTCATAGCGTGTACTGGCCCACCATGCTCATGGCTCTGGACATTCCTCTGCCCAAGCATATTCTGGCCCACGGCTGGTGGCTGGTGAACGGCGGCGAAAAGATGAGTAAGTCTGCCGGTAACGTCGTAAAGCCCATGGACTACATGGAAAAGTACGGCGACGACGCCTTCCGCTACTACCTGGCCCGCGAAATGGTGGTTGGCCAGGACGCCAACTTCACCCACGATTCCTTTGTCCGTCGCATTAACGCCGACCTGGCAAACGACCTGGGCAACGTTCTGAACCGCGTCCACAAGCTGGTGCTCACCAACTTCGAAGGCAAGCTGCCCGCAGCTGTTACCATGGATGACGCCGCCAACGACGTAATGAACTTGGCCAAGAAGGTCATCGAAGACATTAAGCAGGACCTGCCTCAGGCACGTCTCTCCCAGTCCATCGAAAACATCATGAGCCTGGTCCGTAGCATCAACCGCTACTTCGAAATCAAGGCTCCCTGGAAGCTGGCCAAGGACCCGGCTCTCAAGGATGAACTGGCTACCGTTCTTTATGTGGCTGCCGAAGCCGTACGCCTCAGCCTTTGCATGCTGTGGCCGGTGATTCCCACCAAGGCTGAAGAAGGACTCAAGATGCTGGGCACCAAGTTCGAAAGCGCAGAAGATCTCGTTTGGGGTCTCATGAAGGGAGGCGAAGCTTTCGGTGAAGGCAAGCCCCTGTTCCCCCGCATCGAAGAAGAAGTGAAGCCCCAGCAGCAGCAACAGCAGCAGAAGCCCAAGCAGAACAAGCCGCTGACCGCAGCCGACGTTCCTGCCGCCATGGACCTCCGCGCCGCAAAGATCGTTGAAGTGGCAGACCATCCGGATGCAACTTCCCTCTATGTTCTGAAGGTGGACGCAGGCGAAGGCGAACTCCGCACCGTTTGCTCCGGCCTGAAGGCTAGCTACGAAGCTTCTGAACTTAAGGACCGCATGATTCTTTTGTTCGCAAACCTGAAGCCCGCACCCCTCCGCGGTATCATGAGCGCAGGCATGCTCTTCGCAGGCGACCTGGAAGCAGAATCCCACAAGTGCCGCCTGGTGGCTGTACCCGAAGGCGCAAAGCCCGGTGACCGCGCATTGTTCAAGGGTGTTCAGCCCAGCGAACCTCGCGAACTGAAGCTGAAGGATTTCGACAAGATCGCTCTCTCCGTCAAGAACGGCGAAGTGTTCTGCACTGCCGGCGAAGGCTCCGCCCCCATCGCTCTGGAAATCGGTGGCAAGGCCGTGACCTGCGACGTTCCGGAAGGAAACGGCGTGCATTAAAAAATAAAAGGGCTCGACGCCCTTTTATTTTTTAATTACGAATTAATGTCTAAGCCGAGAGTCGCGGCAAAAACGAAGTTTTTGACATGACCGAGGCGCAACATTAACGATAACTTTAGTTATCAATTACGAATTATGAAAGGTCCGCGGAATGAAAACCGCGGGCTTTTCTCAATTATGAGTTATGAATTAGCAACTCCGTTGCTTTGATAATCGGCTCGGAAATGCCCAAGCAAGCTTGGTCGCTTCTCTCGCCTTAGTTATGAATTATGAGAAAAGGGTTCGGGAAAAACAGAGGGATTTTTTTGTTATATAGTCGATCATTTTCTCTATATGATTCACTGCGTATTATATTGGATCGAAGAATTTTTTCTGACACAGTTTCTGAGAATTTTTTCAATTTTTCAACATTTTTATCCGCTTAACAATACCTATATTCTAGTCCATGCGAATGTTCAAAGTTCTTTGCGTTCTGTTGATAGTTCTGACCGGGGCAACCTGGGCAGACGAACTCATCATGTCGCAGAATTTTTCTACACACGCACTGGTGGCAAAGCAGATTGCACCAGGTTCATCTAGAATTATTGATATTACTACAGGTTACGGCGGGTGCGATTCCTGCAACGTTACTGGACATACAACATCTACTGCCGACGACCTGAAAAACCATTACACTGATGACGAAATTAGCGGAATGATATTCCGCATTGATCTAAGCCTTTTCACCTTGACCTGGCCCAAGACAGAAAATACCGAAGGTGCATTCAACTACAAGGGAAACACTTTCGGCGGGGGCCTCTTCTTGAACGTCCATTACGCATTCCTGCTGGAGGCGGGGTTAACTCCCACCCTTGTGCAATGGTTCGGCCCCTTCTACGTCGCCGCAGCCTACGAATTATCGTTAGGCAAATACTTCGGCAAGGACGCCGACGAGAAAATGTCAACAGACCTCGCTACCGACATTATGCTTACAGGCGCCTTGAATGTAGGCGGCGGCACCATGATGTTCCTGAACAACCACGGCATAGGAATCGGCATACATGGCGGTCTTCGGCAAATGCATTTTGTAAGACCGGATTGTGAAAAATATACCGGGACAGACTACCGCACAGGCGATAAGATCAACCCCAAGGCGCAACAAGGGTTCCATACCCAGGATTGGCTTCTTTATTACGGCTTTGACTTTACGGGCTACTCAAATTTGCCGTTCCTTAAGGAGACAAACAGCAAGGGGCACAGCGGCTATACAGTATCCATCGAATCAGGGATTCAGCTAGAAGACAGACCCTTCTACTATTGGGCGTTTACATGGAGTTTCTACCTATGAGAAAGCTCCACGTCATAGCGTTTTTGATTATAGTTGGGCTCCTGCTTTCGGGATGTAGTTCCATTATGCGTCCGCCTCCGGCAGCAGCCTACATGGACAGCTACAATAGGGATGACGCAGTCAGAAGCTTTTCATTCACATATTACGCTGGCAATCTAGACAATGGCAGGACCGACAATCATGACCAGGAATACCACATTAACCATTCCGAATGGTGGGGCGACGGAACATTTGCAAACTACATTAGCGGAGGTTATTTTGCCTTTGGATGGGGCCTTCAAAGTCTAACGACATTTTTACAAGGCGGCTTTGTTTCGCCATACTTTGGCTTAACCACCTGGACAAACTTTTTCCCAATTAACAAGTTCGGTCCCGAAAGTAGTTCTAATTTTATGTTCCATTATTCAGGTGGCGGAATGGCCATCCAGCAGATTCCTTTAAACGACAATTGGAAATTTGGCATTACGGAGCATGTGGCAAGGAACGGCCGCGAGGAATACTTTGTAGACGATGTTGCATGCGAAATGTTTTGCTTAGATTTTCCGCGGCCTCGTCCCAAGTTCTATACAGAAATGGGCGGTGGCATCTACGTTTCACGAAAGCTTGAAAACACCAAAATGTCCCTTGAGTTCCGCTACGGTCGTGACATCGACGAGAACCGAAACCGCTTTGCAGCCACCTTCAGTGTCTGGGGATTCTCAAGTGCCATTGGCGTTGGTGGCAACGATCAGATGCGCAAGATGGCAAAGGAGAACAAAGAAAAGCAAGAGAATACGAAATTTGCGGTGCCGCCTAAATCAGGCATTCTGCCAGGCGCAGGCAAGGCCCACATAGAGAACGTATCCGACAGCAGCCTCGGCATCAAAGACATTGACTACAGGTGGTTCCGCATCAAGGACACTACAAAGGTAACGACGTTCTTATATAAAATTAGAGAAAACCTGGATGACACTACAAAAGCTATCCCTTCCAACGGAATCTGCTACGATAAATCTCAGGATGAAGTTCTTCTGAGGCAGCGGGAAGATTCCTCCATTGTAAGGATTCCAATTACAGACATCGACTACTGCGAAAAAACAGAAATGCAAGGTTTCATAGGCACCTCCTTGCTTGAAGGCGCTCTAATGTTCCTCCCCGGTGGACTTATAACAGGAAGCGCTACAGGCGGCCTCATCGTCAGCGCCGTGACGACAGCAGGTTTCTACACCGCCCTTAAGATCATCAACCCTCAGGTGCCAAAGGTCAATGGAGACATTTGCACCGAGCCCCATTCCACGAATCTAACCAGAGAATGGTTCAAGCAGTACCCCTGTGCAGAAAGCAACGTCAAAACGGAGGGTGGAAATGTCCAGTAAACATTTGTTCCTTCTTGCGATTGTCCTCCTTTTGTCTGCATGCCTAGACGAAGGTGTATCCCCTCATTCCATTCGTGGTGACGACCGCTATGACATCAAAGTAAGTTCCTCCAGCGTAAAATCAAGTTCCTCTTTGGCAAGTTCCAGTTCGTCATTGGAAACTTTGATGAGTTCATCGTCAGAAATAAGCAGTTCCTCGTCGTTAGAACTATCTTCAAGTTCTTCATTTGAAAGCATTTCCAGCAGCAGCGAAGATGGGGATTTTGTCAGAATCGGAAATCAAGAATGGACAACCAGGAACCTTAACATCAACGTTTCAGGAAGCTCCTGCTACAATGACAATCCGGAAAATTGCGAAAAATACGGACGCATCTACACCTGGTCCATGGCCATGGGCATCGACATTTCTTATGACCGCCAAAAATACGGGACAACGATTGAGCCCCACCAAGGAATCTGCCCCAGCGGAACCCATCTTCCTAGCCACGATGAATGGAATCAGCTGAATGAATTCATCAAGGAAAATCCCGATTACTTAATTTACTTTCAAAATCAATATGGCGGAGTCTACGATTATCACGGATACTACAGAAATGAAGGCACTGAGGCGTTATTCATGAGTTCTACGGAATACGATGTGTCAGGAACAATTTACCCCTATGAATTTGCCTGGCTTTGGGCCATTCACAACTACAGCAAACATTTTGATAATGATAACGGACACAAATACACAGGGGGCTACGTCCGTTGCGTAAAGAACCATCCATATTATTTAACAAGTTCATCGTCGGAAAACTTGATGAGTTCTTCGTCAGAAGCAAACAGCTCCTCGTCGGTAGAAATTACATCAAGTTCGTCCCAAGACAATGAATCAAGTTCCTCCAGCGAGTATATTTTCAGCGATGAAGAAATGGATTTTGTCAAAATTGGAAATCAAGAATGGACGACCAGGAATCTAAACTTCAACGTTACGGGAAGTTCCTGCTACAAAGACAATCCAGAAAACTGCGAAAAATACGGACGCATCTACACCTGGTCCATGGCCATGGG
>JAKSIG010000023.1 GCA_024398955.1 Fibrobacter sp. | reverse complement strand
ACAAGAACGGCACCATCCTGGTTTCCAACCAGAACTTCGGTTGCGGTTCCAGCCGCGAACACGCTCCGCAGGCTCTGAAGCGCTGGGGTATCAAGGCTATCATCGCTGAAAGCTACTCCGAAATCTTCTTCGGCAACTGCGTCGCCCTGGGCGTTCCCTGCTACAAGGTAGACCACGCTACTGCCGACAAGATTCTCGCATGGATCGAAGCAAACCCCTCCAAGGAATTGGAAACCAGCACCGACAAGCGCACCCTGAAGCTGGGCGACGAAACCATCGCCCTCACTTTGGCTGATGGCCCTCGCGGTCAGTTCCTGGACGGTTCCTGGAACGCTCGCTCCGCCCTCCAGGCTAACGCCGACAAGGTGCAGGAACTTGCAGCAAAGCTTCCGTACATGAAGTTCTTGAAGTAGGAAGTAGACAGTAGACAGTGGGCTGTTGTCGGTTGGCTGTAGACTGTAAACTAGCGACAAAGATTGCGCTGTCATTCCCGACTTGATCGGGAATCTAGCATTACAAAACGTTCGAGTTTAACAGACTCGGACGTTTTTTTTCATCGTCACACACTATTCGCCGCATGTATTTTTATAAATTTAATTCTTTATTTTTAAAGAATTAAATAAATATTATTGCATTTATTCATCTTTTTTAAAGAAAAATAGGAAAAAGTCAAAATAAAATGTATATTTTAAACCATGGAGGAATAACCATGGCCAAGTACACACCCTTTTCCGACAACGCAGTCCTCACAGAATTCGGCAAACGAATCGCCGGATCCAGGCTCAATAACAACTGGACTCAGGCGGAACTCGCAAACAAGGCAGGCGTCAGTAAAAGCACCGTGGAACACATCGAAAAAGGCCAATCCACTCAACTTCTGAACATGGTCAAAATCCTGCGTGCCCTAGGATTTTTAAACCAGTTTATCAGCATAATCCCTGAGCTCGGCCCAAGCCCCATGGAGCTCCTAATGCAATCCAAGAACTTGCAAAAGAACAAACGCAAGCGCGCCTCCAAGCCCAAAACCAAAGCCTCGGGGCAGGCAAACGATTTTGATGGCCCAGGCGAGTTTCCTGCAGGCATCGCCGCAGAGCCCAAGGCCCCATGGATTTGGGACGAAGACAAGTAAACAGGCTAAGGTGGACCATGATCGCCGTCGAAGTAAAACTTTGGGGAACAACCATCGGAGCGCTTTCCATGCAGGAAGGCGAATCCGTAGCACATTTTGAATACGCACCATCATTCATCGGCGCAGGCATCGAGCCCTCGCCCATTACCATGCCTGTAAGCAGACGGGTTTACACATTCCCGCTTCTATCAAACACTTTTAAAGGTCTGCCAGGGCTTTTCGCGGACTCCATTCCAGACAAGTTCGGCAACAGGCTCATTGATTCCTGGCTTATAAAGCAAGGGCGTAATCCAGAGTCCTTTACTGCGCTAGAGCGGCTCTGCTACACGGGCAACCGCGGCATGGGCGCCCTGGAATTTTACCCAATCGAAGGCCCCGCAGCAAACGAGAACGATATTCTAGATGTTGAAAATCTGCGAAACTTCGCTGCAAGCATTTTAGACAGTCGAAAAAACTTTAAGGCAAGCATCGGCAAGACAGGCAATAGCAAAACAGACGCCACAAGCAAGCCGGCCGCCTTCAGAACAAAGAAACAACAGCAGACCTTTGAGCAAATCCTTCGGGTAGGCACATCCGCAGGCGGCGCAAGGGCAAAAGTGCTTATCGCCCTGAACGAAGCCTCCGGCGAAATCCGTTCGGGGCAGGTGGCAAACGGCGAAAACTTTTCCTACTGGCTTTTAAAACTGGACGACGTGCAGAACAACAGCGACAAGGAGAAGGCGGATCTCCAAGGCTACGGCCCCATTGAATACACCTATTACCAGATGGCGCAGGCGGCGGGCATTCAGATGTCGGAATGTTGCCTACTCGAAAACAGCGGTCACAGGCACTTTATGACAAGACGCTTCGACCGTCTTGCCGGCGGGAAAAAGCTGCATTACCAGTCCCTTTGCGGCCTCGCCCACTACGACTTTAACGCCGCAGGAGCCTATAGCTACGAGCAGGCGATCACGGTTGTCAAGCAGCTCGGTCTCGGCTACGACGCCCTCGAAGAACTGTTCCGCAGAGCAGCCTTCAACATCTGCGCAAGAAATCAGGACGACCACGCAAAAAACTTCGGTTTCCTGATGAACAAACGAGGCGAATGGAGTTTAGCCCCCGCTTTCGACATGACGTACGCCTACAACCCGGGCGGACTCTGGACAGGCACCCACCAGCTTACCTTCAACGGCAAGCGCGACAACTTTACCGTCGAAGACTTCAAGGCCGTGGCAAAATTTGCAGGCCTAAAACAGGGGCGTTACAAGAAAATTCTGGCCGAAGTACAGAACGCCGTCAGTCAGTGGAACAAGTTCGCTAAATCAAACGAAGTTAGAGCAGAATACATCAAGCAGATCAAGGCTGCACATAGGGTGTTCTAAAAACATTCATTACACCACAAAAAAAACGATTTCCGAGTCGCACAACACGGAAATCGTTCATTTTTAAACAAAAATCAGACATCAAATCGAACTTTCGATAAATTCCTTACGGAAGGTTCCGTTGCCCAGCAGAATGTCGATGGGCAGCTTGTGGAATTCGTATTCGTAAGGCGGCTGCTTCCAGGCGAAATCCTTGGGATATTCGTTGAAGATGTACTGCAGAAGCTTAATGGCCATGTCAAAACTGCGGAACTTGTCGCGGTCCAGAACATGAATCTGCGCACCGCCGCAAATCTGGCCAGCACCCTTGTGGAAGGTGGGCTGGAAGTAGTTTTCGCGGAAGTAGACGCCAGGCAACTTCAGGCCGTTCATGTACTTGCAAAGCTTGACAGCATCGATGAAGGGTGCGCCAAAGATTTCGAAGGGACGAGTAGTGCCGCGGCCCTCGCTGACATTGGTGGCTTCGAACAGGCACATGCCGGGATACACGATGGCGGTATCCAAGGTGGGCATGTTGGGGCTAGGCAAAATCCAGGGAAGACCGGTCTGGTCGTACCACATCTTCTTGTCGTAGCCTTCCATGCGCATCACGTAAAGTTCGCACTTGGGGAAGCATTCAGCCTTGAACTGTTCGGCCAGTTCGCCGATGGTCTTTGCATGACGGGTACGGATGCTGTGGAGACCAACAAAGCTTGTGTAGTTCAGGTCCAGCACCGGGCCTTCTTCATCCACGCAGTTTATGGGGTTCGGGCGGTCTACAACCACAACGGGAATGCCCTGCTTTTCGCAAGCCTTCATGCACAGGTAAAGGGTCCAGATGAAGGTGTAGTAACGAGCACCCACATCCTGCAAATCCACCAGGAGAGCATCCACATGAGAAAGCATTTCTGCAGTGGGTTCGCGGTGTTCACCGTACAGGCTATAAACGGGAATACCAAGTTCCGGGTCGGTGTAACCTTCCCATTCAATCATGTTGTCCTGGGTGTGGCCCTTGATACCATGCTGGGGTCCGAACAATGCAGACAACTTAAACAACTTGCCGTCGTAGGACTTAAGAAGATCCAGAGTGTAGCTCAGGTCTGCACAGACAGAGGCGGGATGAAGGACTGCGCCAAGGCGCTTGCCACGAAGGGCGGAAGGGAAAGTCTTTTCGAAATTGGAGAGTGCTAAAGTAACCATGATATTAATTATGAATTACGAATTATAAGTACGGATGGAAAGATAGCTCTTGTAGGGTGTTTTTTGTCAACAACTGTTTGCAAAAAGGGCTATAATGGGCTATATCAAGAAAATTGACACTTTTGTGACATCTAAATTTTTTATCTTTTTTATCGAAACAAAAAAAATAAAAAACAGGAATCATATTTTATGGCATATTTAAACAAAGTGATGCTCATCGGAAACATTGGCAAGGATCCCGTCATCAGTGCTGGTCCCACCGGCCGTAAGCGAGTTTCCTTCTCTTTAGCAACTTCCCGCCGCTATCGCGACAACAATGGCGAACAGAAGGAACAGACCGACTGGCACAACATCGTTGGTTGGGGCAAGGTTGCCGAAACTATGGAACAGCTTGGCGTACACAAGGGCATGACCCTCTATGTCGAAGGTTCTCTCACCAATCGTAGCTGGACAGACCAGACTTCCGGCCAGAAGCGCTACGCAACCGAAGTCAGCCTGGACACCTTCCAGCTACTGACTCCGCGTAACCAGAATGGCGGCAACTTTGGCGGAGGCTCCTACAACCAAAGCAATAGCTTCAACCAAGGAAATAGCTTTAACCAGCAGAACTCCGCCCCCGCTTATGACGCCCCCATGGCAGACGGAGCGGACGAAGACTTGCCGTTCTAACGAACCTTTCTGATTAATGAACCAACAGGTTGCAGAAATAGCATTAATGCTGGTTCTGCCACTAGGAATCACCTTTACAGCGATTCTTCAGTCAGCAGCAGCGGAAACACGCTTCCAGAAAATTTTGGGAGTGTGTTTGTCCGTATGTGTCGTAATTCTAGATTGCATCTTCTATTTTGCGAAGAATTCGTTCATTACCTATAACTGCGATGGTGGGCTTCTGCTTGCCTTTATCAGTCTGCTATTCTTAAGCGTCATCTACGCCATTAGGAGCGAAGACCACGCCACGAAGACGGGTCACATATTCTTGGCCGTTTTCATGTTTGCAGGTTTTCTTGGAATTGCCTATTGGGACCGTCCGACCTTTATACCCACGGCAGAGTACAATCCTGCAGAAATAGCAGCGGCAAACGCTCAATATCAAGATTACATCTCCACTTTTGCCAAAGGTGAAGGCGGTAAAATTTTGCCGAACAAATCCAAGGGCAAAGCACTGGCTGCGGCTCCCGCAAATCAAAACGTCTCCGGAGAAGCAGCCCTTAAGCGTCTTGAAAGCTACGAGTATGACGCAGAAACCGTCATCAATCGTATGATGGTTCTAATGAAATCTATTGATGAGTTCGAGCCTATCGCTGCCAACATTAGCGAAAGCGATCGCGAAATTAGGAGTCAGCAGGCTCTCGCTATAAACAATAATGCGACATCCTTGAACAAAAAAGTTCTCGGATTGTTTCACCCCCATGAATCTAGTGAAGCTCACTCCGAGCTGATTCAAGCAAGTGAATGCCTACGTCTTGCGGCCTATTCGCTTTACAACTATACGCTTCAGGAAGACCCCGATGAACAGCTAAACCAGTACAAGCAGTCTAGAAATCAGATTGCTCAAATGAATGTTTATCTGGAACGTTTCCGAAACGACATCGAGAATTTAAAATCAAACAATCAACCACAAACAAAAGAACAACAGGATCAACAATGATTCGTAACGTAGCCATCATGGGCGCCACTGGTGCCGTCGGCCAGGAATTGCTTTCCATCCTGGAACAGCGCAACTTCCCTCTCCAGAACCTCAAGCTTCTCGCTTCCGAACGTAGCGTCGGTAAGGAATTCACTTTCAAGGGTGAAAAGCTGAAGGTGGAACTGACTTGCGCCGATGCATTCAAGGGTGTCGACCTGGTTCTCTCCTCTGCAGGTGCTGCAGTTTCCAAGGAATTCGCTCCTATCGCCGTCGAAAACGGCGCCGTCGTTGTGGACAACACCAGCTACTTCCGTATGATGGACAATGTTCCGCTGGTCGTTCCCGAAGTGAACGCTTGCGACATTCCTCTCCACAAGGCTGAAAACGGCGGTTGCGGCATTATCGCAAACCCCAACTGCACCACCATTATGATGGTCGTAGTCTTGAATCCCATCGAAAAGATTTCCCACATCAAGAAGATCCGCGTTTCTTCTTACCAGAGCGCAAGCGGTGCTGGCGCTGTTGCCATGGAAGAACTCCAGCAGCAGTACAAGGACATTATTGAAACCGGTTCCACAACCCACATCAAGAAGTTCCCCTTCCAGCTGGCATACAATGTCATTCCGCAGATCGACAAGATGACTGAAAATGACTACACCAAGGAAGAAATGAAGATGTTCAACGAAACCCGCAAGATCATGCACTCTGATGTTCGCACCAGTGCAACTTGCGTACGCGTTAGCTCTCTCCGTTCTCATTCCGAATCCGTGTGGTTCGAAACTGAAAAGCCGGTTTCCGTTGAAGAAATCCGCGCTGCTCTCAAGAACGCTCCGGGCGTGTTCCTGAAGGACGATCCGCAGAACTACATCTACCCCATGCCGCTGGAAAGCGCAGGTCACGACGACGTTTACGTTGGCCGTATCCGTAAGGACTTGGCAGACGATTGCGGCAACACCCTGTGGCTCACCGGCGACCAGATCCGTAAGGGCGCAGCTCTCAACGCCGTTCAGATTGCAGAGTTGCTCTAAGATTGGTTCAATCTGTTATCGTAAGCACAAACTCTCGATAAGCAAAAAGACCTCGCAAATGCGAGGTCTTTGCTTTTTATTCGCTTCTAGAATTACGTTCCTAGAATTATCGTACGTTCACCACACGGGTCTGGTTTGCAACACGAAGAACGAAGCTGCCAGATTGCGGCACATTCAGGTTCATCACAGACGATTCAATTCTGCCTATAGAAATCACTCGTCCCTGCATATCCATCAAAGCGACTCGTTGTCCAACAGGGCCGTTAACGATTTGAACCATTCCATCAAAGACATTTACATCAAAGGACTGCAAACGTAATGGATTCAGGGCAACAACCGTTGTAGAAGAACTGCTACCCACGTTGCCGCTGGAACTGGAGCCGGCGACAGAACTACTGGATTCAACGGAACTACTGGATTTAGCAGAGCTGCTGGATTCGACAGCATCTTCGCTGGAGCTGGATTCAACTTTGGAACTAGAACTTTCCTGCAGATCGCTACTGGAACTGGATTCTTCCTCGTTACTGCTTGAACTAATGGGAGCAAGTGACATCAGCAAGGCAAGATTCTTGTCGGAATCAGACTCGTTCAACTTGGGATAGGAATCCGTAGGCTTCTGCCCCCATGCAGAGCCATCAAAGCCCACTCCTTCATAATCATGGAGCTTCTTGGCCAAGGAACCATCCTCGAATTCAGAAACTGCAGCAGCCTTAGCCAAGGTATCCATTACAGGGCCATCCACATAGTAGGAGTTTTCCATGGACACCAGACTCGTATAAATACGGCCAAACAGAGCTCCGGTCAATTCATCTCCTGTCACAGAGCCCTTGTTGTAGGAATTGATAACAATGTTGGTATCTGCGCCACGACCAAGGAAACCTCCAATTGTCGACTTTCCTGAGACATCCCCTACATTGTAGGAATTTACAATTCGGATATACTCAATGGCCATGCCAACAAGGCCGCCCATTTGACCAAGGCCTGTAACAGGGCCCTCGTTATAGGAATCCATGATCGATATGGAGCCTCTAAGTTCACGGTCAAGGCCCACCAGGCCGCCACCATCATAGTCGCAGTTGATTACACCTGAATTATGGGAATTGACCACAAACACATGGGTTTCATCGTTACTCCCGACAAAGCCTCCACAAGCCTTGACGCCTTCCACGGTAGCTTCGTTATAGGAATTGGAGATCACGATATAGGACTTTTGGGCGTCACCAATAAAGCCGGCCACATTGTACGTGCCCTTGAAAAAAGAATCCTTGATACCAAGGCCATCGATCAAGACAGGATTCGAAGGGGATCCTCCGCCCACGAAGTTAATGAAGCTGGTTCCATATAGGCCAAAGATAGAATGGCCATTGCCGTAGATCTTTCCTCCAAAGGATCTCAAGCTAGGCCAGGAAACAAAGGTCTCCTTCTTGTCTTCATTAAGCTTTCCGTCAACCAGGACCTGCTCATTCAACACAATGTCCGCAGAGAGGCTACCGCAGGCAAATTCATTTTGTTCTATGCCTTCGGTACCATTGACAATGGCCGCAAACATGAACAATTCATCCTCGCTGGATATGTCGTAACAGTCGTCAACCAGCGTAGGAATATGCCACCACTTGCTATAGTAGGTCGCCTCGCCCTTGACAGTATCCGCAACCCTAGTCACAGGGCTGCCTTCATAGGCATCATTGTCGTACCATCCCTTGAATACATAGCCATTTCGTACAGGAACCGGCAAGTCAAGGGCAATGCCCTCTGCATACTCATCTGCATATAGAGTCTTGTCACCATCGTAGGTTACCAATACAAGCTTGGAGAACTTGACATCCAAATTGGAAATAACTCCACTGAGGACCGGATGATCATCCACCCCGACATTCTGCCCCCAAACGCTACCATCAAAGGATTCGCTCTTATAGTCATGAAGCAGCTTTGCTACAGTTCCATTTCTAAGTTGGCTTGGAGTGACATAGGAAACTTTATCCAACTTCATTAGGTAATCATTTTCAGAAAGAATCGCATAGGAATTCGTTATTGTAGAAGCCTCATCATATTCACAGCCCAACCTAGAACTCATGATGAAGGAATTTTCAACAATATTCTTCCCACTGGTACTACCGAAGATATAGGACTTGTCTTCACCGATATCAATGTCGCAGTAAGAGTTTCTTATATGCAAGTCGCCCTTGCCTCTCCTGATAAAGCAGGACAAATCATAACCGATATTCTTGCCCTCAAAATAGGATTCCACAATAGTAATATCGGAACCTGCGGATTCTTCAACAAATCCTGCAGCATATCCGCTTCCATCAAATAAACCATCCACATGGGTTCCCTTAATCAATAGAGAACCGGAGTCTGACTTGACCTGACAAATCAGACCAGCTTTGTTATGAACGCTTCTAAAATAGGAGTCCTCGATTCCAAGATTCAGGATCTTTGTGGTATCGGTCTCACTGGTATTGTAAACAGACTCAAAGAAGCCTAGGTATTCATCTTCCCATCGTGAATAGGTTTCGTAACCATTCATGTACAGGCCATAAATTGTATGGCCGTCGCCATCAAAGATTCCCTTGAAGTTCCTTATGCCACGCCAGGAAAGATGGCTACCGGAACTCAGTTCATACATGCCGCCAAGAAGATTCTCATTGACGACAATATCTTCGGTCAGCTTACCGCACAATGTTCCAGTGATTCTTGTGGAATCAATGACGGAGGCATGGGCCTCAAAGGTAAATCCATAAAGTTCATTCACGGAACCAATCTGGAAGCAACCATCCTTCAATTCCGGAATCTTGGGTTCAAGGCTAATATCATCGTCATTGAAGGTGATGTTTTCCGTAAACACAGGGTGCTTATCTATGCCGACATGCTGTCCCCACATGGAGCCATCATATTCATCATCCTTGTATTCACGCAGAAGGTAGGCAACCGTTCCGTCCTCGTAATCGCTTTCCGTAACGCCGATTCCTGACGAGCCATCCTGACCAAGGGCATAGGCATTATAATACTCTACGGAGCCATAGCGGCCCACCAATCCGCCTGCGCCAAAAGCCGAAGACGTCGTCAACAGGTTAAAGCTATTGATGATCTTGACGTTGGAAGAACCATCACCAATAAGTCCGCCTCTTTCCGAGTAACCACAGCAGGAACTGCCGTTCATTGAAGCCGTATTGTAGGAGTTGGCAATAAGGGTTCCACTTTCCGCCTTACCAACAAGTCCACCAATTCCAACACGACCGTAAACAGAGCCCTCGTTATAGGATTCTTCAATCTTTACTCCATAAAGGGTGCAGCCAGCGATACCTCCACCACCGATGCCTCCTTCCACAGAGCCTTTCTTGCTATAGACGCGAAGAATATCCGTAGACTCAGCAGAACCTACAATCGCGCCTGCGCAGCGCTCACCCTTGAACATATAATCCAACAGGCCAAGATCTTTTACGACGGATTTCTTTCCTTTCATAGAAACGGTGCTGCCAATAAAGCCCACGTTTTCGCCCTTGGAAGAAAGAGTGTTATAGTACAGGCCAGAGATAGTTTTTCCGTTTCCATCGAAGGTTCCAAGGAATTTCTGTATGGGGAACCAGCGGGTCCATCCACCTACGGTATCCACGGCAATGTCATCGGTCAGCTTGGCACAGAATTCAGTGTAATCGTCGTAGGACATCGTCTGAATCACATTTGTCTGACGTACGATTTCTGCAAAGCCGTACAATTCCTCCACCGTCCCTATTTCGTAGCAACCGTCAACCACTTCAGGAATCTTTCCCCACATGGCGTAAAGGTCAAGATCTCCCGTTGTACTTCTGATAATCTTGTCCAGGGTATCACCCTTAAGCCCTTCTTTCGTAAACCACTTGATAAACAGATAGCCATCACGTTCAGGAACAGGAAGCTGGACTATAGACGATTCCACATAATGGTCCGGATAATCCTCCGCATGGTCCACATTGTGGAATGCCAGGCTAGAAACCACACTTTTGCCTGCATAATTTTTTATTTCATCGCTAAATACGGGATGCTTATCCACGCCCACATTCTGTCCCCAGCCCTTACCTCTCATGTTATAACGAAGCAAGGCGGCAATCGTTCCGTTTTCCAATTCCTCCATGGTCATGGTTGTTGAATGTGCCCCGGTATAAATATTACAACCCGGTCTTTCGAAAATATTTTCGTATGTATAACCGCGATAACTGGCGCCGATATTGACTACGTCGCAGTTTTCCTTATTTCTATCTAGGGGACCTGCGTTGTAAGCGTTTCTGATGTTGAGATAAGTATCAACGCTCCCCATTTCAGCCATAATTCCTTTGGCATTTATATAGGAAAGAATTAAGCCCATATTATACACATTCTCAATGGCCATGTAACCCGATTCAAATCGACCCACAAGGCCTGCTGCGTAATATTTGCCCAGAATATAGGAGTCCTCAAGCCCCACATTGGCAATGACAATGGAGTCTCCTTCCACACCACCCTTTACCGTACTGAAAAGAGCGGCATATTCAAACGAATCATCATTGAAGTACAAACCGGAAATAGTATGGAACTGTCCATCGAATTTTCCGCTAAAACCGACCATGGGAGTCCAGGGAACAAAATTGTTTCCATCCCCATTCAAGGTGTCATTAGCAAGAACATTCTGGTTCACCACGATATTCGCGGTAAGCTTACCGCAGGCGTCGGACTCAAGTTTAAATGCGTCAGAGCCATTGACTACAGCGGCAAAGCCATACAGCTCGGCAGCGGAACCAATCTGGTAACAACCGTCAACCTTCTTAGGGATGACCGGCGAAATGGATGCAGCCCCAGCCAACACAGCAGCAGCGGCAAGTATGAGCGTTGTTTTCTTCAAAATCATATGTACCCCCCAAAAAAATTTCTTTATCCCAGTTCTTCCGGGTTCAGGCACTTAAGCTCATCAACGACGAACTTTCCGTCTTTACGGATTAGAACGTCATCGAACCAGATTTCGCCGCCACCGTATTCGGGGCGCATAATCAGAACCAAGTCCCAATGGATTGCGGAAACGTTTCCGTTGGGAGCGTCTTCGTAGCAGCGGCCCGGAGTAAAGTGGATGGAGCCAGCGATCTTTTCGTCGAAAAGAATGTCGCACATGGCGCTGTTCACGTAAGGGTTGAAACCGATGGCGAACTCGCCCACATAGCGGGCACCTTCGTCCGTATTGAACAGTGCATTCAAGGCCTCGTTGGAGCCTGTTTCGCAGGAGGCGTTCACAATGGCGCCGTCCTTGAATTCCAGGCGAACGTTACCAAACTGCTTGCCGTCATAAAGGGACGGCGTGTTATACTGAATCACGCCATTAACGCTATTGCGGACAGGAGCGGTATACACTTCCCCATCGGGAATGTTCATATTGCCGCAGCAAGGCACAGCGCCGATGCCCTTGATGCTGAAGGTCAAATCCGTTCCCTTGGAAACCAGGCGCACCTTGTCGGTACGGTTCATCAGGTCCACAAGATTCTGGGCGGCCTTTGCCATCTTGGGATAGTCAGCCAGGCAAGCTTCAAAGTAGAAGTCCTCAAAAGCCTCGGTACTCATCTTGGCAGCCTGAGCCATAGAAGGATTGGGCCAGCGAAGTACGCACCAGCGGGTCTTATTCACGCGATAGTCCAGAACAGCCTGGTTTGCCAAACGGTACTTTTTCATCTGCGGGCCAGGAATGTCGCAATTTTCCATGGCGTTTTCTGCCGCGCGAATGGAAATGTAGCACTGCATCTTCTGCATTTCAGCCATGGCCAGGTCAGCAGAAACCTTCATCTGTTCTTCAGAGGCAGACATGATCATTTCACGACGGACGCGACCATTGTAGTTATGAACAAAAGCGTTTCCACCAGCCTTGGCGACAGCCTTGACCAGTTCCGTACTCAACTCATCCGGAGTGTCGGTAGTTTCAATGAGAATATTTTCACCTGCCTTGAGAGCAATGGCATTGTTGATCAGGTTTTCAGCAAGCTTTGTAATGCGAGGATCTTTCATATTTCTATAAAGTTTGAATTTATTTTCCTGACCAAATATAAAAAAGCCGATAGTCTCGCGGCTACCGGCAAAAAGAACTTTTCCAATTACCAACTTATATTCCAAAACATTCACACACCAGACTTTATTTCTATTCCGAGAACGTAAACGGGATCGTAACGGTTGTATTACCGGACTTGATCTTGTTAAACATCCATCGGCTTACTGCGTTCTTGATTTCATTATCAAACTCGCTGTAACCCGTGGTAGAAGAAACAATGGTGTTGCCGATAACCTCGCCCCCGGGAGCAATGGTAAAACGCAAAGTCACCTTGCCCTGGAATCCTGGATTTTTCTTCAGATATTTGTTGTATATATGTCGAAGTCCAGGAGTTCGATTTCGCACAACCTTCATGACATCCGAAGCGGAGCGTACGCCACCTCCAGACCCCATGTCGATATCACGCATAGAAGGAACCTTCATATTGCCAATGGCCCTCGTAGACAGAGCTCCAGCGGCACCTCCCATCAAATTGGCAAGTGCATCACCAACACCCCCACTACCTCCGGCAAAGGCTCCGTCATTGAACCCACCATCGACTTTTCCTCGACGTTCTCCAATTTTGGTTTTCCCCGTCAACTGAAGTCCATTTGAATTCTTGAGAACCTTATCAATATCCTTGGCGAAATTTTTATCCTTCATCAACGTGTAGGCTATGGCACTTGGATTATTGGTTTGGGAGGTCAACATCCTTATAACCGTTCGACTCATCTCAGCACGAGGATTGCCGCGGCCTTTAGGTTTGCCACCCCCACCAGCTCTCTTGCGCATAATCTGCTCTGTTTTCTTCTTTTCCTTGACCTCCTTTTTTTCTTCCTTTCGTTCAACAATCATCATGGTCGCTCGCAGTTCCTCATTATCCGACTTTGCAAAAATTTGATCGTCGATAAGGACCTCGTAGGCAGAAGCCCAAAAGCACAATGCCAACGCCACAAACAGCGATGCACTGGCTATAGCTCCCATTTTCTTGTCAGAATCCGGCATCAGAGATGCTACCAGCGGATCGACATTTTGATTTTTCTTGTTCAGTTCATTTTTTACGTTTTTCATGATTTTATCCTCCAATCCTTTCGGAAAGAGTTGATGTTTTTAGGGTTAATAGAAGAACAACCGCTCTTTGCAAAGAGCACCAGTTACACCAAGGCAATCGTTAGGAATAAGGCTTTACAGAGTAAGCCTTTCACTCAATTTGTAAACAGGATGTCAGGAAAACGTTAAAGAGGAAATGTCAATTCATGCAACTGAGTTTCAGAGCCGAATCAACTTATTACGTTGTTCAAAACCTCCGTTCTGCCACCGCTCCTTTAATCGGTACAAGGACAAAGTTTATCTCTTGAACACCTTGAAGGTACAAAGAATTTTAAAAAAAAATTCATCCAAATTAGTAAACAAAACTTTAACGGTAAAATTGTAAACTTGCTTATTTACACAGGATTGCTTTGATATAAAGGATTTGAACACAATTCACGCCTTGAAATTTACATAGGATTTTTACAAAAAATACCGCAACCTGCTTTATTCCAATTTAGAGTTTTCTTATATTTTCCACCATCATGAAGCTTTTACAAAATCCTCCCGATCTTAACAGAATCGCGCGCCCCAACTGGATTGAAATCAACCTCGACGCCCTTTGCAACAACATTCAATTTATTCGTAGCCAGATTCCTGCCAACACCAAGATTCTTCTGCCAGTTAAGGCAGATTCCTATGGTCATGGCAGTCTTGCCTGTTCCTTTGCAGCCAAGTTCGGCGGAGCAGACTACCTTGGCGTGGCCCACATTAGCGAAGGCATGGTTCTTCGTCAGTATGGCATGGATTTGCCAATTCTGGTTCTTGGCCCCTGCACTCCTGCAGACTTTGCCTACTTCGTAGAATTCCAGCTGACAGCAGTCATTACCGACATCCGCACAGCCATGGCTTTTGACCAGTTCCTTCGCGAAAACGATTGCACTTGCAAGGCTCACCTGAAAATCGACACAGGCATGAACCGCTACGGTTTTGACGCAGAAGACTTCAACAACGTTCGGGCTGCACTTAGCCTCAAGAACTTGAAGTTTGAAGGTATGTTCACCCATTTAGCCACCGCCGACATGCCGGGCAATCCCAAGACCGAAATTCAGATCCAACGTTTCGCCCGTCTAGTCGACGTTCTTGAAGCAGAAGGACTCCGTCCCGAAATCTGCCACTGCTCCAGTTCAGCAGGAACATTGACTCATCCCGAAAGCCATTTCGACATGGTGCGTCCGGGTCTGGCCCTTTATGGCTACAACCCTATGGGAGCAGTTCCTTCTCCATGGCCCATCAAGCCAGTCATGAAGATCAAGTCTACCATTCGCCATATTCACGATGTAAAGCCCGGCGAAACCGTTTCCTACGGCGGTTACTGGATGGCTCAGCAGCCCACCCGCATCGCAACAATTGCCATCGGTTACGGCGATGGTTATCTACGTGGCGAATATAACAAGGGATTCGTCTTTATTCGTGGTCAGCTCTGCCCCATTCTTGGACGCGTCTGCATGGACGCAACCATGGTAGACGTAAGCCACATTCCCGACGTTCAGGTTGGAGAAACAGTAGACGTAGTGAACGGTGAATTGGACTTCCGCATTTCCATGGAAAGTGTCGCCGATGATCACCATACAATTCCTTACGAGCTTACAAGCCGTGTGGCACGTCGCCTGTACCGCAAGTACTACTGGAAGAACCGCCTGGTCCGCTGGGATTACCTGCGTCAGGAATTCGGTGTGAAGGACTTTAAGGAATATCCTTTGCGATAGGCCCGTTATCCTTATAAAATCAGCAATGAAAGTCCCGTTTTTAAACGGGGCTTTTTTTATGCTTATTACAACCAAAGCAATTTTGAGAATATATATTCATGATATGAACTTCTCAGACGAAAAATTCACCACTGTTCGACACCGCAACCTCTGGGGCGAGTGGACATTTGTCTTCGAGAAGTCAAAGTTATGTTGTTTGCGATATAAGGCAGACATTGCTGAAGAGGCCAACGGGAACGTTTTCGCAGTCCATTCTAAAAACGTCAAGCCAAGCACACTGCAAGCCTGTACCTACGCCGTCGCAGATATTGATGCAAACTTGCCTCCCGTAGTCTGTCGAGCCTATCGTAAAGCAGTGCTGCAGCTTAACGAGTTTCTCACAGGCAAGCGTCAGGAATTTTCCGTACCGTACAAATTGTACGGTACCGAATTTCAAGTCAAAGTTTGGGAAGCCCTTAAAGAAATTCCCTTTGGCGAAACCCGAACCTATAAGGAAATTGCGGAAATGGTGGGTAGCCCCAAGGCGGTCCGTGCCGTTGGCGGAGCATTGCACGTCAATCCCATCCCCCTAATTCTCCCCTGCCACCGCGTCATCGGCAAGGGCGGAACCTTAGTCGGTTTCGGACTGGGTCTAGATATGAAAAGACGCCTTCTGGTTATAGAAGGCGCCATTCCTCAGGAAATGCTGTTGGAATAAGAAATCCCAGGTTGACAAGTCGCAACTAGTCCTTGTCGTCAAAAGCCTCGGCTTCTTCCGGTTCTTCAACAATCCAGTCACGAATGTGTTTTGCGAGATCCTTTTCGCCATCGCGTTCGGCGGCATCGGCAATTTCATTCAGTTCTTCGGCATCCATGCCGGCAAGTTCTTCTTCAAACTTGTCCACATAACCAGCTAGCTGCTTGTAGCGTTTCATGCCGGCAAGCAACTGCATGAATTCCATGTTGGCTGAGTCACCACAACGGAACTTCTCATGTTCCATAAACAGCTGGTCAGCTTCAGAATCAGAAAGCAAGGCGGCAAGGCGACCAAGATTCATTACCCTGGGGAAGGTCTCGTAAAGTTTGCGAGCAATCTTTAAGCAATCAGACTTGCGTCCTTCCTTGTCGGCAATGGCAGCCTGCAAGTCAAGATAGGCTTCTTCGTCTTCGTTGCCAGGATTCTTCACGTCGTTCATCCATTGCTTGGCAAGTACTAAATCCCCTGCCATAAAGTAGGCATTGGCAATATCAATGATGGTAGCATTGCTCTTGTCCGGGTCCTTCAAAAGAGCAGCCTTAGCATAGTTGGCGGAATCATTAATAGCGTCTGCCATATCGCAAATGGCATCCAGCACATCTTCGCGATTTTCATCAGCAAACTGAATTTCTTCAGCCAAAAGTTCATTGAGCAATTTCTGGCTACGTTCCAAGGGCAAGACTTCTTCAAGGCTCAGGAATACCACGGAACGGCCTTCGCCCCCCACATGACGTACAGCCAAATCGTGAATCAAGTCGGCAACGTAGTCCTTATCTTCGTACGGCTTGGCGATTTCTACAAAGAATGTTCCAGCATCGTAGAACAGGCTATCCCAATACTCCTTTTCGTCGTCATCTACCTTAAAGGCTACAAAATCTGCACGAAGCGTCCAAGCCAAAAGTTCCAGCTGAACCTCGGGATCCTTGCAATCTTCAATATCATCAATGCCCTTGCCGATGGTTTCATACAAATCGTCGGGACGATTCAGAAGACGACTTTCACCGCTTACAATCTGAGTGAGGGTTTCGCGAAGGCGATCTTCCTTGCTTCGGTTGGCCTGAGCCAGAGCCGGGGACTTAAAAAACTTTTTCTTCTTTGCCATAACAGCAAATCTAGCAAAAAAAATTACGCAGCAATCACCAATCTTCAACCACAAACTTTTTTTATTTCTCTATATTTGATGAATAAATGTAACGGGGGTTATAATGAAAAAGTTTTTTTGTTTTGGAATACTTCTACAAGCACTGTTCCTGTTTGCCGGCTGCGATGACGATGGATCATCCAGTGTCTTTTCTGCTCAAGATGAAATAAGCAAGGATGACGACAAAGGCAGCAGTTCTTCAGGCAAGAGCAGTTCTTCTGGCAAGAGCAGTTCCTCCAAGGCACTTCCCTACAAAGTGGACCCATCTACGGTAAAAACAGGAACATTTACCGACGAACGCGACGGTCGGAAGTACAAGTACGTCACCATCGGCAACCAGACCTGGATGGCGGAAAACTTGAATTTCAAGACAGAGAACGGAAGTTCCTGCGCAGCAGGCGAAAAGGACAAGGATTGCAATACTTTTGGACGAATTTATTCCTGGGCCGGATTACTGGATTCCGAAAACAGCCTTTGTACCGCCATGGAAAAATGCGAATACCCCTTCCAGGGAGTCTGCCCCAACGGATGGCATATTCCTGACATCGTGGAATGGGACACCCTTGCAGTGGCGATGGGGGGCAAAAGCGAATCCTACGGGGAATCAAGATACTACGACAACATCGCCAGTCGCCTGCTTGCAAAGGAGAATTGCGAAAAAAAATACTGCGGCACAGACGAATATCACTTCTCCGTCATCACTCAAAAGGATTCCCTCACAGGGACCACCGATTTCGCCACCTCCAGAAACTTTAACTACGAAAACATCTATTACCATGCGGGCTACACCCGAGGGGTATACGTCAGCCTGTCGTCATCCAAGCTCTACGTCTACGGAATTGACCGTCGCAACGGATCATTCGCCATCCGCTGCGTCAAAAGCGAAAACATCCCCGACCTCAAGAACCCAGCCACCATCAAGTCAAACCATAAGGGCTGCGAAGATGCCGTCTGGTCACCGAAAGTGAAGCCCTGCAGCGACAAAAAGACAGATAACTGCGAGCGTGAAGATGGCGGCATCAAGATTGGAACGCAAATTTGGAAACACGGGCCCAAGGAATCTGTAGCCGTTTATAGAGCGGCCTCCTGCGAACAGGGGTGGCATGTTCCCGACTCATTGGAATGGGAAATCCTATTCGACAACATCGGCGGAAAATGCTTTGCAGGAATGATGATGAAATCCGCCAGTGGATGGAACGAAGGAAACGGCCTAAACGCCTACGGATTCGACCTTAAGCCAACCGGATACTATGGCGTATGGGTGGATACAGAAAAGAGAAGTGCAAGCATCGACTATAGGGAACTGACCGAGCCCAAGACCTTTACCGGTTACTTTGTCCGCAAAGGCGAAAGCAATGATTACAGAAACATCTTTGGATTCGGCCCAACCTCCAGCGTTTCCTATAAATCTATTTACCACGAAACAGGAAACCTGCTATGCGTCAAGGGCTATGTCCAGGAATTCCGCGACACAGCTCTGACCGTGAATCCCTACCTGAATCCCGATTTTAAGTATGGCGAATACACAGATCCACGAGACAATCAAGTCTACAAGACAACCGTCATTTTGAATCAAAAGTGGATGGCCGAGAACTTAAACTACGAAACGGAAAACAGCCTGTCCGACCATGCCAGATTCCATGGGCTATTCTACAACTTTGAAGAAGCCCGAACCGCATGTCCCGCAGGATGGCACCTTCCTAGCAAGACAGACTTCGACACTCTGCTGTACCTAGCCGCCCCCAATAACCACTCCTACACGCTGGTTTCAAAAAGAGACCGCAATGCCAACGATTCTCTGGGCTTTTCCATGGCCTTCGTGGAAAACAACACGTCGACTGGCAATAGCTACGCGGAGTTCTGGTCTTCCGATGCAGCATCCGATACAACATCCTACGCGCTGTATTCCTATCATTATGGCGTCAGCGACACCATCCGTTTCCTACAAGCCAGACAATCCCGGTATCTCTCGGTTCGCTGCCTCAACGACACTTCCGTCGCCTATGGCTACAGCGGCGACTACGGGACTCTTACCGACGAACGAGACGGAAACACTTATAAGACCCTAGAAATCAACGGAACCACATGGATGGCCGAAAACCTTAGGTTCAATTCCAAGACTAGCACATGCACTTCACTCAGGGACGCTTGCAGAACAATAGGCAGGCACTATCCCGCCCCATTCGTTCCTGACAGCTCAGAGACCTTGTGTCCTGAAAACTGGCACGTTTCCACGACAGCAGACTGGGATAGTCTGCTCGCCTTTGTTCAAAAGAATGGCAAGGACCTGATGAGCATTTTTGGATGGCACGCCCGAGCCCATGGAACAGACAAGTACGGTTTTAACGTACTTCCGAACACCTGTTTAGAAAAGAAATACGGATACCTCGATATTTATGAAAGTAACGGAGTGGCCTGCCTAGGAGCCGTCGATGCAACCAACAATGCAAGCAGATACTACCTTACCGTCACCTCCAGGGACGGAATGAAACGTAACTTCAACTTTCAGCGTATAGATGAAGATATCGAAAAAAAATACTTCCGCTACGGAATCCGCTGCGTCAAGGATGACTAAGTTTTAATCATTTCTTTTCGCGGATACGCTTGTATAGGCTTTCTGCCTTTTCGGTATCGCCCTCGTTAGAGAACACATGGCCCACGTTTTCGGCACCGATGCGGCCTTGGGAGTTACCAGCTAGCCAAGCCTTCATGTAGCATTCAAAGGCCTCGTCATAACGTTTCTGGTTAAAGTAAATCTGACCCAGGTCAAGATTCAAGTCGGCCTTGCCCTTGCTATGACGGAGGCCTTCTTCCAGAGTAAAGATCGCCATCCAGGGGGACTCCTGCTTTACATACATCTGACCAAGATAACGGCGTGCCGAAACATTTTCGGGATCCATCAGAAGACCATTTTCCATTTCGTTAAGCGCTTGACGGGTGGAATCCATACTGCGGTAATAGTAGGCCATGGTAAAGTGGACATCGGCGCCAGCAGTAGCGGTCATCTGCAACGCATTCTGCAAGGTCTTGATGGCATATTCATAGTCCCCCAGCTTTTCGTAAACTTCTGCCAGGCCATACCAGGCATCCATGCGGTCGGGATTCAATTGCAAGGCTCGTTCAAAATTCTTCTGGGCCAAGGTCCAGTCGCGACCCTTTAGGTAACATTCCGCCAAGGCAAAATGAACATGGTCAGATTCCACACCCAGCTCTACAGCGCGGTTGTAAGCAGCAATAGCTTCGCCAGCATCCCCTGCAAGGTAGTAGATGTCGCCCATGAGCATCCAGGCTTTTTCAAAATTCGGCAGCAGTTCTACCGTGCGGCGATAAGCCACCAGGGCAACTTCCTTACGGCCCAGCTGAACCAGGGCGTTACCTAGATTGAACCAGGCAAAGGGTTCGTACTTGCCATCATCAATGGCTGCACGATACAACGGAACAGACTCCTTGTACTTTCCCTGGTCATACAGTTCGTTGGCCTTGAAGAAATAGTCGTCTGCAGCGAAGGCGAAGGATGCAAAGACAAGGAGTAGCGCAACAGCAAAAGAAGTTCTAAGCCTCAGACAAAGTCCCTTACCAACCTGTGCGATGGTCAATAAACTAGTTAACAAAGCGGAACTCCTTTGTAGCCTTCTGGGCCACCGGATAACCGCCTAACTGAGCGGGGCTAAACTTCCATTGACGCACTGCATTCAAGGCTTCCACATCAAAGCCATAGCCTGCAGGTTCCTGAGTCAGGATCTGAGCCTGAGCCACATCGCCATAGACATCGATTACAATCAAGACCTTCACGTACCCTGATACACCCATACGCTTAGCCTTTGCCGGGAACTTAGGCTGAATTTCTCGCAAAACACTGGCCTGTTCATCCACTTCACCCGCTTCATAAACAACATTTTCCATGCCTCCCGTACCCACGGCAACACCATCGCCAGCGGCACCTCGAGCAAGAGAAAGGTCCATAGAGAAATTCTGACTGCGAGCCATGCCCATATTGGAAGAAATCTTGAACGGGTTCGGATTCACCACCGTGCGCAAGACCTTCTTCTGCACTTCAGGCTTCTTCTCGCTCACAAGGACTTCTACTTCGGTTACCGCTTCCAGTTCCTTCTCGGTCTTAACGCCTTTATCAAAGAACAGCGCATTGATTACAGGCACGGCCAAGAAGAACACCGCACTTACCACAAAGGAAAGTACGAAAGCCGCCGGAAAGCGGAAATACTTGACCATAAAATCTGTAAACGAGAAATTCTTCATAAATTGCGAGAAACCTTACACGACTCTATAAGCTATTCTTCCTTATTTGCAGAAATAGAAACCTTGCGAACCTTGGCAATATTACATTCGTCTAGAATATCCACCACCACACCGTTGGGGGCATCTCGATCGCTGACAATAATCACCGGACGATCAGGAGCTTCCGCCATCATCTGACGAAGCACTGTCTGCAGCGTCGAAAGGTTCACCTGAGTCTCGTTAATATGAATCGTCCCCTGACGGGTAACGCCAACGAGAATACTTTCCTTAGCCAGGTCCTTTGCGGAGCTAGCCTTGGGCTTAGTCACATCCACACCCGTCTCACGGGTAAAGGTAGACGTAACGATAAAGAATATCAGCAAGATGAACACCATGTCCAACATCGGGGACACATCAATGCCACCAGCATCACGTTTACGTTTACGAATAAAACTCATTTTTCCTCCTCGGACTTAAGGTCCGTTGAAGAACCATCCTCAGATTTCTCAACACAAATTGTAGAATCCTTGGACTTTTCAAAAACAAAGGCTTCAAACTTTAAAGCTTCGCTCCAGGCTTCGTCTTCTACCATTTCAACTCGGCTTGCTAAATAATTGTAGGCAAGCATTAGCGGAAATGCAACCAAAAGGCCAGCCTGGGTCGTAAGCAAAGCTTCAGAGATGCCATCGGCCAATAGTACAGGGTTTCCAAAGCCAAAAAGTTGAATAGTTTCAAAAGTATGGACCATGCCGCTAACCGTCCCCAGCAGGCCTAGCATAGGAGCAATTGCGGCGCAAGTCGAAATCGTCTTCAAGGACTTATCAAGATTTAGCGATATGCGGTGGCGTGTCGCTTCCATGGCGTTACGAACCGCTACGGGACCATCGTGATGATGCTTGCGAACATCCTCCGCCAGGGCCAGAAAATAACCGTAAGGGCGTTTACGCAGTTTCTCGAAGGCGGCGGTCTCACCCTTCTTTTCTAACAGTTTCCAGAATGTTGACTGAGACTTACCTTTCAACATAAAGTAATAGCCATAACGTTCCAGCATCAAAAACCAGCCAAACCATCCTAGCACAAAAATCGGTGCCAGAACCCACCCCCCTCTAAAGAGGATGCCGAAGGCTGCTTCCAGTACGGAATTCTGATCAACGCCAGCTATTACGATAGGATCCACAGTAAACCCAACTTAGGCGAATTACTTTTCTTTAATCCAGAGGGCATTAAGCACGGCAAGGCCCGCCTTTTCCATGCGTCCGCGCAAGGAATCTGCACGATTAGCCAGGAAGGTGTGCAACAGCTGCAAGGGAATTGCAACAATCAAGCCAGCTTCGGTAGTTACAAGAGCAATGGAAATGCCACCAGCCAAAAGCTTGGGATCAGAAGTTCCATGCATGGTTATAACATCGAACAACTCAATCATACCCATCACGGTACCCAGCAAACCCAAAAGCGGAGCTGTAGCAGCAAAAACAGAAACCCAGGTAAGTCCAGATTCAATCTTTGGAACCTCAGCAGAGAACACGCCTTCAAGAGCCTTTTCTGCAGCGGCACGGCCACCATATTCCTTTGTCAATATTGTCTTAAGAACCTTGCCCACCTCTCCATGAGCCTTCTTTACCTGTCCACGAGCTTCTTCAATCTTGCCTTCTTCAAGAGCCTTCAATGTACGACGAACACCAAAACCGCCGAAGCCAAAAATCAGGAGCCACAGCAAGCGCCATACCACAATCAGCAAGCCTAAGCCAAAGATGGTCACAATAGGATACATAAGGATGCCGCCATTATGGAAGAAGGTCATTAAATCATCCTTCCAGGTGGTTTCCTGATGATTAGCCAGTTCACTGGAAAGTTCTGTACTAAGGAGGACATCCACAGGAACCATGACGAAGGCAGAGTCCTTCACATTGGCAAAGGCGGTAGAAACCTCAGCCTTTGTTTCGGGAGTAAGATTTTCTTGCCAGCTAAAGGAACGTTTCTTTTCGCCTGCAACAGGGAGCATCAAAGCAGAAGCGCTATTGCCCGTAGAATCCATTACAGCGGTAGATTTCTGCATAGCATAAAGGCCACCCAGGCGCATACGATAGCCCTGCGATACTGCGGTACCGAAAACCAGTTCTGCCTGTTCAACCTGCACTTCACGAGTAAAAGCCATTTCGTTCTTGGCCACATTCAGGATAGACTTCGCAATGCGAACGGGATCGTCGCGATACAGCCCCATTTCCTTCTTTACCTTATTCTGAACTTCTACACGTTCAGCAATCTTGAAGGGAATGCCCTGTTCCTGAAATTTGGCCAAGGTTTCGAGACGTTCGGGACCAGCGGCCAACGAAAGGTATTCTGCGCGAGCCTTTTCTGCCTGGAGCTTAACCTGAGCCAGGTCCTCACGAGCCACTCGGACATCTTCAAAAAGGCGAGCGCGTTCGCTCATAAGCGCATCCACCTTCTCTTTACTTTCTTGATACTTTTCGTTGAAGAGTTCGCGTTCCTGGTTTGCAGTTTCACGGTCCTTCCAGCGGGCAGCAACAGCCATATCTCGCTTCTTGCGAGCTTCCTCGAGATCTGCCTTTGCGCTGTTCAGTTCGGCACGCTGCTTAACGGCGTCAATAGATTCTCCGCCCCTCTGAGCCATCACCGGAGCAGCACAGAGTACCGCAGCCACAGCCATAGGAGCAATCAATGTACGAAGGTTAAAGAACTTCATTACTTAGCCTCCGTAGGAACAAACACGGGGATGGTTACCAAGCGAGGAGCAGTCTTGCCTTCGGCCACCTTCATCACGTCCTTAAGGACAGTGCGCATAGCCAAATCATCGGAAACATTCTTCCACTGGTAAGCACCTTTTTCGGTACGAGTAAGCCATAGAACATCATTACCATCATTGCTTACAAAGATTGCGGCAACCGCACCATAGCGCATAAACTTGCCAGCCACATTACGAGCATCAATCTGCAAGAAACCACTCCACACTTCGGTTGTATAACCGAGGCGAATGCGATCATAGAACACCTCAAGAGTGCGGTTCAAGCCATCGTCAGCCTCTATCAGCCCCTTATGCAACTGATTCGCTATTTCCTTGACGTTGGAAATGGTCTCTTCGTTACGGTACGGGAAATCAGATTCAAATACCGGGACCAGGGAGTCAATAACCTTTGCCAGGGATTCGTTATACTTAGACTTTCGATTTTCAAAGTACTTGACAGTACCTGCAGCCTTCTGACGAGCTTCCGCCAGGTTTTTGATTTCGGCCTTCAGGGAATCAATTTCGGCCTTCAGAGTCTTATTCTGAGAAGCTAGAGCCTGAACCTTCTTGCGCCCCACTTCAACAAATTCGGAATGGCGCTTCTTTTCGGCATCATGCATGGATTTTTCGCGAGCAGTTTCAGCTTCCACAGCCTTAATCTGGCGACGGACGCTTTCAACCGTTTCTTGTGCACCGGCAAATACACCCGTAAGGCACAAGCACAGACAAAGCTTGGTCAATAGAGAAAATTTCATAACCTAAAAAATACAAAGAACCCCTGCAAAAAATGCAGGAGTTCTTCAAAATTTTCGCAAAAAAACAGCATTTTTTTAAGATTACTACAATCTTGCGACACAATCTTGCGACAGTAAGGTAAAATCTTGCGACAGTAAGGTAAAACAGCCCCGGTCTAGGAAGGAGTCTAGAAGGAACCTTGGATTCCCTTTACTTACCTCTGCGATTCCTTTCGGACTCTAGGAGGGAATCTAGAGGGAACCTTGGGTTCCCTTTACTTACCTCTGCGATTCCCTTCGGACTCTAGGAGGGAGTCTAGAGGGAACCTTGGGTTCCCTTTACTTACCTTTGGAATCCTTGAAGTACTGCGGAGTATTCTTGGCGCCAGCCTTCTTCAGTGCCTTGATCAAACGAGTGTAGCCTTCGTTGGTAGCCCAGTCAAGAACAGAGTAACCCTGACCGCACTTAGCATTCACGTCAACGCCCTTGCCGATGAGGAACATCATGGCATCGTAGTTACCGTTCTTGACAGTCCAGTGGATGGGCATATAGCCATCTGCGCTGCGGGAATCCAGAGGTGCACCTGCGGCAGCCAAAGTTTCGAGCATATCAACCTTACCAGCCTTGGCAGCCAGAAGAACCGCAGTACCCAGAGTCTGGGTTTCAGCGCCCTCGGCTTTCAGCTGTGTGAGAAGGCGAGCAACAACATCCTTATTACCCATCATAACAGCATTGTCGATAACAGCTTCGCCGTTGCCGTTACGGACGTCAGCCTTTGCACCATGAGCAAAGAGATAGTCAAGAACCACCATGTTGCCCTTATTTGCAGCAATAGCAACAGCGTTGTTGCCGTTATCTGCGGGCTGGTCAATTTCAAAAGAAGCCTGCAGGAACAAGGTCATCTTTGCGGTATCGCTGTTAGCAGCAAAAGAAACAAACTGATTCGGGGTGAAAGCAATCTGCTGCTTAGTCAAGTACTTACGGACAGAGGCCGGATCATTAGGATCCATAGTGTCGTTACAAGCGGTCAGAGAGAACATTAAACCAGCGGCGCAAAGGGCACCCAAGATCTTCTTATTCATAATTTCCTACTCCAAAAAGAGGTTTTTGCACTTTATGCCCCAAAAAATACTCTTTTTTCACAAAAAATTCACAAAAAAATTTATTTTCCCGCAAATATTTTTATTTTCTTACATATGATCAAGAAAATACTCACTCTCAGCCTTTGCGCACTCTCCTTTTCCTTCGCTGACAAAATTGTCATCGACACCACCATGGCTGCTGCCGAACATAGCGATTATAACGAGTACGAAGATCGCGGTTCCTTTGGTCCATACGTTGAATTCAACAATATAAAGAGCAGCAACGTAGACTATGTCTACAAGGTTCACGATCAGAAATACAACATTTCCATAGACAACTCCTACATCTATGGTGCTACAGGAACTCTGCCCCTTACAGAATGGTTTGACATTTTCTTAATGGCAGGTTACCAGTACATAGGCATTAGCCACCACCCCCGTAATAGAGATAAGGTCATGAAGGACTTTACAGCCCTTGTCGATGACTTTGTCGATGCTCCCATGAACGAAGACGACATCGATGGTCGACATCAGGTTCACACAGCCCTCTTCCAAATCGGATTTGACCTGGCTCTCCCCTTGGTTTACAGCTACAACAATCAGTTCATGCTCAAGCCCTACGTATTCGGAGCAGGCATTGTTGGCAAAACATTCTTCTCTGACGACACCAAGTTCCTTGCTCCCGTTCTTTACGGATACGCCTACGGTGCAGGTCTACGCCTGGCATGGCAAGGAGCATTCCTTTCTGCAGGTGTCAAGAACGGTCACGAATACTTCCATACATACTTTGAACGCAAGACCTCCGACACCAAGGAAGGCGACGAATTCATGCTGGACTTTGACACCTATTTCCAGCCCTACGTAAGCCTGGGCATTACGCTGTTCTAAACTGAAGTTTTTTAACAAGAAAAGGCGTCTGGTATGACCAGATGCCTTTTTTTACTGCGGATTAGCATCCGCAGATTTGTATTAAAAAATGAACTAGTTGTTGTGATGTTCATCGTGGTGTTTGCAACCGCAACCACCCTTACCATCACAATTTTCCTTATGACCTTCGCCATGGCACTCACAATTGGGGTCTTCACCGTGGCAGCAGTCTTCACCCTTGCCACAGCAGCACTGGTGCGGTTCAAACGGCTTAAGTTCGTCTTCGGTAGCCTCGCGAACAGAAACGACTTCAATAGCAAAGTTCAGATTCTTGCCGGCCAGTTCATGATTCGCGTCGATCACAGCCTTGTCGCCATTAACGGACTTTACGCGGATGGGCATAGGACCTGCAGGAGTATTTGCGTAGAACTGCATACCAGCCTCAACCTTATCAACGCCCTGGAAAACGCTAACAGGAACTTCCTGAGTCATGCGTTCATCATACTCGCCGTAGCCTTCGGAAGGAATGACCTTAACGTCAAACTTATCGCCTTCTTCATGACCGACCATGGCCTTTTCGAGACCAACAACGATCATGTGTGCGCCCTGAATGTACTGCAGAGGTTCGCGACCTGCAGAAGAGTCAATGACCTGACCTTCATCGGAAGTAAGAGTGTAATGCATCAGGACAACGGTCTTGTCGGCAATCTTCATAGGAATCCTTTGTTTATTGGAACTGCCTTAGGCAGGTTCATTTGAAATGAGAACGTTTGGTGTAATATAGAAAAATGCTATTCTTCTGTCTTAATCAGAACCGGAACAAGACGAATATGGGCAGTACTGCCATTTTTCTGGGTTTGTGTTGGCGGAAGTTTGCTACCATACCCCTTGAATGTCAGGCGATCCTTATGAATGCCCTTCTTTTCAAGGAAGTTATAGATAGACCTGGCACGAGCTTCAGACAACTCGGCAGATTGTTTCTGCGGAACATCGTTCGCCGCACATTGAATTTCCAGAAGCATGGGGTGCTGACGCATTGCTGCAATCACATCACTCAAGGCCGTATAACTTGAATTGACAAGAGTGGTATCTCCAGGCTTAAACTTGATACGTTGAGCCATATAGTTAAAATTCAGTCGAGAATTCATGGGGCACCCATCGTGATCCACAACAACTCGGCTCAATGTTCCTGGGCAGGCATCCATCCAGTCTGCGACACCGTCATGGTCTGAATCTATAGGGCAACCTAAAGAATCAATGGGAGCATTCTCGGGCGTATTGGGACACTTGTCCTCTTCGTCAAAAATTCCATCGGCATCCTGATCCACACGACAGCCATACATATCAACACCAACTCCTTCTGGAGTATTGGCGCAAGAATCTCTAGAATCGGGAACGCCGTCCTTATCGGAATCCAGGGGGCAACCAAGGGAATCGACAATTTCATTGGGTACAGAATTTGGACACTGGTCAAAATCATCCGGTACACCATCGCGGTCATAATCCAGAGGGCAGCCCATCAAGTCGATAGAAACGTTGGCCGGCGTATTGGGACACATGTCAGCAGAATTAGGAACCCCATCGTGGTCCTGATCCAAAGGACAGCCCGTTCCATCTACAGGATCGCCAGGCGTTGTATTCGGGCACTTGTCATTATTGTCATCGATACCATCACCATCGGTATCCAGAGTACAGCCTAAAGAATCCACAGCAAAACCTGCAGGAGTTCCAAGACATTTATCCAGGTAGTCAAATACTCCATCATGGTCAAAATCCAAAGGACAACCATTACGACCAACTACAATTCCCAAGGGCGTTCCTGGACACATGTCAACAATGTTCAAAACACCATCCTGGTCTTCATCCACAGGGCAACCTCTTGCATTTACCACCTGATTTCGTCTCGTTCCAGGGCACATATCCTTGCGGTCGATAACGCCGTCGTTATCGCTATCACTCCAGCTAAGGTCAAACTTTTTGCTCAAAGTAACCCCGACACTTACAAATGGGCTACCCGAAACAGTGTAATCCATAGTCGACTTACTGGACTTCATGTGAACCGGCAAGCCGTTGTCCACATCATCATCGCGGAAGTAATTCAAGCCAACATCACCCGATATGGTAAAGTAGGCATCATGAGGCAAGTGCAGTCGAAGTGCAGGAGTCAAGCGAAAAGGGCTGTTCAGCACATTGCGTTGAATTTTACTTGTCCGCAAGGGCGTTTCGCCAGAAATTTCAAGGATCAACGTCAACAGTTTTTCGGGAAGCACATTGAAACTACCACCCCACAACATGTAGATTTCATCATCTTTACCAAAGCCCTTCAGCAATCCCGCGTAACTATTGAAGGTCACATAATCTTTTGCGCGAATTGACAAATAGGCATTTCCGCCCAGAGCCCAACTATCGGAGGTGTAAGCATATGCATCTCCATCCTTCTTTATGTACCATCTGTGCCTAGGTCTAAAGCCTAGCTCATCAGATCCTGTCGGTATCAGAATTTCGCCGCCCAGCCCTAACTGAAGCCACTCCGTAACAGGGAAAGAGCCTTTAGCATTCAGCTGAACATCACCTAATCCAAAACCGTTTATCTTCTTTCCAGGAACAAATCCGTCATAATGAACAGGCAGCATCAACCCCAAATCTAGATTATCCAGAACACCAAAGGATATAAACAAACTTTCGTCATTGGAGGGAGTATTATTATCCATCTCCACCTGAGTTCCGTCGGAAAGATAATACCCTTCTAGACTTGGCGCCTTTCCATCGCTAACCATTTCGTAGCTGCCAGAAATGTATAAAATTCCCTGCCCCATCGTGGCTGCTGATGGAGCATGAATTCCACTCTCAGAATGGACAATGCCAATCTGAGCCTGGCAAATCGATGCACAAAGAGCAATGAGGAGTAGAAGTTTTCTCATAACGCCCCTAGAAGTTAACAATTTTTTAGAAAGGGTCACAAAGGCAAACTCATAAATACGTATATTTTCCACGAAATGAAAGAGACGTCTAAAGAAATAGAAGAACAAAATGAAAGTCAGCAGGGCTACCCTTCCTGGCATCGCAAGTCGCAAAAGGCTTACAAAGTAAACAGAATCATCATCATACTCCAAATCATAGCCGCCTTTGTAATGGCTGGTGTAATTTGGATCGGCGTCGACCGGGTTCTTCACTAATGAATATCAGTCTCAAGAAAAAACTCAATTGTGTCAGTGTCACTGCAGCGATATCCATCCTATTTCTCACAGGATGTGCATCAAAGCCCGCAGTTCCCGTTACAGAGCCCTCTGCAAATTTAAAGAGCGTTTCTGCAAATTTACCCGACACCACATCCTATTCAGAGCAAGCCCAGAAGGACACTGTTTCAGACAATCTGGCGGCCCGTCCATCCTGGACCTATTACCAGTACGCCCTACAGGCCATGGATAATCAGGAATGGCTTTTGGCAAGGCATTACCTAGACGAATCCTTGCGTCAGCTTGTCGCAGAAAAGTATGATTCCACCTACGTTCTTTCTTCCAAGGAAGATTCTCTCTATCGCTCATCGATGCCTTTGAGAATCGTTGAGGCACTGGATGAAGTTTACCCCAACATTTCAAACCTAGGTGAAAATGCAGAGAACTTTGTCAGAAACGAAGTTACTCTAGAAGGCGTTGACGATCTTGACGAGAATCAGGCAGACAGTGCATCCTTGCAGGTCATTGAAAGTTTCCTGGACACCTTGGACGTCAAGCAATTCACGTTACCTGTGGAATTCAACGACCGCGTTCTGCAAGAAATCTACTACATGACAAATCAGGCAAGGTCCTTCATGGCAGGTTCCCTTAACCGGAAGACCGCCTACGACTCGCTGATTTACGCAAAACTTGACGAAGCTCAGATGCCGAGGGACTTGATTTACCTGTCCCTGGTAGAATCCGGCTTTAAAGTGAAAGCTTATAGCAGAGCCAAGGCATCTGGCATGTGGCAGTTCATTCCCGAAACAGGGAAACGCTATGGACTAGAGCTGGATTACTGGGTAGACATGCGTCGCAACCCGGAACTAGCCACGGTCGCCGCACTAAAGTACCTGAATCGTCTTCATGAAGAATTTGATGACTGGCTCTTGGCGATGGCCGCCTACAATTGTGGCGAAGGCCGCGTTCGCCGACTCATCAAGGAGATGAAGGCCGACACAACAAGAGATTCCAGTCTTGCGGTCACTTACTGGGATCTGGAACTTCCAAAAGAAACCATGCGCTACGTACCTCGTATTCTAGCTGCCATGGTTATCGGGCACTTTCCGGAACAGTACGATATGGTTGTCGAAAAGCAAACTCTAGCCGAGTTCGATACCGTTACAGTATTTGATTCCTTCCCTCTCGAAGAAGTTGCCAAACTGTTGAAAGTAAAAGAAGACACCCTACGTTCCCTGAACATGGAACTGGTAAAGTGGTGCACACCTCCAAATAAAGACTCCTACCTGCTGCGCCTACCTGTAGGAACACGGGCCGCCTTTGTCGAAGGCTACGACAAAATGGAAAAGAACAACTTTTCCAGCTGGCTCCATCATAAGGTCAAGCGCGGAGAAAGTTTAGGCGTTATTGCCAAGCAGTATGGCATTAAGGTTTCTGAGTTGCAACAGGCTAACGACATGAAAGGCAGCCGCATTCGCGCAGGCCAGTCGTTACTCATTCCTATCAAGATAACCCCGAAGCCCAAGTCAGCAGCCACGGCCAACAAAAAGCCCGAAAAAATCCGAACCTACGTTGTCCGTCTTGGTGACAACATGGCCTCAATTGCCCGCAAGTTCGGAGTTTCTCAAGAAAGTCTGCGAACATGGAATTCTATGGACGCCACATCCTTCGTAAACGCAGGAGACACAATTCTAGTTTCTAAGCCGGATCTGAAACCTGCTGCAGAAGTGGAACGTCCAAAGCTCGCCAAGGGAGAACGTTACGTAGCCAAGGCCGGAGATTCTTACGCAGCCATCGCCAAGGCGTACGAAGTTCCAGTCGTATTGCTTCTTCAGGCAAATGACGGTTTCCGCAAGCGACTGTCCGTTGGCGATTCCATTGTGATTCCGGAATTCAAGCAGGTTGCCTCAAAACCCGCACCAAAGCCCAAGGTAGAATCAAAGGCCGAACAAAAGTCAAAATCCGATGGCAAGGGCAAGAACGAGAAGAACAAGCAGGACAGCAACAAAAATAAGCCTGCAGCCGAAAAAACTTCCGTTTACACAGTCCAGGCAGGAGACAACCTTAGCGTTATTGCCAAAAAGTTCAACACCACTGTATCCAAGATTCAGGAACTGAACAACATGGGCAATACGACCCGCATTGATGTAGGTCAAAAGCTTAAAGTTTCTGGCGAAGCAACAAAAGAAACGCAGCCGTCTGATAAAGACGGCCGCATTCATGAAGTCAAGAAAGGCGAAAGCCTTTGGGACATTGCCCGCCAGTACAAGGTAACCATCGAGGATATCGTCAAGTGGAATGGCTTGAACGACACCAAGGTCAAAGCAGGCGATCAGCTGAAAATCAAGAAGTAATTACTCGTACTGAGGAACACCCCATGACGTAGGCATGGCGGGCTTTTCGGTGTTGGAATGATCCAGCTTGAAACCCTTGCTGGCGTCAAAGCCACTGACAGTGCCCTTGATTCCTGTAAGGCAGTCTGCAGTATTGGTACACTGAGAATTCTTAATCAGCAGGATGTTTCCATAAACATCCCAGTTTCCAGAATTATTCAGTTCTGCGTTTCCGCCCTTACTAGCCACAATGCTATAACTTCCAGACTTGTCCAGATTTAAGGTCCAGTCATAATCAACATCAGAGACCCACTCACCGGCAAGTTTATCATGATCGATGGCCTTGTACTTAAGCTCTGCAGACTCACAGGAAATTTCCTTGCCTGTAATATCAAGCATATTGAAATCGGAGCCTACAGTCATGCTGGTAAGAGGATAGACAGGCTTATCGTAAAAGGTCGGCAGCATTAGCAAACGGCTGCGCTGAACATCATAGTAGCCAGCTTCCCAGGCGTCTTCTGTTTCAGCAAGATAGCGACCTTCAAAGAAGGAATAAGCGGTCTTCTTGCCATCTACAGCGCAACTTAGAGACATGCCATCCAGCTTTGTGCCATCTGAAATAGTATTGTCAGAGACCTTTACCTTAGCCACTTCCAGGTCCTTAAAGTCACCACCATTTATAGAATACTGAAGTTTTTCTTCTTCATTCATGATGATCTTGATTTTTGCGCCCTTTTCCAGCAGGGCGTTCAAGGAATCTGCGGCAGGAGCGGTAGCGCCGGCCCAGCCACCATTTTTATCTTTCTTGCCAAACTCAAGAACACCATCCTTAAAATCGGAACGGAAGGCAACCCAGGCGGTATCAGGAATCCAGAGGGAGAAAACCCCCTTCTTGGCGCCAGTAGCCAAATACACCTTGGTACCAAACATTTCGCCCAAGGAATAATTCTTTTCCAAGTCTTCCAATGTTGCAGCGCGAGCCTTAGGAGCCTCTTCTTCAGAAGAAGATTCAATTTCTTCTACAGATGAGGACGATTCTTCAGCGACACTGCTGGAACTATCTTCTTCACGTTCCACATTGCTAGCGGAGCTGCTATCATCACCGCAGGCAGTCAGCGCAACAGACAGAGCTGCAGACGCAGCCAAAACAGATAAATTCTTCATTGATAACCTCAAACTTATACAATAAAGAATATACACTAATAATTCTATTTATGCAAAAGGATTTCCCGGATTGTACCCCAAATCACAACGTGCAGAGTCTATTTCGGGAACAGCGTCGTATAAAAAACCAGCTAAAGCCTGTTCTGCAGTAACAGGACGCCCTCCAATCCAGCTCTTCAGCACGGCGATCCTTCTGGCAATCCACCAAGGAATGGGAACCATTAAATGAGATTTTCCGGCGTTCTTCAAAATGACTTTTGCCATCTGTGCCATAGAAATTATGGTTGAGCCAGCCAAGGCATAAGTCTTGCCAACTGATTTTTCGGAAAGCCCTGCCGATGCAATCCCCTTAACAAGATCGGCACTTTTAACCGGGCGTTTTAAAGACTTGCCTCCACCAGGCAAGAAGTATATCGGGAATCGTTTAACGTAAGAGGCATACATATTGAATTCGATTCCACCCCCATCACCAATGACAAGCGTGGGTCGAACGATTGTCCAGCATAAACCATTATCGCCGGCAGCCTTGACGTAGGACTCCCCCTTCAATTTACTTTGTCCATATTCAGTCAAGATTGGATATGTCACAGAAATGCTTGAAACGTACAGGAACCGTTTTACGCCCGCATCAATGGCTGCATCAACCACATTCTTCGTTCCTTGAAAATTCACGAAATCAAAGGAACCAGCTTTTGTAGAAAGCAGAATCGCGGCCAAATGATAAACGACGTCTACACCAGAAAATGCAGCCTTTATCGAATCAGGCTTTGTTACATCGCCATAAAAGACTTCAACTTCTTTTGGCAACGCACTAGCCAGAGTATCGCCCGGGAGAGTTAGGACGCGCACACACACATTCTGCGTCAATAATTCCCGACATAGCGCCTTCCCTACGACGCCAGCACCCCCCGTCACTAAAGCAAGCATTGCTAGGCTTCCAGCAAGTACCGGATATCTTGAACCCTACGAGCGAGGGATTCATCTTTATCCATCTGCTTTTTCAAAGACTGGATGGCGGCGATAACCGTGGCATAGTCGCGATTAAACATCGCACCGACATTCTGCAGAGATTCCGTTGTCATTTCGCGGCACAGGAACATGGCAACCTTGCGCGGCAAGGCCACACCGGCATCCTGACGCTTACTCCCCAACGAAATCAAATCAGTATCAAACTCAAAAGCAACAGTTTCCGCAATTCCCTTCAAGGTCAATTCGCTTCGTGCAGAGGAATCGTTAGGAGCAGTCAAGCGCTTGACAGCATTCAAGTCCAGATTTTCCTGGCAGAATAGATTCATTGCACCCAACCAATTCAGCATACCTTCAATAACGCGAACATTCTGGCGACGGGGAATCGAAAGGAAACGATAAATTTCGTCACGATCGCGATCTACAAAGGGAACAGAAATAGCCATCTTCTGAATCAGGCGCATTCTTGTTTGCAGGTCCGGTTCATCGATACCCACAGCCACACAGGATTCAATAGGTGCCAGCAACTTTGTAGAAACGCAACGGATACCAGAAGAAACACATTTCTTTGCATCCTCCCTTGTATCGGCAATAGTAAATTTCGAAGGATGGCAATCACAGGAAAGAACTACCTGCTTACCTACTGCACGAAGATGGCGGATGAGGATGGCCAACCGTTCCTGAGTCTGGATTCCCTTTTCAAGAAGCTGGACATCATCCAGCAAAAGAATATCGCATTTTTCGTATTTTTCCTGGAAGGCTTCGGCCATTTCGCGCACGTTGCCGGTACGCCCCTTTAATGCCTTAGCCACGGCTGTCGCATCACGAAGGAAATCGTAGGCATGGCAATAGACGATGTTTGCCGCCGGACGATTTTTTTGCACACTTGCGGCAATAGACTGCAACAGGTGCGTTTTTCCAAGGCCCGAAGCTCCGTATACAAACAGCGGGTTTAGTGCAGGGTCACCGGGATTCTCGGATACAGCCTTACATGCCTTATAGGCCGTAGAATTGCACTCACCCTCAATGAAGTTTTCGAAGGTATAGTTCGGATAAAGATTGAGCTTAGGTCTACGCTTAACCACCCTCTTAACACGGGGCACCGCGGGAATAGGTGGAGCCATGGGAGCGGCAATCTGAATTTCGGGCACAGGAGCAGAATGAGCCACCTGCCTAATACGGTAATCCTTAAAATTTGTTCCTAGTACGGTCTTGAAGGCCTTGCGTAGAAGATCACCATAATGGACCTTAACCCAATTCTCACGAAGTTCATCGGGAACAGTCAATAGGGCATAACCATCGCTCATACCCTCAAAATTGACGGTATCAATGATGGCATCACCAAAAAAGTCATTACACTCTTGTCGCACCAGCTCTAGCACAGACTGCCAGGGCGACTCAACCACATCAAAAATAGAAACAGTATTAGACACGAAAAACCGGGATATAGAAATTCTAAAAACGTGGTCTAAAGTTAAGTAAAGGCCTTGTGCAAAAGGGCTTTCTCAGGAATTTTTATTTGAAAACGGGATTTTTGGGCAAAAAAAGCCAAATAAATTTTATTCCCCCAAAATTACCCGTTCTACCCAAATTACTCACGTAATTAATCACGCATCAATCAAAATCGCACCACTATGAAAAACACAACTTATCAACAGAAAAATTTTGAATCATCTCTTGACAAAAAAACGAATAGAAAACGAGACAAATGAGCACCTTCTTTATAACATTACAAAAAAATAACCTGCCATTTTTGACAGATTTCGCAACTTTTTCGCAGAAGTCCTTGATTTTCAATGAGTTAGGCGCTACTTATTTTTATTGCTGCCGATGTTTCAAAAGAGCTTCGATTTCGGGCAAAAGACGATCTTTAATGCGATCGAGATACAGGCATTGAAGCTGAATCATACGATTACGGTGTTTGCCTGCATGCTCCTGAATCCAGTGACTGACAGCAACCTGGCGATCCTGCATCTTCTCTTGCAGGGTCTGCTTGATATAGGTAGTCTGAACCGCCATATAGCGCTGCATATTGAAGGGAAGCTTGTAGGTACGAATAAACTGCTTCAGCAATTCCAGGAGAGACAGGTTCTGATCCCTGCGCTCCTGAATAAATTTTTTCAGTTCTTCCAAATGGTTTTCAAAAAACGGGATGATTGCCTTATCATCAATCTGATAAAGTTCCAGTTCATCTTGCTTTTTTGTGGCTTCGTCTACTGCCATAACTAAAATTTATGAAAAAATCCTATTTTAAGGGAAATTTCTTCACAAAAAAGCAAAATTTCGCATTTTCTGGTGTAATCATCACATCACTTGGCAAGAAAACGCGCCCAACTGTCCCCGGATTAAGGCGATCAGCCGCTGCACCCCTAAAATCGTTCATGGACTCGACCTGGCAGGGGCTCATTCCTGTCGGAGTCATAAGCAGCAAACTGTCGTCCATGGTAAAGGGATTCTTCACGTTTACGCTGCAGGAACGGGTCGTTTCATCATAATCCAGAATCTGGGCAGCAACACAGCCTGCATCTGCATCCAGATGGGTGGATTCGTAATTCTGAGGCAGAGGACCTTTCAGGAATCCTGTCATAAAGCCTCGACCATCCAAAAAAGAAATAGCTTCTCGGGCTGCGTCAGGAATCCTCATTTCTTCTCCTGCTGCGGCCTGGGCATAACAGGCATCAATGGCAATGCGATAGGCACGAACCACCTGACTCAAATAGTAAACAGACTTGGTTCGGCCTTCGATCTTGAATGATTCCAAATCATTTTTCATGAGTTCAGGAATTACATCCATGGCGCAAAGATCGCGACTGCTCATGAAGTAAGTTCCCCAGGTATCTTCATCGAGAGCGATGGGGTCAAGTTCCGGACGATCCGTTCGCTGCAAGGTGAAGTTACCCTCGTGTTCGCGGTAGTCTTCGACCTGAGGGCCTTCATTCGCATACAGGCGATACGGCATACGGCAGGAATTGTCACAGGCGCCCTGATTTGCATCGCGATGGGTAACCCAGTTAGACAACATGCATCGGCCTGACATAGACATGCATACCGCCCCGTGTACAAAAACTTCCAATTCAAGTCCCGGGTTCCTGGCCTTGATCTCAAGAATTTCAGGCAAGCGCAATTCTCGACTCAAGATAACGCGAGTACAACCTAAGTCATGCCAGAACTTTGCCGTAATATAGTTTGTTGTGTTGGCCTGAACAGATACATGGACTTCCACATTAGGGCGTACCTGACGGAGCCAACCGATAATACCGGCGTCTGCAACTATCAAAGCATCAGGACCTTTGTCAATAGCAGCAAGCAGGGCATTCTGGAAAGCCTCTACCTTTGTATTTCGAGCAATAACATTACTTGTTAGATAGAACTTTTTACCAAGCTTGTGAGCATACTCAATGCCTTCAGCCAAATCATCCAGATTCTTAAAACCATTCTCACGAGCGCGAAGAGAGAATGCAGGTTGGCCCGCGTATACGGCATCAGCTCCATAGGCAAAGGCATACTTCATTCGGGTTAGATCCCCAGCAGGGGCTAAAAGTTCAGGCTTAAGCATAACGTACTCGACTGCGCCCAAGGCGCTTAAAAAAGATTAAAGAAATAAATTGCAGTTTTTTACTAGAACTTGAAACCAGCGCGAAGATAAACCTTTTCGTCATTGAAAAGAGTCAGTTCTCCCATAAAGGAAACCCTTTCGCCTTCGTAGCTTAAAGACGGAGTCAAGGAGTATTCCATCTTGGCTCCATCCAGGAACTTCTTGTGAATTTTCATATGGTCTACACGAGGAGTGGTATCGTTAAGGGCGCTTCCATAATCAGTTCCCTTCCAGTACCAAGTGTTACGAACTGCCGCAAAGATTCGTTGATCCAGACGACCATAAAGAGTCCAGTCAACGGTCTGGCTATTAGGGCCATTCTGGTTACCGATGGGTCGACCTAAATGAGCCATCTGTGCGGTATTCTTATGGAAGTGAGAATACACATAAGGCTCAATACGAGCGTACTCTGCAATGGTGCCGGTCTCTAGGCGGTGTCCTTTAAAAAAGAAATCATGAGCCCCGTGAAGGCCCGCCATCCAGGCCCACTTGGCTTCGATATTGTCGTTCTTGACCAAGCTGACCGGGCTTTCCATATCGTCCAGGAAGAATTCAGTATACACACGGACTGCATTGAACAGACGGTAGTTAAAGTCAAAGGACAAAGCTCCGTTGTTACTATCTTCGGAGTAGTTTCCCTTTTCCATAAAGAGCGGTGCGGTAGGAACAAACAGCCACGGTTTCATGTTGTCATAAAGCATCTGCAATTCGCTGATGCCAAACGTGCCGTTACCGATGGCAAGTTCGTAACGGTGTCCAAAAAGATTGCGGCTTTCATCCTTATTCTTCATGCTCATACTACTGTAAATGCGCAGGTCTGCATAGAAAGAAACAACACGCAAGGGACCAAAGGTCATATCCATAGTCAGCATGTTGTAAGGCAAGGCAAACTGGTTCAAGGTGAGGTTATTGTAGTAGCCAGGGCCCCAGTGCATAACATCGCGGCCAAGATCCAAACGGAACCAGTCATAATTAAAAGCAAAATGAGTTCTATAGCGAGCATAACTGGTGTACTCTAGGCCAGAGTTGTTTTCTTCTTTTTGGAATTCCAGAAATTCACCATCAAAAGATTTCGGCCAATCAGCGCTATGTCCTTCATCATAAATGCGAGCATCGAGAACAAAGTCGACAGAGTCAGCATAGCCACGCAGATAAATGCCACCATCGATGCTGGGCCAAATTGTATCGCCCAAAGCTTCTCCACCACGGTAGTCAATTCCACCTACAAGAGAAAGAGCCAAAGCAATTCGAGGATGCTTAATCTCAATTTCTTTAACCTGAGCAATGCATATGGTATCACTGGAAGGGCAATAATAATTGCGACCCTTGCCAAGAACACTTCCGCCATGCACGTTATCATAGCTCAGCAGAGCGTTTTCTTCGTTTTCAAGAAAATCGCGACGAAAAGTCGTATCACGTCGAGGATAAGAGAAGAACTGACGATCCTCCCCTGTCGTGGTTCGATGTAGGTCAAACAGCAAAGGTCTTGTTTCTAGCAGTCGCAGGTTGCGGACATTTTCTGGTCCCACAACAGGTGATGCCGCAAAAGCAGAAATGGCAAAGCCGCAGCAGATTGCGACAAGACAAAACAGTTTAAAAATTGACAATTTCATAGGCGTTGATTTTTCAAGAATCGTTTTATCAAATTTAACTTTTTTTTATGAGCATTCCTAGCCACAGGAAGGATTGTTGTGTTTTTGGGTCATTTCGTCCCACACGAAACTTTTGTTCCCGTTTTTTTCTCATCATATTCCAAAAAAAGTTTCATTTAACTTTATCTTCTGCAGGAGCATAGGTAAATTTGTCATTGGGTAATGTGGTTTAAACCACATTTTTAATGGGTAAAAAAAGGATTCATCATGTTCACAAAGAAAACTCTAGGCGTTTCGCTAACAACGCTTTCTTTCGGCCTCATGGCAGGCTGCTCTAGCGAAACCTCTGACACAAACACAGTTACAGCCCCGATTACAGATGCAGAAAACTTACCTATTCAGAATGAAGTTGCCAGTGCATGTGGCGATTTCATCCAATATGTAGATGCGATTTCAGGCTCAACCTACTGTTTTGATACAAACAACCAGTTACAATTTTCAATAGATGCTGCGGGAAACTTTGTGGACATGAACGTTTCTGCAGAAACACCCATCACGAGCACACCTGATTCTATTGTAGATGAAAATTCTTCTACAGGCTCAGTCAATCCTTCTATAGAAATTTCAGACAGCATCATTACAAAGCCATCTATTGAAGTTCCGAAAGTAGAGACTTGCAACGATCCGATTGATGACCCCATCGCCATTAACAAGATGATTTCAAGTGCAGATGGCAGTACCTACATGTATGATGCAAGCTGCAACAAAATCATGTTGACATTGCCTACCGTTACTGAAGTTTCCAGTAGTTCCAAAACAAACGATACTCCCGCATCAAGCGCATCTAACGATGTAAGCGAAGAAATCTCTAGTGCAAATGAAGAAGTATCTGGAATTTCCAGCAGCAGCTACGAAACCGTATCCAACGGAAATTTCCCTGTCATTTCTTATACCGCGTCAGGAGCAGCCATTACAAACAGCAACGGTTGCATTACAGCCAATGGCGGTGAAGTTGTCATTACCTGCGCTGGCGAATATGATTTCAGTGGAAGCTACAAGGGCGCAGACGCACAAATTCGAGTTCACTCCCCTAAGGCCGATTCCGGCGTTTATCTGAATCTTCGCGGACTCTCTCTAGAAAATACAGCCGATGCACCTATCTATGTTCAAGTTGCAAGCAAGACTTTTGTTGTTGCCAAAAGCGGTTCCGTAAATACGTTAATCGACGGGGCTACCCGCACTAGGGAGTACACCTATCAAAACGACAAGGGCGAAACTAAGACGGATACCACAGGCGCCACAATCTATTCCAAGGACGACTTAACAATTAAAGGCGAAGGAACCCTGAATATCAAAGGCAATTACAACAACGGCATCCAGAGTTCAAACGACCTACGTTTCCGTGGCGAAACCATTGTATCTGTAGAAGCCAAGAACAACGGTCTGAAGGGCAAAGGCAAAGTGGACATTGAAAAAGGCAACATTACCATTGCAGCTACTGCTGGAGACGGCATCAAGAGCGATGAATGCACTGTTAATGGTTCCGACACCACCATTACCGAAGGCAAGGGCATTGTAAGTATCAAGGGCGGAACCATTAACATTACAAAGGCCGGAGACGATGGCATTCAGGCTTTCAACTACATACAGATTGCCGACTCCGTTGCCGCACCTACCATAAACATTGCTTCCTCCGGAAAGGGAATCGTTTCTGAAAACCGCGTCTACATCAATGCAGGCAAGGTGACCGTAAATTCAGGTGACGACGGCGTTCATTCTAACCTTAACGTTTACTTCAACGGAGGTTACACCACCATTTCTGCCAAGGGGAACGACGGCGTTCATGCGGATTCCACCCTCTACATAAACAATGGCACAATATACGTAAAGGATTCCTATGAAGGTCTTGAAGCCTGGTACATTAGAGCCAGTGGCGGCATTACCGACATTTACGCAAGCGATGATGGCTGGAATGCGGCTGGTGGCAACGACGGTTCCGGCAACAGCAACCAAAGTGGCAACAACAACTGGGGACGCCCTGGCAGCATGGGCGGAGGAATGGGCGGCATGGGCAGTTCCAGCGGATTCCTGATTGTAACAGGCGGAATCCACTATCTCAAAACAGGTTCCGGAGACACCGACGGTATGGACAGCAATGGAGAGCTGACAATTTCCGGCGGCGTGGTGGTCGTGGAATGTCAAATCAGCGGAGGAATGGGCGGCTCTTTCGATTCCGATGGAACGGCCACCATTACCAGCAAGACTCTTCTTGGATTTAGTGGTCGTCAGCGTTCTGAAGCAGGAACAAACTATACCCTAAGCTTTAATACCAACAGTTACTACGGAAATTCCAGCATTGCATTTAAGCCAACAACAACAGGAAGCTACGTGCAGGGAACCAGCCAGGTCGCTGTGGTAAACGACATCAGCAATTACTCCAAGAATGTTGTCCTACCCTCTGGAGGAACCATCTACTACAACAACTAGAATTTATCATATTCCATCCAACCCGCAAAATCCTTTCGACCACGTCGGAAGGATTTTTTGCAGAAAAGGCCGCAGGCAATACCTGCGACCTTAAAAGCTATCTGAATAAAAACTATATGACAATTACATCCAACCGCGATCAGACGTTCCAGAAATACCGCGAATCTTAAGATCAAAGTCATCCTTATTGGTAGCAGCATTCATTGCCGTTTCCAATGTAATCTGTTCTGTCTGATACAGTTCCAGCAGGGCCTGGTCAAAGGTCTGGCTGCGATACTGCATGTGACCATCAGCGATAGCTTCTTCAATAAGGTCGTTCTTATCCTTATCCTGAATGTATTCGCGAACGGCGCCAGTATTCACCAGAATTTCTGCGGCAGGAACTCGACCGTTTCCATCCTTTGTTGGAAGCAGACGCAGAGAAATAATGCCAGCAAGAACTTCGCCTAGCAGCAAACGAATTTCATCATGCTGATGTGGCGGGTACATAGAAAGCACACGATGAATGGTTTCCGTAGCATTTGTGGTATGGATGGTCGCAAACACCATATGGCCAGTATCTGCAGCAGTCATGGCAATCTGCATTGTTTCCAGGTCACGAATTTCGCCCACCAGCAAAACGTCAGGGTCCTGACGAAGGGCGGCACGAAGTGCATTGGCATAGGAAAGCGTATCCACACCAATTTCACGCTGAGAAATAATGGACTTGTTATCGCGATACAGATATTCAATCGGATCTTCTACGGTAATGATATTCACCGCTTCCATCTGGTTAATGTAATCCAGCATTGAAGCCAGCGTGGTAGACTTACCAGATCCAGTAGTGCCCGTCACCAGAATCAGACCACGCTTGGTCAAAGCCAAATCGCGAACGATATCTGGCAAATGCAATTCTTCAAAAGGAGGAATCTTTGCCTTAATATGACGGATAACAATGGCGATAGTACCGCGCTGACGGAACACGTTCACACGGAAACGACCCATATCACGAGCGCCAACAGCAAAGTCACATTCCTTGTTGGCTTCGAAGCGCTGCTTTTGGTCACGGTTCATGATGTCATCCAGGAAGGAATCCATCATGCCCGCATCTACACGAATGTCAAAAGGCTTTGTCAGAGCACCATTAATACGATAAACCGGCGGCACACCCACACGGATATGCATATCAGAAGCCTTGCGATTTACCATCTCCCTAAGGAGCATTTCAATACGAAGTTGCTGAGCTTCGGCCATTAGGCGTTACCTCCGAACTTATCTCGACAAATCTTTTCGATTTCGGACTTGCGTGCAGCAAATTCTTCGTTAGAAGGATCTCGTTGCAGCAATTCCTGATAGACCTTAAGAGCATCACCATAGAGCCCCTGGTCAAAATAGATTTCTGCCAAAGTGCGAGTTCCCATGCTGTCTTCAAGATTGTGAACGCCACGATCTAAAGGAGCATCGGGATTCTTAATGAGACCAGCGGAAATTTCATCATCGGAATCTCCGGACATCAAGAAATCTACGCCACTATTGGAGGGTTTAGATTCTTCGGTCAAGGAATCGTCTTCCATATCAAAAAGACCCTTGAACGCACCAGACACTTCAGTTTCCAGCGATGCCAGATCAGGATTGCCAGCGACAGGCTTTTCGTCGGAAGGCAAGTTCAAGTCATCATCAGAACCAAACAGGCTATCAAAGGACTTATCCAGGTCACTAGACAAGTTTTCTTCGACAGGAGCGGCTTCTTCAAAGGCTGCAGTTGTTGCCTGCGGAGCTTCAGAAGACTCAACCGGTTCAGACTTTGTATCCGGCAAATCCAGGTCATCATCATCACCAAACATGGAAGCAAAGGCGCCACCCATTTCCTGGGCAATATCAGAAGGCTCCTGCTTTGGTTCTACAGCAGGCATTTCAAGTTCGGACTCTGCCAGATTTACCTGTTCTGCAAGAGTTGCTTCAGAAGACAGCGATTCTTCTACAGCAGGCATTTCAAAGGCGGGTTCTTCTGCGGCAGCAACAGGCTTTTCTTCGGGAAGATCATCGTCGTCACCGAAAATAGAGCTGAAAGCATTTCCAACTTCAGATTCGTCATTCACAAAATCCATAGGAGATGCAATGACAGGATCGGACGGAACTTCGACTTCGGGAACAAACGTCTGTTCCGGTTCAACCTTCCATTCTCCAGCGGGAATATCCAAATCCAGAACATCTTCTGCAGATTGGGACGCTTCTGTTTCGGCGGCCGCTACAGCTTCAGCGGGGCTTTCCAAGGAAAGGGAGTCGTCGGTAAAATTAAAGTCATCGCCGGGAGCGCTTTCTACAGGCTTTTCTTCGGGAAGTTCGTCTTCGCCAAAGATGGAGCCAAAGGCGTCGTCTACACTCAGGGGCTGGTCTGCAACTTC
>JAKSIG010000022.1 GCA_024398955.1 Fibrobacter sp. | reverse complement strand
GAATATTATACGGTTTATCAGGGTGATATCTTGATTCAGATTTTTTCGCCTGATACATACCGTTTAGCCGAATGAAACAAGGGAATATGATGAACGATTTTAAGGATAAAGTTGTGGTTGTGACAGGTGGTGCCCACGGCATCGGTAAGACTATCGTTAGCGAATTTGAGCGTGAAGGCGCAAAGGTTGCCCTTATCGACATTCGGGAAAATCCCTGCTTTGTAGGGGACCTTTCCAAGAAGGATGTTCTGGAAAAGTTTGCTGCCTTTGTCATTGAAAAATTTGGCCATGTGGATGTTTTGGTGAACAACGCTTTGCCCTTGATGAAGGGTATCGATGAATGTTCCTATGAAGAATTCAGCTACGCCTTGGCTGTAGGTGTGACCGCACCATTTTACTTGGCGAAACTTTTTGCTCCACATTTTGCAAAAGGTGCTTCCATCATCAACATTTCTTCATCCCGCGATCGCATGAGCCAGCCCCAGACCGAAAGCTATACGGCGGCCAAGGGCGGCATTGCTGCCCTCACTCACGCGCTGGCTGTGAGCCTCGGTGGGCGAGACGTCCGGGTGAATTCCATTTCGCCGGGCTGGATCGATACGGACTTTACGGTTTACGAAGGTCCCGATGCAATCCAACAGCCTGCAGGCCGCGTTGGCAACCCGCTGGACATTTCCAACATGGTGCTTTTCCTGGCTTCTGATAAGGCTGGGTTCATTACAGGCGAAAACATCTGCATCGATGGCGGCATGACCCGCCAAATGGTATACCATAACGACTGCGGTTGGAAACTGGAATCCTAATCTTACTATCTTTTACAGAGAAAGGTTAGTAAGGAAGAATGAAACAACTTCAGTTTGTATATGATGGTCCAAAACAGTTAGGGGACCTGCTTCAGCGTCTTGGGAAGTTCCGCGGGAACAGACCCATGAAGTTGTTGTTTCATGTCTATTCGGAACAGTCCGACTTTACGAACCTGGAATATGTTTGCAATTCCATTGTCGAAGCGTTCCCCGATTCTTTTTGCGTAGGCGGCTCCTGTAGCGGAAGCGTCGCCAATGGCGTTTTTTATAGGAAGGCCATTACCGTTTGCTGTACGGTGCTGGAACAAGAATCTTCCCGCGTGGGGATCCTTCACTACGGCTTGAACGAGGAATCGGCTGACGCTGTGGCAGAAGACCTGGTGCAGGCTATTGAAAAGCGCCCCTGGATCAAGGCTGTAGAGTTGCTGGTTGCCACTCCTGGCTTTTCCTTCTCGAAATTCTGCGGTAAACTTGGAAAGATCCGCAAGGGCGTTCAGGTCTTTGGTGGCGTAGTTGGTTCTGTTGGCGATGATTCCTCTTACGTTTTTTCTAACAAGTGCGGTTTTACCACAGAGTCCGTGGTCTGCCTGCTTTATGGCGGCGATGACCTGCATGTGCTGACAGATAAGGTTTCTGGCTGGCGTCCCTTAGGCAAGCCCTTCTTGGTAACAAAGGCTCAGGGGAACGTGCTGTGGGAACTGGATGGACGCCCCGCCTTTGAGGCGTACTCCAAATACTTGAATATCCAGAACGACTATTACTTCCGCCACAACACATTGGAATTTCCGCTGTTCTATAGCGAAGATGGCGAGTACCTTTTGCGAGCTCCGTTAGCTTGCTCCGAAGAGGGGGCCTTACTCTTGGCTTCGGATATAACGACTGGAACTTCTACAAGAATTACGTATGGTGACCCTCAGGTCATTCTTGACAGCGTAAAGGTTAGTGCAGCCAAGATGTCGTCGTTTGTTCCGGATGCAATCTATATGTACTCCAGCCAGGCGCGAAGGACTTTCTGGGGTGATGCGGAAATCATCAAGGAAACGCTTCCCTTTGATTCCCTTGCTCCGACCCATGGTAGCTTTGGTTCTGGGCAGTTTTTGCGGGCCCGCGATGCTGTAAAGTTGCACAACGTTTCTATCGTGGTGGTTGGCATGCGCGAAGGCGAGGCGGATTCATCGAAGATCAAGGTCAATGTCGCCAGCGAAAATGTTAACGCCGGCAAGGTCTCTGTGATTAGCCGCTTGGCTCATTTTACCAACGTGTCTTCTGCAGAACTTGTAGAAATGTACAACACCATGACCAAGAATTCCATTACTGATGCGCTGACGGGCTTGTACAATCGTGGCGAAATCCAGCGTAGAATTGCGGAACGATTTGCGGAATACCCCAATGCTCCTGTGTCTTTGGTCATGATCGACATCGATAACTTCAAATCTGTGAACGATACGTACGGGCATAAGGCTGGTGACATTGTTATCCAGGGACTTTCCAAACAAATTCAGTCTGCCACTTTTGAAAACGCTCCCGACGCCGATGCAGGCCGATGGGGTGGCGAAGAATTCATGATTATGCTGCCCGACATGGGCCTGCAGGAAGCGATGGAGTTTGCAGAGGCGGTACGCCAGGGATTCGCTCAAATTGTGTTCCCGGAAGTAGGCAAGAAGACCATCAGCCTTGGCGCTACGGAACTGCGAAAAGGAGACTCCGTCGATGCCATTTGCGTTCGTGTTGACGACGCTCTTTACAAGGCCAAGAATACTGGCAAGAATAAGGTAGTACCCCTCTAATTTTGTAAAAGAACATAACGAAGAAACCGCCCGGATTTCTCCGAGCGGTTTTTAATGATTAATAACTAGCCACTAGTCCCTAATTTATTCCTTCACGCTCCAGGTGGTGCCTTCCTTGCTGTCCTTGATCACGATGTTCATGGCGGCAAGTTCGTCGCGGATGCGGTCGCTTTCGGCCCAGTTCTTGTTGGCGCGGGCTTCCTTGCGGAGGGCGAGAAGTTCTTCTACCTTGGCGACGTCAACGCCTGCGGCACCTTCGTCAGCCTTCTTCTTGTAATCCTGGCGGGGTTCGTCCAGCTTCAGGCCAAAGACCTTGTCCATGTCCAGAACGAGGGCTGCCTTTTCGCCGTCGTCGATGTCGGACTTCAGCATGGTATTCAGGATACCGAGAGCGCGGGGCATGTTCAGGTCGTCGCCGATGGCGGTCTTGAATTCTTCCTGGAAGGCCTTGGCGGCTTCGCTCTTGATTTCGGTGGCCTTGCCGATGAGGGCGTCGGTCTTCTTGTGGAGACTCTTGAGGCCTTCCTTGGCGCCTTCCAGAGCTTCCCAGGTGAAGTTCAGGTAGTTGCGGTAGTGGCTGCCCACTGCGAAGAAGCGGTAATCCAGCGGATTGAAACCGCGATCTACCAACAGGTCAACGGTAAGGAATTCGCCGCTGGACTTGCTCATCTTGCCGAAGGTGGTGGCGGTGGTGCCGTCTTCCAGCTTTTCTTCGCTGGCGGTACGCAGGAATTCGCCGTGCATCCAGAAGCGGGAGAACTGAACGCCGTTGGCGCATTCGCTCTGTGCAATTTCGTTAGTGTGGTGAACGCGGATGTGGTCGGTACCGCCGCAGTGAATGTCCAAAGTGGGGCCGTTATACTTCATGGCCATGGCGGAGCATTCCACATGCCAGCCCGGGAAGCCTACGCCCCAGGGGGAATCCCATTCCATGGCGCGCTTCTTGTCGGTGGGGCTGAACTTCCAGAGAGCGAAGTCGGTAGCGGCACGCTTTTCGCCCATGTCGATACGGCTGCCCTTGCGGAGGTTTTCAACGTCCAGGCGGGCGAAGTCGGCGTAACGGGGGAACTTGAGGCTATCGAAGTAGATGCCGTCGGAAGTGCGGTAGGTAAAGCCCTTTTCTTCCAGGGTCTTCACCAGGTCAATCTGTTCCTGGATGTGCTGGGTGGCGGGAGTCCAGCGGGTGGGTTCCTGAATGTTCAGACGATGCCAGTCGTTCATGAAGGCGTCGGTGTAGAACTTTGCGATATCCCAGACGGACTTGCCTTCGCGGGCGGCGCCCTTTTCCATCTTGTCATCTCCGGAGTCGCCATCGCTAGTGAGGTGGCCTACGTCGGTGATGTTCACGATGTGGTTCACCTTGTAGCCGTAGTAGTTCAAGGTGCGAACCAAAAAGTCTTCGAAAATGTAGGTGCGGAGGTTGCCGATGTGGGCGAAGTGGTACACCGTAGGGCCACAACAGTACATACGCACGGCGGGAACGCCTTCGGGAAGAGTAAACAGTTCTTTCTTGCGTGATGCGGTGTTGTAGAATTGAAGTGCCATTTGAGCCTCCGGTTAAGTTTCGGGACTTTTGTTTGCTGCAGTCCCATTTCAGCGCTGTAATTTAGAAAAAATGCCCCGCCTTGACTAATTGAAAAACTTGATGAACCTTGATAAAATCAAACTATAAAAGGCCCCGAGATATCTCGGAGCCTTAGAAGTTTTGTTTGCTAGGGAATTAGTTCTTTACGCAACGGACGTAGGCGTAGTTGGACTTTGTTGCTCCCCAGGTGTGGTGAGTTTTGTTAGCGGAGATCTGTACCATTGATGCTCCGGTGGGGTGTTCCGTTTCTCCGCTATAATCTTCTGCCATGTAACCGTGCCATTCTGTTGTTCCCCAGAATGCGTTCATTCCACCTTCAGGAGGAATGGCATTGAAGCCGATATTCGAACTGCTTCCGCTAATAGACGGATCCAGTAAAGCGGTTGTTACGTTGCCGCCATGGATTGCTGCCCAAGAAGTTGCGTAGCTGAGCAAAGCAGCTTGTTCCGCATAGGTGGGGATATGCCAACCATCAGGGCAGATTCCCTGGTACGGAGTTTCCGGGTTGTAACCACCGGTGGCTTCGTCTATGTAACCCGTTGCGTTGAACTGATAGCTAGTATTAGCAGATGCAGGGAGGTTCATTGCTGCTGCCCATGTGTAGACAACACCGTATTTACTGCAACGGCCTCCTCCACATTCAGAAGCTCCGGCAAGATTCGGATATTTAAAATCATCTGCGTAATGTAGATTGTCGGTCATCCAAATCTTGCCATTGAAGTTCTTGTAACCGTAGATGTGTGAGCTTCGGGCGTCGCAGAATTGGTTGGCTCCGTCGTATTCTTCTCCATCGCAGAACTTAAGGACCGTACCATTGACATCGCAGAAGTAGGTATGGTCGTAAGTCTGTTTCGAAGAACCGCAGAGTTCCTTGATCCATTTGTCTTCCTGGCAGAACTGGGTTTCTGGGTCATAGGCGTTGGGGCATGCAACGACATAGCCGCTACCCGTTGTCAATACAAAGCAGGTCTGGTACCCCTTCTTTGCAGTAGAGCCATACCATACATAGCCTGCGGCTTCGGAATTAGCTTTTGCTTCTTCCAGGGTCTCGCCATAGGTGTCGCTGGTGTAGTGACGGGTTTTGCAGAACGGTCTTTGAACCTGATCAACGCAGGTTGTGGTTGTAGGATCGTATTCGCCGTTGTTCTCGGTGCCACAACGTTCATAAACCTTGCCTTCTAGGCAGAACTGGGATGCGTTGGAGAATTCGTAGCCGCCGCAGAGCTCGCGAACTGTTCCTGCGTCGCAGAATTCAGTGGAGGGATTGTAGCTGCTGCCGTTGCTGCCGCCACACTTGTTGAATACCTTGCCTTCGTGGCAGAACTGGTCGACGGCGACATAGCTTGAACGGTAAGCGTTATATGACATTGAATTTTTTTCTGTAAGCGGAACAATAACATAATATGTTGTTCCTTTGTCTGTTGCAATTGTATAATCCCCGTTTTCGTTATAAACGAAGTGTGGTGCTACATTGTGAGTGGACTTGCTTAATCCTACTTGTGCAACGCCGCAGTAATCGTACAAAGTGTTGGCGTAACAAACTTTTTCGTTTGTGTTGTAGGATTCGCCGTTACACTTGCTAAAGACCTTGCCGTCTGCGCAGAAATATCTAGAGGCGTCGTAGTACTGATTCAGGGATGCTGCGCCGCAAAGATCTTCGACCACTCCTGCGTTACACCTCTGAGAAGCTCCATCAAAGGTATTGCCGTTGCAGAGGTCTCGAACTGTGCCTGCGTCGCAGAATTCTGCTGCAGCATCGTATTCGTCTCCTCCGCAAAGATCATACACTACACCGTTTCTGCAGAACTGATCCTTGGTGTAGGTCTTCTTTTCAGGACCACAGAGGTTCTGAGTGACCTTGCCTGTTTCGGTTTCTTGACAGAACTTGGTGTTAGGGTCGTAAGTTTTGCCGTAGAAAACTGCATATTTGTTTTTGTTAAAGAACGTGGTCATTGTAGAAATGCCTGCTGCATCGCAAGTTCCAACGAAGGATGCGTTCATAAAGGTTGCACCCGTGCAGAGGCTGGTTTTTGTTGCTGCCATTTGACTTACGCTTTGTGAAACAGCGTCGGTTGCTCCGCAGAAGGGCAGTACCGTTCCTGCACCAGAGCAAGTTTCTATGTTGGGATTGTATTTGACGCCGTTGCACTTGCCTATGACCACTTCCTGGCCAACGAAATCGCTCATGGCGCAGAAGTACCGAGTGCTGTCGTAGTACCAGAAGTTGGTTTCTGTACCACACTTGGTAAGGATCACGTTGTCTTCGCAAGTCTGGTCTGCTGCATAGCGCTTTCCACCGCAAAGATCTGCCAGGGTGTTGTTTTCGGTGCAGAATTGATCTGCGGGATTGTATGCTTCGTGTGATTCTCCGCAGTAGGCCACAACAGTTCCTTCGTTGCAGAAACTGTTGGCGGGATCGTAGGGGGTGGTACCGCACATAGCCTTATAAAGGGTGATGGAGGTTTCGCCACAGGTCTGGGTTGCAGTGCCGTTGCCGTTGTCGACAAGACTGCAGCCAACGCCGTCCTTACCGTTGGTGATGGTGCCTACGCTGGTGCCTGCACAAGAAAGTTCGAAGTTGCCGCTGGCGTTCTTTACTGCAGTACAGTTGGTGCCGTTGGAACCGTTCAGGATCTTGCCGGCTTCCTTGCCACCGCACTTGATGACAAAGCCCACGCCGTCTGCACCGGAGTAGTCCACGGCTTCGCAAGCGTCGCCCTTCTGACCGTTGAGGATGTTGCCGGTAACGTCGCCGCAAGTAACGGTGTAGCCGGTACCATCAGCGCCTTCGTACGGAACAGCGGTACAGCCACGGCCGTTGGAAATTTCACCAACAGTTTTGCCGCCACAGCTCATAATGAATCCGGAGTGATCTGCCTTTTCTACAGCGGAGCAGCTCTTGCCGTCGTCGCCGTTGGTTCCGTTGAAAATGGTTCCTACTTCAACGCCGTCGCAGGTCAGCAGGAATCCGGTCTTGGCTGCGTTTTCAACTGCAGAGCAGCTGGTGCCATTTCCGCCATTAGTGCCGTTAAGAATGTCGCCTACAACCACGCCTCCGCAGCTTAAGGTGTAGCCGGTCTTTGCGGCATTTTCTACAGCAGAACAGCTGGTGCCGTTTGTGCCATGCAGGATTGTGCCGATTTCCTTGCCGTCGCAAGACAGAACGAATCCTGTCTTAGTGGCGTTTTCTACAGCAGAGCAACTGGTTCCGTTTGTGCCATGCAGAATGGTTCCTACGACCTTGCCGTCACAGCTCAGGGTGTAACCAGTTTTGGTTTCGTTTTCAACTGCAGAGCAGCTGGTTCCGTTAGCACCCTTGATGCCTTTTTCGCCATGGAGAATGTCGCCAATGACCTTGTCGCCGCAGCTCAAAGTGTAGCCTGTCTTTGTTGCATTTTCTACAGCGGAGCAGCTTTCGCCGTCCTTGCCGTTAAGACCGTTTAGGATTGTTCCTATTTCCTTACCGTCGCAGGTCAGGATATATCCGGTCTTGGCCTCGTTTTCGACGGCAGAACAGCTGGATCCGTTCGAACCGTTCTTTCCGTTTAGGATGGTTCCTACTTCAACGCCGTCACAGGTTAGGGTATAGCCAGTCTTTGCTGCGTTTTCAACTGCAGAGCAGCTGGAACCGTTGATGCCGTTCTTTCCGTCTTTGCCGTGCAGGATTGTTCCTACGACTTCGCCTCCGCAGGTTAGTACATAGCCGGTCTTTGCTGCGTTTTCTGCGGCGGTACAGCTCTTGCCATCTTTGACAATTACAGTGCTTGCACCGCAAGTAATGGCAACGCCATCTTCTGCAGTTGTAGTAAGGCAACTTTCGCCTGCTGCACCGTTGAGCAATACACCCACGGAGTCGCCTCCGCAAAGAACCTTATATCCGTCCTTGCTGGTTAGGGCCGAAACAAGACAGCTTGCGCCATCTTTACCATCGGCGCCGTCCTTACCATCGGTTCCATTGACACCGTCGGTACCGTCTACGCCATCTTTACCGTCGTGTCCGCTAAGCAGTACGCCTACGGAGTCGCCATCGCAAAGAACCTTGTAACCGGAGGATTTCTTGAGCGTCTCCACGATACAGCTTTCGCCATCCTTGCCGTCGATACCGTCTTTGCCGTTGATTCCATTTGCGCTATCTTCGCCTGAACAGGCGAAAAGTCCCAAAAGAAGCGCAGATGATCCTGCAACCGCCAACCATGATTGTTTCATGAGGTCTCCTTTTTGTATGTTTGTGATTTTTCTTGTAATGTAAGAAAAAAAACAGTTTTGTGTAGTAAAAAGGAAACTTTGTGTGGTTAGACGGCTGTATTATGATTTTTACTTAAAAATTGATGTGTAAAAACGCTCCACTAGGAGCGTTTCTTTCTATATCAACCTTATAGAGGATATTACAATCCGCACTTTTTTCTGTGGTGGTATTCCGCCGTGGCGGTAAAGATTACGTCGCTGCTGGAGTTGAGGGCTGTTTCCATGGAGTCCTGCACCACGCCCAGGATAAAGCCCACGGCAACCGCCTGCATAGAGATGTCGCCGCTAATGCCCAGGATAGAGCAGGTCATGGGAATCAGGAACAGGGAGCCGCCGGCAATGCCGGAAGTTCCGCAGGCACCGATGGCGCTCATGACGCAGAGGATGCAGGCAGTCAAGAAGTCCACGTGAATGCCCATGGTGTTGGCTACAGCCAAGGTCATGACGGCGATGGTTACTGCCGCACCGCACATGTTGATGGTGCAGCCCAGCGGGATGGAGACTGAGTAGAAATCCTTTTCGAGACCCAGGCGTTCGCAGAGGGTCATGTTCACCGGGACGTTTGCTGCGGAGCTGCGGGTGAAGAATGCGGTAACGCCGCTATCGCGAAGGCAGCGGAATACCAGCGGGTAGGGGTTCCTGCGCAAGGTGATGGCAACGATAAGCGGGTTGAGAACGAGGGCGACCAGCAGCATGCAGCCCACCAGCAGGGCCAGCAGTTTGCCGTAGTCGGCAAAGATGCCCATGCCGTTTTCTGCAACAGAAGAAAACACCAGGCCCATAATGCCGAAGGGTGCCATCTGGATAATCCAGCGGATCACCTGGGAAATGGCTGCAGAGGCATCGGTAATGACGGTAACGCAATGTTCTACGGGCAGCTTCTTGAGGGCAAGGCCGAAGACGATTGCCCAGAAGAGAATGCCTATGTAGTTGGCTCCAGCAAGGGCCGCCACAGGATTCTGGACGCAGTTCTTTACCAGGTTGGTAAGCACTTCGCCGATGCCGCTGGGTGCGGCTCCTTCGGCTGCGGTTGCTGTCAGCTTCATGGTAACAGGGAACAGCTCGCTGCCTGCAACGGCCAGGGCGGCCGCGCCAATGGAACTGATAACGTACAGCAAAATCACCTTGCGGAAACGGCTACCGATTCCTTCGCCGGCGCCTGCAATGGAACTTGCCACCAGGGCAAAGACCAGGATGGGTGCGGCTCCTTTCAGGGCGCCCACAAACAGCGTTCCCAAAATGCCGATTCCGCTGAGTCCGGGAGCAAGCAGACCAAGAACTGCACCAAGAACAAGCCCGATTACAATTCGAATAATCAGACTTAATTCAACCCATTTCTTAACAAGATTCTTCATAGGACTTCCTTTGATTATTGCGTCAAATATAACATCAAAAAAGTATTCTAAAATAGCGGGATTTTGTATCTGCTATTTGTTTTTGCTACCTTTGGCGGCATGCTTTTCGATGACATTATCAACGATCATTACGAACCCCGCGAATACCCGGCACTGGCTTATTTGGCCGACCGCTGGATTGCGGAACAGCCCTTCCTGGGAATGAAAATTCTGGTGGCGACGCCGATTTTTCGAAACACCCTTTTGCAGTATCGTTCCCTGATGGCTGGCGGCGCTCAGCTATATGTGGGCCATGCTGTTTCCAGTGATGGAAAAACTCCCGTAATGCCTTGCGACGAAAATGTCATTGGGATTCTTGAAGAAGATGGAATTCCTGTAGTGACCGATGCCGATGTAAAAAGCGGGACCGTTGACGACGACTTCGACCTGATTCTTGATTGTGCCGGACAGTTTTCCTTTTGCCATCCGAAGTTTGGCTTTGTGGAATTGACCCGCAGCGGAGTGCAGTTCTTTGAAAAGTCTACGTTCCCTGTGTACGTTGCCGATAGCGGAATCGTAAAGCGGATCGAGACGATTCTTGGTACAGGCGATGGCTATTTTCGCGGATTGGAACAGCTTGGCTACGGCGACTTCGAAAACAAAAAGCTGATTGTATTTGGAAGCGGCAAGGTGGGCTGCGGTATTGCCCTGCAGGGCGTTGGCCGCGGCATGCAGGTGACTACGGTTACGGATACCCGCCGCAGAAGCTCTTCGTCCGATTTTTGCCATGTGCTGGAACGAAACAATGTGAACATCATTGATTTTCTTGATGATGCCGAAGTTTGTAAAGCAATTCGCGAAAGCCAGTTCCTGGTAACGGCTACTGGCAAGAAGGCTGCGCTTTCTGTTCTTTCTGTAGATGCGGTCAATAGCTACTCTGACCTTGTGGTGGCAAACATGGGCGTCGAAGACGAATTCGGGGAATATGTTCCAAAGAATCGCGTCTTGAATAAGAAGGCTCCTCTCAACTTTATGCTGGAGGAACCCACCCACCTGAAGTACATCGATACCAGCCTGGCCTTGCATGCCTCCTTGGGAGAACGGCTGCTTCTGGATTGCCAGAAGGCCGGCGGCAAGCCTTTTGTAGGCCCTATGGATCCTCCTGCAGAAATGGAACAGAGCCTCATTATGGTGACCATTCAGAACGGCGCTATCGGTGCTGAAGTCTGTGAGATGATGCGTTAATGACCTGTATGGACTAAAGCAATCTTTTATTAAAACTTTTTTTCATAAAGATTGCGATATTTTTTGGACCTTTCGTATATATTTGCTTTTATGATGGGAAAGAATTTTTTTAGAACTTGTTTGGTTATGGCGGCAGTTTGCCTGATGGGCACTTCTGCTTTTGCTGAAGATATTATTGCAAAGACTTCTAACGGCTCTACCGTGATTTTGCACGACAATGGCCGTTGGGAATATTATCAGAACAATGCCCAGATTCGGGATGTTCGCCCCAGCGCCATTCCCGAAGATGCAAAGTACCAGATTACCATAGATTACGAAAGCGTCGACAAACTGAAAAAAGATGTACGCATGGCTATGGAAGCAGACTTTGCCACAGAAGACGAAATCAAGGACAGCCTGCGCAAGGTGCCCAAGGGTGGCATCGTCTATTTTCAGGTGCCCAAGGAACAGATCAAGAAGGGCTTGGTTCGCGACTTGACCTTCTACATTTATGACAAGGGCAAGAATCCCATCTTTACCAAGACTGCCAGCGATGACCAGGCTACGCCCAGCGAAAGCAGCAAGATCATGAACCTGATGGTGGCTCCGTTGTACGCTCGCCCGAAGTCTGGCATGCTTACTGCCAAGGTTGTTTGCGGCCGCGAGACTATCGAGTTTGAGATTCCCGTAAAGTAATTCATGAAGTTTGCTGTTGTTGACTTGGAGACCACCGGCGGAACGCCGGAAAATGGTCGCGTTACCGAGATCGGGATTGTTCTACTGGATGATTTTGAGGTCGTAGGAACTTACCAGACCTTGCTGGATCCGGGAATGCCGATACAGCCCTTTGTGCAAAAATTGACAGGCATTACCGATGAGATGGTCAATGGTCAGCCGCAGTTTTCTGCCGTTGCCGAAGAGGTTGCGGAACTTTTGAAGGGTCGCATTTTTGTTGCGCACAATGTTCAGTTTGACAGCAAGTTCCTGCGGGCGGAACTGCGCCGCTGCTGCATCAAGATGGATCCGCCAAGACTTTGCACTGTTAAACTGACCCGTAGGTTCTTTCCGGGATTGCCCAGCTACAGCCTGCACAATTTGATCATGAGTCTGGAACTTCCTGACTTCAATCACCATAGGGCGTTGGCTGACGCCATGGCCGCCGCGGAACTCCTAAAGCAGTGCCTGCAGAAGGCCGGCCCCGATAAAATCAGGAAAGAAGTAAAGAACATTACCAAGGCCGAAGCCGAAGTAATGCTCTAGAGCCGCAAAATGGACTCCAAAAATCATGGAACGATGGCTTTGGAGTCCAGCTTTTTGAATAAATTAACGAAAATAATGCGATTAAATGCAGGATGCTTGTTTTCGGTCACTCCAAAGAGACCTTTATTGCGTATTTGGAGTCCATTTTCATTCACCTAGAAACGCTTTTATTGTAGATAAACTAAAAATGTGGACTCCGTTTTTATAAAAACAAATGTTTGGAGTCCAATAATCGAGAAAAAACGTTTTTTAGTGGATTAAGCCTGCGTGAAATTTCATCTTTAGGATGCGGGCGCAGGATTCTTCGACGCGCTTGCGGTACTTGCTGTTCTGCTTGGACATTGCCGTGAGTATCTTTACCATTTCCACCGCCTTTTGCGGGTAGGTAATCATGAACATGTCGTTGCCGGCGGTAAGGGCTGTCTGCACAAGTTTCTTGAAGTCCTTTGCGGGATAGTTCTTGCCCTTGACTCGTTCGGTGCCGCTGATCCATGCTCGCAGCGAAACTCCCCACATGTCGTCTGTCAGGATGACGGTTTCCGGAGACATTTCGCGGGCCATGGCGATAATCTTGGGCTCAAAAACCGCGGGCCTGTTGGAAATGCGAACGAAGCTGACACTGCTCATCATGGTTACGGGAATGTCGTTAGCGAGAGTCTTGAAAAATTCAACGTTCTGCAGGATCTTCTTTTTCGGGGTGCTGCTGACGGCAACCTGATGGTCGCTGTTCGTCCAGGAGTCGTACCCAGGGAAGTGCTTGGATACGCAGGAAATCCCGCTCTTCTGCATTCCGCTGACAAAGGCGCGAACCTTAAAGGCGTTGCTGGTGTCGGCGCCCCAGCTGCGGTCCGATTCTTCCATAAAGGAATTTTTGCCGCGGCTATCCTTGGCGGGGTCTAGCACTGGCGCCAGATTCAGGTTGATGCCTGCATCCTTCAGGACGGCGCCAATCCGCTGGGCCAGTTTCTCAATGGAATCCGCTTCCATCTTGCGCATTGCCTTGGCGCTAGGCGTGCGTTCCCATTCCGGAGAAATGCTGGAAATGCGGTTGACGCGTCCGCCTTCCTGGTCTACGGCGACAAGGGGCGCAATGACCATGCTGTCGTTGATGTTTTTGATGACGCTCTTGAACTTATCCAGATTCTTCAGGTGGCTGCGCATGACAAGTACACCGCCAAATTCATTTTCGATCATGAAGTTTGCGGGAGTCATGTAGACCATTACCATCTGGGCGGCCTTCTGCTTGATGCTCATGGAATTCCAGAGGGACATCAAATCGCAGGGTAGCCCGTAGGGTGTCTTGCTTTCGTCGCAAGCCTGCGGGGCGGTGTTCCGCGAAGCGGTGGTGTCGGGAACCACCTGCATTACGGCGCTATCCAGAGCGGATGGCGTTGCGGGTTGTTCCTGCGGCGAAACTGCAGTAGAAGTCTGCGCGAACGCGGCACAGACCATACTCATTATTATAAGGATTGCGGAACTAAACTTCAATTTTTAAACCCCCGGCTAGGCCGGGACTCCCAACTACGGAACGTAATCTTCGCCGGCACTCTTGCTTGCGGTTGCCTTCTTGGCGCCCCAGCGGCGAGGCTTGAACTCGCGGGGCGGGAAGTCGAACTTCAGCTTGCCGGACTTGTCCACGTAAAGGAATGCGTCGAAGGTACGGTGCGTCTTGTTGCTGCGGAAACCCTTGATCAAATCGGTCTTTACGCCAACGCCAGAAAGCATCTTCTGGATGGCTTCCAGAGGGATTTCCTTGCCCAGAAGAATCTTGGGCAGCTGCAGTCCGCTGGGTTCCTTCTTCACGTAGGAATCGCTGACGTAGCCGGTCATGGTTTCGTACACCGCGGAGTTGTCCAGCGGGGAACTGCCAACCTGCTGGCCCAATTCAATTTCTGCACCTTCCTTGTTGTCGTCAAAAACGAACTCGATTTTATTCTGGTCGTTAATGATGACGACGGCAGAAAATTCGGCACCCTTCTTGCTGCGGAATCCAGTAAGAGGGCCAATCTTCCTGTTGGTGAGAAGCTCCACGATTTCAGCTTCGGAAAGGCGCTTGCCGCCAATCATCTTGCGGATAACGATGCCGTCTTCGGTGGTGTAGCGGCTGACGGTTTCAAAGACCTTCTTGCCGTTGACGGGGCTGAAGCTTGCCTCGCCGGTAGTGCTTTCTTCCTTGAAACCCTTGATGTTCTTCACCATGGTGCGGGTCATTTCCACAATGCCGTTCATGAAGTTCTCGCGGGTCTCCTTGCCCTTCTCGATCTGCTCCATCTTGTATTCCCACTCGCCGGTAAGTTCCGGGCTGGTGAGGGCTTCGATGTCCATGGCCTTCAGCACCTTGATCAGGTCGAAGGCCTTGGCGGTGGCGATCATGTCCTTGCCGTCACGGACCACGTACTTGTCGGTGACCAGCTTTTCGATAATGGCTGCACGGGTGGCAGGAGTTCCAAGGCCACGTTCCTTCATGGCGTCGCGGAGTTCCTCGTCTTCCACCAGCTTACCGGCACTTTCCATCATAGAGAGGAGAGTGCTTTCTGTATAGTGTGCAGGGGGCTTGGTAAAGTCTTCCTCGGCTTCGATGTCCGCAGTCTTTGCGGAGTTGCCCTTCAGCTGCGGAATGTTGGCTTCGTCATCGGCGTCCTTGCCGTAAACGGCCTTAAAGCCCGGTTCCACCAGAATCTTGCCTTCGGTTATGAAGGTTTCTTTTTCCACGGTGGTAATGCGGGTGGTGTTCAGGTACTTTGCAGGCGGGTAGAAAACGGCGATAAAACGCTGGCAGATCATGTTGAACACTTTCTGCTCCGCTTCGCTCAAGTCCGAAGGCATAATGCCTGTAGGAATAATGGCAAAGTGGTCTGAAATCTTCTTGTTGTCAAAGACTTTGGGTGTCTTTACCACCCAGTTGTTGTTGAGGGCGGTCTGGGCGAAAGGTGCCAGGGAGCCGGTAATCTTGCCTAGTGTGGTCTTTACGGGGCCCACGTAGTCTTCGGGCAGGCAGCGGCTATCGGTACGGGGGTAGGTGGTGGCCTTGTGGCGTTCGTAAAGGGCCTGGGCAATAGAAAGGGTTGTCTTTGCACTAAAGCCGAAACGGTTGTTGGCCTCACGCTGTAAGGTAGTCAGGTCATAGAGCTGACCGCACTTCTGGAAACTGGGGGCAGTGGTTTCTTCGATAGAACCCATCTTGCCCTTGCACTTGGCAAGAATTTCCTGTACCTTCTTTTCGTCAAAGATCTGCTTTTGCCTGCTGTCACCATTGGGGGTAAACCACTTACCCTGGTAATGATTTCCGTCGTTGTCGAAGTCCGCATCGATAGTCCAGTACTTCTTGGGTACGAACTGGTGGCGTTCTTCTTCGCGGTTTACGATAATGGCAAGGGTCGGGGTCTGCACACGGCCGCAGGGGGTAATCTGGAAGCCGCCCATGGAGCTGTTGTAGGCGGTAAGACCGCGGCTGCCGTTCATGCCAATGAGCCAGTCGGCCTCGCTACGGCAAATGGCGGCTGCCTTCAGGTTTTCCATGTCGGCGCCATCGCGCATATTGTCGAATGCTTCCTGGATGGCGGCGGGAGTCATACTCTGCATCCACAGACGCTTGATAGTCTTGCCTGTAAACTTGCCCTTCAGCACGTAGTCCAGGATGTAGAAGAAAATCAGTTCACCTTCGCGGCCAGCATCGCATGCGTTTACCAGGGTGGTAACGTCCTTGCGCTTGATGAGCTTGCTCAAAATGGAAAGCTGGCTCTTGGTGGTGGGGTTTGCCGAAAGGGGGAACTTTTCCGGCAGCATGGGGAGCGTGCTCATTTCCCACTTCTTGTAACGCTCGTCAATCTCCTTGGGGTCGGCAATTTCTACCAGGTGGCCTATGGCGTGGCTTACGATGGTTGTGTCGCTTTCGTAGACCCCGTTACCCTTTGTAAAGTTCTTCTGGCCCAGAACCTTCACCAGGTCCAAGGCGACGCTGGGCTTTTCTGCGATAATCAGCGTCTTGCCCTCGGTGGGGGTTGCGGTTTTAGCTGACTTGGTAGTCTTTGCGGCGGGCTTGGCGACCTTGGCCGTTGCCTTGGAGGTCGTCTTTTTTGCCTTTGCCGCAGTAGTATCAGTTGCCTTTGCTGTTGCCATAGTTTACTTCCATTTGAAGCGTCCGAAGAGGCCGAAAAGTACGGCCAGAACGGTAAAGGGGGCGTGGATGAATTCAACAGGGATGCACCACTTGATCAGGTGCTCCTGCCTAAAGACCCTTAGCCCTCGGAGAATTAAAATCAGGTCGCCGGCGCACTTGATAACGAAGGTTATTGCCGTGGCCAGGAAGATTGTAAAGCTAAAAGGTGAAAGTACGGCGCCAACACACTGCATCAGCAGGAACAGGAACACCATACTCAGTACAAAAACAATCTTCGGCGTGTAGTAAATAGTCTTGGAGGCCCAGCGCTTGCGCTGTTCCCAAAGTTCCTTCAGGGTTTCCTTGCCATTGGTTGTTACAAAGGTGGAATCCGCAATGCAGTAGCGCATGGCCCAGGGGCGGTCTGCCGCCAGCTTCTGCATTAGCAGGTCGTCGTCGCCGCTCTGAATTTTAATGACGTTCTCGAACCCCTTGACGCTCTTGAAGAAGCTCTTGCGGTAGGCCAGGTTGTTTCCGGTGCTTGTCAGGGGCAGGTGCATGGCGAGCCCCGCCGTACCAGCCACTCTATATATAAGTGTCTCTACCGCCTGCATGCAAATCAGCACGCTGGACTTGCCCTTGATGGTGGGAATGTAGGAGTGCCCTGCCACCAGTTCGATTCCGGGCTCGAATTCGGCAACAATCCCCGTGACCCAGGTGGGCTTTACAATGCAGTCCGCATCCGTAAGGCAAAGAATTTCGCCGTCGCAGGCGTCGATCATCAAACTCAGGGCGTGTTTCTTGGGGCTGGCGCCTTCAGGAATTTCCTTGATGGTCAGTACGTGGAACTTGCCCGGATACTTGGCTTCGTATTCCGCCAGAATCTTGGGGGTTTCGTCGGTGCTGCGGTCATCGGCCACCCACACTTCCCAAAAACCGCGGTAATCCTGCTGCATGACCGAATCCAGCGTCTGGCGGATGCCATCTTCTTCGTTGCGGGCGGCAATCAGTATGCTTACTTTCGGAGCCGGCTCCACATCGGAATTGCCCTTACGCACGGTACCCAGCGCACGGAAAAACCGCACTTCTAGCCACGCATAGAAGAGACAGAACGCTGCGAGGAGTCCCACAACAACGTATGTGATCACCGTAAAAACCATTTTCGGCGAAAAATGTAGTTCAAGAAAAAAGTTTTTTGAATCTTACAACAAAAAATGAGGGGCGAAATTGCAGTTTTTATAAAAAAAGCTGGCCTAGCCTGTAATTTTTATAAGAAAAAACTGGACAAGGGGCCGCAAAATAAGGGTCAGGGCCGCAAAGTAGACTAGTGCCGCAACGAAGGCCGCCTTTTTGCACCAGGGGGCTGCCGTCATGGGCAAATCCCTTTGGGGCTTGTAAGAACCGCATCCTATTCTATAGATGTCAATGATTGCCCAAATGGCAGAAATGGGGGCGAATATGGGGATTGCTGCAAAAATGATTTTTAGGATGCCGTTTCGCTGTTTGCCGCAATAGATATCATGTACGCCTAGCATGCCTGCAATAATGGCCATGATTCCTACAAGATTTGCATTTTTCTCGCCATCGGTCTGGTCAAGCAAATAGGTGCTTGCAACAGATGCCAAAATCTTTTCCTGCTGAGACTTGTCTTTAAAATCATGAGCATTAGTTTGTGTACAATTTTGGCCCGGTTCCGATTTACGATCGGTCTTGGGGGTTACCGCATACTTCTGATTCTGGAAATTCTCGCTCATAGGTTCTAAGATAGTCTTTCTGTAAGACGTGTATAGCGTCTGGAATTGCGCAGGGTTCTTATGGCCTGGTGTAACGCTCCGGGGGCCGAAAGAATCCACACGTGTCCCTTGGCTCGGGTAATGGCGGTGTATATCAGGTTGCGCTGTAACATTATGTAATGGCTGGAATCCAGCACCACGATTACTGCCGGATATTCGCTGCCCTGGCTCTTGTGGATGGTGCAGGCGTAGGCAAGGGTCAGTTCTTCCAGTTCGTCGTCTTCGTAATCTACCGTCTTGTCGTCGTAGAATACGGTAACTTTCTTGTTTACGGCGTCTACACGCCAGATGGTTCCTACGTCGCCGTTAAAGACATTCTTTTCGTAGTTGTTCTTGATCTGCATGACGCGATCGCCCTTGCTCCACTCGACGCCCACCATCTTGTGGCGGGGAACTCCCGGGTTCAGCAAACTCTGCAGGAACGGGTTCAGCTCGAAAATGCCCAAGGGCCCCTTACGCATGGGAACAAGGACCTGCATTTGCTCAATGAGGTTGATGTCCAGCTTGCCCTTTACGCCTGTTGCGATAAGTTGTTCTAAATGGACCTTGCATTCCTCTGGAGTCTCGAAAGGAATGAAATGAAAGTTGGGGCCATCTAGCGGGGTAGGGGTAATGCCCTGATTAATCTTGCTGGCCTTTTCGGCAATGTCGTTTTCGCCGGCCTGGCGGAAAATGTGTTGCAAACGGATGTGAGGAATGTTGGGGCTACGCAACAGGTCGTTCAGCACGTTGCCGGGGCCCACACTTGGCAGCTGGTCGGCGTCTCCAACAATCACCACGCGGGCCTTCATGGGAACCGCTTCCAGCAGCGACGAAGCTAACCAGGTATCTACCATACTGAATTCGTCAACAATCAGCAGGGTGCAGTCTAGCGGGTTCATGTTGTTCTTCGTGAACTTGTGTGAAACTGGGTCCACTTCTAGAAGCCTGTGGATCGTGCTGGCCTTTTCGCCGCAGCATTCGCCCATGCGCTTGGCGGCGCGGCCTGTAGGGGCTGCCAGCAATATGTTTTCGCCCATCTTACGTGCCAGATGGAGGATGCCCTTAAGAATGGTAGTCTTGCCGGTGCCGGGACCGCCTGTAATAATGAACATGCGGTGGCTGAGGGCTTCTGTAATCGCTTCCCTCTGGATAGGGTCGAAGGAAAACTTGTGTTCCCGTTCCCAGTCTCGAAGCTCCCTGCTGGCAAATTCTGCCCCCACCGTTTCTGCAGGGGCGTTCCCCAGACGGTAAATAATGTTGTCGGCGATTTTCTGCTCGGCGTTAAACAGAATCGGGTGGAAACAGTCGTCGCCTACACGTCTTATGCGTTCGTTCCCGCAGAGAATTTCAAACTGGTCGATGAGCCTGTTGACGGAATCTTCGTCATACACGTCAATGCGCAAGTTCTTGATGGCGCGGCCAATCAGCTGGTCTTTAGGGAGGTAGACGTGGCCGTCGCTCATAGAGGCCTCCTGCAGGGTGTATAGCAATGCCTCCTGCAGGCGGGTGGGGCTGTCTTTAGGCAGCCCCAGCTTCATGGCGATTTCGTCGGCCTTCAGGAATCCGATGCCGAAAACTTCTTCGCAGAGCATGTAGGGGTTTTCCTGAATTTTCGGGACCGTGCCTTGGCCAAATCGCATCCACAGCTTTTTGGCAATGCTTCCTACAATGCCATGGCTGTAAAGGAACATCATGGTGTCGCGGCTGTGGCGGGCTTCTTGCCAGCGGGCCAGGAACATTTCCACTTTTGTCTTGGGCAGCCCCTTGATTTTTACACTGCGGAATCGGTCCGGGTCATTATCGAGAACGTCGAACGTTTCTTCGCCAAAGACCTCATAAATGTTCTGGGCGGTTTTTGGACCGACCCCAGGGCAAATCCCGCTTAAGAACGCAACGGCGTCCCCGTCGTCGGCTGCCTGAATCAATTCAAAGGAACTGCACTTGAACTGGGTGCCAAACTTCGGGTGGCGTCCCCATTCCCCTTCGAACTTGATGTTTTCTCCAACATTCAGTTCGGGGAGTGTTCCGGTGACCACTACAACCTTCTTGGATTCCGCGTCATTAAGGCGCAGAACGGTAAAGCCATTCTGCGGACTGTGGAATGTTATCGATTTAATGGTCCCCTGAATTTCCATAATGTATGCAGGCCTTACTTAGGCTTGTACTGGTTTTTCTTATCCTGTTCTTCGTTCCACTTGTCAGGATCGAAATCCTTCATGGTGGTAAGCTTCTTGCCTCGGCGTACTAGCCATACGCCCAGACCCACGGCCACAAAGACTGCCAGGGCCCTTGCCGTGTTGTAATCCAGGCCGAATCCTACAGGGGCTCCCTTCAGGTTGGTGGGGCTGACCCAGAGAATGTAGAAGGCGGTAATGAAGGTCATGAACATGCAGGGGAGCAGGGCAATCCAGTAATTCTTGTTCTTGCCACGAAGGTAGGCGACCGTTACGCAAAGGCTGCAGACTGCCATCAGCTGGTTGCTCCAGCTAAAGTAATTCCACAGGATGTTAAAGCCTTCCTTGTCCAGATTGCTCCAGAAGATAATGGCAAGGCAGATGGCGAACATGGGAACGGTCAAAAGCAATCTGTTCCTGGCAGAAGTCTGGTCGATGTGCAATAGTTCTGCAATGGTCAGACGAAGACTTCTGAGACTGGTGTCGCCGCTGGTAATTGCGAGAACGATAACGCCAACGACAACCAAGACTGAAATGGGGGCAAAAGGCAGAACGTCAGAAACCAGGGTGCTCAGGACCTTTACGCCGCTGGCTCCGGTAATCAGTTCCGGGAACTTGTGGTAGATGTACATACCGCCAGCTGCCCAGATCATGCCGATAAGACCTTCAAGAATCATCATTCCGTAGAATGTCTGGCGTCCGGTCTTTTCGGTAAATTCGGTGCGAGCCACCAGGGGACTCTGGGTGCTATGGAAACCACTGATAATGCCGCAGGCGATTGTCACGAACAGCATGGGCAGAATGGGCTGCCCTGCAGGATGCTTGTTGAAGTTGCTGGCAAAGTCGCTAAAGCAGATGTTGTCCAGAACGTTCAGGTTCGGGGCAATGCCAATAAGGATGGCTACAGAAGCCACGATCAGGAGACCACCGAACAGCGGGTAGATGCGGCCGATAATTTTATCAATAGGGAAGAAGGTACTCAGGAAGTAGTAAACAAAGATTGCAGCAACCGCCACCCAGAATAAGGTGGGCGACACATGTTCGCCAACAAGAATCGGAGTGTTGATGAGCTGTGCCGGTGTGTTGGTAAATACGGCTCCCACAAGAATCAAGGCTACAGAAATCAAGGTCATGACAACCTTGGATGGACCCTTGCCCAGGAACTTTCGAGAAAGTGCCGGAACGTTATAGCCGTTGTTACGCATGCTCACCATACCGCTAAAGTAGTCGTGAACAGCTCCACCCAGCACATTGCCCAAAGGCAGCAAAATGAACACGATGGCGCCAAACTTAATGCCGAGAATCACGCCAATAACGGGGCCGATACCTGCAATGTTCAAGAGCTGTATCAGCATGTTCTTCCAGTGGGGGAGAACAACGCGGTCTACGCCGTCGGGATTTTCGGTAGCGGGGGTCTTGCGATCATCGGGGCCGAACACATGTTCTACGAATTTTCCGTAGGTAAAGTAGCCGCCAATAAGAATTGCGACGCCAATAAGGAATGTGATCATTTTGATGCCTGTTGTTTGTTGTTAAGTAAAAGTCCTACCATTCAGATCCGGCGTTTCCGTCATAGTCGTCAGATTCTTCGGCCTGAGCCTCGGGATCTATGCCAAATCCGTTTTCGTCGGTTTCCTGCACTGCGCCTTCGTCGCCCACCTCATTTTCGTAAGCGTTGTTGGCTTCGTTCCTGACTTCCTGCTGAACAGCTTCGTCGTGAATCTTCTGTTCTTCGGCCTTGCTTGCGCCGCGAACGTAGCCTTTTTCCTGGGCGATTTCGTCGGGAGTCTTGTCGGTACCGAATTGCTGACGGAAGTAAAGAGCGTTGGTAGTAAAGCTGGACTTTCCACCGTAATCAAAACCCACAACCGGGTGGTAGGCGCCGCCGAACTGGAAGGCTACTGCAAGGCCGAATTTAAAACCGCAGTTGCCGTCTACAGAAATGTCCGGGTTGATTTCGTGGTACTTGTTGAGGCTCCCGTCGGGGTTGACGATTTCATGCCCCATAAAGTCTTCTCTAACCTGGTACAAATTGCCAGAAGATTCCATGGTGGAACTCTGGTAACCCAAGGTCATCATGACTTCTACAAAGTCTACAGGCTTGTAACCCAGGACTACGTCAAAAGTGGTTGCAGAAACATCTAGATCCAAAGATCCCTTGAAATCGTCGGGACGGTAGCCAATGCCGCTGGTGCTGTAACCAAAAGCCAAGCTTACGTCAAAGCCCTGGGCCGCAGGAGGCAGCATGTACTGGAAAAAGTGACCAAAGCTATACTGTAAGCCAAAACCGAAAAGGTTGAACTTAGTCAGGTTGCTAATAGAGGGCAGAACCATGCCGCGCAAAACCACTCGGGCGTGGTAGAAGCCGGCTGCCATCTGCAAGTAGGGATATGTAAATACTCCCAGGGCGTTCAGGTTCTTGTTACCGTAAATCACATTTGTCAGATCGCCGTCATGATCGGGAATGAGTCCTGCGGATCCAGGAATCATATTGTAGACAAGCGGGTCGCCGTGGTCGCCAAAAATAGTGGGGCGTTCGCCAAGGAGCTCATCCTGATAAACCTGATCGTCATTACCGACCAGAATCAAGGAGAAGGGCAAGCCTACTTCAAAAGTAAGGCTCTGGGGGACATTGGCGCTTACGTACCAGTTGCTGTTCAGAACATTGCCCAGGTTGTCGATAATGGGCTTTACGTAGTCGGGGCGATTTCCGTAGTAGAAAATCTTGCTGTCAAATGCAGCCAGGGATTCGTAAGAAGAAGCCCATCCCTTGCCATCCATGGCGAAAGAGGTAGAGGCGGCTGCAGCACAGCCAAAAGCCAAAGCAATTTTTGTAATAGTTTTCATACGCGCCCAAAGATAGAAATTGGCGCCGAATCCTGCTATGACTTTAAGACCTAAAGGTCCTTATAAAAGCCCGCATTTTGTATACTGCAGGTGTTATAAAAAATTAGAAGGTGTACTGAACAGACAGCGAAACCAGAATAAATGTCTGCCACATATAGGGGTCAAGATCACAATTTTCGGTTCTGGAACTGTAAACGTTCTTGAACCAGTTTTCGTAAATCTTGATTGCCGGAACCATAGAAATGTTGTCTGTAATGTAGTAATGAAGGTTTGCAATAAAGCCAAATGCCGAACCCATCATTTCGGAACTGTAAATGTCATCGCCAGTGCAAACACCTTCAGAACAGACTTCCCCAAAATAAATGGCGTCGTCAGCCTTGATGCTGGTGTAAGAATAGCCACCGCCTAATCCAATCTGGAAGTTTTCGGGCCAGAACAGATTGTAGGTGAATTCAAAACCCAGGCGCCAAATGCGGGTGTCTGCCGTGTAGTCGTCGTCGGGGAAACCTGCCAGCGTCTGGTTGGTATTGGTGTACTGAAAGTTCAATGCCAATGTAAACTGCGCGATGTTTGCACCGATGGTCAAATCAGGGGTGCCGTACATTTCGAGGCCTACGGGGTGAACCCTGCCCTTGATGTCGTTGGTATCTCTGATAGAAAAAGACTTTTCGTTAAAGTCACCCTTAGAAATCATGGCGCCGTAGCCTGCTTCAACAAAGTAGGACTTGGGCCAGTAACCTTCATCAGCAAAAACCTGGCTGCAGCACAGCCCGATTACGGTAATCAAAACAAAAAGAACTTTTTTCATAATTTTTTTAGGGTCTAGGGCATTTTTAGGGTTTAGAGACTAGGTTCTAGGGTCTAGGGCCGCAGGATGCAAGTGCTTGCTATTTAAAGAGAGTTTCATCTTTATATCTCAAGCAGAACCATCCTGACAACCCTAATCTCTAATTTCTAGTCTCTACACTCTACTCTCTACTCAGTAGCGTATTCCCGAAATCTCTAATCTCTAATCTCTAATTTCTAGTCTCTAGTCTCTAGTCTCTACACTCTACTTAGCAGCATAATAGAACATTGCGTCGATGCACTTCTTTGCGGCGACGCGGGTGGCTTCGTCCAGTTCCACATGCTGGGCTGCTTCCGGATGGCGCAGGGTTTCCAGGATGTTTTCCAGGGAGTTACTCTTCATGTACTTGCACATGCTGCAGCTGCCGATAAAGCGCTTGTTCGGGAACTCGTACTGCATGCGGGCATTGAGACCGCATTCGGTGAGGAGCAGGAACGGGGTGCCTTCGGGCTGGTCCTTGATGTAGGTGACCATCTGGCCGGTGCTGCCCACGTAATCGCTGAGGAGAGCGACGCCCGGGTGGCATTCGGGGTGGCTTACCACCTTCAGGCCCGGATTCTGGCTACGGAAGAAGTTGATCAGTTCGGAATCGTAGGTTTCGTGCACGTAGCAGCAACCGCTGTGGAGCACGATTTCCTTCTTTATGTTACGCTTCTTCATTTCGTCGATGAGGTTCTGGCCCATGAGTCCATCGGGAACGAATACGATCTTGTCGTTTTCGAGAGAGCTTACGATCTTCATCACGTTGGAGCTGGTTACGCAAACGTCGCAGTTTGCCTTGACGTCGGCGGTGGTGTTGATGTAGCAGACGAAGGTGTGGTCCGGATACTTTTCACGCAGCGCGCGGACTTCTGCGCCAGTAATGGAGTCGGCCAGGCTACAGCCGGTCAGCGGACCCGGAATCAGAACGTCCTTGGTGGGGTTCAAAATTTTTGCAGTTTCGCCCATGAAACGTACGGCAGAGAACACGATGGTCTTTGCTTCCACCTTGGTGGCGTCCTGACTCAGCTTGAAGGAGTCGCCATCGTAGTCGGCAACGCCCAGGATGATTTCCGGGGCAACGTAACTGTGGGCGAGAATGACGGCGTCGCGTTCCTTCTTCAGTTCGTTGATTTCGTTGATGATGGGAAGCATCTGTTCCACTTTTTCCATGGAATAGGTGCAAAGGACAGCGCCAGGCTGGATACTCTTAAGACGGTTGTAAAGTTCTTCTGCGGTCATGGCTAGAATATAGAAAAGTATGTGGGCTGGTGTTTAGGGGATAGGGTTTAGGGGCTAGGGTGTAGGGTATAGGGTCTAGGGTGTAGGGGATGGGGTAGAATCTTTTTTTTGGCATGCATTTTGCAAATAAGGTGCGAAAACAGGTAAACAGAAATTGAAAATTTTCAGTTTTTGTAAAAATTGAAGGTAAAATATGCTGTTTGGAGAATCTGATATTACAAAAGCTGTAAAAGACGAAGAGTACGCCTCCTACTTAATGAAGAATGGCGTCAAGTTCGGTTATGGCTCGCTGGTAGATGAACGCGATGGCGAAATCTACAGTACTGTGAATATCGGGGCTCAGACTTGGATGGTCGAAAACCTGCGTTACGTTAGCGTCGGTGGTGTTGCCGATGATGACTCTGGAAGCTTTGCCTATGGCGAAGTCGAAAAGAATGTTGCAAAATTTGGCCGCCTTTACACCTGGGAAGCCGCCATGAAGGTGGCGCCCGAAGGTTGGCATCTTCCTTCAGAAGAAGAATGGCATGAACTTTGTGAATATCTAAGAAGCCTGCAAGAAGGCCTGCCGGGAACCATGCTTAAATCCTCCGAAGACTGGGAGGAATGCTATGGCTCTGTGGTCGGAACCGATAGCGTGGGGTTTGCTGCCCTTCCTTCTGGAGGCCGCTACAGTATGGGGTGTTTCTATGACTTGTACAAACACGCCTATTTCTGGACTTCCACCAGCATGGGGCAGGAATACGCCCGATACCGCAGCATTAGTTTTCGTGGCGGAAAAATCGGTGCCGATTACGCCTACAAGACAGACGCTTTTGCTGTACGCTGCGTCAAGAACCGCTAGGCGCCGCAGCGTTTTGCTGCAACATTCGTAGAATTTAGACTTCTCCGATTCGTACCATGTTCAAAAGCGGCATGCCCGCTTCACGACATTCCTTGAGCTCGACCTTGAAATCGATGCTCCAGTCGTTGAAGTCCTCTTCATCCTGGAGCATTTGCTGGATGTGCATGATTTCGCCTTCGTAGGTAATGATGGTGTGGTGCACGGAGCGTCCTTCTACATCTAGGCGGAACTTGTGGTGTTCTGCCACGTAGGCGGCCATGATTTCCATGAGGCGGCTTTCGGTCCAGGGCTTGCCTTCGCCGTCTACCAGCATCTGGCCTTCTGCCAGGTCGTCTGCCAGCAGGTCCAGCACGTCGCCGAAGGCCTGTTTCTGCAAGGCACTCATGAGCTGGAAGATGCGCTGACGCACCATGTTGATAAAGCGCTTCTTGTCGTAGGTGATGTCGGCGGCCACCTTGTCTGCGCCAAAGGCTGTTTCCATTTCGGTGGCGCCTGCCTCGTCCATACGCTTCTGGTAGTCTTCGGGGTGGGCCATCTTTTCCCATTCTTCCAGCAGGCTGGAGTCGGTACGCCTGATCATGTCCCCAAGGAACTCTTCCATGTCACGGAGTTCCTCGTTCTTGTAGCTGTCGGGAACGGTCTGGGCCAAAACTTTATACACTCCGTTCAGGTGACGCAACAGGATGGCTTCCATGCGCTGGAGGCCGTACTGCTTGATGTATCCGCTGAAGGTGCTGAAGTTCTCGAACATCTCGCGGACAATGGACTTGGGTTCCACGTTCACGTCCACCCAGGGGTGGGTTTCCGCAAAGTTGTTGTAGGTGTCGTAGATGAATTCCCGCAGGGGCTTGGGGTATTCCACCTTTTCCAACTCTTCCATACGCTGGTTGAATTCCATGCCCTGGGCCTTCAGTTCTTCCATGCGGGCGTTCTTGGCCTTGTTCATCTGGATGCGCAGGATGGCGTCGGGATTTTCTACGATGCTTTCGCATAAAGTAATGACGTCCAGCGCGTATTCCGGGCTTTCCCTGTCCAGCTTGGGTAACGTATCCAGCAGATAAAGTGAAAGGGGCTGGTTCATGGAGAAATCGTCCTGCAGGTCCATGTTCACACGAAGCTTGCTATAGCCTGGCGCTACCTGCGGAGCGAACTCGATGATGTGGCCCTCTACAAGGCCGCGGAACAGCTGGAAGGCTCGCTTGCTCAATTGCTTCTTGCTGGCGGCGGTTTCGTGACTGTCCTTGATCAGGTTTCGCATGGCCTTGCAACCGTCGGTAGGGCGGCTGAGGATGTTCAGAAGCATTCCGTGGGAAACCTGGAAGCTGGACGTCAGCGGCTCGGGCTGTGCCTGGATTAAACGTTCGTAGGTGCTCTTGTCGAAGGGGACGTAACCGTGTTCAGGCGGTTTCTTCTTCTGGAATTTCTTTCCTGTCTGTTTCGTCTTGGCTTCCAGTTTCAAGTTCTCGATAACGTGTTCGGGAGCTTGGGCCACGACGTAGCCGATGTCGTCAAAACCCTTACGGCCTGCGCGTCCTGCAATCTGGTGAAAATCTCGCGCCGTAAGAATTGCGGTCTTGTCGCCGCTATATTTGCAAAGTTGGGTAAACAAAACCGATCTAATGGGAACGTTCACGCCAACGCCCAAGGTGTCTGTACCGCAGATAACTTTAAGCAAACCTTTCTGGGCCAGTTTTTCACAAAGAATGCGGTACTTGGGTAGAAGCCCTGCATGGTGTATGCCAATGCCCTGCTTAAGCCAGCGCTTTACTTCGGGACCGTAGGGGCTGCTGAACCGCATTTCCTTTATGGCTTCGTTAATAGCCTGTTTTTCTTCCTTGTTGCACAGGTCCAGACTCATGAAATTCTGGGCGTTGGTGGCCGCGGCCGCCTGGGTAAAATGCACCACGTAAACAGGGCCCTTGCCCTCGTTAATCAGGCGCTGTACCGTGTTAGAAATTTCAGTTTCGGAGTAGGTAAAGTCCAGGGGCACCGGGCGCTGGGTAGAGCGTACGGTAACAGATTCCTTGCCCGTATGCTTGGTCATTTCCTTTTCGAAGAATTCCGTGGCGCCTACGGTTGCGCTCATGAGCAGGAACCGGGTGTTGGGCATTGTTAAAAGTGGAACCTGCCAGGCCACACCGCGTTCCTTGTCGGAATAGTAGTGGAATTCGTCCATGACAACGTCTGAAATTGTCGTTTGCTCCCCCTCGCAAAGGGCCATGTTGGCGAGAATTTCTGCGGTGCAGCAGATGATGGGGGCGTCGCGATTGACGGTTGCGTCGCCAGTAGAAAGCCCTACGTTCTCGGGACCGAACTCCTTGCACAAGGCCATCCACTTTTCGTTGACCAGGGCCTTGATGGGGCAGGTGTAAACGCTACGGCGACCGTGGGCCAGACTGTCAAAATGGAGCGCCAGGGCTACCATGGATTTTCCTGAACCCGTAGGCGTATTTAGAATAACGTTTTTCCCGTCTAAAAGCTCCAGGATCGCTTCTTCCTGGGCGGGGTACAGCGTGGTGCCCTTGGCGTCTGCCCAGGCCAGGAAATTTTCTAGCAGGGCTTCGGAAGAAACGTCGTTGTTAGCTTTTTGTAAGAAATCTTTTAAGGAAACGGGCTCTTTTTCTGTCATAAATATAAAGATAGCTTTTTGAACGGGAAGTTCAATTTTTAAATTTGTCTTGTATAGAGTGTATTTAAATTCATTTTTAAAGGGTCTTTATGGCTTCGAAAAAGAAAGAAGAAACCGACTTGATGGAACTGCTCAAGGATATTGCCAGAAATTGGTATATCATGTTACCTTGTTTGGTGGTTGCCGCTGCGGTTGGTGTTTTTGTTGCTTTATGGGTTAGACCGGTTTATCAGGTAGACGCCTTGCTGCAGATTGAATCCAAGGGAAGTAAGAACCCCATGGGCATGATGGGCGGCCTTGGAGCTTTGTTTTCTAATGCGTCTCCCGCCGAAACCGAGATAGAATTGATCAAGAGTCGCCAGGTCATGGGCTCGGCTGTCGAAAAGATGCGCCTGCAGTATACTGCAACCCCCTTGAACTTTATGGATCGACTTCTTCATAAGGAAGGCCGACTGGAACTTTCTCAGTTCGAGGTTCCCTGGGACAAGATCCCCAAGAGCGATGTCAAGTCCTGGACTGTGGTCATGAAGGATAGTCTTGGCTCTTTTGATCTGTACGACCACAATGAAAACAAGGTTTTTTCTGGAAATTCCAGCCAGACTTATCGTTTCCCCTATGCAGGGGATTCTGTAACCTTTGGCATCTTTAGGTGCGATGCTCGCGAAGGCCAGCGCTTTGCTGTTGAAAAGATTCAGCGTCTTGATGCCATTGATGTGTTCCGTAAAGCTTTTGATGTTAAGGAAAAGGGCAAGAAAACCGGAATTCTGGAATTTTCTTACCAGGACATCTATCCTGATCGTGGCGTTGAAATCCTGAACGAGGTGGCGTCTTCCTATTTGCGTCAGAATGTGGAAGAACGTAATGCCGAGGCACAGAAGACTTTGGAATTCCTCGAAAAGCAGCTGCCCGATGTAAAGTCTCGTATGGATACCGCCCTAATGAACCTGAATGTTTATCGAAACAAGGTGGGCTCTGTAGACATTAACGCCGAAACTCAGATTGTGCTCCAGCGTCGTATGAGGCTGCAGCAGGATATCTTGAACCTGCAACAGCGTAAGCAAGATGCCATCCGCCTGTTCCATTCCGAACATCCCAGTGTAAAGACTCTGGAAGAGCAGGAAGAAACTCTTAAGCGAGAACTGTCTGGCACTTCTAGCCAGGTCAAGAAGCTCCCTGCGACCCAGCAAGAGGTTCTGAAGTTGCAGAACGAAGTGGAACTGTCCAAGGTGATGTACACTTCTATGCTTAACAACATCCAGCAGCTTCGACTTGTTTCTGCAGGTGAAGTAGGAACCGTTCGCATTATCGATTTTGCTGAAGAAGCTATCAAGCCCGCCAAGCCTAAGAAAAAGATGATTTTGGCTGTCGCCTTGTTTGTTGGCTTCCTGGTGGGAGCATCGCTGATTTCGATCAAGTCTAGGTTTAGCAGCGGTGTCAAGAGTGCTAGCTTTATCGAAAAAGAAACTGGCTTTACCGTTTACGCCAAGATTCCCAAGGGCAACCCTCAGGGAACCAAGGGTACAAGACCGCTTGCCGTGGTGGAACCCGACGACGTGGCTGTGGAATCCTTGCGAGCTCTCCGTTCTTCCCTGGAATTCTCCATGATGGACGAAGGCAGCTCTGTGATTGGTGTTAGCGGCCTTATTCCTGGTGTAGGCAAGAGCTTTATTTCTGTGAACCTGGCAGCCTTGTTTGCTGGTCTGGGCAAGAAGGTTCTGCTTATTGACGCCGACCTCCGTAAGGGCCGTCTCCATAAGGAATTTGGCATCAAGCGCGGCGATGGTTTTTCTCAGGTTCTGCTTAGAACTGCCAAGGTCGAAGACGTAACTCATTCTACCGAAGTCGAAAACATGTATGTGATTCCCTGCGGTAATGTTCCGGCCAATCCGGCTGAATTGCTGGGCTCTAAGTATTATGCTGAACTTCTCGAAAAGTTTAAGACAGAATATGACTTGATTATTGTGGATACTCCGCCGATTATGCTGGTAACCGACGCCGCCCTGGCTTGCCGTTCTGCTGCTCAGATCGTTATGGTTATCGAGTACAACAGGCATTCCATCGAAACCATTCAAGATGGCATGGCTCAGCTTCTTAAGGGTAATCCCACGGCTCATGCTTCTATTGTCATTAACAAGTACGAGCACAGCCGTTCCGAAGGCTATGGCTATAAGTACGGAAAATCCTAAAAAGTCCCCTACTTTATCCATAAAAATTGCACTTTTAAAGGCTCTCCCAAAGGGAGGGCCTTTTACATTTTATATCTTTTACACAATGAAGAATATTCTAGTTGTATGTACCGGCAATATTTGCCGCAGCCCCACGGGCGAGTATTTGTTGAAAAAGGAACTTGGTCCCGATTTCAATGTCATGAGTGCTGGCCTTGGAGCCTTGGTTGATCACCCTGCACACGAAACCAGCCAAAAGATTGCTCTGGAGCATGGTGTAGATATGAGTGCCCACAAGGCTCGCCAAATCAACCTTGATATCGTAAAATGGGCTGATCTAATCCTGACCATGGAAAATGGACAAAAAATGGATATTCTTGCCCGCTATCCTTTTATGGAAGGCAAGGTGTTCCGCTACGGCGAAAATATGCGCGTCGATGTACCCGACCCGTACCGCCGTCCCGAAAGTGCTTTTGTTCTTGCTTGGAACTACATTTCTAAACTGACCCCTTATTGGGTCGAAAAAATCAAACAGAGTGAGGGCCAGGCTTAGTCCTGGTATGGATCTATGAAGAAAATTTGTTTGGGAATTTGCAGTGCCGCGGCAATGCTTTTGTGCAGCTGCGCCGCTGGTCCTCAGATGCGTATGGCATTGCCGGGCGATTCTACCGAGTATAATGGTGTTACCGTTCGCATTCATTCTATTGAAGAAGGCGATCTGGGTAAGGGCGCTGTAGCAGGAGCTGCAGGCGATGAATCCTTTGGCGATCTCAAGGATTTGATGGTGGATTCCTTGCCCGAACTGGAATACCGCATTGGACCTCTGGATATGGTCCAGGTGGTGGTGTGGGAACATCCGGAATTGACTTCTCCTATGGGCCAGTACCAGCCTGCAGGTCAGAAGGTTACAACCGATGGTAAGTTGTTCTACCCTTACGCAGGCGAAATGCAGGCTGCCGGTCTTACCGCTCAGGAACTCCGCGCCGAAATTACCAAGCGCCTTTCCGACAAGATCCTGAACGACCCTCAGGTTGACGTTCGCGTTACCGGTTACAACAGCCGTAAGGCTTTTGTTGCTGGCGCTGTGAACAAGCCTGGCTTTATCGGCTTCGACGAAAAGCCCATGACTTTGCCCGATGCAATTGCCAGTGTCGGTGGCTTTAGCGAAGAGGCCGACCCTGCTGCAATGCAGCTCCGTCGTGGCGACAAGGTCTACAACATTAACTATATGCAGGCGTTCAAGGCTAATCTGCCTCTCGAAAAGATTGTGGTTCAGCCCAACGACCAGATTTTTATTCCCGCCTTGGCCGAAACCCAGAAAGAAAACAAGGTCTTTGTGCTGGGCGAAGTTGGCCGTGTCGGTACCGTTAACATTAGCTATGGTGGCTTGAGCCTGGCCGAAGCTCTGGCTTCTGCCGGTGGCCTGCAGGCTATGAATGCTACTTCTCGTGGCATCTACGTAATCCGTAATACTTCCGAGACGCAGATTGATGTTTACCAGCTGAATGCCAAGAACGCAATGGCACTGGCCATGGCCGATCGCTTTGACCTTTCTGCCCACGACATTGTGTATGTCGACGCTTCCGACCTGGCTACCTGGAACCGTCTCATGAACTTGATCTGGCCCACCGAACAGGGTGTCTACTACGGTGTAACTACTGCACGTAACATCCAGCTGATCAGTAACGGCACCTGGGGCAAGTAATAGGAGTTCTTTATGATTAACCTGATTCTTTGTGGTGGTAACGGAACTCGTCTGTGGCCTGTAAGCCGTTCCCTTATGCCCAAGCAGTTTGCTCCGTTGTTTGACGGACAGTCCCTGTTCCGCAAGACTGTGGTTACAAACTCTGCAGTTTGCGAAGCTCAGTTCATCGTTTCCAACGCCGACCAGTTCTTCTTGGCAAAGGATCAGCTTGAAGCCGAAGGCAAAAAAGACAGCAAGTTCCTGCTGGAACCGGTGGGCCGCAATACCGCTCCCGCCATTGCCCTTGCCTGCCTGACTCTGGATCCCGAAGAAATCGTCCTGGTTTCTCCGTCTGACCACGTGATCCGCAAGAAGGACGAATACAAGAAGGTGCTGCTCCGCGCCCAGGAACTTGCCAAGGATGGCAATCTGGTGACCTTCGGCATTACTCCCACCAGCCCGGAAACTGGCTACGGCTACATCGAGGCCGAAGGCGAAAACGTAAAGCGCTTTGTAGAAAAGCCGGACCGCGCCACTGCCGAAAAGTATTTGCTGGCTGGCAACTTCTACTGGAATTCCGGTATCTTCTGCTTTAAGGCAAAGACCTTCCTTTCTGAACTGCAGAAGTATTCTCCCGACATTCTCGAAGCCGCCAAGAAGGCTCTCGCCAATACTCCTGTCGAAGAAAAGGAACCTATCCGCGTGGGCTTGGACGACATGAAGGCCATTCCTTCTAACTCCATCGACTACGCCGTTATGGAAAAGTCTAGCATCGTTAAGGTTGTGCCCAGCGATATCGGCTGGAGCGACCTTGGCTCCTTCGATAGCCTGTATGGCGAATACCCTCACGACGAAAATGGCAACAACGTGAATCCCCGTCACATTGCCGTAGGTTCCAAGAACTCTCTCGTCATGGGTTCCCAGCGCGCAATCGCAACCATCGATCTGGACAAGATGCTTATCGTGGATACTCCCGACGCACTTCTCGTGGCTCCCCTCAGCAGCAGCCAGAAGGTTAAGCAGGTTGTTGAAGAACTGAAGGTCCGCGGTTCCGACCTTATCAGCGTTCCCCAGACGGTGAACCGCCCCTGGGGTACCTACTCTGTGCTAGAATCCTCTGAACGCTACAAGATGAAGCGTATCGTGGTAAAGCCGGGCAAGCGCCTCTCCCTGCAGAAGCACCTGCACCGTTCCGAACACTGGGTGGTTGTTAGCGGTACCGCAACTGTTACTGTCGGCGACAAGGTGTTCTACGTGCGTCCCAACGAATCCACCTACATTCCTGTTGGCGAGGTCCATCGCCTGCAGAACGAAGGCAAGCTGCCTCTCGTTATCGTTGAAATCCAGGTGGGCGAATACACTGGCGAAGACGATATCATTCGCGTAGAGGACGACTTCCATCGCGTGAAGTAAGCTTTGTGATTTAGCTTAAAGAAAAATGCCACGGTTTTATACCGTGGCTTTTTCAGTATATATTATGTGTTCAAGAAACTCTAATTGACTATGCATTTTATACGTAATACAATATCTGTTGTGGTGCTTGTTTCCTGTTGTGCCTTTGCCGCGAACTTTCGTGCGGGTGCTGCTGTCGGTGGCGGCCTTACAAGTACTGTTGGTGATTCTCCTGAATTTGTTCCGAGTTCTGCAGGCTACGAAGGCTCGTTCAGTATTGATGGCGCCTATGCCATTATGCCTGATTTGTCCATAAGAACTGCGGTTGGCCTGAGCTATCGAGACTTTCGTGCGTCAAGGCGCATTGCTGGCCCAGAAGGTGGCCTAGAAGATGAAGTCCTTTCGTTACTTTATCTAGAAGTCCCTGTGTACGCAAGGTTTAAGCCGACGCAGAACACGGTGGGCGAGGCGGGCCCGGTCATGGCGTTTAACCTGCTTTCTAAGTATTATGATATCTATTCCGAAAAGTGGTTTGACGTTAAGTCGACTAATCTGTTCCAGCTTGGATTTTCGCTCGGCATGGGCCTGGAATTTAACGAGTCCGTAGAACTGAATTTGCGATTTGCCTATATGTTTATGAACATGTTCGACAAGGATGATGTTGGCTGCTTGTCCCAGATGATCAAGTTCCAGCTGGGCTTTAGCTATTGGTTCCTTAAGTAGCCCAATGCTATTTTTATAAGGAATGTAAATGAAAAGGCCTCGCTCAAAAAGCAAGGCCTTAAACGTCAACTACAAGCTATAATCTCATAATTCATAACTCATAATTCGTAACTGCGCGAAGCGCTTAAAACTGGTCCAGGAAGCGCTGGTCGTTGCCGGTAAGCAAGCCAATTTCCGGAATAGCGTGGCGCAGCATGGCGATACGGTCCAGACCGAAGCCGAATGCAAAGCCGGTGTACTTTTCGCCATCGATACCGCAGTTCTTGAACACGTTGGGGTCCACGGAGCCGCAGCCGCCGATTTCCATCCAGCCGGTGCCCTTGCAACGACGGCAGCCTTCACCACCGCAGAACACGCAGCTCACGTCCATTTCAGCGGAAGGTTCCGTGAAGGGGAAGAAGCTGGGGCGGAAACGGGTCTTGACGCCTTCGCCAAAGAGCTTGTTCATGAACACCTGAAGAACGCCCTTCAGGTCGGCAAAGGAAATGTTTTCGTCTACGACGAGGCCTTCGCACTGCTGGAACATGGGAGCGTGGGTGGCATCGTTGTCGACGCGGAACACGTGGCCCGGAGCAATCATGCGGAAAGGCGGCTTGTGGGTTTCCATGTAATGGATCTGGGTACCACTGGTGTGGGTACGGAGCATTACCTTGTCGTCCACGTAGAAGGTGTCCTGCATGTCGCGGGACGGGTGGTCGGGAGGAGTGTTCAATGCTTCGAAGTTGTACCAGTCGGTTTCGATGTCGCGACCGAAGTCCACTTCAAAGCCCATCTGGCTGAAGAAGTCGATGATTTCTTCGCGGACGTCGTACAGCGGGTGGGTCGAGCCAGCCGGAATGCCTGCGCCGGGGAGGGATACGTCGACGCTGCCGCTGGAAAGTTTCTTCTGGAGGGCGGCTTCGTTGGCGGTAGCGATGGCCTTTTCGATTTCTTCGGAGACGGCCACCTTAAGTTCGTTGACGAGCTTGCCGAAAGCCGGCTTTTCTTCGGGAGGAAGGGTACCCATCTGCTTCATCAGGTCGGTAACGAGACCCTTCTTGCCCAGGTACTTCACGCGGAGATTGTTGACGGCTTCCTGATTAGTAAGGTCAGTTTGCGCAAGTTCTGCGTCAAATGCCTGTTTTACATTATTAATAGCTTCACTCATAGTGCGGCAAAATGTAGAAAATATTTTTATCGCGGGTGCGGTCCGCAAGGCCTGCTCCCACGCTCACAAGGCCGCTTCGCGGATTGTTCGCTTAGGGGCAGGCCTTGCTCCCCTTTCCAAAGCAGATTTTATCTCCACGCATTTTATGCGTGTCGAATCGTGATGACTGTAAATCGCTCCATTAACGTCAAGGGCTTTTGCGCAATTGTTTTGTTCCCGAGAAGGCGGGACGCATCGGGAGGAAGATGTGCGGGGCGCGTCGGGTGGGTTACTGCGGGATGTGCATGATAACGGGTCGGTTCTTGCCGTTCTCGGTTTTGTGAATGGTAAGCTTGCCGGTGGAGTCATAGCTGAACTGTTCGCCAACTCGTTCTCCGGCAACGTAGCTGAGGGAGTCACGCAGGATTCCGCTGCGGTACCAGTTGCGCCAGATGCCGTGGCGCTTGCCATCTTTCCAGAAACCTTCGGATGCAATTGTCGTGTAGTTCGCGGGGGCGGCGTCATTTGCAGAAGAACCTGCAGAAGAACCTGCGGAATCTTCTATTGCCGCATCGGGGTAAAAACTGCGGCTGACCTTAATGTCGCCCTGCTCCCAGCTTTCTTCGTACCGCAGGTTCTTTCCCTCCCGCATAAACCATAAGGTTCCATCCAGAACGAATTCGCCGGCGTCATTCATTACGAAGGTAGACTCGGCGCAAACAGCGCTTCCGCAAACTCCGAAGTCTGTGCGGCTAGAACCTGCGACCTGCGCACCAGCCAGCGCTCCGCCAGACACCGCGTCCCCTTGCGCCCCCTTCAAAATCGTTTCAGCAATTTTCGTTCCGTCGGCGTCAAACCACTGCCATAGGGAATCCCGCAGGCCGTTCCTCCAGAATTCCCGCTTCAGCACGACGCCTTCGCCAGAGTACGTTTCCCGCAGACCATTCAAGATGTTGCCGGCCCAACTTTCGCGGACTTTCAACTTCTTGCCGTCGTCATAATACTCCAGGCGCTGTCCGTCTTTTTTGCCGAACCTGCAGTGGTATTCATATTCCAGGATTCCCTTGAAACTGTACTGCCTAAAGAATCCCGACTCCATTTGAGCAAAGCAGGAATTTTCTAGGGCCAGCGAGCCGTCTTCGTTCCAGCGCTTCCATAGACCAATAGAATCTCCGTTGTCGCTGTAGTGCTCTTCGAAGGCCTTAGTCTCGTTATAAAACCAGCCTTCCCAATTCCCGATAGCATGATCGTCCTTGTAGTACCGAACTGCTTCTTTTTTTCGGCTGTTCAGGTTTGCGGTGTAGTAGCTGGTCCAGGTGCCGTGTCTTTTACCTTGTTTGTATTCGCCGATCATGGCCACGTCGCCGTAACCGGTCCAGCGCTTGAATTCGCCGTGGGGCTCATTGTTCTTGTAAGGGATTTCAAGTTCCTTGATGCCGTCGGTATACCATTCGTTCCGCTTCAGAATCTCGCCGTCGGGGTAAACCCACAGGGATGTTTTCTTGGCTCCGTTGGCGTGGGTAGCTACGATTTGCTCGGTTGCGCGCTCCACTGTGCAACCCGCCAGCAGAAAAAGGGCCGAAAACGATGCAAAAAGGAATGACTTCATAACAACCAAAGTAGAAAAAAGGTAATTTCTAAATGTGATCGAGATTAAGAATAAACAGCTTGCCAGAACCTTTAATACCCGTGTCCGCACGCCTTGGGTCTGGCTGGTGCTCGCCGTTACGGTGGGCCTTACGGTGCTGTTCTATTTTTCGCAAAAACCGCAGATCATCATTTATTCCCGCTACATGAAGTCCCTTACAGACTACCAGCTGCAGGAATCCTATACCATGCGCAACATGGAGCGGGTCCGCATTGGCTTTGGCGGTGATTCTTTGGTCGTGCAGACTCTGACCATGAACCTGCGAGAAATGGCAATGTCGTTCTCCAAGGAAATGGCCGAAATCCGCGGACTCGGGCTGAACGCCCCCTCCATAGAAACGGAACAGCGCTTTACCCGCGAAGTCCTGAGCAAGTCCGCCGGAATGCGCCGTTACACCACGGGCCGTATGGCGTGGTTCCAGAATTTTGAAAACGCCGTCGGGCAGGTCAACGGGCTAGACGCGCAACTTCGCCAAAAGGTCATGGCTGTCATGGATTCTATGCGGGCGGGCTACATGGTGGGGCTTGGCTCCCTGAACGCAACCGAAGTGGCTGCCGTTCCGGATTCCCTGCGTGGCAGCCTGAATCTCCTGATGCGCGAAAACGAGGAACTTGCCCTGGCCTGGAGCCGCTTCGATAACGCCATGGCCATTGTCTACTGCGAAGACATGATGCAATTTTTCCGCAGCCAGAATCTCGATGAAATTTCCTTGAAGTCAAAGATTCCCATGGCCTTCTACTTTTTGAGCCTTGTCCTTTTACTTTCTACATTTTTCTTTATCTTCCGTTCTAAAAATACCGATCAATAGGTTTTATGATTAAGTTCTACACATCTCGCAAGCCTGCCTATTTGCACTTTTCCATCTTGCTGCTGTTCCTAGCCGGCTGGATTATGTCTTATATGGTGCCTGCCCTAAAGGCACTGACCCAAGAAGACAAGCTGTTTTACGGAACGGTGACCCATGCGGCCATTCCCAGTGTTTTTGGCGGAAGCGACATACCCTTTTTCGACAAGACAATCTTTCAGATCAACGGCGACGACAAGGCCGACTTTGTGCTGTACGCATCCAAAGAAATGATGGACGACATGTCCGACTGGTTTAGCTTTGCGGCCATGAATGCCGGCGACGTTCCCCTGCAGATTTCTGCTGCCAGGGCCAAGAATAATTTGTTTGTAGTCCACTCCATTTCTTCGATGGATGGCGAAATGGATTTTGACGACCTGGTCATGGATTACCAGGTTTACTACGCCTTTATCGGTTGCGGAATCGTTGGCGGCATGACGCTCCTTTCGCTGGTGCTTCTGGTTATGTGGCTCGTTAAAAAACGGGATCTTTATCGATGAAATTTCGGGATTTTCTGCCGCAGGTTCCTGCGGCATTTTTCGTTATTTTTTTAATGGCAATGGGGGAGGTTTACGCCTCCCAGGATACACTGCAGGTTGTTTCTGCAAACTCCTTCAGGCAGAGCCAGGTGGGCGTATGGAACGTAAAGCCTAAAAGCCATCAGCCGGTAGTCGTGTGGTTCCATGGGGGCATGACCAGCAACAACTGCAGCAAGGGACTTGTGGCCGGAAACGACTTAAGCGAGCTGCTTCCGGATTATATCGTCATAAGCCCCTCCGCCTGCAAACAGGACCATTGGGTAACGCCAGTCGCCATGGGGTGGGTAGACGCCGCGCTGGATTCCATTGCCGGCCGCCGCGGTCTACCTGTGGATTCAGTCTACCTGCTGGGCGTTTCCGACGGCGCCCTCGGGGCCATTACGTACTCCCTCTGGGGAAAAAGGCAGGTGGCCGCCCGCATCCTCGTCAGCTCCTACGGCGCTTCCTTCGGGGAGCCGCAGCAGATCGCGGCAGAGTCCCGCCTGCAGGCTGGCCGCTGGAGGTTTCTGCAAGGCGGGTCAGACCGTCTTTACCCTGCCGACGCCACCGTTCCCTGGATAACGCAGTTCTGCGATGGGGTAGGCGGCGGTTCCGCAAACGGTTCGGGCGCCCGCTGCGACCTCAAGTTCGATCCCGCCGGAGAACACGACTGGTCCTACTGGAAAAATCGCCATCTGGATTGGATTCTAGAAGTTTTTAAAGAAAAATAAAGAAAAATGGCTTGCCACCCTTGACAAATAGGCAATAATTTTCAAAATTTGGGCTACCCCACGCGGATGTGGTGGAACTGGTAGACACGCTAGATTCAGGTTCTAGTGCCTGCGAGGGCATGGAGGTTCAAGTCCTCTCATCCGCACTGAAAAGTCGCTTATCGAAAGATAAGCGACTTTTTTAGTTGTAGAGGAGGGCTTGCGCCCTCCTCTAGACTCCTCCCCTAGAGTAGGGATAATACTGTTTCTGAAGTAGTAAGGGGGCTCGCGCCCTCCTCCCCATTCGGGGACCATGCGCACTAAGGCAACGAAGTTGCCAAGTGCTGTCCGCTCTAGACTCCTCCCCTAGAATCAGGATGATATCTTTTTTTGATGCAAAGGCGGGCTCGCGCCCTACTTTTTTATTTCTTCTCGAAGTTTATTTGGGCTAGGATTACTGCAGCCATCATGACGGCGCAGCCGGCGGCTTCTCGAAGGCTCAGTTGCTCGCCCAACACCGCCCAGCCGCCTAAAACCGCAAAAACGGATTCCAGACTCATCAGGAGCGATGCCACCGTTGGCTTAATCTTGTTCTGCGCCACAATCTGCAGGGTAAAAGCCACCCCGCTCGAAAGCACTGCCGCATACAGCAGCGGAACCCAGGCGGCCCCGTGGGAGTAAATTTCAACCGCCTGCCAAAATCCAACCGCAGAATGCCCCATGTCTACAAAGAACATGGGGAAGGCGCTCAACACGCAGGCCACCAGGCACTGGATAGCCGAAAGTCGAACGTTGTCCACGTCGGGCCCGAACCTGTCGATAATCAGGATCTGCACCGCAAAGCTAAGGGCGCAAAGCAACAGCACCCCGTCCGAAGGCTCCACCGAAAATCCGTCCTTAATGCACAGCAGGTAAAGCCCCGCCAGGGTAATGCCCACGCAGGCCCAGTTCTTTAGTGAAACCTTCTTGCCAATAAAAAAGCTCAGCACCGGCACCAGAATAATGTAACAGGTGGTCAAAAATCCGGATTTTCCGGCAGAAGTCCCCAAAAACAGTCCCAGCTGCTGAAAGTTGGTGCCGCAGGCCAGCGCCAACCCGCATAAGACGCCCGCCCTCCAAAGCTTCCTGCGGTCTGCAGCGGTAACGGGTCGCCTCGGGCTTTTGCCGAAACTGTCCAAAATCTTGGCCAGACCAAACAGCAGTCCCGTTGCGATAAAGTTTCTGGCGCAGGTAAAAACGAAGGGCCCTGCAGAATTCCCCTCGGCCTGGGCCACAAAGGTGGTTCCCCAGATGAACGCCGCTAAAACCAGTAAAAAACTATATCCAATGTTGGCCATGGCGCAAAAATAGAAAAAAGCCCTAGGGCACTTCCCTAGGACTTTTGTGGTGTGGTTTATGTTATGTTCATAATTTAGGTTCTGAATACGGCTTCGGCACACCCTTCCTTTGCGATTCCTTTGCATTTTTTGCAAAGGGGTTTTGGACAAAGAGTCCATATTTTGGTTGTAACGGGTTATCTTATTATTGGGAAATTATATAGAATTAGGATAAGCCTATGCTGAACATCGACGAAATTGGTGATTACAGAGATTTGCTCAAGAACTATTATGCCCAGCGCAAGCTGGAGTTGCCCCTGTATTCCTACAAAATGATGGGCCAAAAACTGGGCCTCGAAACAAGCCAGATGTTCCGCGTGCTGAACAAGGAACTGCACCTGCCCAACCGCAGTATTCCCCTGGTCAAGGACTTGCTCGACCTAAAGGGCCGCAGCGGCGAACTTTTCGAAATCCTGGTGGCCGCATCCAAGACCAAGTCGCCGGCAAAAAAAGAAAAGCTTTATAAAATGGCGCTTTCTCTGAAAGACGTCAAGATGCGCCAGCTCAACACCAACGAACTGATGTTCCTGGGCAAGTGGTGGATCCCCGTGGTGCGTACCCTTATCGAAATGAACAACGGCTCGGCGGTGGTTTCTCAACTGGTCAAGCAGATTACACCTGCTGTTTCTAAGGAGCAGGTAGAAGAAGCAATTCGTGTACTAAAGGAATTAAAGTTGATAACGCCCCTGGCCTCTGAACGTTTTGCCGTTGGCCAGGCCAACTTTACTTCGTCGGGTACGGCCAAGGTAACAGCAATCCGCAGCTACCAGAATCAGCTGCTGGCTCTGGCGCAGAACGCCCTGGCCACCATCGAGCCCGAACAGCGCAACATGTCGTCGCTAATGGTTGGCGTCGACGAAGATTGCTTTAACGACCTTAAGGAAATGACTTTGGAATTCCGTCGCCAGGTTCAAAAACGAGTAGAAGAAGTGCAAAAGCCAACGAAGGTAATGCAGTTCATGTTCTCTCTGTTCCCGGTGGCAGACATGAATATGGGTGCCGCAGCAAAAGGGGTGAAAAAATGAGGTGTGGTATGGTAAAGAATTTCTGGCGAGGCGCGCTGCCCTTGGCTGCGTCTACTTTTGCTGCCGTCGGTTTGTCCGCAGGCCTTGTCGCCTGTTCTTCCGATGAAAAGGTGGCTGGCGTCAGCACCGTAGAAACAGAAAACGCCTATGTCATTAAGGTTGTGGACGAAGGTGGCGCTCCCGTTGCAGGTGCCGTAGCTCGTTTAAGGCCGGCCGACTATTTGCCGGAACTGCATTCTGCGCTTGCAAAAGAAGCTGTGTACTACGACCCTGCTGATACGATGCCGGTGCCGTATAGCTCGCCACTGGCCGCTTGCGATCCGGATCAAAAAGTATGCGTGTACAAATCGGACTCTCTCGGACTCATTTCTCTTGATCATGTGATTGCAGATTCCATGACTCTGGAAATCCTGGATGGTCAGCGCGGCTCCTTTACGACGCTTGCTGCCAATGAAATTCAGGAGGGCGATTCCGCTGAAATCACGGTAAATCCCTATGGAATGATGAACGGCAAGGTTGAACTGCCCGAGGGTGAAAAATTTGCCTGGGTTCAAATCTATGGAACCGACCGCAAGATGAAAACCGACAGCCTTGGAAACTTCGGGTTTGGAGAACTTGCTCCGGGTGACTATCGCATTCGCATTGTCGTTGGCGAAACCGTTTCAGAAGAATCGAAGAACGTCGTACCTTACGTAAGACCTGCTGAATCTTCATCCAGTTCAATGCCGGAATCTTCCGCTGCGGAATCCTCCAGTTCCGAGGAAGTCCTCAACTACTTGAGTGTCATTGATTTTGAAAACGGTTTAAAGTCCAACATCGTGTTCGCCGGAGATTCCAGTGAACTTTACCTGAAGCCGACGGATACCACATCGGTGGTGATGTCTCCGGGAGAATATGAGGCTGAATTGTCCATTGTGGAAGCGGGCGCAGGTCGCGAAGGCCATGCCATGCATTGGACAACTTCTGCGAAGACCGGCCAATGGTCCTTTATGGGCCTGTGGATGTGCTCCAGCGCCAATCCTTGCGACTTTAGCGTTGTGGATTCCATCGAATACTACGTTCGCGGTACGGGCTCCTACTCCTTCAATCTTGAATCCATTATCGAGGGCTCTACCGGCAAGGCAGTTTTCCTGGATACTTTGCAGGGTTCCGACGAATGGGAACGTGTGGTAATCAGGGCGTCCGACTTTATGGAAGGCGACAGCACCTATGGCAACATGGGCTGGGACTTTGTCAGCAAGCAGGTGACCAACATCGCGGTACCCGCTTACTTTGATACCGAAATTTGGATCGACGATATTAAGTTCTATGGCGTAAGCGAATAGAGCTAGAAGCAATTTTTTTACAGGATGTAAAAAAAAGGCTGGTTCAAAAGAACCAGTCTTTTTAATGGCTAAGTCACGGGAGGCTCCCGCGCCCCTCGCTTCCAAATCTACTTGAACTTGGCGCTCTTGCGAGCGCTAGTTCTGTAGATTTGTAAATGAGAATGCAAGCATTCTCGCTTCCAAATCTACTTGAACTTTTTCATCATAGATTTCAGAAGCGGGTTGACCTTGGCGGGCTGGGCGGGGGCGTTGTTGCGGTTGCCCTGGCCAGGTACGCCCTTGCCGGCAATCTTTGCCTTAAGGTCTGCAATAGTGGCATGACCCTGCAGGCTGCCGCGGTTCTGGTCGCGACCGCCAAAGCCGCCACGACCACCCTGGCCGTTATGGCCCTGCCCACGGGGGCCGCCAACACGCTGACCGCGAGGGCCATTGGCGCCGGCGCCAGCAACACCGTCTACCTGTTCAGTCTTCATAGAAAGGCTGATGCGCTTCAGCTTGGCATCTACGGCAACCACGCGAACCTTCACCACGTCACCAACGGTAAGAACCGTCTTTGCGTCTTCAACGAACTTGTCGCTGATTTCAGAAACGTGTACAAGGCCATCCTGATGAACGCCGATGTCAACGAAGGCACCGAAGTTTGCCACGTTGGTTACCACGCCTTCCATCCAGCTGCCGGTAATAAGGTCGTTGATTTCCTTGATCTTGTCGTCGAACTTTGCGTAACGGAATTCCTTACGGGGGTCGCGGCTAGGCTTGTTCAATTCCTTAAGGATATCGTTCAAGGTTTCTTTACCCACTTCGTCGCTAAGGAATTCTTCGAGGTTGATTCCCTTAACAACTTCGGCATTGCCCACCATCTCCTTTACAGGAACGCCGACCTTGGCAGCCATCTTTTCGATGAGTGCGTAGTTTTCGGGATGCACGGCGGAATCGTCCAGCGGGTTTTCGGCACCCGGAATGCGCATAAAGCCTGCAGCCTGTTCAAAGGCCTTGGGGCCAAAGCCCTTTACCTTCTTCAGGTCTTCGCGGCTGGCGTATGCACCGTTTTCTTCGCGGTACTTAACAATGGCTTCAGACAGGGTGCTGCTAAGGCCTGCAACATGGGAGAGCAGCGGAGCAGAGGCGCTGTTTACGTCGACTCCCACCATGTTCACGCAGCTTTCCACAACTTCGTCAAGGCGCTTCTTCAGTTCGCGCTGGTTAACGTCGTGCTGGTACTGGCCCACGCCAATAGACTGGGGGTCAACCTTCACAAGTTCAGCCAGCGGGTCCTGCAGGCGGCGGCCAATAGAGATGGCGCCGCGGGTAGTAACGTCTTCCTTGGGGAATTCCTGGATAGCGATCATGCTTGCGCTGTAAACAGAAGCGCCTGCTTCAGAAACGATAACGCGGGGCGGAACCTTGCCCTTGAACTTTGCTGCCATTTCGGCGCAGAAGGCGTCGGTTTCGCGGCTGGCGGTACCGTTGCCGATAGCGATCAAGTCAATCTTGTACTTTTCGATAAGACCCATCAGGTACATTGCAGAAGCAGCCTTGTCGTTCCACGGTTCGTGGGGCTTGATAATGCCATGGTCCATGAACTTGCCATTTTCGTCGAGCACTGCAACCTTGCAGCCGGTACGAAAACCCGGGTCAAGAGCCAGCACGGCCTTGTGGCCGGCAGGGGCTGCCAGCAAAACGTCCTGCAGGTTCTTGCTGAACACCTTGAAGGCTTCTTCTTCGGCGGCGTCCTTCAGGTTCAGGCGGACTTCGCTTTCCATGCTGGGGGCCAAAAGACGGTCCCAGGCATCCTGGCACATGGCCTCGAGATACGGGGTCCAGGTGGTGTTGCCCTTAATGACGTTGGCCTTGAGGTAGCCCACCATTTCTTCGGTAGGAACTTCGATAGAAAGGCGCAGCACCTTTTCTTTTTCGCCACGACGGAGCGCCAGCATACGGTGAGACGGAATCTTGGAAACCTGTTCGCTAAAGTCGTAGTAGTCCTTGAACTTTGTCTCTTCCTTTTCGAAGTCCTTCTTGACCTTGGAAATCATGATGCCGGTCTTTTCGACCTTGTTGCGCAGGTACTGGCGGAATTCGGTATTGTCGGCCACTTCTTCGGCCAAAATATCGCAGGCACCCTTGAGAGCGGCCTTGGGATCGGCCAGGCCCTTTTCTTCGGACAGGTAGATAAGGGCGATCTGCTCGGCGGTGTTGCCCTGTTCTTCTTGTGCCCACATGAGGCGGGCCAGCGGCTCAAGGCCAAGTTCCTTGGCAATGGTGGCGCGGGTACGCTTCTTGGGCTTGTACGGGGCGTAAATATCTTCGAGAAGGGTCTTATCCTTGCAGGATTCGATCTGAGCCTTCAACTCGGGAGTAAGTTTACCCTGTTCTTCGATACTCTTGAGAATAGTTTCTTTACGGTCGACCAGTTCCTGCAGGTAGTCGCGACGGTGACTAATGTCGCGCAGTTCAATTTCGTTAAGGGTGCCCGTCTGGTCTTTACGGTAACGGGCGATAAAGGGGATGGTACCACCCTGGTCCATCAATTCAAGCGCCTTGGATACGCGCCATACTTCAAGGTTCAGTTCTTCGGCAATAACAGCAGAAAAGTCCATAATTCTAATTCCAATTTTTAGACGAGCCCGAGAGCAAGTCTGGTTTTAGGGTCCGACAACTTTAGACGGTGTGTCCTGGCTGAGGCCCTGATTCACGATAGACCTCCGACTGGAGGGTAAGGAGGAATATAACAAATAAAAATGTCACACAAGTGTCAAAAAACACTTTACAGAAAAAAGGCCCGGTAACAAACCGGAACCCTGCTTCTTGTAACTTGTTGAATACTATAAAGTTAGCTGCTCTTATACATATTCTCGTAATGTTTTTCGTAATCGCCTCTGGTGATGTTGTCCAGCCATTAGAAATTTGCATTAAACGTTAAGTTTGCACATTTTCTTCATTTTCTGCGTGTATATATGCAGGTAGAAAATTCTGCTTGCGAACCGGCCGCGTCGCCGGAATAAAAGAACAATACATGAACAAACGGAAACATGACGGATTCCTGAAATACGTCTACTCGAAACCCGTGAACACGAAGGCGCTTTTTGAGATTGCGTCAAAGACAAACCGAAACTTGGCCGACATCCTTGCGGAAGTGGACCTAGACACATTGGAGGAAATCCCTGAGGCCTTTGACGAAGTTGGCGAGCGTGGCGAGGCGGATCTTGCCTTCAAGGTGAAGGCTCTCGACGGTAGCGAAATGCGCTTTGGTCTGCTGCTGGAACACAAGTCTTCGCCCAGTAATGGGATTATGTCGCAAATCGGCAAGTATGCCATCAACGTGATGGTAGACAAGAGCAATACTGAATATGGATGGCTTCCGACTAAAGCCATCGTTATCTATAACGGGACCGACCCTTGGGACCCTCTCGCACAATACAAAAACATCCATGCCTTGTACAACGGACGCATTCCGCATTTCGAGTTCGCCTTTGTGAACCTGGCGGAAATTGACGACGACCTTTGCCTTGCCCACGGCAACGCCGAGGCGGCCATTGGCGCCATTACCATGAAGTACGCCTTCGACATGATAAAGTACGAGTCGCTGCTGCCTGAGATGGAGAAAAAGTTGCGGACGTTGCCTAGCAGCGAAAGCGCTTGCCTTGTCGGCAAGATTGAGTTATATTTGAGGGAGTACATTAGCCCAGAGGCATTGGAGGTTCTGAAAATGGCATTCCAGAGTATTGGACAAAGGCTTGGCTTTGTGAGCGCCGGAGACGAATACCGCGCCCTTGAACGCAAGGTTCGCAGGATGGAGTCGGTAAGTAAGTCCAAGGATCTGAAACTCGCCGAGAAGGACTCCATGCTGGCCGAGAAGGATCGTGAAATAGCGGAACTTAAGGCCCAGCTGGCCAAGCTGCAGAAATAGATAATGAGGTCCCCTGTGGGACCTTTCTTTATAAGTTCCCCGAGCTTCCTCAACCTGTCATTCCCCGCTTGACGGGGAATCTAGCATTCCAGATGCTCGATCGGGCCGAGCACGACTTTCTTCTGGAATTGTCAAAGAGGTCCCGAGTACAGTTGAAGCAAACATTTCATGTTTACAATTATTTGCAAACTTCCTTTGCGCATTTTTCTCGTTTTCTGCGTGTATATATGCAGGTAGAAAATTCTGCCTGCGAACCGGCCGCGTATGCTTAATTATGAATTATGATGTATGAATTATGAAAGATAGAGTTTTGGAAGACAAGTGCCTGGCTTTTGCTGTACGGATTGTAAACCTACACCGATTCTTACGACAGGAATCCAAGGAGTATGTTTTGTCGAAACAGATTCTTCGAAGTGGAACAAGCATTGGTGCGAATGTTGCAGAAGCAATTTACGCACAAAGTAGGGCTGATTTCTTTGCAAAAATTGGTATTGCGAAGAAGGAAACTGCAGAAACCGTTTATTGGCTAAAACTTTTGCAAAAGACGAACTTTATAGATACAGTGCAATTTGATTCAATGAATGCAGACAACCAGGAGATCCTCAAGATATTGACGGCAATATCAAAAAGTTGTCGTTGCGGAAAACAGCCCTCTTGACCAGCGTTTCGGATTTTCTTATCATATTAAATTGTTGAACGGCTTTTCCAACTTCTGGTCAACCACACTGCTAATAATGGGGTTGATCGGCTGTAATCGCCAGAAAATCTCGTAACTCATAATTCATAACTCATAATTGAGGCGAAGCCTCTATGGAGCGCTACATGACATGGGAACAGGAAATCCAGCTCGCCAGGGAAGATGAACGCGAAAAAGAGCGCGAACGCAACCAGAAGATCATCGAGGAGAAGGACCGTGCGTTGACCGAACAGGCCCAGACATTAACTGAAAAGGATCGTGAAATAGCGGAACTTAAGGCCCAGCTGGCCAAGCTGCAGAAATAGATAATGAGGTCCCCTGTGGGACCTTTTTTGACGGTTCCGAAGGGGTTGCCTGTAGCAAAAATACGGTGAAACCCAGACTCTTGTCGTTTAATTGGCTTTGGAGTATATTTTACCTGACAGAAAATCTCGTAACTCATAATTCATAACTCATAATTGAGGCGAAGCCTCTATGGAGCGCTACATGACATGGG
>JAKSIG010000021.1 GCA_024398955.1 Fibrobacter sp. | reverse complement strand
GTCCTAGGGTTACCTTGCCGCCCTTGCTATCCTTGGGCTTATGCAAAAAGAAACTACACCAGTAGGAGTCTGCGTTGTTGGTCACTTCCTGATGAAGGACGTAATCTACAGCAGATTCCACATCCACGTAATTTTCGTAACCAGCACCGTTCTTACCGTTTTTAAACAGTCCTTCCAGGTCATTCAGGTATTTCTTCAGGTATTCTTCCTGTTGGTTCTGGATGTTTTCTTTTTTAGGATAATGAAGAATAACATTTAAGCCATCGGAAGTGCTGAAGCCTTCGTCATTGACGCTGCCACTGCCCGCGCCACCGGTATTTGTACCGGTCTTGTCAAAAGCCCAGATGTAACCGCCGGTAACATCGTCGCCAGAAACATCTTCTTCCTTAAGCTTGGAAACGTCAACGCGATACTTGCCACGCTTGATTTTTTCGATAAGAACGTACACTCCGCGATACACACCATTGATGTACAAGTCAAAATGCATTGTGCGAGGACTGTAGCGGCCTGCCTGTCTAAACAGCCAATGGGCCAGGGAATTTCTCATCATGCTTTTGTCCACATAGGGACCATGAAAAACCCAGTCGTCAGAAGGCGGCAACCCTAGCAAACCGACGTCGACACCTTCTCCCGCGGCATCCCAGAATTCAACGCTATAGCCCGGCTTTGGAAACAAGGCAGAAGACTGACCTCTTACCTTGATGCCAATATCGTACAGCTTTCCCTTAGCGCTGTCAGCAACTGAATTGGTTGCTTCGTCCAAAACCCTCATTGTCGCTGGAATTTTTTCAGTAACGTTCTTGTCCAAACATTTTTGCTTCGTATCGACGAAAATGATTGGCAAGTCGTAAGTTTGAGCCAAAGAACTTGTGGCAGTAAGCGCCACAAGGCCACCCATAAACAGAATCTTGGTACTCCAACCCATGATTCCCTCCTATTTAACACATCCTGGAAATAATTTATACGCATTATTCCAAATCGGAATGAAAAATTGGGTTTACGTGTTGTAAGAAAAAACAACAGTCCTAGGAGAACAAAAAGCCTTTATAATAAGCATCAAAACTTTTCCTAAAAAAACATGCACAAAAAATAAGCTACATTATCTTTGGATAATATTTTTTGAATTTTGAGGCTGACCTATGGAAAGCGCAAGAAAAACTATTAATCAATTTTTGAAAAGTAAATTCAGCGGAAACGAACTGAAGGCCGAGTTATACAAAGCCGGTGTTGCCGCCATGGAAGAAGGCTGGACCTTTATGGACGCCAGTTTCCAGCTGGGCGGAAAGGCCCGAGACGATGGTATGGACGGTGATGAAGTCGAACAAACCCTCCGTCGAGCCTTCTCTGCCGAAAAGCGTTCTTCTGAACGAGCCGAAGAACCTGCTCCCGCAGCTTCAGCCCCCGCCGCAGACGGTTCCGCACCAGCAGCCCCGCAAACGGTTGCCATGCCAATCATTTCTCCGCTCTCTGCAGGAATGATTTCCATGGAGCAGATGTTGGCTATGGGTTTGGACACCCAGTCACTGGAACTTCTGCAAAATTTCAAGATTGATCCGGAAGCACTTTCTATCCCATGGCCTGCCGCAGACTGGCGTAAGGACTTGGCAAAACTGTTGGAAGCAACCTTTGAACAAGACGAAACTATCGAGTTCAAAATTTCCAACACATCCAACAGCACCGAAGAACTGGTAGAAAACATTGTCGGCCAGGATGACTCCATCAAGAAAATCATGAAGGGTCTAGATAGCCCAGAAGGAGCGCTCCTTTCTATCAACGCCATCAAAGGAGGTGCTGATGCAACTGACGAGTCTTGGCACTACCGCTATGTGGTTGTAGACAACCCCAAGATGAGTCTTGCCAAGCAGTTGGCTTACTACAAGGCCTTGAACTTGCCCTGCGCCGCCTTAGTCAACACTGGCGCCAATTCCGTTCAGGCCTGGGTTAAAATTTTTGCCAACGACGAAGAAGAATACAATGAACGTGTAGACTTCCTCTTTAAGACCTTGGATTCCCAGGGATTCAAGGTTGACGCATCTAACCGCAACCCTCACATGATGGTTCGTATGCCCGGCGTACTTCGTGGAGGCAAGCAGCAATACCTTATTGGACTTGAGCAAGGCGCCAAGAACTTTAAGGAATGGCAGGAATGGGTTGAATACTCCCTAGATGGAAAGCCCCTTATTGAACTAGCAAGCGATAGCGAAGACGCGCCCAAGAAAGACCAGACCATCGTTGAGAACATGCTTCGTGCAGGAGAATTCTTCCTGTTTACCGCACCTCCCAAAAGCGGTAAGTCCCTGGCGCTAATGGATCTTGGCCTTTCTATTTGCTATGGCGAAGACTGGTTTGGAAACAGCACGAACTCTAGCGACGTTCTCTTTATCAATTTTGAATTGACCAAGTCTGTATTCTTGAACCGACTGCACCTGTTGGGCTCCAAGCGAGACCTGAACGCCAGCACACCAAAGTTTGGTTTTTTAAATCTTCGCGGTACGGCTCTTTCGCCAATCGAAACGGCCCAGCTTATCGCCAAACGAATTCAGGGTGCAAAGAAACTTGAAAACCATGACTACCGAGTTGTGGTAATCGACCCAATTTCTGCGGTATTGCACAACCCCAAGTCCACCCGACTGAGCGGTTCTCCGCATCAGATTCTGATGCAGATGATCGATACAATCATAGCCCTTACCGGATGCGCCGTTGTGTCTAGTTGTAATATAGACGAATACCCCTACCTTGAAGCCCGAGCCGACTCCGTTATGAAGCTCACTCCTGTGGAAGGTAGCTTGAATCTATACCAGATAAACGGAAACTTCCGCGAATTCCCCAAGATGGTGGCTCGCGAATGTTCCTGGATTTATCCTAGATTCCTAGTGTAGTTCCAAACGCAGACTTTAAAAAAAAAGAAAAAAGAAAAACTGATTATGTATAAGCCACAAAGAAAGCCCTTTAAGGCAAACGACAGAAGAGAAACCCCTCGCCGTCCCGCGGTGGGTTCACGTAAGCCACAAACAGTAAACGAGGGCATAGAAGAATCCAGGAAGCAGCAAGAAAAGCCGGCTATAGAACGAGCTGTTGCCACCTTGGATGATTTAAAGCAACAGCTGAACGCCTGGATTGAAACCGAAAAAATTCCGGGCAAGGTACAAGCCTGGTATACCGCCGAAGCAGTTCCAGAAGATTGCGATTGGCGAATCACGAAGATCATTAAGGGCGCAAGCGAAAGGCTTGTTGTTGATGCTCCCGTAAAAGACATGAAGGCCCCCGATGTTGTGACCCGCATTAGCGAACAACTCAAGAAAGACCACCTTCGTATTTTTAGCAAGGCATTGCGCCAGATTTGTTTTAGAGCTACAGGAGATGGCCGTTTCGCCCTGCTAGTGCAGGTCAACCTGCGCGGACGTAATTCCGCTCACGGCTACAAGACTTTTATTGACTTCCTGGAACGTTCTTGCCCCGAAATCATCAGTTGCCACCATATCCAGTGCACTCCGGATCACCTCTTTGACCCAGCAGGGACTACCCCCATGAAGGTCGAAGCCAAGAGCGCATTCGGAAGCGACTTCATCTCTATTGGTGGTTCCGGCATCTATATGCATGTGCTGGACTGGGCTCCCCGAGCAAGAACAGCCTGGTTGGGACTCCCCCTCCGCATCGAAAATGCGATTCACCCTAACCAGGAAGACTGCTTTTTTGAATTCTATTCCGGCTGTTCATTTGTCGGGACTTCACTGGCTAATCAATTCAAGAAGGTCGCCTCACTTGACTGCCGTGAATACGCTATGCAATCTTCTCGCATGAACGGAAGAAATGCCCCCAACGAGAATATGCGCTTCTACCGCGGTCACGTGGATATGGATTTCTTTACCAAGTTCTTTAACAAAGAAGAAAATGAAGGCCGCTGGACATTCTACTTCAACTTGCCCGGTGACGAGTCTCTCCCCTCCGGTGTAGAACAGGTTGCAGCCCAGTCTAGACCTGAACGAATTTTGCTTCAAACATCGAATCTTGAAGTTGCTGCAAAGGAAATCAAACATTTCCGGCGCGAAGGCTATATGTTACGAAAGAGCATCCCCCTGTACCTAGAACCGGGCAGTGGCAAGTTTGAGATACTCTTCCTGTTCGTCCCCGACCGAGCAGGCATTCTTGGTCAAAATCCTGCGCAAAAGTCCCGTTCCAGAAACGTGCAGCGTCCTCAGGAACGAGTTTCTCGCCAAAACGGCGGGGATAGACCCCATTTTGCCCAGAATGTTCCCACCTTTAGGCAAAGAAAAGGTTAAATTTCGTCATAAGAGGGTTATTTCAGCCTGTAAGGATTTTTATGAGTCTTTTGAAGTATCTAACTATTGGCCTGGGCTTTTCTGCCCTAGTAGCATCTGCCTATATCGTCAAGGAAGGCGATACTCTGTGGGATTTGAGCGACGAGTTCCTAAAGGATCCGTTTGCTTGGCCAGATCTTTGGGAAAACAACAGACACATTCAGGATCCCCACTGGATTTACCCGGGTGATTCAATTTATCTTGGCGACAGCACTCGCGAAGAACCTGTTCTTCGCGCAGACCCCGAAGTCAAGAAGCACCCCTGCCAAGCTGCCGTAGCCGATTCTAACTTGCCTAAGGGCATTACCTCTGCAGGTTGTGCAGAGTACGACAGTCGCGACAACGAATTCGAAAGCATGCTGGGCAATCTCCGCGACAAGGATAAGAACAACAAGAAAACCGCAAAGGCCGACGATTCTTATTTCTTCAAGAAGCGTTCCGATCCCAAGATGTTCAACGCCTATTACCAGATTCTCGCCCCCGAGATTTACACCCTGGACTCCCTCAAGAAGGATAGCTCGTTCTTCTCTATTCGTTCTGGCGAAAAGAAAGAGCCCATCATTCACCTTCCCGAAAGTGAAGTTGTCGTAGGCATTGGCAAGAAGACCAACAGCAACTTAAAGAAGGGCGATCTCATCGAAATCGTTGACGCTCGCGCAATAAATGTTCCTGGAACCAAGGGAAAGAGCTTTGACAAGTTCGCCCTCCTGAGACTTTCCGGCGTTGCAAGAATTACAGCCATCGGCGATACGCTGTCTCGCGCACAGATTGTACAAAGCTTCCGCGAAATCAGAATCAATCAGTCCAAGGCTCGCCTGAAGCAGCCTCTTAGCCCGATTAACGTCACCGGCTACGAGTCCGAAAAGAACGCCCAAATGGATTCTCTGCCAATCATCCGCTATGCAATGGACCCCATGCTGATTATTGGAGCCTATTCCTACGTGCTGATTGACGCAGGATCCGCAAAGGGTTACAATACTGGCGATGCCGTCGCCGTATGGGAAGACGACAAGTCCGACGCCTCCATCCCGCCCCGTCTGCTTGGCCGAGGCGTGATTGCACGCGCAGGCGAAAACGAATCTTCTGTGTTAATTCGCGAGATTTATTCCAACAACCGTCGCATCGAAATGGGGCATAAGGTTTCTGTGACCCACCGTGCTAAAGTAATTAAGTGATTCGCCCACTGATTTATGTAGCTATTGCAACAATCTCCTTACTGCTGACGTTGATGGTTGCAAGTCTTGTTATACTGCAGTTCCCCGAACTGTCAGTACACATCCCTCTATAAAAGGAAATTATGCAGGTTTCGCGCAACAATCTGCTTTTTATCCTTTTATTTGCCGGGGGAATTATTCTGCCCACGGCAATCCTGTCTGTTCTTAGCTTCAGAAACATTCAGAACGAAGTGTTTCTGGCACAAAAGAATTTTGATGAAAATCGAACCGCCTTCCAGAACGACATTCAAGAAGCCGTTGCAAAAGAACAGAACAAGATCTTTCAGGAAACAAAGAACGCATCGTTATTCTTATATGAACAACCCCAGCGGCTACTGGATTTCGGCCACGCCACAGAGTTCAAGTCTGTAGACGGTATCGAGGCAATCTTCCTTTTCAACAAGGGAGCTTTGGTCTATCCAGACATTTCCTCAAGGCATTTTTACAAGTCCACGAACTTTTCCAACAGTGTCGCTTCAGCAAAAGACAAGAAGCTGTTCATGGAGGAATCCGAAGGTTTTAAGGATGAAGCCAGCCAGAAAAGATACCTGAACAAGAGAATGCACGCTCTTCGGCCCACTAGCTTTATATTCGGCTCAAAGAGCGAACAAATTCAAGATATTTTAGGACTAATCCGCTATTACTACAAAGAAAAGAAGTATAACGAGGCACTAAAGCTACTTGAAATTCTAGAAGAGAATCCACACCAGCAAGGATACCTGCATTCAGACTTATCCTGGTCAGTCAATCTACTTCATTTTGAAATTTTGGTGAAGCAGAAAAAACATCAGGAAGCGCAGGATTACTGTCTTTCTGTCTTGGCTCAGTTCTTCGAAGACCAAAGTATCGACAATATCGCAGCCTCCAAATTTTTCTTTGAGACTGCATTTACCCAAATTCTGTCCTTTGAAAAATTGCCTCAGGACAAGCGCGAAGCCTTCTGGAATTTGCGAGAAAATTTCAACAGACAGCTGGGGTACATGGACATCCTGTACAAGCATCGTGATCTTTTCCTTGAAGTTCTTAGTAGCGAACACAATTCCAAGACAGGGATCGATTTCAAGAAAAGCGATGAAGCATCACTCTTTAAGATGTCATATCCATTCCTTTCTGGCGATCAGGTAGTTATCGCCAAGATTAACGAAGACGCCTACAAAGACAGACTGCTGAATAGACTTAAAGGGGTCGTACAAAGTTGGAAGAACATTCCCTTTTCCATTGTAGAATCTAAGGATAGGGTTTTCTTGGGATCCATACCCGACAGTGCAACTATCATTTCACAATCCCACTTGGAAGACATTCTCGACCTAGAATTCACCCTCTACGAAAAAGACATGCAGGACATCCGAAAGGAAACAAGACATCGAATGTTCCTGATGTACGGTCTAATGCTATTCGCGCTCATCACTGTAATTTTCGGATCTTTCTTTATGTTCCGCTTTATCACTCAGGAGCACAAGTTGCTAGCAATGAAAGCAAACTTTCTTTCGAGTGTTTCTCACGAACTGAAGACGCCCTTGACCTCCATAAAAATGTTTGCCGAAATGATGGCCCGCGGGCGCGTACAGAAAGTGGAAAAAGTTCAGGAATATTCAAACCTAATCGGAAAGGAAGCTACCAGACTTGAAAACCTTATCGGAGCCATTCTAAATTACACGCGAATGGAACATGGAAAGGGAGCCTTCAAGTGGGAACGTTTGGACTTTTCCATTTGCGCAAAAAAAGTATTTGATGCAGTTGAAGACATCGGTGTAGAAAAGGGGCTTACGTTCCACACAAAATTCGACCCCAACGTTTTTGTCATGGGCGACTATACTGCATTATACAGTTTAGCCCAGAACCTTATTGAAAATGCAATTAAGTACACCAACGCACCTGGCGAGGTTTCTATAAGGACCTACACCGAAGATTCGTGGTCCGTATTCTCTGTGACCGATACAGGCGTAGGTATTCCCAGTTCAGAGCAAAAAAACATCTTTAATGACTTTTACAGAGTAGGCGACGAAATGACCCGAAGCACAAAGGGTTCCGGTCTAGGTCTTGCAATTGTAAAAAGAGTAGCAGAAACCCACCGCGCGACCATATCTCTGGTTAGCAAGCCGGGCAAAGGTTCTACATTCATAGTCAAGTTTAAAAAGGCGGAATAACATGGCTCAAAATTTCAAAATTCTTATTGTCGAAGACGAAGAAATCATCCGCTTCGGTCTACAAGACAACTTCGAAATGGAAAACTACGAAGTTGAAACGGCTTGCGATGGCGAAGAAGCTATTGCAAAATCCGACTCTTTCTTGCCTCACCTCGTTCTTCTGGATTTAATGATCCCCAAGAAGAGCGGTTTTGAAGTCTGTCGCTATATCCGCAACAAGCATCCGGAATGCTACATCATTATGCTTACGGCAAAAACCGAAGAAACTAGCAAGGTTGCCGGTCTCGAAATGGGAGCAGATGACTACGTTACAAAGCCTTTCTCCATTTTGGAATTGCTTGCCCGAGTCAAGGCATTCCGCCGCCGTATAGAACCCCAGAACAACAATTCTGCAGGAACCGTTCCCGACGTACTGGAATTTGCAGATCTTCGCGTCGACGTCAAGAAGTTCGAAGCAACAAAGAACGGCGTCCCTCTGGAAATGACCACCCGAGAATTCCAGATTCTAAAGTACTTCTGGTCACGTCGTGGTGAAGTCATTGAACGAGAAGACCTTTTAAAGGATATCTGGGGATACACAGACGAAAACATGCCTTCCACAAGAACCGTGGACAACCACATTGCAAATCTTCGCAAGAAGATTGAAGGCGACATAGCCGACCCAAAGATTATCATTTCTGTTCGTGGAGCCGGATACAAGTTCGATGTCTAGTTCTGTTCGCACATTAAGCAGTTTCAAGTTTGTTGTGATGCTTATGGCCTCATGGGTCCTAAGCAGCATCGCCTTTGCAAGCAAAATGGAAACTTCTATTCAAGAAGCCATATACATGTTTGAAATGAAGGGCGAAACTGCAGAAGCGATTGCGCTGCTAGAAAAAATTGTTGCTCAGGGCGATGAAGAAGACAAGGAAGCCGCCTACTTCTACCTCGGAAAAATTCAGGAACTTTCAGGCAACACAACGTCATCGAATTTCTTCTACAAGCAGAGTTTGTCTAGAGCAACCGATGTAGGAAAACTGTATTGGCTGGCAGAACGCAATGCCGCAACCAGTACCCAGGCAGAGACGTTCTTAAAAACACCCATAAATCTCAAGGGAAAAATTCAGAAGGTTTTCGGAACCGCCCCAGCCTTCTGCCTGTTCCAGGATGGATCCATCGGAAAGATTGATGGAGACCGGGTCATCGGGATTCCACAGGAAATTCCGGAAGGATCCCAAATTCTGCACATTTCTTCTCGCGGAACCTGGTACCAGCCCGCAAATGAAGACAGCCTCTTTTTCTTGCCCTTCCATTCCAACAAGCCTCGCTATAGCTTCAACATTTCAAAAGCAAGTAGCTACTCCTTCCAGGATGGTCACGCAATGATCCAAAGTGGCAATCAGCTATCCATTATCAACAAGGCTGAAGTACAAACCAACATTGCAGAAAAGTACAACGGATGTATCGTCGAAAGTTTCTTTAAGCCTACTAACGAATACATTCTAAACTGCCCCGACAACGCCCTTCACTTTCTGTCCGTTGAAAACGGAACTGAAGAACGAATCATAGCCCAGTTTGACGTCATTCAGAATACGCTAATCCACAAGAATCAGCTATTCCTCGTTTCAAATGGATTCTTGTACAGCTATGCACCCAAATCCAGTACATCTCCGCTTTGGAAAGTGCCCATCAACAATGTCGAATCCATATTCGCCTTCGGCAACAACATTGCCATTCTTGAAGCGTCAGGACGAGTTTCATTAATGGACCAAAACAGCGGAATCACACAGTCAGCCATTCGCAGCGACGCAACCAATATGTATCCCCTGGCCAAAGGTACAATCGGACTGGTTAACGAAGAAGGCGCCATCACAGCAGTAGACACCCTATTGCGCCCTCTTTGGAATTTCAACTTTACAGAGCCCATTACAATGGCTCCCGTCAAATCCAACGATGACCTGTACTTCTACTTTGGCGGAAAAAAACTGCAACCCATACTCACTAAGTTCTACGGAAAAAGAATTCTGCTGTCCGAGATTCTTGCCCATAAGGCTGCTGAACTATGCGAACAGGAACAGTGGGATTCGCTCAACATCGTTTTGGATTCACTGTTCAAGCTAGAACCGGGAAATGCAGAAGGTTGGTTCTTTAAGGCGTTGTACCTTGAAAAACAAAACGGAAGCGAAAAAGAGAAGCAGATTGCATGGTCAGAAGCAGTGCGCCTTTCTGCCAGCAATCCTCGAGTCACAAACCTTATCCTAAATCGCTACGGGAAAGCCATTGGGGCAAAATACATTAACCTGTTGCCCATCTCCCCCAAGACCCGCTACCCACAGCTGTTTGGAAACAAGAAAGACCTTTTTACCCTAGACCCCGCAGCAGACAAGCTCTTTTGCATTAATCCCGAAAACGGAGAACTTCGCTGGTCTCGAAATATCGGAAAACTCGAGAACAGCCCGGTCGTAAGCAACGACGACAAAAACATTGTTATTGCCTCTGGTTACAAAGTCAGCATTCACGATTTAAATAGGGAATCGCAAAGCAAGGCATTCCAGTTGCCGGGCAAGGCCTTTGAAACCAGAATTTACGACAACGCCATCTATGTTTCTACCTGGAACGGTTTCTTGCTGAAGATTTCAAGACAGGACAACCATCTGGTCTGGTCTCGTAAAATTTATTCTGTACCCTTCTTTACCATTCGAAAAGGCAACTCACTGTATGTTTGCAGCATGGAAGGCGAGTTCAACATTCTTGAGGATAGCGAAGGACTTGTTTCAGAGGGCTATTCAAAGAAAATCCAGGGGACCGTTTCTCACATGGCAAAGGCGGACTCCACCATCGCAATCGCTACAACAAACAGCAAGCTGTTCATTTTCAACCCCCATCAAAAAGAACGTCCACCTTTCCAGATTTTGATGGAAGCGACGATTTCATCCTTGCAGCAGATTCATTTTGAAGAGTCAAGTAAGCTGCTGATTGGTTTATCCGACCAGTCCGTTTTGCTTTATTCAAATGACGGAGCTCCGCTGTGGAAATTTAAAGGAAAGAATTCAATCTTTACAAACCCCTTTGTAAAGGATGACTTCATTTGGATTGATCAGGGCAACGAAATCATTTCTTTGTCTATAAAGGATGGTAAAGTCCAGAGGAGATTTAGTACCCCTGGAGGCGCAGGTAGCCCCTTCATCATGAACCATACCTTATTCAGCGCCTCCCCTAAAAGGGTTCTTTACGGCTTTTCTTTGTAATTTTTATAATACAAGGCCTTTTTACCGCCTTTTTTTGCGTCATGTAAATAAAATTTGGTGGTTTTTTAGCAAAAATCTCACTAAATTTCTTACAAATAATTTAACGGGCTTTGGATGATGAGCAATCTGATTAAAAAGAACATATTCTCCATTCTTGCTAAAACAGCCATGGCAGTTACCATGGTCGGTCTTGTAGCTTGTAACGAAGAAAAGAAGGAAGTTGCAGAATCTGAGAATTCTGAATATCCTCGTAGCGAAACCCTTTACATAGGTGGTTTCGACTGGGCGCCCCCGTCTACCTTTAACCCATTAGACTACGACCCCAACTTCCCCATCGACGGCAACTGCCGTCTCTCCTATGAAGCTCTTCTTGCCTATAACCAGCTTAGCGGCGAACTAGAACCCATGCTGGCAGACAGCTATACCAGCAACGAAAATTCCATTTCAGTTCATTTGGACCCTCGAGCCAAATGGAGCAACGGAACTCCCGTGACGGTTGAAGACGTCCTCTTTACCTTCCACATAGATTCCCTGCTGCCCACCCCAAGACACGGAAACTGGAATTTCCTTAGCAAGATTACCGCAGACAATAACAACAATGTGACCTTCCACTTTGGCAAGAACAAGAACCCGCTCACCATCTTGAATGCCATCGCCGAAACGTCCATTTTGCCGAAGTCCGTTTTTGAACCCATCGTCCAGTCCGCCAAGTCCGGCAAAGACTACGACATGGCAAAGATTGCCGAATTCAAGAATGATGATCGTCCTGTTATTTCTGGCCCGTATAACCTTAAGGCCTACTCCCCTGACCAGATCGTTCTGGAACGCAACGACGACTACTGGGGCAATGCGAAGTACGGCAACAAGAAGCCCACTCCTCGCTACATCATTCATTCTCTGTACAATGGGAACAACCACTTTAACAGCGCTATGACCAAGGGCAACCTGGACATTTCCTCTGTGTTCCTTCCCCGCATCTGGGACAAGGCTCGCGACAGCATTCGTGCCTGGAGTCGCAATGAGCCGTACCACCAGCCGGGCTCCATCACAACGCTTTTGATCCAGCAGCAGAGCGCCCCTTTCAACGATGTTGCATTGCGTCGCGCCATGATGCACGCCATCAACTTTGATAAAATCAAGTCCCGCGCGGTTTCCAACTACACTCCGGCAATGCAGCCCGGTTTCATCCTCCCCTTCGGGACCGAGTCAAAGTACTTCAATAAGGATGACGCCGACGCATACGGATACAGTTACGATATCGACAAGGCAAAGGCCATTCTTAAAGAAGCTGGCTATAGCTGGGATGACTCCGGCAAGCTTCTCGACAAGGCAGGCGAGCCAGTTCGCAGCTTCACGATCGAATGCCCCCAAGGCTGGACCGACTGGGAAGACGTGATTAAGGTCTCTGTAGAATCCCTTAACGAGATCGGTCTTTCTGCAGAAGAAAAGTTCGTTGACTACGGTACATGGGATAAGGATCTTCGACTGGGCACCTTCGACCTGGCCATGAAGACCCAGACCGCAGAACTTTCTGCAGCCTCCCCCTGGAACCGTTTTGACCAGATCATGGGCAGTGCAGCCTACAAGCCCGTAGGCGAAGAATCCTTCGCCAACCAGGGTCGCTACAAGAACGCCGATGCAGACAAATTAATAGAAAAGATTCCGGCAATGACAGACGAAAAGGAACTTGTCGAAGCCTATCGCGAACTGAACAAGATCTTCATGCAGACAATTCCTGCACTGCCGGTGATGTATCGCCCCACTCAGTACTATCAGTTCTCTACCAAGTACTGGACAAACTTCCCAAGCGAAGAAAACCCCTACGCCCCGCCCCAGATTCTAGTAGTTGCTGCAGGAGTCAAGGGTCTGTGGGGAATCAAGCCTGTTAAATAGCCATCATTTTAAAACGGTTTTATAAAAAAACGTTCCTTAGGGAACGTTTTTTTCGTTATTTGAAAAGAAAAAAGCTATTTTTCGTCTAGCACTTTATAGTGGAGGATATAATGGGAAAGACTCGTTTTATTTTGCCTAACGCATTTACTAGCATGAATTTTTTGCTGGGTGTGTTTGCAGTTTGTTGGGCAACAGGCGCGTTCAGTTCCTTTACGACGGCAGACCCCATCCGTATGGGCGCCTACTTTATCGTACTTAGCGTACTTCTTGATAAACTTGACGGTTTTGCAGCACGCCTTGTGAATGCAAGTTCTGAATTCGGCGCCCAGTTCGACAGCTTGGCAGACTTGATCGCCTTTGGCATCGCCCCGGCATTTACCGTTTTCTTTACGTACAAGAACTGCAATCCGGAATGGTTCCAGAATAACGCCGTCCTGCTGATTGTCACATTCTCCATTTACGTGCTTTGCGCAGCGATGCGCCTGGCAAAATACAACGCCTGCGATTCCGACACATTCCATCATCATTTCTCTGGCTTGCCCTCTACCTTTGCAGGCGCAATCAACGCAATCCTCGTGGTGTACCTGAAGTCCAAGGGATTCTTTGCAGACGCCAACAGTTCCCTGATCTTCATTCCCGTGATTGTAATGCTGGTCACAGGCCTGCTTATGGTTAGCCCCCTGTTCCTCCCCAAGCTTCAGCCTCGCAAGAACATGGCTTTCAACCTGGCCCAGGCAGTCCTAATCGTAATCACTTACGTCAGCGGCTTTATGTTTGTTTCCGAAAAGGTTCCGTTCATCACTGAATACCTGCTGGTTCTCATGAGCTGCTATCTGGTTATCGGTTTCTCTCTGGGACTTATACAGAGAAAGAAAATCATTGCAGAAGCAGAAGCCGAAGCAAAGCACTAAATACAAGCATTACTAAAAAAGACTGCAGAATTGAACTGCAGTCTTTTTTATTGGTAAAGTATTTTTCGAGATTCTAAAGATTCTGCAAAAGTTGGGCAAAGTCAACCCCAAAGCGAGAAAAAAGAGCCTCCAGAGACATCCTAGGCAGTTCCAACGTTACGCACTGCCGGGGACCGCCATTGCTCTGATGCTCCTTGCACCAGGTGCCTAAACTTCCAGGTGTTGGATAGCCTATATCGGGAACCCAGGGCAAGTTGAACACCTGGCAAAGATTCTCGACAAGGGGCGTCTTTACGGGAGCATCAACACAGCCAATGGGGGCATGAATAGACAGGATCGATTCCGGCTTTAAATCATCCATAAGCCTTAGCATTGCCTGGACTTCAGGTTCAGGCAATGCTCCTACAGAAGAACGCAGAACTGTATCCCTAGAAGCTTCCAGCACCGATCGAGAGTATGTCAGATTCTCGCCTTTCTGCGACGTGGGAAAATTGCGATTCAGGTCAACCCCATTAAAGTTTCCACGGGTCCCTAAGGTCATTCCGTCGGGATTGGCACAGAGAACAAAAGCCGTACTTTGCAGAGGCTTTTCTAACAGGCGTAGACTGCGGCTCAGCAAAAAGGTCGACTCAGGTTCCTCGCCATGGATTCCTGCCATTACCAACAGTTTGCATTCGCCATCGCAGGGAACATACCGAAGATCAGTTCCCAGCACAGACTTGCCATATGCTCTTAACGGAAGTCTAAAAATTCCACGAGTTTCTGCATCAAACTTCATAGGCTAGACAAAGTAAGGATAAATGTAATCCTGGGCAAGCCTATCCAGATTATCCAGGAGTGCAGACTTGCAGGCAATATCTGTCTTTTCGTAAATCTGCCTTAGACGAGCCAAGGAGAAGTTTTCCAGGTACATTCGAGATGTGGGCAAATGCGCAATATGCCACTGTTCTGGCTGAATCCTGCCCCGCCCCGGAACAAATACACGACTAAAGCCGAATGATTCATCGGCATCCATCAATTCCGTTAGACGCTTGTGAAAGGGGGCGAACATTCCATTGCATTCTGCAGGAGTCAGCTGGACTTCATAATCGGCAGGACAGGCGTTACCATCAACCACATCCAGGTCTGTTCCCAGGTGATGACGGCTGGCTCCCGGCAGGGCAGACCAAGTAAGAATAGCATACATCAGCTGTTCTTCGTCCTGGGGCCGTTCCATGGGAACGCCGTCGGCATCAAGCAGTTTCAATTCCCCAGACGCCTTGCGATTCCAGATACTTAGCTGACGTTCAAAAGGGCGATAAGCAGATTCCAAACGAAGGCAAAAGCCATCCTTCGACAGCTGTTCTTTTAATTTGTTGTAAAATGAAAGAATCTTCTTGTCTACAATATAACCTTCGACTTCTACAAAGTCTGAGGAACCGGAATCGCGAAGTCCATAACAAATCATTTCATTTGTCATTGAATGGTCCCTCCCATTTTTTCAATTAAATCCATCCACTGCCTTGTGGTAGCCTTTTTCTTGCGGGAAGTAAGCGATTTCTTTTTTCCGCCGGCCCCTAGAATGGCTGTAGCCATAGGGCTAGGATTTGCATGGGTCCAGGCAATGGCAAGAGCATCGGAAGCGTCCAGCGGAAGGTCTCCACCGGAAATTCCCAAGTGGGCAAAAATCATGTTGGCCACCTGTTCCTTGGCGGCACCACCATTACCAGTAACAGCCTGCTTAACAACCTTGGGAGGATACTCACTGAAAGTCATACCCCGCTTACGGCAAGCCACCAAAACTGCACCACGTATATGGCCCAGCACAAGTGCACTGCGGGCATTCTTAGCAAAGAAAACACCTTCCATACTGAGTGCGTCGGGGCGATATTTGTCTAGCAGCGCTTCCAGCTTAGAAATAATATGCAATAGACGGTCTTCGAGAGCATGATCTGCAGGCGCATGAAGCACCCCATACTCCAGAACCTTTAGGTTTGTACCGTTTTTATCTAAAAATGCATACCCGGTAGTGATAGAACCGGGGTCAATCCCGAGGATAATCATATTCCGAAAGTTAAAAAAAATCTAGATTGTTAAGTAGAAAAAAGAGGTATGCAATGCTTATCGATCAAGAACACATGGGCATGATTATGAGGGCCAAAACTCACCCCCGTCAGCTGGGAATCCCCCTTTCCCGCTGGGGCAGAAATCTTATAGCCTGCTGTCCGTTTCATTCTCCCGAAGAAACCTCGCTGTTCTTTTACGACGCCCTAGGCTATTGGCGTTACCGCTGCTTGCAGTGCGGTAGCGAAGGCGACCTCGTTGAATTTGTCATGCGAAGCCGTTTCAACGGTCTCGAAGAACCTGCCGCACGCGCAGAAGCACTGGACTTCCTGGGCACCTTGGAACAGGAACAGGTCAGCCAGCCCGAAGAACACCCATGGATCAAGGAAATCGGCGGCGAAAAATCCAAAGTTCTAGAAAACTTTGTACGCTACTGCCATTGGGCGGCATGCAAGAGTCCGTCTTCTGCAGAGTTCCTGGCCTCACGCGGCTGGAGCATTGGTCAGGCTCAACTTTATGGCATTGGCTACTACAGCGGCGACCCGGAACCGTTTATCAGCTACTGCATGCTCTCGGGCATTGAACGTCATCAGATCAGTTTCTACCTAGACAATCTAGAAGCCTATCACGAGCCCCGCATTACCATTCCTGCTCGAAATTCCAAGGGACTGATCCACTCCGTTTATGGACGTCTTATTGACGATTCCGACGGACCGCACACTTACGTTTCTTACGCTTCCGGCCCTAGCGACATTCCCTTCAACATCCAGTCTGAAGTCAGCAAGCCCGTTATTGTGGAAGGCTTCTTTGACGCTTTGACTGCCGACTTGGCAGGCATTCCTGGAGTCGTTTCCACCATGTACCAGGAGCTGAGCCTCAGCCACCTGTACAAGTTGAAGGCCTGCGGAGCCGATTCTGTCACCGTGATTCTCCGTCGCGAACAGGATCGCCGCGAACAGGAATTCCGCATCCAGAAATATCTAAAGATGGCGGAAGAACTGAACCTGAAATTCAAGTCCATCGTTCTTCCTAAGGGCGAAACCGTTGACCAGGTGGTTCGCAAGAACGGTGCAGACCAGTTGATTTCCCTGGTGGAACAGACTGAAGAGGATACAGTTCACACCCACCGTCGCTCCATGTTGCTGCAGGACATCAAGGAAAACTTTGATACCGCCATGGGCTGCCCGCCCGATGTATCTGTTGGCTACGCACTCAATTCATTCCCCAAGCTGACACAGGAAATCGACGGTATCCAGTCCGGCTGTTTCTACGTATCTTCTAAGCCCTTTGGTCTTAAGACAACATTGCTTTCTAGTTTCGCCCTGGACCTTCTCCAGAGCAACCCCAACCTAAAGCTCATCTACATCGGTCTAGAAACGCCTCGCCGTCAGATTTTTGACCGTCTGGTAGCCATGATGATCGGCGAATCTGTTCTGACCGTTCGCAAGCAAAGCGAAGATGAAGGCGTTAACCAGAAAATTCTGGAAGCAACACGCAATCTGATGGGCTACGTTCGTAGCAACCGTCTTGAAATTTGGGAAGACACTCCATCCTTCGACAACAAGGAACTGATTTCTACGTTAAAGGAAGAAGTGAAGGAACACCCGAACCTAGTGGTCATTATCGATGGCATCGACCACCTGAAAGTTTCCGATCACGCAGACCTGTCAGACATTTACGAACGTCGTTCCTCAGTCATTCTGGATCTGTACAAGGCTCTGGACATTCCCATGTTCCTTGGTGGCGAGCTGATTGATTCTGAGCAGGGGCTTATTGGCCCTCGCGCTTACCTGCGCGATTCCGACGCCATCTACTGGCTAGAATCCAAGGGCGGCAACTTGTTCCTAAACGTGGACTCCAAACGATTGGGCAGCAACAAGCTTTATCAAGGAACCTTGATGATCGATCCTCTTTCTAACCGCATGGAAGAGGAACCGTGTTTACTGTAGTCGACTTCAACAATTTCTGGAGTCCATCCGGAGGCGGCGTTCGACGCTACCATCTGCAAAAGATGGAATTCTACAAACAGCAGAAGGATGTTCTTCTGGTGTTTGTGATGCCCGATGGAAAGACCTACACGGAGCAAGTCTGCGACAGCCTAATTATTGAGCATGTGGAAGCATATCGATTTCCCGGCAACTGGGAATATCGCTTTATGTGGAAGCAGAGTCAGATTCAGCCAGTCCTAAAAAAATACATGCCACAGGTCATAGAAGTAGGAAGTCCCTACATTCTGCCCACAGTGGTACGCCACGCCGCAAAGAAGGTCTGCCCGAAGGCAGCCCTGCTGAGCTTTTGGCACGCTGATTTTCCCGTTACCTACGTAGGAAGACCCGTCGGCAACAAGCTTGGAAAATCACTAGGCAGACTTGCCGAAAGAATTGCATTCTGGTATGCCCGCAAGGAATTCAAGCGTTACGACGCCGTAGAAGTTTCTTGCAAAGAAGTGATGGATCGTCTAGACAAACACCATCTGCCCAAATCCTACTGGATCCCGCTAGGCTGCGACATTCAGATGTTCTCTCCGGCCAAGCACGATGCCGATCTTGCGGCAGATTTCAAGGGAGGACATCCAGAACGTCTTACCATTTTCTTCCCCCATCGCTTTTGCGAAGAAAAAGGCATTGAACTATTGCTTGGCGCTTACGACGAACTCACACAGGAGCTGGGCCTAGAACCCGAACTGATACTAGCAGGCACTGGTCCATACCTACCTCAGGTACAAGAAGCCGTCAAGACCCACGAACATATCCGCTACGTAGGATTCATCAAGTCCATCGACGAAATGGCCCGCCATTATGCCAGCGTAGACTTGGGTCTTGCCCTCTCGGGCTGGGAAACATTCGGACTTTCTATTCTCGAAAGCATGGCCAGCGGGAACGCCCAGATCGGAGCGGCAACAGGCGCCGCATGCGAGCATGTGAAGGAATCCGGTGCGGGAACCATTCTAGGTGAACGTACGCCCCATGCCCTAGCAAAAGCCATTATTGAACTTTATAAATCAGACCTGACAGACAAAAAACAGAAAGCTCGCCAGTACGCTGAAAAATTCAGCTGGAACGATTGCTTTAGGCGACAGTTAGATCTGTACAAAGAAATTTCAAACAACAAGTAAAACTATAGGTAATACAATGATTAGACATATCGTTTGGTGGAAGTTGAAGGCCGAAGCAGAAGGCGCAACCGCAAAGGAAAACGGCGAAAAGCTGGTAGCCGCATTCCACGCTCTCGAAGGCAAGATTCCCGGTCTGGTAAGCATCGAATCCGGTTTGAACTTTAACAAGAGCGAACTTGGCAATGGCGACATCGAATACGACATTGCCCTGGACACAACATTCCGTACCAAGGAAGCTCTGGACTTTTACCAGGGCCATCCGGACCACCAGGCTATTGTCGGTTTCGTGAAGAAAGTTGTAGTAGAACGTCGTGCAGTCGACTTCGAATACTAATTTATCCACAAAAAAACTTGTAAAGTAAGCAATGATTCCCAATCGACTCATCTTTATTTGGCTTGGCCCAAAGTTCCCCTGGAGCGGGGGTCTTGCCGTGCGGTCTGCATATAACATTCAAAAGCCCGAATCCATTTGGCTTGTTCATGAAGGCATGAAGCAAGAAGGAGACGGTTGGGACCTCATCAAGAACATTCCAGGACTGGAAGTCATTGATGTCAGCGATTCTCATTTTGAGGGACTTGGCGACGACGGTCTCTGCGGGGAACTGTTCCATACCTTAAAGGCTCCAGCAAGCCGCGCCAACCTGCTAAGGCTGGCTCTGCTGTACAAATATGGCGGAGTGTATTTAGACACCGACATCATTATGGTGAGGCCTTTTGGGGAACTGATGAATCTTAAAGGCTTTGTAGGTACCGAACCCGTCGCCCTGCCGGCAACATTGTTCAAGAGCGTCAACCCCTTCAGGTGGATTTACTGCGGACTGCAGTTTGCCTTTAGAGAATTTACCGCACGCCTCCCTGGTGGCTTCAAGCTTTTCCGTCTTGCAGAAAAAGGATTCTCTGCTGCCGTTAACAATGCGGTCATTGGTGCGGAGGCCGGCAACAAGACCATCGTAGACGCCTTTGAATTTATCAAGACCATGCCCGAGGAAGAACGCCTGAAACGATTCCGCCTTGGAACGCGTCTGCTGCAGAATGTTACAGGCAACAGGAGCAGTGATTCCATGGAAGTCTTGCCGGCGCCCTATTTCTACCCTTTAGGCCCCGAAATTAGCGCCCACTGGTTCAAGAAGAATACCGCCCACAAGTTGAATGAACTCATTCTTCCCGAAACCCGTGTAGTCCATTGGTACAATTCCGTAGAAGGTCGTTTTTTAAAGACTAAAGTTTCTGCACAATGGGTTAAGGATCAACCCACCACAGCGTTCTCAAAAATGTCAGAACATGTGATGCAAAGCAACATTTAACAGATTTTTTTCTACATTTAGGTCATATGGTTCAATTCAGTCAGACTTCATGGCAGGAATATACTCCAGACAACTTGCTGGAGCATATGCAGTATGCACCCATGAACGTGACTATCGGCAAAAATCCAGTAATCTACTACACACTCCCCCAGGCACTAGAAGCCAAGAGCGAAGTAAAGTACTGCGTAATGGTAGGTTTCAAAAAAATCAGCTGGACTGGCACCATCGGTTCTGTAACCACAGGTCAATACGGCAAGAAGATTGTTGTTCGACTTCAGAACGGTCCATTCCGCGGATTTAACGCCGAGCACGAATTTGCCGCAGAAGGCTGCCTTACCGCCTGCTACGACACGTTCTCTTTCCAGGGCTTTAGCGAGTTCCCCGAAAATATCTTTGCAGAAATCATGAGCAAGGCAAACCTTGTTTACGCCATCAAGGGCCGTAAGGATACTCGTAGCGCCATTGATTCTATTGAAGCCCAAAAGCAGACCCAGGCCTTCGAAGCAATAAGCCAGTCTGCAACCGCAGGTTAATTTTCCGCGGGGGATCCCATGTACAAATCCCTTGAACAGGCTCTGCTGGATTTAGAAAAAGCAGGCATGCTTAAACGTATCCATAAGGAAGTGGATCCCAATCTTGAGATGGCAGAAATTGCCCGCCAGACTTTTGAAAACAATGGTCCCGCACTTTTATTTGAGCATGTAAAGGGAAGCCCATTTAGAGCAGCCTGCAACATCTTCGGTTCCGAAGAAAGACTGCAATTTTTATTTCGCAAGTCCATAAAGGGAACACAGACTGCTGTTCTGTTCAAATCCAACCCTGTTGAATTCTTCAAGAAGCCAAATCCGTTTAAGCTTTTGCGGGCTGCAAAAGCAGGTATCAACGCCTTACCCCAAAAGAGCGGTTCCATCAGGGATTTTGAAGAATGCACTTTGGCAGACTTGCCCCAAATCAAGAGCTGGCCCAACGATGGAGGCGCCTTTATTACGCTGCCACAGGTAGCGACTCGCCCCGGCGAAAAGGCAAGCATCATGACCACCAACGTGGGCATGTACCGCATACAGATTTCGGGTAACGAATACTCGCCCAACGAAGAATGCGGCCTGCATTATCAAATCAAGCGCGACATTGCCAGACACCACCAGAAGGCCATCGATGAACACCGCCCTCTGAAGGTCAGCATTTTTATTGGAGGCGCACCTGCACAAACCGTAGCAGCGGTAATGCCCATGCCCGAAAATCTTTCGGAGCTGGTATTTGCAGGAATGCTCGGCGGCAGACGGTTCCGCTACTTTATTCATGATGGGTACCTGGTTTCTTCTGATGCCGACTTCTGTATTCTTGGAGAAATGGAACCGGAGCTGAAACCCGAGGGCCCTTTTGGCGACCACATCGGCTACTATTCCGACAAGCACCCCTTCCCCTGCCTAAAGGTCAAGAAGGTTCTGTGCAAGAAGAACGCCATCTACCCCTTCACAGTGGTGGGGCGCCCTCCCCAAGAAGATACACTCTTCGGCAACTTCATCCATAGCATTACAAAACCAATGGTGCCCGCCTCGATTCCTGGCCTTTGCGCCCTGCACGCGGTGGACGCCGCCGGTGTGCATCCGCTTTGCCTGGCCATTGCAAATGAACGTTACATTCCCTACGCCAAGCCCGAAGACCAGGAGCCCATGGAAATCCTGAAGACGGCCAATGCCATTCTCGGGTTCAATCAGGCAAGCCTTAGCAAGTACTTGCTTATTGCAGCCAAAAGCGAAAACCTGGATGTACGTCAGGTTCCCGAATTTTTTGGACACGTGCTGGAACGAATCAACTTTAGACGGGATTTGCATTTTCAGACATCTACAACCATCGACACGTTGGACTACACTGGCGGCAAGTTGAATCACGGTTCCAAGCTGGTCATGGCGGCAGCAGGAACCCAACGCAGACTTTTAAGAAACAATGTAGGAGACCTTGAAAGCCTTAAATTGCCAGGAGGAAAACCTGCTGTTCAGTTCGCTCAAATTCCTATGGCCGGAGTGTTGACCATTCAAGCGCCCGGTTTTGATACGTCCACCTGCGACGCGTATATTGACGAACTTTGCTACGCGCTGGAACAGTGGGAATACCGCGAGAACTATCCCTGGATTACGCTCATTGATGAAAATTTGAATGGCCGTAAGCAGGAAGATTTCCTTTGGTATACCTTTACCCGCTCCGATCCGGCGCAAGATGTTTACGGATTCCGTGCGGCAACAATCAACAAGCACTGGGGTTGTGAAGCCCCCATCATCGTAGATGCCCGAGTCAAGCCACACCACCAGAAGCCTCTAGAAGTATCAGAAGAAATCAAATCCAAGGCAAAAAAGATTCTTCAGGACGAAGGTATTCTGAAGTAATTTGCGGTGGTAAAATCCAGATGAACGTGCTGGCCAACATTCGCTTTTCCAAGACGCTTCTAACTGTGGTTCTTATCGCCACGGTACTTTTTCAGGTAACGCAGGCAGAAAGCCGTTGCGGAACACTGCAAGCCGTTCAGCAGCATCGAAAGTCTGCAAAGATCCACCCCCTGGCAAGAGAAGCAGTAACCTCTTGCACAGCGGACAACTACTACGAAAAAGTACTCTCCAGAAAAACGGAACACTTCCAGATTTTCTACACCGATAAAGGCCCCCATAAGGCTTCTGACGAGTTCATCAATTCTGTAGCCTCTAGCGTAGAATTCGCCTGGAACTTTCACACCAAACAGTTAGGAATGCTACCACCTCTTGGAACGAGCACGACCCATCATTACAGGCAAGAAGTTGAAGAAGGTCTCTATCCTGTAGAAATCATCGATATTGGAATGCTGAGAGATTCACGCTATATTCTTGGAGGTATTTGTAGCGGTTGCTATGGATTGGCGCTTCCTTCAGAAACAGAGGCTGAACACAGCCAGCTAATAATCGACAACGATTTCTACGGCACCTTATCTTCTGGCGCACCCAAGGACACCATCCTAGCAGACGGCAAAGAATGTGTCTACAATCTTTCCACCATAGAGCTGCACAACGATGCCCACAACTACTCTTACGTCAAAAACTGGGACAAGGGCATTCGCGTAACAGCAGTACATGAACTATACCATGCAGTACAATTGCGCTACCTGGACATGTTCACCTATTGGAGTTTTTGGTTTGAAGCATCGGCATCTGGCATTGAAGAAATTGCAGCCCCCGAAATTGATGACTATTACAGCTACCTTCCTACAATGTTCAATCTGGCAGGAACTCCCCTAGACCAAATGACGGAACAATATGGCGCAGGGATTTTCCTTATTTATCTACACAATTTTGTCAACAAAAAGACAGACAAATTTATTTGGGAAGGCTTCGCCAGGAATCCCGAAAACAACTTTCAGCACCAGTTAAAGTCGTTTGCAGAAAGTCAAAATCTTTCTGCAGATTCCCTATTTCATGATTTTGCAACGAAGGTTTCCTTTTCTGGCAAGCGTCACATATTTACAGATTCAACTTCACTTATTTCAGCAGATCAGGGTTACTGGCCCGAATACAACTACTTTAAAAATTCCAGCAGTTCATCATTTGATCCTGCATTAAACAACTTTGCCTACAAGTTCTATATCGGCAGTAAGCCATCTTTGGAAAACTTCAAAGGCAAAGGTTCTGCAATTCTGTACAAAGGCGACCACAGTGAAATTCAGCCATTTACAACGACAAACGAGGCAGACAACATTTGGGCCAAGTACAGCCATAGCAGCTCTGTTGATTCTATCGTATGGATTTTTAGCAAATTCACCGAAGAAGAATACATGCCTACAGAAATCCAAGACTCTACCTTAAGAGCCTACCCCACTCCATGGCGAGGCGGAAACCTTTGCTTTACCCCACTCCCCCGTAACAAAGACTTCATTGAAATCAGAAACCGTCGAGGCAACCTCATCAGCCGCGAAAAATACGACGGTCCTATCTACTGTATAGAAGAAAATCGAGTCAAGGAAATGATGGTCCCCGGAGTTTACCGCTTTAGAGTCGGCAACCACGGAAAGACAAAAGACCTGCTCATCATCTACTAGAACAGAGAATTCTACATTCCGCTGCTAGCGCTACTTCCCATAGATGATTCAGGTTCAATCGAATCCGCAGGAACGCTCCAATATTTTTCTACAAAAGGACGTTCAGCCAACGCAATGGAATCTAGATAATCTTCATCCGACAAAAGCGAAACTCTCGGAAACACGCAGGATAACTGCAGTTGACGATTTCTTTCTCCAGTCAAATCATCGCCAATATAGTCAACGAATTCACCTTCATAGGAATAACATCTATCATTAAATAGTTTCATATCGCGATCACGATATTCACTAAGATGGTTGTAACGGACATTCCACAACCATCCCACATAGCTATTTTCGTCCAATTCTAACAATCTGAAGGTTTCTGTATAGGACCCATTTTTATCACCAGCAACTATCTGGGCGCCCCTTTCTTCATAAAACGCAATAATTCCCAAAGTGACCGACGAATTCGAACCGCTGTATAAGCGAGTCCGTTCTGATCTAAATGTAAAACTCGTCCTTGAAGACGAGGATGTCACTATCGCATCTCCGTCAATTGTCCCCGTTTGCGCGAATTTAATCGTTGTATCAACAGGAACTATGCCATAAGAATATGTAACGTCACCAAAAAATTCTGTATTTTCAGAAATTTCATTAGCACTAACTGAATCATCTGACGAACATGCAACCAATAGCAGAAAGAAAATCATGCACAGCACTTTAATCATACTACCCTCTTTAATTTACCTTCAAAAAATTATAACCCAACAAAAATAAAGCATAACTTCCTCATACAAAGGGATATGCATTCATTTTTTCTACATCCAGCTGAAAATGTTATCCGCTTCTTCCAGCTTGGGAAGTATCGAGTTTGCAGCGGGCTTATCTGTATTTTTCAGGATAGACTTGCAGGCTTCGGCAAAAAGGGCGTGGCCATTGTTGTAATGTTCGTCTAGACGACGGCGGGCATAGCCTTCGGCAGAATGATTGTGAATCATGAAGGCCCAGTCAGAAGACTGGAACAGCATCAGTTCTCGTTCCATCTGCTTGATGTAGCGAGACATCAACTTGCCGCTCTTTTTAGCCATGGGACCCATGCGATCCTGAATAGATTTCAGGTGCTGAATCATGGCGCGCAGGCGATAGGATTGCGGATAATACTTATCTGTTTCGCCATTAATCCAAACAGAGCCAAAGCCGCCTTCGCCCCAGCTAGAGAAAGCGGGTTCATGAACTTCAGGATCCGCAGAAGAGGTCATCACCTGATCTGCGCCAGCAAATTCAATGATGTTAGAAGACGCCGCACGTTCCATCATAGCCTCGAGGAACAGCGGACCTTCAAACCACCAATGTCCGAAAAGTTCTGCATCGTAGGGGCAAAGCATGCAGGCCTTGTTCCCCTCCATATTAACCAGCAATTCAGAAATTGTGGTCTCGCGATTGACCACAAAAAGATGAGCATGGTCGCGGGCAAGGCACATGGCGTTCCACGGCCTATACAGCTCCTTATTTTCAGAACCCGTAATTCGACTGTACTTAAATCCCGTATCAATGGGATTTTCACCCGCAAAGAAATAGTCGCCTAAATAGTCGCGAGGACGTTCCTGGGCAATATCCTTAAAGAATTCGCGATATTCAGGATGGCCAGGATAACCTGTACGACGACTCCACACTTCCATGGAACTTTTCTGCTCGCGGCCCATGCAGTACAGCCCCTGTTTCGTACGAAGTGGAGTAAACACGCCGTACTTAGGCGGAGGCGAAGCCAACAAGGCTCCATGAGTTTCTAGGAAAAAGTAATGTAGGTCAAATTCAGCCAGATACTTGTCTAGGCCAGGGAAATATCCGCATTCCGGAAGCCATACGCCCTGAGGCTTACGGCCAAAAGCACGTTCAAAGCAGCGGACGGTTACATCCAACTGCATTCTAATGGAATCCGGATCGCTTTGATAAGCCGGCAGGAACGGATGAGTTCCAACACAAGTCAGCAGGTTTAGCTTGCCAGCCTTTTCAAGTTCCAGAAATTCAGAAAGCAGGTCCCGATGAATTCGGTTCTCCCAGGTATCAATCAAGGTTTTCTGACGTTCCAAATAAAATTTGGAAATGGGTTCCTGAGGTTTGCCCTCGTTCAGAACCACTTCTTTCTGAATCAATTCAAGCTGTTTTTTTAAGTGCTCCGAAAACTTTTCAACAAGGCTTTCATCCGAAAGCATTTCAATCAGCGGAGCTGAAACACTAAGGTTGAGAGTCCCGGGAACGCCTTTTTCAAGAAGGCGACGCATAGCCTGCACTAAAGGCAGGTAGGTTTCCGCCATGGCCTCAAACAGCCAGTTTTCTTCAAAAAAGCGAACATGATCAGGATGATGCACATAAGGCAAATGCGCATGCATCAAGAAAAGAATTTTACCAGGAGCAGACATAGACAAGTACGAGTTATAAGTTATGAATTACGAGATCTTATAAGGCGGCTACGCCGCAATTACAAGTCTCATAATTCGTAATTCATAATTGATAATTAAACCGCAGGCTTACTCCGTGCGCTTTACTACGATAGGAACGATTGTTGTGGGGAAATCGCCATCCTTATCGGTAGCAAACACAGGAATCACCTTTGTAACATCGGGCAGGTCTTCTTCAAAGCTGAAGGTACCATCAGGATTCAGCGGGAAATCTTCACCACGCACCTGGAGGTGTGCATCGGGACGAGTTCCACCGTAAACGATAAGGCGGGTCTTTACCCACAGGAAGAAATCCTTGCCATAGTTTACGGAGTCCTTAGGTGCCACAATAGAAAGAGATCCGTTACTCTGGAGTGCTGCACTGGAAAGTGCACCAGAGAACATGGATTCAGAAGAGCTTCCGAAGCCACCATTTGCGCCCAGAGAATTGAGCCAGGATTCTGCAGTCTGGCTGGAGAAGCCGGAGCTCATGAAATTACCAAGAGTTGCTCCACCGAGGGAAGCCTTAGCAAAAGCATCGTCAGCAGCAGGAGCGGGAGCAGACTTATCGAAAGTCATTACCGGAGCAGACTCGACGATGGGCATAAAGTTCTTGCCCTGAACAGCACCAAGAACAGCAACGCAGGACTGGTTAGACGGGTTTTCGACGTACCAGCTACGAGCATCGGCCGGAACTTCGATATCGCGGAACTTGCGCTTCTTCTTGCTACGCTGAACGGTTAGGTCAGAGGCAATGTCAAACAAGCGAAGGACCAGCTTCTTCTTGCCCTTCTTAGCCAGCTTGATACGGTTTTCAGAAACTTCCCAGAAGGCGTGCATCCAGTTAGGGTCCTTCTGCATAAGAACCAGGTATTCGGCATCAAAAGACTGAGCCAGAGAAGCAACATCTTCAATCTTTTCAGATGCTGTAACAGACTTAGCTGCGGCAGTCTTGGTTTTTACACTTTCGACAGATTCCTTGGCGGTAGCCTTTGCAGAAGCCTTCACGCTCTTGGTCGCAGTCTTTGTTACAGAAGTCTTGGACGCAACAGTCTTTGCGGTCTTAGTAGTAGTTGCCTTGGCTGCCTTTGCAGAAGCCTTTACTGCACTGGACTTTGTAGCAGCAACCTTTGCCACCTTAGAAGCCTTGGCAACAGCCTTTTCTGCCTTTGCTTCAGCTTCCTTCAAGGTGTCTACAGTAGCCTTGGAAGCGGGCTTTTCTGCTGCGGCCTTCTTAGTTGTGCGAGTCTTCTTTACCACTTCAGCAGTCTTTTCGGCAACGCTCTTTACAGCGCTCTTGATTTTAGACTTTACTTCTGTTTCTTTTTTTGTTGCCATTTTTTGGCCTCCTTCATAAACACAATTATCTGCGACTCTGGCCCCAGTTTCCAATACCGGTCAACCCGATACGAATGGCGAAGAAGGTTTCATCCCATTCACTATCGACGTCAGCAAATCGCATGCCACCCTGGAGTGCGACATCAAGAGTCGTACCCTTGCGGCCCAGAGGGAATCCACCACCAATGGAGCCCCCTGCTTCAAACACATCCTTTACATACCAATTCTTGTACCATGCACCCACACGGTAGTTAATGCGTTTCCAGTACGGGTCATAGAACAAGGGACTACCATCACACTGATAACCCAAGGACATCATAAAATCACTTTGAGTTTCTGTAACCTTAGCCATATTCCAGCTACCACCCAGATTCTCAACATCCTTGTCCCAGGCTCGCCACTGCAAATCAAGCATTATGTTGTGGCGCTTGTTCAAGCGGTAATTAATACCTGTCGCAAGCATGGCGGGAATGTCGATTTCACGAGTGTAGACGTTGTTTGCCAGGGTATCCATTTCACTAAATCTGAAGTCATATTCCAAATCGTTAGACAAGGTATAACCCGTAGTAAACGAGAAGAAATAAGAAACCATGCGTCCACGATACTGCAGCGCCATGGTGTAGTAGGCAGGATGATCCTTGATTTCCCAGGTACCTTCTACGTAATCAGTCAAAGTATATTCGCCGGCACCCCAGACATCGCCTTCGTCCAAGTCATCGGTATTGCCGTCAAGCTTTAGGCTGCGAGAGGTATTGCCCATTACAAAATGAGCAGATCCACCTAAAGACATGGAACGGAAGAACGGAAGACGAATGGCATAGCTAGGCACAATTTCGTACACACTTCCCTGGTATACAATCTGCGCTGTCTGGGAAGCCTTTTCGTTCTCGTATTCCTCGTCCATGGAAGAGGCATAATGCTGCCACAGGGACACACCCATGGCACCAAAGTCGCCCATGGGGAACGACAGATTAAAGGACGGCATCGAGATATTATTGGCAATGTAGTTGCTGCCGTGATTGCTAGCCGCATCCATTTCGAGAAGGAAGTTCAAGTTAAAGACTACCTTCGTATCAAAAGCAAGACGAGCCGGGTTCACTACAGAAAGGCCTTCCGCATCGCCAGTCTTTGCATTACCTGCAAAGCCACGACCGGCAGCAGAGGCTGTTCCACCCATCACCTGTTCTTCGCCGAGAGCTTCCATACCAATCATGGAGCCAAAGGAAAGGCTACTCAAGACACACAGTGCAGAAATCAGTTTTCTCATTCTTCATCTCCACGCTTGGAAGCAAGCCAAAGTTTAAGTGAAACCGGTTGTTCTAAAGAAGATGAAAAGTCATAGCGGGCGTAATCAAAATGGCTCAAGAACACATAGCTAGTATCCCCATCCTTTGTCAGGTGAGTGGCATAAGTTGTGTCCATTTCTTGCAGGAACGGATAGCCAAGTCGCATAATGAATCTAACGCCACGACCATCGCTAGCCTTGTTCACAAAGTCCTTTAGACCATAGGTCAGCTGGAAAGTCAGGGAATCTCCATCGTGGAACACAAGATTCTGATGTCCCTTTTCAAGAATAGTTGCGTTATCGATGCGGTAGTTTTCCATTCTGCGAACTGTTGTATTGGCACTATCCACAAAGGAACCAACAACTACCTGAATAGGCAGTCCTAGTTCGTTGTTACCCTTGGAGTCATCTCTTGCCATGGCCAGCTGGGCAAAAAGAACACTCTGGCGAACATCGTTGCCGTTACCTTCGGTGTAAGGAAACTCATCCCCATAAAAATCGGAAAGAGCCTTAAGAATGGGTTCCGGAGGCAATTCCACGACTAGAGAATCGTAGACCCCGCCATGAAGCACAGCACATTCGGAGCAGTCTTCAAGGCTCTTTGCAACACCAGCCATTCTAAAAGGCGTGGGCGCAACAAACTTTGAAGTATCGGCATAAATATCAGAAGAATCAGAATAAACGGTAAGCAGAGGCGGATAGTAGGTATTGTCGCCAAGGAAGCGGAACACGTGCTTTGCCTCGGGAGCCGACAAACGGAGCTGCAGGTGGATAGCCCCCTTATTTATGAGCTTTAGGCTATCGACCAAGGCAGAGGGGAACGGAAGTCTTATGGAAGTATCCTTAGCGCTTACAGAAATGCTGATAGTGGTGTCTGCAGAAGCGACATCTTCCCATTCCAGGGATTTACGCCAGTTCGCATCAGAAATTTCGATCAGGCTATCCAAGGCTTTCTTGTTGCTGAGGTTATCAAGTTTCCAGGAGAAGGTTACATTCACGTCTTCGGAAATAGGCAGAGAATCCTTGGGGTATTCCTTAGAGGTATACAATCCACGGTCCCAGAACAATTGCAAGAAGGCGCCAGCAGAATCGGAGTCCGTAAAGTTCTTGTAGAAGGAACTTGCGGGAGAGAAACCAAAATCAAGAACCATATCGTGGCGAAGGTTAGAATAGGCTCCAAAGACAGCACGAGAATCGGCAGCCTTAGCCGTCGTATCTAGGAAGGCTTCAACAGAAGAAACCTTGATGCCTTCCACGTTGACAACCTGAACCTTGTAGGAAGACGGCATGCCATGATCAGAAAGCCAGCTATCTACACCATTTTCGTCAGATTCAAAAAGGCAGGATGTCAAGACAAGTGCCAGCCCAGCCAGCAATCCGCCTAATAAAATGCTTTTTCTTTTTTTCACTCGGAACTCCGAATTCAATTCTGTAAAATTTCGGATATAAATATAGAAAGTTTGGAACTTGCAAATGTTAACAGCAGTGTTTATAAAGTTCATTCAAGCCTTTAGTTAGACAAGACTAATTTTCACAAAGGGACATCATTTTTATTCCCCCAAAAACAGCACCCGCTACACGACCTTATTTGACCTAAAAGCTTTTTTTTCTAAATTTTGCCCCGTAAAATTTTAGAGGAAACTATGACTCAGTTTAACGCTCATTTCAGAAATATCAACGGCGACGATACCTATCCGGTAACCGACGTCATTTACCGCTCCAAGGTAGACAATAGCCTTTTGGAAGTGGAACACGACCGCAAGGCCCTGGCCGAACGCAGCCCCGAAGAATGGAAGAAGCTTTTTGCCGAACGCCGCATGAGCTTTGAACCGGCTGACCAGAGCGGTATCTGGAGCAAGCGCGAAATGGTTCTCCCCGACATGCCCGTCGAAGACATCGTGACCATGCGCGAAGGTTGGAGCCCGCTGTTTGACGCAGCTCCCATCGCCAAGGAACTGGGCATCAAGAGCCTTAAGGTTAAGCTTTGCGGCAACTCCCACACTGGTTCCTTCAAGGACCTGGGCATGACCGTTCTCGTAAGCCAGGTGAACCACATCATCAAGAAGAACATTCATCCGATCGATGCCGTTGCTTGCGCTTCTACCGGTGATACTTCTGCAGCTCTTTCCGCTTACTGCGCCAAGGCAGGCATTCCTTCTATCGTGTTCCTGCCCGCAGGCAAGACCAGCGTAGCCCAGCTGATCCAGCCCATTTCTAACGGCAGCATCGTACTGGCTCTGGACACCGACTTCGACGGTTGCATGAAAATCGTTCAGGAAGTCACCAAGGACAACCGCATTTACCTCGCCAATTCCATGAACAGCCTCCGCGTGGAAGGTCAGAAGACCATCTCTCCAGAAATCTGCCAGGAACTTGGCTGGAAGGTTCCCGACACCGTAATTATTCCGGGCGGCAACCTGGGTAACGTTTCTGCTCTGGCCAAGGGTTTCGAAGACTGCAAGGCCATGGGTCTCATCGACCGTATTCCTCGCATTATCGTGGCTCAGGCCGAAAACGCAAACCCCTTCTACCAGGCTTACGAACGCGGTTTCGATCAGCTGGTCCCCATGCAGGCTAAGAAGACTCTCGCTTCCGCCATCCAGATCGGTAACCCCGTCAGCTATCCCAAGGCAGTACGCGCCATCCAGAAGACCAACGGCATGGTGGTGAGCGTCTCCGAAGAAGAACTGGCAAACGCAGCACACCGCGGCGACCGTATCGGTCTGTACTGCTGCCCCCACACTGGTGTGGCTCTTGGCGCTCTTGAAAAGCTCTGCGCCGCAGGCAAGATCGATAAGGACGAAGACGTGGTCGTCATCAGCACCGCTCACGGCCTGAAGTTCACCGAATTCAAGGTGGGCTACCACGAACAGAAGCTGGAAGGCATCCAGAGCAAGTACGCCAACCCCATCTTCAAGGCTCCCGCCGAAATCGGCCCCGTCATGGATATCTTGAAGAAAGAGATGGCGGCAAGAAAGCGCTAGTTTTCGAAAGCCATTGGCGCGGTCAAAGGTCGCGCAAATGCTTTCGAGAAAACGCTAGTTAGTGCAGCGCAAGTCGCGGGTTAGATCCGCGCCGCAAAAATTTAAGAGCCTCGGGCATTACCCGGGGCTCTTTTGATTAATAAATTACAGAAATACTTTGCTGGTCAGAACGCAACCATCAAATTCATGCCGCCACCAGCATGAGCAAAGTCTATCGTAGGAACAATACTTATACTGACCGCATCAGGATTCCCCGCAGCCCTACGACGTTTATAGGCGTTTTCCGCTTTCAGGTATTCGTCCCGCTGGCGAGCGTGGGCTCTATGTTCATTCAGGTAGTAGATATTATACCCTAAAAGCGGACCACCCACAAGCAGCAGAGGAACTGAGGCCGTCAAAAGCACCCCCTCGACAATACCTTCAAAAACAGCGTCCCAACCAACAGAGCCGTTATTTTCCAAATAAATGACGGAACCCACGCAATACAAGCCTGCGGCAGTCAGTGCACCACCAATTACGATTCCAAAAATATTCTGGTCATATCTGGCATTAGGTATCTCGTTCAGAACTAGCTGATGGTAAATATCTGTACTATCAATGCTCCAGTCCATCGGAGGAAGTTCCGCTAACTGTTCATCCGTCAAAGTATCCTTTGGAACCGGATAGACAGGAGTTCTTTCGTAACTGTGCAACCCGCGTGCAAAAACCAGCGAACTAAAAAGAAATACAAACAAAAGAATTCGCATCACTAACCTCCACTATTTTGCAACAAAATACATTCTTTCCATAAAAACGTCACCCCCATAACGTCTACCCCCCCCTCCCCCGCGAACGAGCAAAGCATGACAGCAAGCGCGTCTCAATGTTTCAAGATAAGGTAATGCAAGTGTGCAGCACGAACATCCTCAACTTACCATCAATAAATTGAGACAACGCCCGGTTGGCGAACGAAGCGAAAATGAGCTCGCTCATTTTCATTTCCGAGCCGAGGGTTAGCTTTATTTTCTGGGCCTCGAGCCCAGAAAATAAAGAAAGGCCCCCAAAACTGGGAGCCTTTCCTAAGAAGGAGAAAATATGAGCGGTATGTGGAACCTTGAACTTACCAGGAGGGGAGCAATGATAGAGTTGTTTGAGGATTTACCCTTCTACCGTTCACATTTTCAAATATATCTTTCTTTATTTAAAGTATAACTACCAATTATCTTACTTTTAATTATCAAAACTTGTTAATTAAAAGCGAAAACAAATAAATTTTGGCGTTTTTCTAAATAAAGAATCGCTTTTTATTCTTCGCGGAAGATAATCTTGCACTTCGGAACAAAACGGAATCCGCCGCGACGGTGACGTTCAATTTCGAAGTATTTCTTGACGCCTTCAGTCGGCTTATTCGGATCATCGGAACCGTTAATATGAGCAATCACGCGGTTCAGACGACTTTCAAAGTTGGGACGCAGCGGATCCATGCAAATCGCCGGATCACGTTTAAATTCGCGGTTCTCGTATTCTTCGCGGCCTGTTGCAGTGTACTCGCGAAGTAAGTTACGCAGAATTCTTGCTGGAACGTTGCGCATCAAGTGCTTGCTGTTAACAGAGATGGAATCATCGCTCTTGTAATAAATGATCGTCACAGAATCATTCATAGCTTCAAGAAGCTGTTCCTGAGCGCGCTGAATGGGCTGCCATGAATCAAATTCCTGCTTAACAACAGCGCTCATCAACTTATTGAAAGGCTCCGGAGCAACAACGTTTGCCTTATAGTCAAGATAGACTACACTTGCCGGACAACCGTAGTAGCAATCCTTATGAATAAGAATAGCACCAGTCTTTTCGTCGATAACTTCTTCGAGTGCCTTAATGCAAGCCATGCTCTTTTCGGCTTCGACATCCCATTCCAGTCCGTTTTCGGCAATGCAGTCGCCGAATGTCATGTACTTACCGACCTTGTGACCACCTACGTAAATAAAGCCATCATCGCGCATTTCTGCAGCGGCGCGGTTTTCGAGAGCTTCAATAAAGGAAGTCTGAGAAGCCTTGAATTCAATATGTTCGTAAGGCGGAGTATTCAATAGAATCGGGCCGATCTGAACCAGACCAACGAACCAACGCATGGGGTTCGTTACCAGCATTCCCGGAGATTCAAAACTAAAGGCGAAATATTCCTTACGGCGCCCATCCACCAGTTCTCGACGAATAAATTTGGGATTGTTCATCAACGGATAACGCTTCGGAATAATATCAAGGCACAGCTGGCGAACATCTTCTGTGGAATAGAACTGAGAAATATAGGGCAAGTAGGAGCGAAGCACGCTACGTGCGGGAACGGCTTCGAATGCAGCACAGCGATCGATAATTCGCTGAACAAATGCATCGGGATTTTCGCCACGTTCATACAGCCAGTTCACCACATTGTTCATAACGAGACGGTGAGCGCTTTCGTCAACGAAGGAATCTTCAAAATAGATGTCGTTCAGCATCTTTACGTTAAAGCGTGAATCACGCTTTACAAGCGTCAGAATATCCTTAACCGGATACGAAATCAACAATTCAATATGTGACAACTGTAAAAACAGATTTGAAAGCACTTTTCACCTCACTCCTGCTAATTACTCTGCAAAAATAACGAGCATTCCTCTTAGTACCTTATTGCCCATAAATTAGTAAAAAAACACCAATGAAAAACATAAATGTCTATATTTTAACCATGAAAACCGCCGAAATTCACTTTTTATCTGACGAAATTATCAATAAAATCGCCGCAGGCGAGGTTATTGAACGACCCGCATCAGCTGTAAAGGAATTAATTGAAAATGCCATTGACGCAGGAGCCACCCGTATACAGGTGACTATAGAAGAAGGCGGAAAGAAAAAAATCCAGGTGACCGACAATGGAAAGGGCATGAGCGCCGCAGATTTGGACATTTGCTATCTGCGCCATACCACATCCAAACTGCATAATGCCGACGATCTTTTTCACCTACAGACAAATGGATTTAGAGGCGAAGCCGTCGCTTCTATTGCGGCCGTTTCAAAGCTAACGATTACTAGCTGCACCGAAGATGGTGAAAGCGGAAGAATCATCCTCAGTGGGGGGAACCTGGTCGAAAAGCAAGATGTCCAAGCTAGTCGAGGAACGACATTCCTGGTAGAAGACCTGTTTTTCAACACCCCCGTTCGCAGGACCTTCCTAAGCAGTGAGACCTCCGAAGGAACTCGTATTTTTGACGTCGTACTCAAGACCGCCATAGCCCACCCCGAAATTCGATTTGACTACAAGGTCGGCGACAAGACCGTGTTTACCGGAGTGCCCGGGGAACTGCGCAGCCGCATTGCGGAAGCCATCGGCTCTAAAATTGCAAAAGCACTCTTGCCCGTAGACTATACAGAGGCAGGCATCCACGTTACGGGGTTCGTCTCCCCCACTACAGAAACAAACGGCAAACGTAACAACCAGTACCTGTTTATCCGCAACCGCCCCATCGAGAGCAAAATGGTAAGCAAGGCCGTAACCCAATCTTATGAGCCTTACGGTGCACAATGCAAACCGGTATCGGTACTGTTCTTAGACATGCCCGATATGGAATTTGACGTAAACGTCCATCCTGCGAAGCGTGAAGTTCGTTTTGCCAACGGCAACCTGGTTTTTCTCGTGGTGCTTCATGCCATTCGAGAAACATTCAAGCAAGAGATGGAAGCGAATTCTCCATTCATTGACTTAAGTCAAGAAATGCAGCCAAATGCCGCAACAGAGTTTGCCGTTCCGACAGCCCCAAATTTTGCGCCAACCTTTACTCCAGGTTTGACACAGCCATCGAAAACAACAGACCGCGTTCACGATTCTAGAGCAAGCAAGCCCTATTCCCCCTTCGGTTTCGGAGATTCTAATTCCGAATGGAACGGCGGCGCCCCAGCAATGGATCTGCCCTGGGATTCAAGGATTGCCACCAAGCCTGTAAAGCAGCAACGCGAAGACGACTTAACCCAGGACATGTTCAGCACTCCTGAGGCAGGAAAGGTCATTTCGCTGGAAGGAACGCAGAAAGAAGAACCCAGCGCACCTTCTGCATGGAATCCCCCTGCGTTTTTTCAGATTGCAAATACCTACATCGCAGGCGAAGATGTAAACGGACTTCTTGTGATAGACCAACATGCGGCACATACCCGCGTTCTATATGAGCAGGCCCTAAAGACTCTGCAAAACGGGTCTGCATTGGATAGCCAGGAATTGCTGTTCCCAGAAATGCTGGAACTGACTAAAATTGAAGTACAGGTACTGAACACTGTTGAAGAACAGTTTAACAGGTTAGGCTTTTATATTGAGCCCTTTGGCGGAGACACCTATCAAATCCGAGCCATCCCCAGCGCCTTGCCTTTGTCACGAGCCATCAAGGCGGTTCGCGATTTTCTTGACAGCATCGACGACGCCAACGAGGGCGGAGACATGGTGAAGGTTCAGGATGTGATTGCCAAAGCATGGGCAAAGACCAACGCCTACCAAGCTGGCGACAAGTTGAAGCCTGCAGAAATGGCCTCATTGGTAAACCAACTGATGGCCACTGAGGACCCCCTAAAATCCCCCTATGGTACCCCTACCCTAATGCGATTGACCTTAGAGGAACTGAGCAAGAAATTCAGACATTAACTGAGCAGAAGTCTGGCCTTGAGAAAGGCTCTCCCAAAGTTTCGATTGAGCCGCAGAATTTGCATTTTCTAATGCTTCTGCGGCCTTTTTGTACAGCGAATCGGTCCACCGACTTTGAATAAACTCTGCATAAACTCGCTCCTGCAGAATAATGTTGGGAAGGGCGAAATTTTGAGTTTTCACAAAACGCTTTCCTAAGCAATAAGTCAAGGAGTCTGGCTTTGTGCATACAATAAACGGACAACCAGAAAGTGCCAGTTCTAAGGTAGCTGTTCCCGGAGCCGTTATAGCAGATTTTGAATTACGGTAAAGCAGACTTCTCTCTATGCCGTCTGCGGGGGCAGTTACTATTTGCAGCCAAGCAGGAACCCGCCCCTTGAAGTAACGGCGAACAGACTCCTGGATTTTGGGAAGGAGTCTTGAACGTGCGGCGACAACGGTAAAATTCTGCGAGGGCACACACTCTGCAATTTTCAGCAGAACAGGAACATTGCGTAGCGCCTGTTTCTCTCGACTTCCAGGAAGAAGAAGAATCGTTTTTTTTCGCAATTCATTTGCGACGGTAGAGTCCGTCTGTTTTTTTGCAGCAAATTTCGAGACTTCTACAAAAGGATGCTGCAACAAGGAAACCTTGCCACCCTCTCTTTGATAAGGATCCTTCTCGAATTCAAAAAAAACAGCCAGCTTTGTCTTTGGGATACTCGCCAAAATTTTTGCACGTTTTGCCTTCCAGGCCCAAACTTGAGGAGGGGCAACATACAAACTGGGCTTATTCAATTGACCCGCCAGGCGGACAAGTTTCATATTGAACCCGGGATAGTCAATGGCAACAAGCCCTAGACAGCGAGAATCCTCTAGCGCTTTTTGAAGAATATCGTAGCTTTGACGCAGCCGCAAATACTTTGGCAGAACATCTCCGAAACCAGACACTGGCAAAGTTTCGTAATCTACCAACGGCTTTAGTCCAGCAGACTGCATACGAGGTCCGCCGGCACCGACAAAATCAAATTTACCAGTCCGCGATTCGCGAATTAAGGATTCACCGATACAGTCGCCGGAGTCTTCTCCAGCGCAAAACAAAACGAAGGGATTTTGAATGCCTGCGTTACCGTTTAGCACGGCTAGACACCCACACCTTGATGGCGCCCAAGTCCTTACGGAGACTGGTCAGAAGTTCGGGAGTGTAAATGACCTTGTTTTTCTTGAGGGAGAGCACATGGACATTGCCGGACTCAGTTTCCACATGGCAAACTAATTCGCAACCGCGTTCCCCTTCAAAAGGTTCATTACGTTCCATTAGACTCTGCAGTTTTTCTACAAAGTTTTCGTCTACCATATTTGACAGAATTGCCATATGGATGAAGTTTACCATATCAGAACGAACTCGGTCAAGCTGAATAACTTCTTCAACCACAAGCTGGAAGCCATCGGCCATACGCTGCTGTTCCAGGGAACCCTTCATAAGAACTCGGTCATCCAGATTCACAGAGTCGCGGAACTGCTCCCACATGTCCTTCTTGAAGAAAATTTCCAGGTCTCCGTGGAAATCCTGAATGGTTCCGACGCCAATGGTATCGCCCTTCTTTGTTTCGATAGACTTAAGCTTGACGACAACGCCACCGACAGTAATAATATCACCTTGATGACGAGATATTTCATCGGACGCAAGTGAGCAAGTACTGAACCCCTGGAGTTCCGGACGGAATTCGTCAAGGGGGTGTCCCGACAGGAACAAGCCAAGAATGTCGCGTTCCTTATTGAGCATTTCCATCGCAGTCCATTCTTCGGCATCTTCAAGAACTTCTGCAGAACTATCCATGGCGGGAGCAGAACCGCCCATATCGAACAGAGAAATCTGACCGCGATCCTTATCTTCCTGGCTGCGAGCGGCTACTTCAAGAGCCTTATCCACAGAAGCCATCAATGCGGCACGACTGCCAGGGAAGTCATCCAAGGCGCCTGCCATGACCAGACTTTCAATCAGGCGCTTATTCATAGGCGGGCGTTTTTCTTTCTGTTCGCTTTGATAAGAAAGAACTCGCTTACAGAAGCTGAACAGGTCCGTAAACTTTCCACCACGTTCACGTTCGGCCACAATGTCTTCGACGACGGCGGAACCAACGTTGCGGATACCGGCAAGTCCAAACAAAATCTGCTTTTTTTCGTTTGCGATAAATTCGCCTACGGAAGCATTGATATTTGGGGAAACCACCTCGATATCTAGACGCTTACATTCCAGGATAATGGTAACGATATCCTCGGTCTTACCCATCTTGGAAGTCATGGATGCTGCCATATATTCGGGACCGTAATGAGTCTTTAAATATGCGGTCTGGTAAGCAACATAAGCATAAGCAGCGGCGTGACTCTTATTAAAGGCGTATCCGCAGAAGGGCAACACGGCGTTCCACACCTTCTGAATCATAGCCTTGTCATAGCCCTTGTTGATGCACTTTTCAAAGAATTCTGGTTCCAGCTTGGCCATTTTTTCGGGCATCTTCTTAGCCATGATGCGTCGAATGTTATCAGCTCCGCCCAGAGAATAACCGCCCAAAATCTGAGCAAGCTTCATCACCTGTTCCTGGTACACAATCACACCATAGGTTTCACCAAGAACCGGTTCCAGATCAGGATGGTAGCAGTCAATTTCTTCGTTACCCAGCTTACGGGCAATAAAGTGGGGAATCTGGTCAATAGGGCCAGGACGATACAGGGCGTTCATAGCGATCAAGTCGGTAATACGGCTTGGCTTCAGTTCACGCAGGTATTTCTGCATACCCGGAGATTCGAACTGGAACACCGTGGTAGTCATGCCTTTACTCAAAAGATCAAATGTTTCCTTATCATCCAAGGGAATGTGGCTCATATCCACATCGATCTTGCGATTGGCCTTTACCATTCGTACCGTATCCTGAATGATAGACAAGTTGATAAGGCCAAGGAAGTCCATCTTCAACAGGCCGATATCTTCTGCGTAATGCTTGTCGTACATTACCACAGGAGTATCTTCGGGAGCGGCTCGATAAAGAGGGGCCAGGTTATAAATAGGAGTCGGAGTGATCACCACGCCGCAGGCATGTACGCCCGTCTGGCGAGGCAGATCTTCCAAAGTCAAAGCAGTTTCCCAAAGGGTCTGGTACATGGCTCGGGAATTAATCATGTTCTGTAATGGTTCAGGACTATAGCCATCTTCCAGGTTATTTCCCTTCTTATCCTTACCCGTCCAAGCCTGTTTCAGACTAAAGTTCAATGTACGCTGGGGGAACAGCTTTGTAACAGCCTTCGCATCGCCAGGAGCAATACCAAGAACGCGAGCCACGTCCGTAATCACCGCCTTGGATTTCAGCATGCCATAGGTAATAATCTGGCCTACGCATTCCTTGCCATACTTTTGGGTCACGTAATCAATCACGCGACCACGGTCACGGTCCGCAAAGTCCGTATCGATATCGGGCATAGACACACGTTCCGGGTTCAGGAATCGTTCGAAAAGCAAGTCAAACTTTAGCGGGTCAATGTCCGTAATGCCAATGATATAGGTAACAAGAGAACCGGCTGCAGAACCACGACCCGGCCCTACGGGAATACCGTTATTACGGGCCCAGTTAATAAAGTCCCACACAATCAGCAGGTAACCGGCAACGTTCATGTTTCGGATACAGTTCAGTTCCTTGTACATGCGCTTGCCCACATCCGTCTCATGCTCAGGGAACTTGAAGTTTTCCTCAGGGAATCGCCACTTCAGGAAGCCGTTACAAAGATGAATGATGTAAATGTCAGAATCGGAGCCAGGCTTGCACCAGCGATGAACAGCCTTTTCCAAAGCCTTCAAATCATCTTCATCAAATAATTCTGGAGCAGAAAGTCGATCAATCTCAGCCTTATCTTCGTCTGTCAAGGCATCAGGTTCTATTCCCCGTTCCTCGCACATCTTGGCCTGAATCTTTTTCTTTTTGTCTTTTACGACGCCCTTCATTTCGCGTTCGCGAACTACGGGATATTCAGCGTCGTATTCGGCCTTCATGATAGCCTTGATGCTCTGATATTCCTCGCCTTCCAAAAAGTCCTTAGGAATGGCAAATCGTGGCCAGAATTCATCCCCAATACCAGTCTTAACGGTATAACTACAGCGTTCCGCAATCTTTACGGTATTTTCGATGGCGCCGGGAATATGACCGAAGGCGTCCACCATTTCTTTTTCGGTCTTGTAATAAAAACCATCTGTAGGGAATCTCTTATCATTTGATTCTGCCAAGGTGGTCTTTGTAGAAATACAGCGAAGAATCTTATGTGCCTGGGCGTCTTCTTTCTTGATGTAGTGAACATCGCCAACGGCGACAATTTCGCGCCCTAATTCATTCGCCAGCTGAACCGTGTAGTCATTTACAGCCTTCTGCTGCGGGATATCATTGTCGCAAACAGAGAAATACAGATGGTCATGATCAAAAATTTTATCAAGACGCTCCATGTATTCGCGGGCTACGGAATTGCGCCCGGCAGCAACGCTTTGACCATACTTACTGAAAAAATCACCGGCAATGGCAATAATGCCACCTTTAAACTGTTCCACCGTCTCCAGAGGTACAGAGGGCACTTCAGCCCAGCGATCGCCATCTTCATAACGGTAACTGACTATACGAAGCAAGTTGTAATAGCCTTCCTGATTTTCAACTAGGAGCGTCAGGCGTTCATAGGTCAGAGTATCCTTGCTCGATGCACTAGGCGTATCGATATAGACATGGCAGCCATAAATAGTCTTAATGGGCGGCAGGTCTTTTTCTTTTCGTTTCTTGTTCAGCCCCTGTCCACGAGTCTGAAATTCCAGAATGCCAAACATGGCCCCATGGTCGGTAAGTGCTATTGCAGGAGCATTATTATCTGCAGCAGCGGCAAGAATGTCGTCAAGTCGTGCAGAAGCCTGAAGAACAGAAAATTCGGAATGGGTCTGAAGGTGTACAAAAGCCATACTTGCAATATAAAAAAAGAGGCCTCCCCCTTTTTGGGGAAGGCTACCAAATCATCGGCTCAGCAAGCGGAACTATTCCACGTCGTAGATCCAGTCGCTGATGGCAATATCCTTAAAGGATCCTGTCGTTGTAAGGGAACGCGATGCACTTTCCATGCAGCAACTGGATTTTTTACCAATCACAATGCGGTTACCTTCATAAGAGCGAGGCGAAGGCATATAGCCAGACATCTTTACGATTTGAAAGGCGACCTTTTCGCCATTTACGTAAAGAGACATTTCTCCTCTGCCCCATTGGCCAACAATTTCGGTCCATTCATTAAGGTCAACCTTGGCAGCGATTTCGTAATGGACATCACTACCATTTTTCGCAAAGAACAAGGAGTCTTTTGCAAAATAAAACAGCAGTCGGCCTTCATCATTGCCGATCAAAACTCTTGACGGTTCTTCATAAAAATCGTCTCCAGCCTTGAACTTAAAGCTCATGGCTCCAACATCAATGGAATCTTCCAGCACCCAGGGGAGCTTAACGATATCTCCTGGCACAACGGTCAATTCGTCAAATTGAGCCTTGCAGTTCAAGTCTAGGCAATTCGAGGTTTCTCCAGCCAGCAGAGAATCCATGGAAGCAGAGGATTCTATAAATTCGCTACTAGATGACAACTCTGTAACTTCGGGATTGGTTAAGGAATCCAGAATAGAGGAATCTTGTTCAATGATTTTATTTTCATAGCGAGCAATCTTGGAAATGCGAACCTGATCATAATCGCCCGATGTAGTCATATCGTCATGTTGACCCGTTGGTTCCATGCAGCAGTAAGTCTTAAAGCCAACCACCAAAAGGTTTCCAAAGGGGCGACCACGCAATGAGGGGGCGTATCCCTGGGAGTGAACCTTACGAGCCACAAGAGAATCATTCAGCCAAAGGCTCATGTAACCATCGCCCCACTGGCCTGCGATTTTATTCCAGTCGGCCTTAAGTTCAACTTCGGCTTCAACAAAGAAATGCTGGTCCGCATGATTTTTCTGGAAAATCAACTTTCCATTACGAACAAAGAAATGGATTCGGGCTTCGTCGTTTCCAAGTAAGGTGCGAGAAGTTTCGTCATAAAAATCTTCGCCGGGGCGGAACCAGAATTCAACAGTTCCTGTTTCCATGGAATCAACGAGATTCATGCCCAAAGGAGCCACCTGTCCGGACTTAAGAGACAAAGCCTTGCCGCAAACGCCATCTACAAGGTGACCTTCCAAATACAAGTTTTCCATCTCGTCAAAGTAAAGAGTGTTTTCATCGGCACTCAATGCAGGAGCAGGGCAATTTCCATTATCAAGAACAGAGGTATCGATAGGGGCCACGCCATCGTTTGCTATCGTAACGGAATCAAAATACTCCGCCACACCCTGTTTGGCAAATTTTTTCCAAAGGCCAACAGCATTAAAGGCAGCAGAATCAACCTTGATTACCACGGAATCTCCTTCAGCAACAGAATTCTGATGAAGTCCGTTTGACGAGGAATTCAGAGGCGCTTCGCTGCTTCCTTCGGAAGAACAGGAAACAAGAGCGAACCCTGCCAATGCGGTTCCCAAAACACCGCACAGCAAATTTTTCATTTTCATAGCAAACCTCCAAAATATTGATGTTTACAATATACCTTTTTTCGCATTCTTTTATTCAAATACTATCTTTCGCTATATGAAAAAAGCATTGATTACCGGTATTACAGGCCAAGATGGTTCCTATCTGGCAGAATTCCTTTTAGAAAAAGGCTACGAAGTTTTTGGTTTGGTCCGCCGCAAGAGTAAGCTGGACTTTAATAATGCAGAGCACCTGCAGGGCAAGGTTACCTTCATTTTTGGAGACATGACCGATTCCGCCTCTCTACTTAGAGCCATGGAAATTGCCAAACCCGACGAAATCTACAACCTGGCCGCACAATCCTTTGTGACAACATCCTGGGAAACGCCCCTGTCTACCGCAGACATCAATGCAATTGGCGTTACAAAGCTTTTGGAAGCCGTTCGTCTGTGCAAGCCCGACACCCGCGTATACCAGGCAAGCACCAGCGAAATGTTCGGTAAAGTTCAGGCCATTCCGCAAAACGAGGAAACACCGTTCTACCCCCGTAGCCCTTACGGCGTTTCAAAGCTTTACGGACACTGGATCATCAAGAACTACCGCGAAAGCTATGGAATGTTCGCCTGCTCCGGCATTCTATTCAACCATGAATCCGAGCGGCGCGGCGAGGAATTCGTAACCCGAAAAATTACCATCGCTGTTGCCAAGATTAAGGCAGGCCTTCAGGGATGTGTAGAACTGGGCAACATGAACGCCAGCCGAGACTGGGGCCATTCCGCCGACTACGTTCGAGCCATGTGGATGATGCTTCAGCAGCCTACAGCCGACGATTTCGTCGTATCTTCTGGTGTTACCCACACCGTTCGTGAATTTGTGACTCTAGCCTTTAAGGCCGCCGGCATGGAACTGACCTGGCACGGAGAAGGCGTTGACGAATACGCCACTCGCAACGACAACGGCAAGGTAGTCGTTAAGGTCAACCCGCAATACTTTAGACCTGCTGAAGTAGACTTGCTTATTGGCGACTCTAGCAAGGCCCGCAAAGTTCTTGGCTGGAAGCCTGAAATCAGCTATGAAGAGCTGGTTGCACGAATGGTAGCAAGCGACATCAAGCTTCTTGCCGAAGGTAAAATTTAATGAGCAAGGCTCTTATCATTGGAGCAGCAGGATTTGTAGGCCGCTATCTAACTCGCGAGTTAGAATCCGCGGGCCACATCGTGTTTCCAATGGACATGCCCGAAATCAACCTTCTAGACAAAGCAAGTCTAGAGTCGGCCCTTCAAAAAACGTCTCCGGATTATGTCGTCAACCTCGCCGCCGTAAGTTCCGTAGGCGCATCCTGGAAGAATCCCGCCCTTACGATGGATGTAAACGTCAAGGGAACGCTTTACCTTCTAGAAGCCATTCAGCAATTCGCACCCAAGGCAAAGACGCTTTTGATTGGCAGCGCCGAAGAATACGCACAGAAGGATTCACCCTTATGTGAATCTGACGCTCTAGAAGCCAGCAATCCATACGGCATCTCTAAAATTGCCCAAGAAAACTTTGCTGATCTTTTCCGAAAAAAATACGGAATGGACATCATCTGCACCAGGTCATTTAATCACACTGGCGTTGGTCAGAACGAAAACTTTGCGCTCCCTAGCTTTGTTGGGCAAATTGCACGTATCGACAAAAGCAAATCTTGCGGAACCATAAAGGTGGGCAACCTTAGCGCATACAGAGACTTTTCCGACGTTCGCGATGTAGTACGAGTATACCGCATGCTGCTGGAAAACAGCAATAAGTACCACACCTACAACGTTGGATCCGGAATAGCCCATAAGGTAGAGGACTTGCTGCGGGCTATCGTCGGCTTTGCCTCTGTTGATATAGCAATAGAGCAGGATCCCGAAAGAATGCGCCCTGTAGACATGCCTTACCAATGTGCAAACAACAAGCGCATTGCTGAAGCAGGTTACTGGCGCGGAACGCCCATCCAAGAAACCCTGAAGTGGATGTTTGACAATGAACGAAATGCCTAAAATTGCAATAGACGCCCGCATGGTCAGCCGCTCCGGCATTGGCACCTGTATTCAGCATTGGCTGAAGGATGTAGGCTACAAGGTAGCTTTAGGCGACCCGAAGGACCTGGATGAATATCCGGAAGTCCCAAAGCAAATTTCCTTTATTAGCGGTATTTACGGCTACAAGGAGCAGTTGAAGTTCCCTTACCGCAAGCTTCGTCGCGAAAAGCCCGACGTACTGCACATTCCCCACTGCAATGTGCCCTTGTTCTACCGCGGTAAAATGATGGTCACCATTCACGACTTGACCCATCTGGTCTATCCTGAATTCTTGCCCTCTAAAATCGTCCATCTGTACTTCAAGTTTATTTTCTGGTTTGTATGCAAACGCGCCGACCGCATTCTTGTGGATTCCGAAAGCACCAAAAACGACTTAGTGCGTTTTTACAATGCAGATACTAAAAAAATCACAAAAGTACTTCTCGCAGCCGGCAAGGAATTTATTCGCAAGCAAAAAGCCGATGTAGACTACCTTTACGATAAATTCAGCATTCCTCGCGACAAGAAAATTCTTCTGTACGTAGGTAACCTGCTCCCCCATAAGAATCTGAATGGACTTCTTGAAGGTTTGGCCCAAATGAACGGCAAAGAAAATTGCCGACTCGTTCTTGTAGGAAAGGCATTTGCAGGACGCACCAACGCCACCAAGGAAACCGAATTAGGCATTCAGGATTTGACAATCCACGCAGGAATGGTCAGCCAGGAAGATTTGGTTAACCTGTACAACCTTGCAGACCTGTTTGTGTTGCCGTCACTGTACGAAGGTTTTGGCCTTCCTGTTCTAGAAGCGTTCGCTTGCGGTACGCCCGTGGCCTGTTCCAACACATCTTCGCTGCCAGAAGTTGGCGGCGACGTAGCCACCTACTTCGACCCCAAGAATCCCGCCAGCGTCGCAGCCGCCTTAGAAAGCGCTATCGACACCAAAGGCAAATTTGATGACAAGATTAAAGCCTGGGTCAGCCAGTTCACCTGGGAAAAGAGCGCCAGGGAACTGCGCGAAATCGCCGCAGAAGTTGCAGGTCAGTAATTTATGGCAAGCCAACCTAACCTCAAGAAGAAATTTCTCAACCTGCTAAAGGTTGTGGTAAGCGTTGGCGGCCTCGGCTTTATATTCTACAAGGTTCCCTTTGCAAGTGTATGCAGCCACTGGACTGAGCAGGCGTTGCCATGGATTGGCATTATCCTGCTATGTACCATCTTCAGCATGGCCATTCAGGCCAACCGCTGGCGCTGTCTACTTCTTGACGAGGGCAAGAAAATTTCATTTAAGACTTTCTACGCCTACATTGCCCTAGGATATTTCTTTAACAACCTGCTTCCTAGTGGTTTTGGTGGCGACGCCGTAAAGACAGTCGCATTCGGAAAGCGATTCGGCAACACCGCAAATTCCGTAGCGGCAGTTGTCATTTCGAGAGTCATGGGGCTATTGGCCATGTTCCTCTGCTTTTTCGCGATGCTCCCCTTTGTCATTACGCGATTGCAGATTCCCGCCATTTACACAGGAGCCGTCTGCGGAGTAGCCTTACTTTGCATCTTGATTATAACGGCAGGGCTTTTTTCAGACAAAATAAAAATCCCAGAAGCTATAGGGAATAAAATTCCTTTCTTGCTAAAGCTGCAAAACGCCTTTAGCATTTATCGCGGATACAAGAAAGCCTTCATTCTTTCGGGATTCGATTCCATCTGGCTTCAAATATCATCGATCATTATTCATTACGCCTATTTCCAGGCGGTGGGGTCCCCAGTAGACTTGGCTACCATTACCATCTTCATGACCATTACCATAACGGTTTCTATGCTGCCCATTTCCATTAACGGAATCGGTCTTCGCGAAAGCGTTAACGTCAGCCTTTTTACAGGACTTCTGGGAATCCCTGCAGACATCGTTCTTGCTGCCGCACTGATCGGCTACATCCCCATGGTATTCCAGGCAGTACAGGGCGCAGTCGCCTTCGCGTTCTTAAAAGGCAGCAGTTCCAATTCCTAGTTGATTATAAAAACAAAAAACATCTGGTTATTCCAGATGTTTTTCGTAAGGGGAAAATCAAAAAGTGAGCAGTCTCTCTTTTTTGAAAACTATTAGTCCCAGTTTTCTGCCTTCAGTTCACGGCCCCAAATTTCGTCGAAGACTTCCTTTACAGTCTTGCCACCGAAGAGGAGTGCGTATACAGCATTAACGATAGGCATTTCAACGCCAAGCTTGTCGGCCAAGGCCTTGGTGCTACGGCAGGTGGGAACGCCTTCCGCAATCATCTTCATGCCGCCGAGAACCTGTTCGATGGTTTCGCCCTTACCAATGTGTTCTCCCACATAGCGGTTACGGCTATGCTGAGAAAGGCAAGTCACGATCAAGTCGCCCATGCCGGCAAGGCCAGCGAAGGTTTCGGACTTGGCCCCCATGGCACGACCAAGGCGGCACATTTCAGCCTGACCGCGAGTGAGAAGAGCTGCGCGAGTGTTGTCGCCAGCACCAATGCCGTAAAGCACGCCAGAAGCGATTGCAATAACATTCTTCACAGAACCGCAAAGTTCCACACCGATAATGTCAGTAGAAGTGTACACGCGGAGGTAAGAGCAGCTCATGGCCTTCTGCACAAGCTTTGCAGAATCTTCGCTAGTGGATGCGGCAACAATTGCTGTCAAAACATGGCGGCTGACTTCTTCGGCATGAGACGGTCCGCTAAAGGCCACCATCTTGTCGTCGGTGAGCCAAGGTACATTTTCGAGAAGGACTTCGCTCATGAGCTGGTTGGTACCTTCGAGAATACCCTTGGTTGCGCATACCACGACCGGTTCCTTGCCCTTTTCGGGAGTCCACTTGCCGAGATTCTTGGCAACGCCACCCATGAACTGGGACGGCACCACGATCATGACCATTTCTGCACCTTCGAGGGCAGCATTCATGTCGGTGGTGTACTTAAAATCTGCAGGGAAAATCACACCAGGAAGCTTATCCTTGTACTGATGTTCTGTAGAAAGCAGATCCACTTCTGCCTGAGAGTTGGTCCAGAAAGTAATATCGTTCTTATTTTCGTAAATCACCTGGCCAAGGGTAAGACCCCAGCCACCAGTACCCAAAACTGTAACCTTCATAATGAAATCCTTTTTTATATAATCTACAATAAAAATCGTTTATCGGCAAAAACAATCCGTTAATCTGCCTTTTTCGCAGGTTCATCAGCCGGAACGCCCTTTGGAGTCTTTCTCTTACTGCCAAAACCATTCTCGGTGCCGTTCATCAAACGCTTGATGTTCGCCCTGTGCTTAAAGATAATGAACGCACCTGTAACAATGCAGGTAATCATCAACGGCAAGGTGATGTTGTCGTACACCGGATACGGCAAGCCGCAATACTTCATCACAGGAAGAATTGCAAGGACCGTGCAGGCCGCGATGCTTCCCACAGACACATACTTTGTTGCAACAGTGAAAATGATCCAAACGCCAAAGGCGCTGAGAGCTGTTACAGGGCAAAGGCAAAGGAACACGCCCAAGGCAGCAAGCACGCCCTTACCGCCGCGGAAACCGGCAAAGCAGGTGTAGCTATGACCAAGAATCACCAGGATACCCGCCAGGAGCGGCAACCAGTTGGTATAGTCGGCACCGCCAGCAGCGATCTGAGCTTCGCACATCTTAAGGGCAATGAAGGGGCCAAAGAATCCCTTCAGCAGATCCATAAAGACTACAGGAAGAGCAGGCTTCCAACCAAGAACGCGGAACGTGTTGGTCAGACCAGCATTCTTCGACCCGTAATCGCGGATGTCGAAATCCTTACCTTTCGCGAGTTTTGCGATCCATATTGCGCTGGGGATCGCCCCCAACACGTATGCTATTGGAAGACTCAGTAAACTGT
>JAKSIG010000020.1 GCA_024398955.1 Fibrobacter sp. | reverse complement strand
CCATCGCCGCCCTCACCTCCACCGTCGAAGGCCTCATGGACAAGCACGACTACGGTAGGTTTGAGGTTTGCAGCTTGCAGGAGTACCATAGACACATCGTGAAGTAAGCCGAACCGCGGAACGCCTGTGAATGCGGGGTGCTTGTAACGCAAAAAGGCAGATTCGTAAGAACCTGCCTTTTTGCATTTCTGAAAACGACAACCATCTGCTAGCGAAGCTGCTTTTTGTTGGATGGCTATTTGTATTGATCTTGTATACAACGAATTGGGTGACCGGATTTCTTATCGAAATCATGAACACCCCAAATATATTCATTAGAATATTGGATGTATAGTCCCCAAGCATTTGTATTGTTTGCGTCATCTGAACTCCAAAAACCTGTATAGCTTCCCATTCCAGCAACTGAGCCGTTTTTGTTTCTTACGCCACTAGGTATTGCAGAAAAACCGGATAAATTTTTTCCATTCCCATCGTGATAAGAGTAAGAATCCCAAATCCAACCTATAGATGTTTTTAATTGCATATTCATATTTTCTTTCCCAAAGATAAGCAACAACGCATTCCAGTCATCTTTTGAAGGCAACCTCCATCCTTTAGGACATAAACCTTGAATAGATCCTGTTAATGAGCACTCTTTACCATATCCACATTTCATGGACAATTTTTCATAAATTGATAAAGAATCTATCGCCGCAGACCATAAATAATATCTGCCAGCTACCTTTTCACAGGTGGAATTTTCATAACACCAACTTTTTCCTTTTAAACTTGGTGTTTGAACGCTATCAGCATAATTCAAATTTTCTGCCATCCATACTTGATCACCAATTTTAACGGTTTTATAAATTTTCCCGTCTCTTTCATCTGTAATTGAGTCATATTCTATATCTGGATTTAAATAAGCCTCTTTCGGTAAATCCCAAGACCACTCATTGCCATCATACCACTTGTTATTGTAACATGTGTAATAATGACTTCTTTCATTGTCTTCATCATAATCATCTGCATGTTCCATTTGTCGTTTTGTGGTACAACCATTTATACTTAAAGTATCAAACATAGTTGTAGCAGTTCTCCAGTGGTCTTTTTCATCAAAAACATAAATGTTTGATGAATTGACCCGGCCTTTTCTCCATGCGCCATCTATTGAATCGTTCCAGCGGTAGGTGTCGTATTGCAGCGAAGTTGCTTCAATCCATTTACGAGAAACGCAAATATAATATATTGATCCGGCCTTACCAACACTATCCTTAATCGCTCCTACACAACCTCCAAGTTTAGACTCAACGAATGTTGAAGTTCTCCAGCGATCACTGTCATAAACATAGATGGAGTCTGTGATTGCGCCTTTTTTCAATTCACCATCTACACCTGATGCCCAAATTGAATTGTTGTTGTAATCGTAAGTATCTTTTTCGATGGTCGTAGCGTTTTTCCATACACCATTTTCTTTATCAAAGACGTAGAAAAGATTTTTATTAATCTGACCAGGGCGAACTTCTCTGTTAAAAGTGCCATACCCCCATGTTGCCGTATCCATTTCTATATTACTAGCCAAGCGCCACTCTCCACTGTCGCAAATACGCCACTGCTTGTCGCTACCTAATCCGACCGTATCCTGACGAAGTTTCGTGCAACCACGTAGATTCAAGGTACAGTCGCTGACATTTCCCGAACGCCATGTAGTATTTTCATAAACGTAGCAGTTCTTTGCATTGACGGAACCAGTTTTACTTTCTCCATCTTCCCCCGCAGACCACTTATAGGTATCATATTCGATCGCAGTAGCTTCTGCCCACGCGGTCCCTTTGCAGATGTAATACTTCCCGTTGACCTCTCCCACAGAATCCTTGATTGCGGGTACACAGCCGCCCAGCTTTGATTCCACGGTGCTCGTCATTCGCCATACCGTCTTATCGAAAACATAAACCGTATCAGTCACGTTTCCTTTCCTAATTGTTCCATCCGTTGCGGATTTCCAGCCATAGGTATCCTTCTCATATGTTGTTGAGGATCTCCAGGTCTTTTCATCACATGTATACCAGACTTTATCAGAGCCCTGACCGACAACATTCTGATGACTTGTTGTACAACCATTCAGTCCCAAGGTACAGTCGCTGACATTTCCCGAACGCCATGTAGTATTTTCATAAACGTAGCAGTTCTTTGCATTGACGGAACCAGTTTTACTTTCTCCATCTTCCCCCGCAGACCACTTATAGGTATCATATTCGATCGCAGTAGCTTCTGCCCACGCGGTCCCTTTGCAGATGTAATACTTCCCGTTGACCTCTCCCACAGAATCCTTGATTGCGGGTACACAGCCGCCCAGCTTTGATTCCACGGTGCTCGTCATTCGCCATACCGTCTTATCGAAAACATAAACCGTATCAGTCACGTTTCCTTTCCTAATTGTTCCATCCGTTGCGGATTTCCAGCCATAGGTATCCTTCTCATATGTTGTTGAGGATCTCCAGGTCTTTTCATCACATGTATACCAGACTTTATCAGAGCCCTGACCGACAACATTCTGATGACTTGTTGTACAACCATTCAGTCCCAAGGTACAGTCGCTGACATTTCCCGAACGCCACGCATTCACTTCATATACATAACAATTTTCTGCAATAACGGTACCAGATTTTGATTCACCATCAGCACCATTGTTCCATTTATAAGTATCTTTTTCCAAATCAGACGCAATGAGCCATTTATTATCTTTGCAAATGAAATAAACGTTTGCAAAAGAACTTTTTTCATTTTGATTACGCAAAACTTCACTTTTGCGAGCTTCGGAACAAAGCCCTAAGCCATATACATTCCACCAAAATGATTTAATATGTTTTTCAAAACCAGGAACATCACCAATATTCCATGACTCAATATTTTGTCGAATTTTATACAAACCATCCGAAAGGGACTGTTCACTACTCCAATCTGCAATTTTTACGATTTCTGAGGAATCTTCCCAAACCCCATCATCTTCCAAATCAGAAGCAAAATTTGCAAGACGTTCGCTGAATGCAGCTTCTTTCAAATTTGACTGCATCATGATTGAAATTGACAACAATGCAGCATTTCCATCACCGGAACCAAAAATATTCAAGTCTTCCGAATTTTCATCATCAGAATCTATATAGAATGCTTTTAAAACCTCACTTTTCGCCCTACTTTTAGCATTTGCCAAGGTAAGGCTATCATGCATAACAAGATAAACCGAACGTTCATACTCCAAATGCGTAAGCAAATTTACATTAACCAAATCTCTATCAGTTAAATCAGTAATAGTATAAAGAGTAACTTGACTTGTAGAACGTTCTCCCGAAACCTCATTTCGATAAAAACCATTAGCTTTTAGCAACGCATACGGAGATACAAGTTCCTTTACCTGTACAGCAAATTCTCCTTGGTCATTTTTTATTTTGCCCTCAAAGCTTTTACCTGTCTGACCAAAGGATTCCGGATCCAGTTCTTGCATGGTAACCGAGGACCCATTAACAAAAGGGCCTTTTTGGCTAACACCAGATACAAGTTTATCTTGTATTGCTACGATACCATTGGTATCTTCTGTACCACCAGCAGTTTTATCACCATTAGAACAAGCAGCAATACCTAATAATAGGCCAAGCACCAGGGAAAAGCGTAAAGAAAACCTCATATTTTTCTCCTTACTTCAATTTTTTACTCATCGGGAAAAATTGTAAATTCAATCGATAAACCCGTTCCGTTTCACCGCCTGCCATTGCAATGGCCAGAATCTTCTTTCGAAAACGAGCTAGTTCATCCTTTATTTGCGCAAAAGATTTTTCAGAAACACCCAAAGTTAACCCAGAAACATCTCTTTCATCAATAGGAACACTATCCAAACTATCAAGAGCAAATGTACCCATTTGACGATGCATTTCACGAATTGCAATAGGTGCTGGTCCACCAGACGAAGACGTCAAGGTCTGATTTGTCATGTGATAACCTTCAACATCTTTTTGCAAAAGCTGATTCTTCATCATAAAAGCTAAAGAATCCTTTACCTCTCCCACGGTAACCTTTTGCAGACACATATCAGCCATTTCATTCGCAGTTGACGTAGGCATCGCTGCAGCTATTTCTCGCAACACAGGATTTTTCCAATCTTTGAAATAATCAAAGGCATCCCCATCAAGAACTTTCGCACGATGTTTTGACGCTAATTGCTTTAATTCCTCAACAATATGCGCTTTCTCTGTATTAGACTCCGTTCTATCCAACAAAACCAATAGGCCAAAATACTCTCTTTCAAAACCAGCAAGTCCCATCGCCTTCGCTACATTATCTATGGCTGAATCTCCAAGATTTCCTGTTCCATCACAGACTAATTTCAAAAACACTGGAGATGAATAACCGGCAAGAGACGCAAATTTACGCCAAGTAAATTTGCCTTTTCTTTTCTCGTCTTCGTAAAAGTCTTTAATATACTTACGATAACTTGTATATTCGGTTATAGAATCCATAGCTAATAATATAACTTAATTTTAGTTGTAAGATACAAAATTAAGATACATTTTTTATATCAAGCACATATTTCATTATATACCGTTTATACTGTCATTGACAAAAGCACTAATAAAAACAATATTTTAACACACAAAAAAAACACAAGGTAATAAAATGGATAGTAATCTGGATATCAAAATTTTCACAGATGGTTTAGAAGTTATCCAATCTGGCATAATAAACTTATTTAAAAACGAGTTTTTTATCACAATAAACGGAATAAACCTGGTTTTCGAATTCCTTAACGATTCAAGTGAAAATGCGGAAACTCATTTCGATGGTTTAAACGAAGGAAACAACACTCTTCGTCTAAAAATATATAACATGAAAAACGCGTTATTGGAAGGTTTTTACAATCCGATAAGAATCGGAACCATAAATAATCGAGAATTTTTAATCAATTTTGCTGCTTGGAGCCTTGATTCCGAGCAAAATATAAGATCTGTAGTATACAATCTTTTCTTGAAAAAGGCTGATTTAAATGGCTAGTACAAACGGAAATCTTGATTATTCGCCAAGCACTACAACAGCAAGTTCTCGTAAAAAAGGAGCTCTAAACAGCAAAATAGATGCACCTGGCAAAGTAACTAAAACATTGGGCACCGGAGAAAACGCCAAAAACAGCATCGTTTATTTGGTAATAAGAATGGCTTTTGCCGCTGGTACTATCATGTCTATTTTTTTGATTGTATACTGCTGTATTTTCCATAATGAAATAAATGCCAATAATCTTATGGAAAATATTCTTTCCATTTGGAACATAATAATTCCCGTTATAACTCTAGCTTTAGGATATGTATTCGGGAATAGCAAAAACAATTAAAAAAACTATTGACATTTTTTTGTCTAATTCTATATTTGAGACATCTCATCTACCAGTTGTAGAAGGAGTTTCTGGAGACGTTCCGCAACCCGGAGCGTCTTCTGCTTTTTTATACATCTCATAACGCTTCAGCTGCTTACGCAAAGTATTATCATAATCAAGATAATATGCAGTAATCAGCAAATTATAGGATTCTCGTTTTTCCAAAACTACAAGATACCGTTCATCTTCAAAGAGAAAATGAACGCGAACATTGCTTTTATACGGTTCTTCCCAAATTTTTATTCCGCTACATACCTCAGAACAGTTTTTCTTGCACATGTAGTTTTCAATGACAAGTCGAATCCAGTGCAAGCGTTCGCAGCGTCGAAAATCCGGTTCACGATTTTCAACATTCTCATAGTTTTTGCAAGTAAAATGAATAAAGGACTCTTCATAGCCATCTATTATGGGAGACCGCCTAACCTGAACTCGTTTTTCCTCATACAAGGGAAAAGTTTCCCAAAACTGTTGCCTATAGACTTTGTATAGCGAAGCCTCATATTTCCTATAGGAATCGACATTAAAAGATTCGAATGGAAACGGATTTAATGGAGGGAGCCAACAATTTTCTTTAGGCATTAGAAGACCTCCAGACAAAAAGGTTCAACTTGTCTTCTCTTAACAATGTTGATTTTTGCAAAGTATAACCTGATCGCTTTTGGATAAGTTCAATTATAGTTCGTTTTGCAGTACTACGAGTTTTCCCGTCAGTGAAATTGCGATTGTTGTATCCGAAAGCGCCAATCAAAACATCCGTGATTTGCATAATCTGAACTTCTTCAGACCGGATCGGCTTAACCTGTTTTACGATATTCTTCGAAAAATCATACATGGAGTTCGATATAACCTGACGCAATTTCTCTGCGCGTTCAGAAGAATGCGTATCTTTTATGTCAATAAAAATATTGTAACGATCGGTGGGAACAAGCATTGCCTTAAGCATTCCAAAGTACATCTTGTAATACCAATCATCATGAGTTTGATTATACGCCTTATGATCCAGCTGATTTTTCTCAGGAATCAGAAGTCCTCTAAAATGCAAATCTTTTTCATCAAAAAAATACTGAACTAAATCAAAGTACACTTGCATTTTCGCAGGGGCAATTTTCGTCCACTTTAACTCAGCTCTTTCTGGTACACCATTACGTTTTTTTATTTGCTTTATTCGTTCATTAATTTCGTGGCGTTTCTCCTTGGGACACCACACAGCACCAAGAACCATGACGTTACTGTCATCATTTTCCAGATGGCAGCTTTCGTCACAATAAAAGTTATACTCTATCATGTTATTTTCACCTTTTTAGGAAATATAAAATAAAAGGGTGTCAATTTAGTGACAATATCCATTTTTTTGCGATCGCATTAGGGATAGTTACCCGTATGGGCCGAGACTCGCGTAGCAAGGCTCCGTTTTAGGAGGCTGGCGACAAGCGCAGCGCTGGCGACTGCCCCTAAAATATAGCCCGACCTTGCCGCAGGCAAGGGAACGCACTAAAGTCGAGAGCAACCCGGATAGCCACGCAGCGAGCCAAGCGAACATAAACTTGTTTATTTTCATTTGGCGAGCCAGGGGATAGAGGCGAAGCCTCCAACCGTTTCAACGGACTACGATACTTCCGACAAGCTTTACTTTGAACCGCTGACCCTCGAAGATGTCATGGGCATCTACGAACGCGAAAACTGCTACGGCGTTATCGTGCAGTTCGGTGGCCAGACTCCGCTTAACTTGGCAATGCGCCTCAAGAAGGCCGGTGCCAATGTGGTGGGTACAAGCCCCGAGGATATCGACCTTGCCGAAGACCGCGACTTCTTCAAGCAGCTGGTTGACAAGGTGGGCATCAAGCAGGCCGCTTCCGGCATCGCCCACAATGTGGAAGAAGCCCTCGCCATTGTCGAAAAGATCGGCTACCCCGTTCTCGTGCGCCCCAGCTTCGTGCTTGGCGGCCGCGGCATGGTGATCGTCTATAAGGAAAAGTACCTCCGCAAGTTCGTGGAAGAGGCTGCAGCCATCGGCGAAGGCAAGCCTATCCTTATCGACCGCTTCCTGGAAGACGCAACCGAACTTGACGTGGACTGCATCAGCGACGGCAAGACCACCGTGGTGGGCGCCATCATGGAACACGTGGAACCCGCAGGTATCCACTCCGGCGACTCCGCAAGCGTCATCCCGCCCATGACCCTCAGCAAGGACCTGCAGGAAAAGGTCCGCGGCTACGCCAAGGAATTCGCAAAGGAACTCCATGTGGTTGGCCTCATGAACATGCAGCTCGCCGTCAAGGATGGCGAACTCTACATGATCGAAGTGAACCCCCGCGCCTCCCGCACCGTGCCCTTCGTTTCCAAGTCCATCGGCGTGCCTCTGGCAAGCTACGCAAGCCGCTGCATGCTGGGCGAAACCCTCGAAGAAATCGGCTTCACCGAAGAAGTCCATGTTCCGTACGTGAGCGTGAAGGAAGCCGTGTTCCCCTTCGTGAAGTTCCCGGGCGTCGACGTGACCCTCTCCCCGGAAATGAAGTCCACCGGCGAAGTCATGAGCCTGGATCGCGACCGCGGCCTTGCCTACCTCAAGAGCCAGCTGGCCTCCGGCAACCGCATCCCGGGCCAGGGCAACATCTTCGTCTCCCTCAAGGACGAGGACAAGGCCCGCGCAGTGCCCCTGATCCGTCAGCTGGTGGAACTGGGCTACGGCCTCTACGCCACCCGCGGCACCTCCACCATGCTCTACAACGAAGGCATCAAGACCCGCGCCGTGTTCCGCATTTCCCGCGGCCGCCCGAACCTGCTGGACCTCATCCACGACAAGGAAGTCCAGTGGATCGTGAACACCAGCGAGACCGGCGCCGAAGCCATGGTCGATGAAATCCAGATGCGCAGCAAGGCAGTGGTCAGCGGCGTGCCTATCACCACCACCATCGCCGCCCTCACCTCCACCGTCGAAGGCCTCATGGACAAGCACGACTACGGTAGGTTTGAAGTTTGCTCGCTGCAGGAATATCATAGACATATCGTGAAATAAAGCGAATCGCGGAACGCCCGTGAATGCGGGCAGAAACCGCACGCCCTCTGCGTGTCATCCTGAGCGAAGCAAAGGATCTAGCAGCACACCCCGTATGTCATCCCCGCGAAAGCGGGGATCCAGCATTACAAAAGGACTTGAGTTCATCTCAAGTCCTTTTTCTTTATGGGCGTTGCGACGCGCGAGTCGAAGTATTCCCCGCGAAAATAGCAATGTTGACACAGCATTAAAAATGTTGTATCTTATTCGCTATCATGGCAGCCGAATTTATTGCACAAGACCTGGATTATCGGAAGACTCACCTTGCTGTCGCAGCAATTGAAAATGCAGCGATCAAACTCGGTGTCAATTCTTCTGATTTATTCTCACGATTGCAAAAATACGACATCGTAAAAAGCGGTTTGTTTGCATTTTACGAGGAACTGCATACACAGAGCCTTGACTGGGTCTCCGATTTCATCATCGAATCCTTGCAAAATCGGGAGGCTAAGAACATATGATTCTTTTTCACGGTTCCGACATAGCTGTAGAAAAGCCAATTGCCAATTACGGGCGTAACAAGGTTGATTTCGGCCAAGGATTTTATCTTACAAGTTTACGCGAGCAAGCCGTAAAGTGGGCCAAGATCATAGCCTTCAAAAAGGGCGTCAAAAAGGCGTTTGTCACTGAATTCAATTTTGACGAGGACTTCCCAGCTTCACTTGGCTCGCGTTACAAGAAATTCCAGGTTTATGACATGGAATGGCTTGATTATGTAGTCGATTGTCGCAACGGTGGAAATTTGCAAAGTCTATACGACGTTATTGAAGGCGGTGTCGCCAACGACAACGTTATCGATACTGTTGAGAACTACGAGAACGGGATTATAACCGCAGAACAAGCTCTTGGGCAGTTACAATACAAAAAGGTCAATCATCAAATTTGCTTCCGTTCCCAAGAAGTTTTGGATAAATCATTGAGTTTCGTTCGCTGGGAGGAGGTCTAGCCATGCAAAATGGAGTTCTTTGGCGTAAGGAAGCAAGACTTGTAAAGAAACTGGCCGAAGCCAAGAATATTGATAGCGCAACAGCTTTATCAATCTTTTTCGCATCCAACACCCACAAGTTACTTCTGCAGCCTGAAACAGGTTTGCAGCTTATGAGCGACGGCTACATTCTCGAAGACTTGCTCAACGAACTTCGCTAAGAAAAAGAGAACGTCGGCCAGTGTCGTGACTGTAAAGGCTCCCACAGCGATCTCCACACCCAAACTACAAAATTTTTCTCCTTGTCTCCAACATCCCCCTTTTGGTATATTGGGGGAACAACTATCATAGTTCGCTATGCGAACAAGGAGGAAATATGAGAAGTTACACAACGTTCAGCCTGCAGTATGCCCACCGTTTCTACGGTTTCAAGGGAGAGGCGCAGTACCTTCACGGTCACACGGGGACCTTGACTATCGAGGTGGAGGATACCATCAACGATGGAGTGAACATGGTGTTCCCCTGCAACGAAATCCAGAAGACAGCCTGGAACATTCTGCGGAATTTCGACCACGCCCTCATTCTGCGTGAAGACGACCCGCTGCTCCCCGCGATTCTCGATGTCTATGAAAAGCAGGGCATCAGGAACGGACATCCGCAAAACAAGATGAAGGGGCCTGCGTTCAAGACAGCACTTGCCACGGCTTACCCGGATTGCCGCCTGGTGGTGACGAAGGAGACCATGACGGTGGAAGGCATGATCAAGATTGTCTACGACCTTCTGAAAACGAAGCTGAACATCGCAAAGATTACATTCACCAGCGGAGTGAACGCCGCCTCCCAGGAATTCCCTGTCACCAGCACGGTCAAGCGTTGCCCCCTCTGCGGAATCGCCCTGGACGAAAACGGCGTTTGCCCCAAGTGCGGATATAAGGAAAAAGCGTAGTTCGCATTACGCCCGCGCAAACGCAAAATAATAATCACGGAGGTCGCCCAACGACTTATGGGCGGCCTTTTTTATGACCAGATTTTTTCTACATTCCAGTCATGTTCGCTTACATTTGGCCCATGGCCCTGATCATCGCCTGTAACGTCATCTATCAGATTTGCGCCAAATCTGTCGCCAAGGGAATGAACCCCTTCGCGGCATTAGCCATTACTTATAGCGTCGGCGCTGTGGCCTCCCTCATTCTCTATTTTATCTTGGGCAAATCCGGCAGCCTGCTTGCGGAATTCAAACAACTGAACTGGGCACCCATCGTTCTTGGCCTTATTGTAGTTGGCCTTGAAGTGGGTTTCATCTACGCCTATAAAGCCTGCTGGCCCGTAAGCATCGCGCAAATCGTGCAGGCCTCCATTCTCGCTATCATCCTGATTTTCGTGGGTTATGGACTTTATGACGAAGCCATCACCTGGAACAAAGTGGTAGGCATTCTAGTTTGCCTGGCAGGCTTTGGTCTGATTAACTTGAAGTAAAAACAGTTAAAACACTTCTTGATTCTAGAATTCCTAAAATTATAGCCATTCCAATTACAAAGTCATAATTTATTGCCAGAGGATTTTATTATGAAGCATCGCATTCTTAAGACTTTGGTTACAGCGGCTGCATGCCTCCTCGCCGCTGGTTGCAGTTCCACCAAGCTGGCAACGGAAATTGCAACTCAAGAAAGCGCACAGAACGCGAACGCAGACAATTCCACAACATCCACGGAGGTTTCCATGAGCGCAGCACCTTCTTCCGAAAACTTCGGCAATTTGTTCATCGGCGCCTGGGTGGGCGGTCCCGAAGAAATTCCTCAGCCCACAGTCGCCAACGTAGAAGCATTCGAGAAACTGCAGAACCGTCACCTGGACATCATCAACCACTTTGTCCTCTGGCAGTACAATGACTGGGCCTGGACCAAGCCCTACGCAGAAATGGCAAAGAGCCGCGGCTCCATCATGATGATTACCTGGATGCCTCAGCCCTACACTGCCCAGGATATTCTGGACGGCAAAACCGACGCCTACCTGGATGACTTCGCCAAGGGCGTCAAGGAATTCGGCGCAGAAATTTGGTTGCGTCCCCTCCACGAATCCAATGGAGACTGGTACACCTGGGGAACCGGAAAGGATCCCGCAAACAACGCCGAAGAAAAGGTGGCCGCCGCATTCCGCCACATCGTGGAACGTTTCCGCGCACAAGGCGCCACCAACGTGAAGTGGATCTGGACAACCAACGCAAGCAGCAGCGCAGGCGCTACCCTCACTGGCTCCTACCCTGGCGACGACTATGTAGATTACACATCCATCGACGGCTACAACTGGGGAACCGCACAGAGCTGGTCCCATTGGCAATCCTTCTCCGAAGTTTTCAAGCCCGCCTACGATGCACTTTCCGCTTACGACAAGCCCATGTTCCTGGCAGAATTTTCCTGCACCGAACACGGCGGCAGAAAGGCTGAATGGTTCAAGAATATGTTCGAGGTTCTGCCCACGGAATTCCCGAAAATCAAGGGTCTGGTCATCTTTAGCCAAAGCAAGAGCTACGAAGCCGACTGGGGCGTTGACACTTCCAACGAAGCCTTGGAAGCATGGAAAGCAGGCATTGCCCAATAACCCGTAACACTTGTAAACACTTTCGCCTTTTTTTATAAAAATTGCAGTTTCAAAAATGCTATTTTTATAAATGAAAATTTTTAACCCTCCATTCAATGGAAATCTATATGAGCACTAAAGAATACCTTGCCGGCGCCAAGATGGCCGGTTCCGTCCAGAAGCTTATGACCCCGGGTCTTGCCGTGGAATTCATCCAGCCCTGGTATACCCCGCTTTCTACCACTCCGTCTACCACCGGTATCGCAGTGGGCGGCATTGGTTCCACCTTTACTGCAACTCCCGCAGGCACCACTCCCGTAATGAACGTGATGCCGGGCGTGCAGGTTCGCACCGAAAAGGCTTCCGACCTTCGCTTCAACAACTTCTTCTTCCGCGAAGCAGTGATCAGCGACAAGGCTCAGCTGGTTATTTACAACTTTGCAGCATTCACCACCTACCTGGGCAAGTTCAAGCTGGTGGACGTCAAGGGCGCCGCCCTCTTCACCGAAACCGACCAGAAGAAGGCCGAAGCTAAGCTGAACAAGATTCTTTCCGACAAGGAATTCCTGAAGAACAACATGGCCGCATTCGAACGCTGGCACATCCAGTGGAGCGACCGCACCGCAGCTCTCCTCGCCAAGAAGGGTGCTAAGGTTGAAGAAGTGAACCGTGCAGTGGTTATCGATTTCTTCGACGGCGTGGTTGGTGAAAAGATTGCTCGCCAGGGCGCCCTGACCGCCGCATGGGCAGACGACAAGACTTTCCTGGGCCAGGAAGGCTACGACGCTGCCAAGATGCAGTACACCGCCCTCTACCCCGTTGCCGAAACCAAGTACGAAGGCAAGGGCGTTCAGATTACTAAGACCCAGTCCAGCTATGTGACTCCGGGTGACGAACGCCTCTCCAGCTTGCCGGTAAACGCGACCGTATTCACCTTGGAAAACACCACCAAGGAAACCCGCGAAGTGACCATCGTCCAGGTTCAGGACAGCCTCTGCGGCTACTACGCCCGTAAGGACCGTCAGGGCGTGCAGGACTCCAGCTTCGTTCTGGTTCCCATGGCCAAGAATCCCAAGGCAGTAAGCTTCAGCATGGAAGCTGCCGACGGCCGCGAAGTCCGCGGTATTGAATTCTACAACGAAGAACAGCAGCCCGCTTCTGACTTTAACGGCTGCATGGGCATTTCCGTTGCATGGAACAAGAAGGACAACCTGAACGTTTCCGTGAAGCCCATGTTCTACCAGGACGACGCCGCAGCTACCGTGAAGGCAGCCCTCCAGAGCGGTCGCGTCAACAACATTTTCGTGAAGAACGTCTACAGCGGCCGCGAAACTATCGCCGGTGCCATCGCAGTGACCGTCGTTCTCAAGCCGAAGCAGAAGGTTTCCTTCCAGTTCAACACTGTTCTGGACTTCCCGGAAATCAAGCTTGTGAAGCTCACCAGCCAGAAGAAGTACACCGCCTTCTACCCCGAAGCATACGGCCGCGTTGGCGCAATCCTGGACGAAGCTCTGGCAGCAGACAAGACCATGGACGCTCGCCTCAAGGCATTCGAAGCATTGGTTCCCAAGGCCAAGGTTGCAAAGATCTACAAGGAAGCAAAGAAGCAGGTGGAATTCAAGAGCCTCGCTATCAATACCTTGAGCTTCCTTGCCGAAGCAACCGTGTGGGACAAGGAAGACCGCTTCCTGGTTCGTGAATGCGCAGACTATCCCTTCTTCAACTCCCTGGACGTTTACTTCTACGGCAGCTTCAGCCTGCTGGCTCTGATGCCCCGTCTGGACGGTGTTGTGATGAAGCGTTTCGGTGACGCCATCCTCGCCATTAACGAAAACCGCCGCCGCCATCACGAATACGTGAACCTGCCCTTTGCTGATCTTCCGGATCCGAAGCTGGAAGGCCCCCGCGCTGTTCGCGGCGCCGTGATTCACGACCTGGGTAGCCCCTTCGATGCAGAACCGGATGCCTACGACTGGCACAACGTGAAGGAATGGAAGGATCTTGCTCCCAAGTACGTTTTGATGGTTCTCCGCCACTACGTGACCACCAAGAACCTCGATGTTCTGAAGGAATGCAAGGACGCAGTCTATGCCGCCATGGAATATCTGGAAAAGATGGTCAACGAAGGCGAAAACTTCCCGCTGACCCACGGTACCGACGATACCTTCGACAACCTCAGCTCTCACGGTATTTCCGTTTACTGCGGTTCTCTCTGGATTGCTGGCCTCCGCGCAGCAGCAAAGATTGCTGAACTCCTGGGCGACAAGAATCAGGCTGCCAAGTGGAACGAAAAGTCTGTTGCCGCTAACAAGGAATTCGACGAAGCTCTGTGGGACGAAAATGAAGGTTACTACCACTTCTTCGTAACCCCCATGGAAATGAAGGACGTGAACGTTGAAAAGTACACTGCCCTCCGCGAAGCCGTGAAGGAATCCATCGAACTTCCGGAATGCCCGAAGGCCGGCATTGCCGCCATCAACGCTTGGCTCAACTCCGGCGAAATTCCGTCCGATGTTGAACTTTCCAAGTCTGAACTCCGCGGCCTGAAGAAGGCATGGATCACCGCACAGTGCAAGGACGCCTTCACCGCTTCCTGGTCTGCAAAGGTGACCAACGACTGCGACGACGTGTTCGTCGACACTCTGCTGGCAGACACTTACCTCCGCATGCTGGGCCTGAAGCCCATCTGCGACGAAGCCAAGGCCAAGAAGAACTTGCTGAAGGTCTTCAACACCAACTACAAGGCAAACAGCCCGCTGATTGGTGCAGCAAACCTCGTTCACAAGGACGGTTCCCCGCTGGATGAATTCAACTTCCAGGCTCACGACGTTTGGATTGGTATTCAGTACAGCGTCATGACCGCTTGCATGATGCACGGTCTCGTGAAGGAAGCTGCTGATCTCGGTGACTCCATGACCCGTAACCTCTACGATGAAGCAAAGGTTCCCTTCGCTGCACCGGAAGGTTTCAACGGTTCTTGCCGCCTGCACGCAGCCGCTCTGGTTTCCGCCTTCGGTCTCAGCCAGGCTGCCGCCGACAAGATGCACAAGGCTTTGCTTTCCAAGGGCGCTCTCCTTGCAGATAGCCGCATTAGCCCGAAGCTGCCCCGCAACGTGGCAGCCTTCACCAAGGCTTACGGCGCTATTGCCAAGGACGCCAAGGTCGATGCAGAAAAGCTGTTCACTCTGATGCACAGCACTGCGCTGAAGTATACCGCTGGTAAGTACTTCCGCCCTGGCATGGTGTTCGCTTTATTGTATAAGTAAGTTTCGGTCCACGAGGTAAGCTCGCACGCGGACACAGCGACGCAAGCCGAGGGTCGCACAAGCAAGTTTTCTTGCTTGTATGACCGAGGCGAAGAGCTGGCACGACGTGCCAGGACGTCGCTTCGCTCCTTTATTGTCCGCTTAGCGACTCACCTCGTTCCCCTTTACAATTACTTATACATGCCGTTTTTTCTACAAACATCAAGAAGCGTCTGGTTGCAGGCGCTTCTTTTTGCTTAAGGCAATCTTTTTCTACTTTGTTCTCGAGGGTTATTATGAAAAAGATTTTCTCTGGTTTTGCTTTATTAGGTCTTGGCATTTTTACTGCTTGTGGAGGCGATTCGGGATCATCTTCTGATGTTGTTGACAATGTGGAAATTTCTTCAATTGCAGAAGTTAGTAGTAGTGACAAGGCGGATGATGCTTTGTCTTCGGCAAAACAGTCTTCTTCAAGCACCGTAGATAGTACAGCCGTTTCTAGCAGCAATGAATCCGATGTAGCATCAAGTGATTCTAATGTTCTTGATACAAATAGCGATAGTTCATCCAGCGATTTCTCAGAAAACAAGGATTCTCTTGATACCGAGATTTCGGCTGGTTGGAGTTGGGACGTTTCCAAGGAAAAACGTCTCAATAAGAATATCAAGTACGGTACATTTACAGATGGCCGCGATTTCAAGACTTATAAGTACGTTACCATTGGATCGGGATCTGATGCACAACTTTGGATGGCAGAAAACTTAAACTATACGGATAACGGCGGTATTTGCTGGTCTCGTAAACAGGAGTACTGCAACGTGGCGGGAGCGCTGTATACATGGAGCATGGCCATTGATTCTGCTGCATTAACCCAAAGTACTTCGATCAAGTGTGGTTCAAACATTGCATGCGACATGCCCGAAAAAATTCAAGGTGTTTGCCCCAATGGATGGCACTTGCCTAGCAAGGAAGAATGGGAAATCCTATACACAGCTGTTGGCGGAAAAGCGATTGCCGGCAAAGTATTGAAGGCCACCTCCGGCTGGAACAACAAAGGAAATGGAACTGATGAATTCGGCTTTTCTGCCTTGCCTGCAGGAAGCGCCATCAACATTCCTGGTTTAGGTCTAGCCTTCGGCGAAGTGGGAAGTCGCACCGATTTCTGGACCAGCACTCCTTACAACATCAGCCCCTCTCAAGCCTACGCGGCACGCTTTGTATCCGAAAAGGACAATGGCATCATGGATTATCTTGAAAAAATCGAGTTATTTTCCGTCCGTTGCGTAACCGACGCCGCTACATTCTCTACAACGCCAGTCCCTGTACAGATAAAGGAATGGAGTTGGGACGATTCTAAGGATGACTACATCAATAAATCCTTTAATTACGGGACTTTGACAGACTCCCGCGACGGCAAGAAGTACCGCACCATTGAAATCGGCGAAGGCACAATGAAACAAACTTGGATGGCAGAGAACCTGAATTACTATGACGAAGATAAAATGCCCATCCTAAAGAAACATTCCTGGTGCTTTGACAACGAAGAAAAGAATTGTGAACTAGCAGGTAGACTCTATGGTTGGTCTGCTGCCGTTGATTCTGCAGCACTTGCAAACAGAGACAAGCCCATTACTTGCGGTAACGGAATTAAGAAGTGCGGTTTACCCTTTCCCTTAAAAGGAATATGTCCTGATGGATGGCGTATTCCTAGTTACTCCGACTGGGAAAAACTTTTCTTAATCATCGAAAACGAAGGGAAACAAAATGGAGGGTTAAAACTCAAGTCTGCAACGGGATGGTACAAGCAGAGAAACGGTCTTGATGTTTATGGATTTTCAGTATTACCTGTTGGCCATTATCAACAAGGCTGGTTCATGGATGCTGGCAGAGGCTCCCATTTCTGGAGTGCATACGAGCATAGCGAAAACGCTGGCGAAACGAGATTCTTCCAATTTGACCATGAATACGCCCCTAGAAGTTCACTTTCAAAGACGAATGGAGGCGCTTCTGTTCGCTGCATTATGAATCCAGTGGGCGAAGCCGCATGGGACATCTGGAGCTGGGATGTACCAAAGGAATCCCGAATGAATTCCAAGATCAATTACGGATCCCTGAAAGACCCCCGCGACGGGAAAATTTATAAGACTGTCACTATTGGCGAAGGCGACTCTCAAACCTGGATGGCCGAGAACTTGAACTACTACGACGAAGCCTCCATGACAGAACACAACTCCTGGTGTCCCGGGAATGAGCCCGCCCATTGCGACGTAGGCGGAAGATTCTACTCATGGGCGGTCGCCATCGATTCAACGAATTTGACCGGTGACGAAACCATTGTGCAAGGAATCTGCCCCGACGGGTGGCACCTGCCTTCAATGGAAGAAGCAGAACTTCTGCTACAGAACGCCAACTGTATGAAAAGTTTCGAAACATGCCGTTCCTTAAAATCAACAACAGGTTGGACAGAAGCCAACTACTACGGCAATGGCACCGATGAATACGGATTCTCGGTTCTCCCCATCGGTTTATCCCAAAGAGCTGACGATTTAAACTATGAAGGAAAGTTCTCCTACTTTTGGACATCAACCAAACACGACCGATCAAACGCAAAGGTTTTGACATTCAGCAATGCAACAACTGCAGGTGTACTTTCTCGAAGCAATACATACGGAGCTTCCATTCGCTGCATTAAGAACAAATAGGATGCAGTCCGCAATTTGAAAAAAGCCCCGCGTCTTTGCGGAGCTTTTTCAAATTTTATTCGATGGTGAAGTAGGTATCGTAATAGATGAAGGGGCGCTTCTTCTTGCGCTTGAACTTACCCTTTCCACCGCCTTCCAATTCAGAAAGCGCATCCTGGAGGCTTCCCATTTCAACCTTGTTGGGGTCGTCCTGTTCATCATCAGGTTCCTTCACCTTGAAGTAGGGAATCACAAGGTCGAAGTCATCCTTGTCAGCATCCTTTTCGAAGTTGAAGGAGTATTCAGTTTCGGTATTGCCGTCCTTGACTCGCTTGCTGGAGATGCTGACGCTCATCAGGCGGGCGTTCAGGCTTACAGCATCAAACTGAACGATCATGTCCAGGGCATATTCTTCCAGAGGAAGAGTGGTCTTGGAAAAACAGAAATCGCCAATGCTGTTGAACACGCCATCCAGTTCCACGCCATACTTAATGAGATCGCGGAGCATGGTGTGAGTAGCGCCATATTCCATCGCCTTTAGGGTAAACTTGGACTTGACCATCAACTGCTGCAGCTTCAGGGAATACTTATCCAGACGGGAGGTCAAGTTCATTTGCATCTTATATTTTTCAGCCATATTCGTTCCTTATTTTTTCGAAAGCAAATATAGTTTATTGCTTGATTTCCACTACCAGGCGGATTTCTGCAGAAAGGGTTACGGAGTCCGCAATGGTATTCATATCGGCAGAGCGGTTCAGTCCGGCCCCCTTCATCATGGGACCATTGCGGAGCATCATCACATCGGCAGCCTCATTCACCACGATGCCATCTCCATAACCAGTCCCGATATTCAAAATCTTACCCAGCTTGGCTCCAACGCTTCCTGCATACATGGAAGCCTTTTCCATTGCCTTCTTGCCGGCAGCGTTTACAATGGACTGTTGCAGGGAATCTGTATTCTTGAGAGTTGCAGTTGTACGGCCAACATCAACATCGGTTTCTATAGAAAGGGCTTCCACAAGATTCGCGGCACTCTGCTTGTCATCTACAGTAACAAAGAAGCGCTGGCTTCCTTCGTACTGAACAAATTCGCGAACGCCATCCTTATAAGACCAGTCTTTACGAAGTTCAATGCTGTTCTGCTGAACATTCATTTCAGGAATATCAAGTTCCTTGGCTATGGCAAAGATTTTCTTGCGACGTTCATCCATCTGGCGGAACAAAAGATCCTTATCCTTATTTACCATCTGAATGGAAGCGTTTACGATAAATTCATTAGCAAGGAACTTCCTGGATTCCGAAGCGTTCACTTCGATAGACGGCGTTGAAAATGCGGCACCAGCCACAGAACCATTCTGCGACGCAACATATTGATTGGAACCAGACTTTTCATGTAAAACGAAAATGCAAATTGCCGCCAAAACTACAATCACGAAATATGAAATTTTTTGAGACATAAACGTTTCCTTTATTTATAAAAAACTGCAGTAACCTATCGCATTTTTTAATTATTGCAAGGCGCACTGACCTGCCATTGTAATCAGTTCCATCTGCATCTTTTCGGGACTCTCGAACGACGCCTTAAGCAAGGACTTCACTGTGTACTTTTTTGAAATAGCCTTATAGGTACATTCGCAGACGCTTCGAGCACTTTCGCCACTTTCCGCAACACACTGCTTTACAAAAGCCTTGCCCATGGACTCGGTAAACTTTTCTGGCAAGCAAGGCTCGATGACTTCGTAGCCCCACTTGTCAAAGCCATCATCGTTATCGGTGGTGGCCAGGGCATAAAGCAACTTGTCATTCTTGATTAGTCGGTCATAAGCACAATTGCAGGACTTTGCAGCCTGTTCTGCACCTAACAATACAGAAGACTCAACAGCACACTGTTCCGTAAAGGAATTCTTGAACATGTCGTTGGCCAGAAGCATTCTGATCATGGCCATGTCCTCTTCGGTCACCTCAAAAGCAGGCATCTTCGCCGCGGAAGCCGGAGCGGAGCTTTTGGGGTTTGCAGGAGCAGACTTCACCGAAGTATTCTGGGCGAAAACCAAAGAGACGGACAGCAGGGAAAATAAAGCAATCTTTATAAGTTTCATGGAGCATAATATACAAAGTTGCGATTCAACATTGGTGTTGAAAGATTTAACTTTCTATTTTTTTGACAGTCAATAAGTTAACACTATTTATATGTAAAAACGGATGATAATTCCTGGCAGACCGCCAAAGGAAGAACGTTCTTCACCTTAAACAGTTTCCTCCGTAAGCTACAAATCAGTAGCCACGAAACTTTGTAATTGCTAAATTTGGAGTACTATGAGCTTAAAATTCGAAACCCCGATTACTGAAGTCCCGCTGTTCCACCAGGGTAAGGTACGTGACATGTACGACCTGGGCGACAGCTTCCTGATGGTCGCTTCCGACCGTCTTTCCGCCTTTGACGTGGTTCTCCCCACCCCCATTCCGGGTAAGGGCAAGATCCTGAACCAGCTCTCTCTGTTCTGGTTCAAGCAGCTTGGCATGAAGAACCACCTGATCACCGCCAACGTGGATGAATATCCCGAAGTGCTGAAGAAGCACGCCGACTATCTCCGCGGCCGCTCCATGATCGTAAAGAAGGCTCACCGTCATTCCGTGGAATGCATCGTCCGCGGCTACATCGTGGGTTCCGGCTGGAAGGATTACCAGAAGACTGGTCGCATTTGCGGTCATGTGCTCCCCTCCAACCTGCAGCTCTGCGACAAGCTTGAAAACGCCCTCTACACTCCCAGCACCAAGCCGGATGTAGGCCACGACGAAAACATCAGCTTCGAACAGACCTTCGACATCGTTGGCGAAAAGGTTGCAACCGACCTGAAGAACATGTCTCTCGACATCTACACCAAGGCTCGCGACTACGCCGCTTCCAAGGGCATCATCCTGGCCGACACCAAGTTTGAATTCGGTGAAATCGACGGCGAAACCGTTCTTATCGACGAAGTTCTCACTCCGGACTCCAGCCGCTACTGGCCTGCAGACAAGTACCAGGTTGGCAAGAACCAGGAAAGCTTCGACAAGCAGTACATCCGTGACTGGCTCGAAACTCTCGACTGGGGCAAGTGCTATCCGGGTCCCGAAATTCCTGCCGACGTAGTGAAGAACACTCTCGACAAGTACATCGAGATTTTCGTTCGCCTTACCGGCAAGCAGCCTGAATTATAAACCGCTCGTGCTAAGCGCAAGAGAAGAACTTGCGTTAGGCACTCGCTCTCACAAGAAGCGCTCCGTTTATGACGGAGCGTTTCTTGTTCACGGATAAACCGCTCGTGCTGAACGCGGGACATATAGAATTGTCGAAGCTTTAGTTTCTTACAATTCTTATCCACTTTGTGGAAAAGCCTGCGTTTGGAACACAACGCTAACTTTATAAGAAAAGACCTCGCTTAATAGCGAGGTCTTTCTTAGTGGAGGTGAGGGGAGTCGAACCCCTGTCCAAGATTTCATCCCTGTCCATTCCTACAAGCTTTCCCTTCGCATTTAAGATCTCGTCTGGTTCACGCCCAAGAAGGTGGTTGCAAACTTCGACCAGCCTAGTAAATCTCGAAACTTGCACCCAGGCATTACAAGTTCCTATCCCATATTGCGTCCGGACGTACTACCCAATGGGAGTGGGTCGAGGCCCGGCGTAGCCGCTAATTAGGCTGCGAGTGCGTAGTTTTCTTCAGCACTTATTTTTTTTCAGACTTTTTTACGGGTGCCCTCGTCTGAGACCCCGGCTTGCAACTAACACTTCAGTAACCCTGTCGAAACCAGATCACCCCCAGTAATTAGTAGGATTGTTACTAAATATAGTAAACTTTCGTTCCTACGTAACATATATCGTTTTTCTCGCAGCATTTGTAAAAATGCTAGACCAAAAAAAAATGGTCCGTCTAGCAAATTCTATAATCAAACAGCTTTATCCACAAACAAAACGCTCTTTCCCATGCGGTCATATCGAGAAGGATAAGACTATTTATCGCTTGTTAACGAAAACGTTAACCAATACATCCATTTTTCAATCATAATCGCCATTGTTTGTTAACGAAATCGTTAACAAGCGCTGAAAACAAGTTCCAAAGGGAACAATCATCCCGTGATAACAGCTGAATGAAAAAACAGGGGCAGCGAAAGCCAAACTAAGGAACTAATTTCTTCGCCTGCTCCAGCGCAGCGATCACCTTGTCGCACCAGGCGTCAAACTCGGGGTCTTCTTCCTGAAGTTCCGGATGAGCCAGCACATTCTCGATGGTCTTGCGGATACCTTGATCAAAGCGGGTGGTGGCGCAGAAGCCCGGCACCGCCTTCTTCAGCTTGGAATTGTCGAAAACCACGGAATTCGCCTTGTCTCCAATGAGACTGCCGGTAAAGTCAAAGCCCAACGGATCGCCAGCAGCAGCCAGAAATTCGGAAGCAACATGAACGACCTTCAGTTCTACACCCAGCACATTTGCGATTGCCTGGTAAACCTGATTCCAGGTAACAGTTTCATCGCTAGTAATCTGGAAAGATTCGCCGATAGCGTGAATGTTTCCCATAAGGCCAACAAATCCTTTGGCAACGTCGCTATTGTGAGTCATGGTCCAGAGGCTGGTTCCGTCTCCGTGAATAATCACTGGTTTGCCTTCAAGCATACGCTTGGCCACCTGCCAGCTACCCTTCTTGCCGTGAACGCCCAGCGGGATACGGCGTTCGTCGTAAGTGTGGCTGGGACGCACGATAGTAATGGGGAAACCTTCTTCGCGGTACATGCGCATCAGGTACTCCTCCCCCGCTATCTTATTGCGGGAATATTCCCAGTAGGGATTAGCGAGAGGCGTACCTTCGTTAATGCGATAGTCGGAAAGAGGCTTCTGATAGGCACTGGCGGAACTGATATACATGAACTGTTTTGTCTTGTTCTTGAACAGTCGGTAATCACGTTCCAAGGCACTGTAGTGGAAAGCAATAAAATCGCAGACCACATCGAAATCCAGGTCAGCAATTTTTGCAGCCACATCAGCTTCGTCGTAGATATCGGCGGTAATCTGCTTCACGGCGGACGTTCCCTTGTGGGGTCCGTCAGCCAGCACCGCGCAAGGCAAGTCCGCCGCATTGCGATTGCCACGATTCAGCAAATAGATTTCCCATCCCTGTTCCACAGCCAGGCGGGTAATCGCCATGCTGATAGTTCCAGTTCCGCCAATAAAAAGTGCACGCATAAATACCTAATTATGAATTACGAGGTACGAATTACTAAACCTATAACCACAGTAAAGAGTCAGCCAATCTTATAATTCGTACTTTATAATTTGTAACTTGCTCGCCTTACAGGCGAGCCTTTGCTGCGATCTGGTAGATCTTGGTAACGTCGGCAGCCTTCAGCGGCTGGAAGCCCCAACCGTCACCCGGATTCAGCTTCTGCACCATTTCGGGAATGTCTTCTTCCTTGGCGCCCAGTTCTGCAAAGTTAATGGGCATGCCGATGCTCTTGAGGAAGCTGCGGAAAGCCTTGATGCCAGCAAGAGCCGTTGCCTTGGGATTTTCAAAGTTCATGGCGCAGCCGAACACGCGGGAAGCCATCTGGGCAAAGCGCATGGGATTGTGGTCCACCACGTATTCCATCCAGGAAGGCATGATCACAGCCAGGCCTGCACCGTGGGCGCAATCATACTTGGCGCTAAGTTCGTGTTCGATGGCGTGGCTGTTCCAGTCCTGGCCGCGGCCTACACCGCAGACGTTATTGTGAGCCACCATGCCAGCCCACATGATGTTGGCGCGGGCTTCGTAATTGTTGGGGTCAGCAATGACACGGGGAGCTTCCTTCACCATGGTCATGAGAACCGCTTCGCAAAGACGGTCGGTAATTTCCACTTCAGTAGTGTTGGTGAAGTAACGTTCAAATACATGGGCCATGATGTCGGTAACGCCACAGGCAGTCTGGTAAGCCGGCAAAGTGCAAGTAAGAGCCGGGTTCAGCACAGAGAAACGGGGGCGAATCAGGTCGCTTCCAGCGCCACGCTTCAGCATGCCGTCTACCTTGGTTATGACGGAGTCGCCGGAACCTTCGGAACCTGCGGCAGCGATAGTCAAGACAGTTGCCACCGGAAGAGCTGCAGCCGGAGCCTTGCCGCTGTAGAAGTCCCAGAAGTCGCCTTCGTAGGGAACGCCCATGGCAATGGCCTTGGCGCTATCGATAGAGGAACCGCCACCAACAGCGAGAATGAAATCCACACCTTCCTTGCGGCAAAGTTCAATACCTTCGTAAACCTTAGTGTCAATAGGATTGGGATGAACGCCACCCAGTTCCACATGAGGAACGCCGGCAGCATCCAAAGAGGCCAATACGCGACCGATAAGGCCGGACTTTACAGCGGAACCACCACCGAAATGAACAAGAACCTTGGCACCACCATACTTCTTGACCAAAGCACCGCATTCATTTTCGCGGTCCTTACCAAATACGAATTCCGTGGGGCTGTAAAAGTTGAAATTTTCCATATTATCCTCTTTTTTTTTTTTCAAATCTACAAGATTTTTTTTCAAAACACCATACGTTCCAGAATAATTCCGTGTACACAGGAAAACAAAAAGCCAGTTTTTCAAAAAACTGGCTTAAAATTGTTCAATCTAACCGAACAACATTAACGGAACATCACCTTGGTTTCGTAACGGCCCTTGGGCAGGCGAGATTTCTGTATATCCAGACGGGTATTCCCCATCTTTACATCTCCCGCAAACTTCGCCACCAAACGACCACTCATGTTGTATACAGAGACTTCCGCATACCCCTCACGAGACGCACTCAACACACCCCGTTCAAAATCAAATGTGGCAACAGCCGCATGAGTCAAGGGAACTGTCGTTGCTACAGCCAAATCATCTTCAGGAACATCACCTTCACTAGGGACTTCGCTGTCACATAGATCTTCCTCCCCTACGGCACAGGAATCTGTCTGGTCTCCTTTTTCAACAATCACCTCATCAGCAGTCTGCGTTACATCGGCAACATCAAACCCGATCTGATCAACATTTGGGCCGCCATCTGTACTGAGTGACTGAAGTTTCAACACATTACCCTTGGTCACAAGATCAGCCTTTACCGACACGCTATCCCAGGTTGTCCAGGCACCTGTGGGCGGGAATTCAATAATTCCATAATTCACGTCGTTAATGAACAATTCCATGGGGCGCGCCGCCTTACCGCCATTTGCAAAACGGAAGGTAACAACAACGCCAGACTTCCCCTTTTCGGCAACCAGATTCCACACGCCATAACTTTCGGCAATGTTGGAAAAGTTATAGTAGCCTTCGTCACGCCAACCGGCATTGGTTTCTTCGTAAACGCCGTGACCGTCATTGGGGTAAGCCGCATTCACATCGCTGACAACGTTAGCATCGGCAATGGGTTCCGCATTAAACTGCACATTGATGGAACCCTCCACCACCACAGTCTCGCCGCCATCAGCCAATGTCTTGATAGAGAACTTCTGAAGTCCTGTCTGTACGGGAGTTCCGCTCAAAGTAATGGTCTTAGCTGTTGCATTTACCGTAGCCTTGATTCCATCGGGAAGGTTCAGGGCTTCGGCGCCACCGCATTCCCCGTAAGCAAGAACAACGTTCTTAATAGCCTCTCCCTTAAACAGCTGCTGGTTCATACTGCCGGACTGCACCACCAGAGAAGGACCAGCAGTCAATTCGCTATTTTCAACAAGGACCTCTACACGTCCAGTATATTCCGTACCATCGTTGCCCTTGACCGTATACTTAAAGGCGGTAAGTCCCATGAAACCCGGATTCGGCGTAAAGCGGGCGGTGTAGCCGTTATCCAGCAAAGTCACGGAGCCATTTTCTAGACTCAGAACAGAATACTTGGGCGCAACAGGCTGGAACCCCTTGGTAATGGTTCTCAGGTCAAAATCGACAGACCCATTTTTCAGCACACGGGTGTGCATGGCGCCCAGCCAGTTGATATACTTTTCAATGTTGGCGTAACCATCGCTACCGATGACCATGGCGTCATCCTTGCCCACATTAAAGCCCATGGCTCCTTCAAAATAGTCGGGCACGCCATCTTTGTCGGTATCCACTTCGGGCTTGCCAGCGATGACTTCGCCCCAGCCATCATTCTTCGTCAGGCCCATGGCGCCAACGGATTTGACCAAGGCACCCTCCTTGCCCAAAGTACTGGCCTGATGCCAGATGAGGGAATCAATATCATCGTACGGGAGAACGCCAGACTGGGAGTTCACTAGACGCCAGGCCGTTGCCGCACTATAGACCGGATTCTTATTGGTCATCTCGTTCCAAGGTTCTTTCAGGATTGTTCCTTCGCCCTGATACCAGTAAATGTTGGATGCGCCTCCATTCAGGACTCCGTCGCGATTGGTGTCGATCATGTTGCCGCTGGCGTAGATGCTCTGATTTTTGTCCACCTGGAACCAGGGATTGCTACCTTTGGGGCCATAAACAAAATAGTTGTTTACGATATCGTGCTTAAACTTAGTGCTGGTATGGGTGGTGTAACCAGCTTCAAAATTGTAATGGACGTTATTCACGAACACATCGTTAATTTTATCCAGAGGATTACGGTTGTGTGTATTCATGAAAGCGTTGTAATACCAGGCCCAGGTACCATCCACAGATTCAATGTGGGCACCAAACTGCTGGTAAATGGGATTTGCTACAAGAGTGTTCTGCACCGTAACGCCAGTAATGCGATAGCTTGCATTATCGGAACTTCCGCCGAAGTTATTCCAGGGAGCAAGTTCAATGGAGCAATGGTCTACAATGATGTTCTTGGAATCGTAAAGGTTCAGGGCGTCATCGTTATTGGATGCAGTCTTTTCGCCGGGACGGATTCGCAGATAACGGATAATGATATTGGACTGCTTGCCTGTAGAAACCTTACCGCCGTGAATGGCAATGCCTTCGCCAGGAGCAGTCTGACCCGCAATAGTGATGTTGCTCTTGACAGAAACCGCAGTCTTGATGTTAATTATGCCCCCAACGTCAAAAACTACAATGCGGTTGGGAGCGCTGACTGCGTCACGGAAAGATCCTTCGCCAGAATCATTCAAGTTGGTCACGTGATAAACCGTACCACCACGACCGCCAGTAACATAAGCGCCAAAGCCTAACGCCTCGGGAAACGCCAGCGGAGTTTCTGCCGCACCCGCCGCAACAAAATTCAACAAGCCAAAGGCTCCTGCACAAAGCAATTTAGAAAAGGCAAATTTCAATCCCATAACATCTCCTTTTACAAACTAAAATATATATCAAAAAATCCTCCATAGGCTATATGGAGGAATTCTTGTGTAGTCTAAAGACAACGAGTGCTTCTGGAATCTTGGGTACGCGCGCAGCTCTCGCCTTAAGCGATGTTGCACTACTTCGTAGTGTACCTCGTGCGGCTCGGCAATGCCGATTTGAACAAGTTCAATAGGCACAGCTCTCGCCTTAAGCGATGTTTAAAGACTGTTCGCGGATGCATTCCACTTCGTTCTTAAGTTCGATGGCCAAGGCGGCGATATCTGCATCCTGGCACTTGGTGCCCAAGGTATTTGCTTCGCGGCCCATTTCCTGAAGGATAAAGCCCAAGTTCTTGCCCTGTGCGCCGCCTTCCTTGAGTGCGTTGAGGAACAGCTTATTGTGGCTCTTGAAGCGGGTGATTTCTTCCTTGATGTCCAACTTGTCGGCCATGATGCAGGCTTCCTGCAGCAGGCGGACTTCATCGATTTCGGAATCCTTCAGAAGAACATTAATGCGGTCGCGGAACTTCACCTTCCAGTTTTCGATGCGCTTGGGGTCAAGAACTTCAATCTTGGAAAGGACTTCATTCAGGTGGTTCACGCGGTTGGTCAAGTCGGCAGCAAGGTTCGCGCCTTCCTTGGCACGCATTTCGTTCACCTTGTCCAGGGCCTTGTTCAGTTCGTCAGCCAAATGCTTTTCCAAGGCTTCGGCATCAGCACCGCTATCGGTAAACTGCAACACCTCCGGCAACGCCATGATGTTTTCCAACTTGATGTCGCCAGAAATTCCAAACTTGGCCTGCATGGCCTTGGTGATTTCCACAAACTTCGCGATAGCCTGTTCGTTATAGCTAACAGGAACATTGCCGCCAGTACCTGCGCCAAGAGTAACGCTAAAGATTACGGAACCACGGACCAACTTTTCCTTGATCTGGTTCTTGAAGGAATTTTCAAGATAGGCCAGGTTCTTGGGAAGCTTGCAGGAAATATCTAAAAAACGATTGTTGACGCTACGGACTTCAATTACGCAAGGAGCGCCCTGAAACATGGACTCGCTCTTGCCAAAACCGGTCATCGATAAAATTGCCATAACTTACCTATTTTTTACTAACCATCGCAATGACGTGCTCGGCCCCAAAGTTCTTTAGACCAACTGCGGTAAGAACCTTACTCATCATCTGTTCATTCTGGAAAGCCATCTTTTCAATCTTCAGGCCTTCCTTTTCGCAAAGGGTGTAGAAGTCCTTTACGGTGAGCAAGCGGATGTTGGGCGTATTGTACCATTCGTAAGGCAGTTCCTTGGACTTGGGCATACGGCCATGAAGCATCAGGGAACCGCGAGCAGACCAGTGCCCGAAATTGGGGAACGTCACGATCACGCGCTTTGCCACGCGGAGAATTTCATTGAGCAGAGCCACCGGATCACGAATTTCCTGGATGGTGCGGTTAATGATGGCGTAATCGTAACTGCCATCCTTGATGTCAGAAATTCCGCGTTCATCCAGGTCACGCTGTACTACAGGCACATCGTTTTCGAGGCAATCCAGAATATCCTTCAGATTCTTCTCGATGCCCATTCCAGTTACATTCTTGGTACGACGCAAGAAGTCAATGAGTTCACCGCCACCGCAACCCAGGTCCAGCACGCGGCTGCCATCTTCTACTAGGGAACCAAGCAGTTCAAAATCCTTCTCGTTATGGAATACCGGCATGGACTGAGTGCCCACAGTTTCCACAATCTTGCTATCCAGGAAACGGCCCACAGCCTTGCCCAGCTCACCTACTTCGATGAGGAATCCGTCGTGACCAAACTGGGTATCCATTTCGAGGCTGGTCACCTGCTTGCCTGCGGCGATCAGGGCGCTGGTAATGCGACGAGATTCGTGAGGCGGGAACAGCCAGTCCGTCGAAAGATTCACGTTCAGAACTTCTGCCTGAACATCCTTGAATGCATTTTCCAGGGAACCGTATTCGGTCTCCAGGTCAAAGCAGTCTGTGGCATGAGCAATATGCAGGTAGCTGTTTGCATCAAAGCGATCCACAAACTTTGCTCCCTGGTAACGGAGGTAGCTTTCCAGAGGCAAGTTCAAATCGAACGGGGTACTGTAGGTAATGGCGTGATTGCGGTTTTCCTGATCCTGGGCGCGCTTGAACTTCTTTTCCATTCCAACGGCGCTAAGGTAGGTAATGTGAGCCAGCTTGCGAGCATTTGCAAGACCAATATCAGGCTTTACCGGCTGATCATAGTAATCGCCATTATTGTAATTGGGATCCTGGGTAATTACGTCGCGGGCCACCACTTCAAAACCCAGAGCCTGGCTGCTGAATCGAGGAGACGTTGCAATAATGATGCAGCGCTTTACAAGTTCAGGATAATAGATAGCCCACTTCATGGCCTGGAAGCCGCCCATGGAACCACCCACCACGCAGAACATTCCCTTGCAGCCAAGGCCATCGAAAAGTTCCTTCTGGGCGTGGACCATATCGCCAATGGTAATGGTAGGGAAAGATCCGCCGTAAGGCTTGCCCGTACGAGGGTTAATGCTTGCAGGGCCGGTAGAACCCTTGCAGCCACCCAGAATGTTACTGCAGACCACAAAGAACTTGTCGGTATCAATAGCCTTGCCCGGACCAATGAGGGCGTCCCACCAACCCGGCTTCTTGTCGTCGGTGGAATAATAACCGGCAACGTGGGCGTCTGCAGTCAAGGGAGAACAAACCCAGATTACATTGTCGGCTGCGGCATTCAACTTGCCGTAGGTCTCGTAGCAAATTTCCAAAGCAGGAAGAGTCTTGCCATTTTCAAGCAAAAAACCTTGATCCCCGTAATCCTTATTAAAAGTCTGGGGAACAATAGGACAAAGACTACCATTATGCAAAGATTCACTCATATGCACAAATATAGAAAAGTGGTAGGGAAATTGCTAATTGTGTAAATGACCTTAGGCCTGGCGTGGCTTACCTGTCCAGCCCAGCTTTTCGCGAAGGGCGCCCACAAATCCGGTATGACGCATTCGGAGGAATGTGGTAAAGGACTTGCTCTGAGTCAAGACAACATAATCATTCGGTTCCAGCGCAATGCAAGTACGGCCATCAAAAACCAGGTCAAGAATCTTGCCTGCAGCAGGACGCAGCACCAACTTTTTATCGGTCAAGGACATTACCAGCGGACGCACCGAGAGACTGCCGGGAGCTACAGGAGTCAGAACCACCGCATAGGTCGCCGGGTGAATAATGGGACCGCCAGCCGCCAAATTATACGCAGTGGAGCCTGTAGGCGTAGAAACCAGCAGGGAGTCTGCCCAGTATTCGGTGTACTCGGTGCCATTGTATTCCACGTTCACGTTCACCATACGCTCAGGAGCATGGGCGCGAAAGTGGACTTCGTTCAACACAGTCTGCTTGGCAATGCGTTTCTTTCCGTGATAGACAGACGCTTCGATCATCATGCGGTCGCGGGTCGAAAATTCACCCGCCAACAAATCATCTAATGTCTGGGAAAGGCACTTAATGCGAGTTTCAGCAAGAAACCCTACGCGTCCCGCATTCACGCCCAGAATGGGAATGTCGTGTCCTAACGCCATATGAGCCGCAGAAAGAACCGTACCATCGCCACCAATAGCCAAAAGTAAATCTGACTTAAGGATCGCCTTTTCAGAAACAACCTTGACCGGTGCAGAAACAAGATCCTTCAGGTTTTCAAGCGCCAAGAACTTCACCATAGAATGAGCACTCGCCCACTCATGAATCTGTGTAAGAGCAAGAGCCAATTCAGGGCTCTTGTCCTTCCAGGCGATAATGCCGATGGTCTTAAAGGTGTACTTCTTTTCGCTCATAAAAACATCCTGGTCTTTCTTCGCAATTACTTAGTTTCGGCCTCAGGCTTCTTGTTGGCTTCTACCATCATACGATTCAATTTTTCAAGAATTCCTGGATAGGCCTTTTCAATAACTTCAGAATTAGCCACAGGTTCATCGTTCTGCAGGGCCAAAGACAACACGCACAAAGCCAATCCATTCTGAGGAATTTCACCACCATCGAAGTCGGATCCGTTCACGATGGTTTCAAGCCCGCGAATCACGAGACCATCGTCATAGACGCCAACTTCGGCTCCTGTCTTACGGAGATTTTCAGCCAGCTTTTCGTTGACAGGGCGCATCTCCTTTCGGACTTCCTTAGGCAAGCGCAAAATGGTTTCACCTTCGGCATAGCATGCCGCCACCGCCAGGAACGGAAATTCCTCGAGCCCCGTAGCAATGGCATCTTCAGAAAAACGACGGCCCTGCAGACGCTTGCCCGAAGATAGCGGCCAAATTTCAATGTCCCCGTACACGTCGCCGTAACGTTCACGACGACTAGTCACTTCGTAGCTTGCCCCCATACGCTTCAAGCAGGTCAAAGCCCCTGCCCTAGAGGAATTCAGTTCCACGTTCTTCAAAACAATTTCTGTGTTTTTCGGAAGGCTTGCAATGGTCGCCAGCAAAATAAAGGCAATAGCCTCGGTAGAATCCCCAGGCACAAAATACTCTCGGCCAGTAATCACCTTAGTCTCGGAAAGCTCCGTAAACTGGGTGCGTTCAATCTTCTGGCCTCGGGCCATCATCATGCGACGTTCCAGTTCAGTAAGCTGTTCCATGCCGCGGGATTCATACTTCATGTTTACGCCAAAGTACATGAGCATCTTGGTCCACTGGTCATGAACAGAACCCTTTTCTTCGAAGGTAAAGTATTCATTGCGAATCAAGGCACGAAGCAGCAGGCGATTGCGCATGGGGTAAGTGAAGTTCCCAAGGGAATCCTTCTTTGGCACAATCTCGTCGGCGCTAAAGGTAAACACAAACTTTGCAGGCTCGTCTGTAACAGGTTTTACCTTGAAGTATTTCTGCAAAGTTTCCTTGGCTGCAGCAACCTGGGCGATACCAGCCTCATCCGCTTCGGCAGCAAAAGTATAAACCTGTTCAGAATCCTTAGAAGCCAGAGTCCATAGCAGCACATTGCATTCTTCCTTGAAATCCATAGGAAGCATAGAAGGCAGGCTGTATTGAAAGCCCTTACCATCGAGCACAAGCTGATGGCCCTGCTGCTCGTAGTCTAGTCCAAACTCCTTAAGAGCCTGTGCAAACTTTTCGGAGCCAGCGGCCCAGGCGAAGTCTTCCAGAACGGTGCGGCCATTGACTAACAGGGCCATCACCAAAGTGAGCTCCATGCGCTCGCGGTCGGGGTTCAGCAAAAAATCCATTAGCGTTCCTTAACGTCGTAATCCAGGGCGGTAAGAATTTGAATAGCACGGCGGGCTTCGTCGGGAGTCTTGAATGCCAGGAGCAAGGTTCCAGCAACGTTTTCGCGAACCTTCATCAGTTCGATGTCGCGAATGTTCAGGCCCCACTCCGCCAGCGGCTGCAAAACCTTCAGAAGAGAGCCCGGTTCATCCTTCAGGGGCACTGTAATTTCGGAGAAGGCGGCGGCAGCGTTTCTGCCAGGAGCAAACAGGCTGGCGCGTCCATCGTTACCGGCCTTAAAGATCGACTCCAAATTTTCGGAGCAGTCGGCGGTGGCGGCGGCGCCATCGGTAACGACCTGCAGGCGATCCATAGCTTCGATGGTCTTGTCTAGCCCTTCGCGAACTTCTCGAAGGGCAAGTGCCGTTTCGTTGCGGTTGGTAACGGCAATGTCGTGCCACATATTCCAGCCAGAGGCCGCAATGCGGGTCATGTCCCTAAAGGCGCGCCCGGCATAATGCTGATAATTGAACTTCAGCAAACGTTCTGGCATGCTGGCAGCCAAAGTGGAGCTGAGCATCTGAGGCATGTGGCTAACCCAGGCCATAGTGCGGTCGTGATGTTCCGGCGGAAACACTACAGAATGTGCGCCCACAAAAGAAATCAGCTGCAACAAGTCGGCGTAGGCTGATTCCTCTACCCCATCCGGCGGGCAAACGAACCAGTAGGCATTCTCGAAAATGCTGGGATCGTTATACTCCATGGTTCGCTTTTCGGAACCTGCCATAGGGTGGCTTCCCACAAAGCAGAAAGGTTCCGGCAGTTTGGAGCCGGCCTTGCAAATTTCAACCTTGGTGCTGCCAATGTCGCTAACCAAAATTTTCTTATGGCCCGCAGGCAGCTGCACCTTAGAAAGAGAGTCTATAGTCTTTAAAATATGAAGAATGGGACTGCACAGCAAAATCAGGTCGGAACCTTCGGCCCAGGCTGCAGTCTCGTCGTAACCAAAAAATTCATCAGCCAGCTTTACTTCGCGGGCTCGTTCCAAAGTAGATGGGGAACTTACGGCACGAACAATAGTGGGCAGCTTTGCCTGCTTAATGGCCGCGGCAACGGAACTTGCCAGCAAGCCAAAGCCAACCAAAGTAATGCGTTGCATTTTAATCCTCCACCTTGCGGGTCTCTTCCATAATCACCTGGAAGATTTTCTTGATAGATTCTGATGTAAGGGGCCCCTTCGTCATAGAACCCACGCGATCCAAAATCAGCTGTTCACGTGCAGCATCAAAAACAGGAAGTCCCTGTTCCTTTTTCAGCTTACCTATTTCGGTGGCATAAGTCGCCCTTTTATTCAAGAGGGCAATCAGTTCATCATTTATTTCATCAATGCGGATACGCCAATCTTCAATTTTCATATTCCAGAATGTAGAAAATCTCCCCAAATTTTTTGAAAATTCTGGTGGAGACTGCAATCTTTTTAATATAAAGTTTGAGTATATCTACGCGAACTTCTAGAACAGAATTTTGTATTCATCAAAGGCTTTCTCGTTGGCCCTCAACGAGTTACCTTCCCAGTCAAGCAACGCAGAGCCCCATTCGCCATAGCTGGCCGGTTCCCAGAAAAAGGCACCCAGGCCTCGAGGGACTTGCTCCATAATTTGGTGAGTCTTTGCACGGGAGCCATCAAAGCCGTAGAAATTCTTGCCGGTTCCGCCGTTGTATTCTGCAATGAGGAATTCCAGGTTCGGGTAACTGCTGGCGAGGTCGCTAATCAATTTTTCCCAGGTGTCTGGAGTTCCGTGTTCGTAGGCGGTATAGGCAGAGAAAGCCATTACATCGGGGGAAACTTTTTCTGTCTTGATAATGGAACTCATCCACCAGTTCACTGTAGTAGAATTCTGCGGACTTTCGATGTGGAACACGGTCTTAATCTTGTGGGAAGAAGTTTCGAAAGCCTTTACCGCACGGGAACCTGCCGCCAGGTATTTTGCAGTGTTTGCAATACCGTTGGGGTTCTGCTGCTTGTTCATGACGCCGTTCACGCTGTTGGGAGCCAGCTGTACATTATCGCCCCAGCAGTTGGTGTTGCTGGTAGGCAAGTCTCGAAGCATGCCGTTGGTAATTTCGTTACCCACCTGAACCATGTCCGGTAGGGCATCCACCTGTTTGAGGGCAGCCATAAGATCGTAGGTATAATTGTAAACGGAATCCGCCATGGCGTCGGAGTTTGCCACCTTGCGCCAGCGTTCGGGAATAATCTGCGTGTCCGGATCCGCCCAGACGTCGCTATAATGAATATCCAGCAGGAAGGTAAAGCCAGCCTTTTTTACCTTCTGGGCGTAGGCCACCACATGTTCCTTGTCGCCAAAGGCTTCGCTATCCTGACCGCAACCCGCAGCGGCATAACCGTAGGCAGCCTTGGGGCTAAGAAAAGTCTTTAAGCGAACGGCGTTAAAGCCATGGTCCCGCAGCAGAGCGAAGATATCCTTCTCGGTTCCGTCTACATCGTAAATTTTAGTGCCGTAGGATTCGTATTCCTGGAATCGGGAAATGTCTGCCCCCAGGATTTTTGCATACTGGGGACGAGAGGGTTCTGCAGAAGAAGAACTGCGAGGAGGCTCACTGTTGGAACTGCGGGGGAACGGAGGTTCGCTTGCGGAACTACGAGGCGGTTCCATGCCGGAACTTACAGGATGAGCTCCGCCGTAGAAGGCGCTGTCAAAAACTACAGAACTTGAAAAGGGGGCGAAAGAACTTGATGACTCTATAACCTGAACCTCGGAGGACAGAGAATCAGTCTGAGACTCGGAAGATTGAGGAATTTCCTGCGATTCAGAAGATAATGAAATAATCTGAGACTCAGAGGACAATGGAATAATCTGAAACTCCGACGACAGGGGCATTTCAGAAACAGTTCCCCCTGTAGAAGATGAAGACTCACCGACATAATCAAAGTCAAAGTCCCCTTCAGCACCAGATCCGGAATCACTGCATGCCACAAAACATAAAGCCGCTGTCACGGCACCTATTGCTATACCCTTTACTTTTCCCATAAGATTAAATTTACTCTTTTTGCAAGGCTACATTCGTAAATTGTCAGTAAAGATTACCAAAAGCAAGAATAATTTTGAACAGATTACTACCTTTGTTCAAAATGTTAAATACCGAATTGCTCACATCGACACCTGTTCAAGAGTTCATCCAGAACGCCATCAAAAAAAAGATGGATGCGTTGCAGATTTCTACAGCACTGAACAAGGCCGGTTATAGCAACGAAGACCGAGCCACCATTATGGACTATATGGCTCTGGTTCCGAAATTCCGCGAAAAGTTTTTTGGCAAGGATGCAGTCAAAGTCTGTTCCGGAAAAAACGCCGCCATCGGCAGTGATGTTTTTCTGCTCTGCGACCGTCTGGCGCTGGAACAGAGTACTGCCCAGGACATTGGCAAATATAAAGCAAACTTGTGGATTGTCGGACAAGCCCGCCCGCGGGTTCACGATCTCTGCTGTGGCATGGGCGGCGACAGCTATTTTATTCCGGACTGTTTTGACGTTTGCGGAGTGGATCTGGATAAAGATCGCCTGGCAATGTACCGTCACAATGTTCAAGTCATGCGCAGTTCCCGCGACGAAAACAACTGTACAGACAGCACCATTTTAGCGGACGTTCGCGAAGTGGCAAAATTGGCCAACGTGTCTGGCAGCGACCACCCCGCCGACTACTTTACCATTGATCCGGCCCGTCGTGCCGTAGAAGGCGAAAACCAGCGGGACCTTCGCAACCTTACGCCAACCTTCGAGGAAGTTCTGGAAATATCCCGCCACTACAAGGGAGGGATGGCAAAACTTCCGCCCGGCTACCCTACCGACGAAATTCCTGCCGACGCAGAACTGGTGTATCTAGGGAGCCATTCCGACTGCCGCGAACTTCTGGTGCTGTTCGGCGCCCTCGCAAAAAATCCGGGCAAGGTTCGTGCCATCATGGTAGATAAGGATGGACAAGCAGTCAAAACCGCAGATGGCGTCGCCGCAGAATGGTCCGGCTCACTTAGCGAAATCCAGGCCGCCTCCAACAAGGATGCAGAACACGACCTGCCAGGTTGCGAACGCAGTTTCCGTAACGCCACCAGCGAAAACGACTTGCCCGTTGGAGACGTTGCAGAGTACCTGGCGGAACCAACTGCGCTTCTCATTCGAAGCCACCTGTTTGGAACAGTCGCCTTGGACGCAGCAACCGACGCCCACCTGATTTCCGAAGGCATTGCCTACGTCAGTTGCAGCACTCCCCTACCCGCTCCCGCATTTGCAAATTTCCAAGTACTGGACAAGTGCGAAATTACCACAAGCGCAGTCCGCGACATGCTCAAGCGCCACGGCATCGGCAAGCTGACCTTAAAACTCCGCGGCGTCAAAGTCGACCCCGACGAAGAAATCAAACGTCTCAAGCCCAAGGGCAAGAACGAGGCGATTCTATTCTACACCCGCGTTGCAGGCGAAAAGACAGCCATCTTAGCCAAAAGAGTTTAAATTATTTCATCGAAACGAGGTTTTCTATGAAGTTCAATTTTTTGAAAATGTTTTCGATAACCGCAGCTGTTGCGGTATCCCTTACGTTCAGTGCCTGCGGCGACGATTCCTCCAGCGGAGCTTCTGATGAAGCAACGAGCTGGCGCAACTACTGCCTGGACGTCATCAACAAATATCGCGCTACCGAAGACCTGAAACCCTTGACCCTTGCCCCCGAAGCCAAGCAGACCTGCGTTGAAGAACAGGCTGCAGCAGATCTCAAGTCCAACAAGGCTCACGGACACTTTGGCGACTGCGGTGAGTTCGCCCAGAATTCTGGTCCCGACATCGATTTGAAATGGCGAGACACCGAAGAAAAGATTGTCGACACCTATCTGGAAATGATGTGGAGTGAAAAGAGTCGTGTGGAAAGCGGCGAGCGCGACCCATCCAAAAGCGAAGACTACCCCTACATTGGTCACTACCTGAACATGAGCAGTACCAAGTACACCATGGTAGCATGCGGCATTGCCAAGAATTCCGACGGGACCAAGGGCTGGTTCAACGTCAACTTCCACTAACCACGGCAAGCAACGACTATGACTGTAAAACTTGAAGAATCCTGGCTGAACCTGCTGAACGACCAGTTCGAACAGCCGTATTTCAAACAAATTAAAGACACCCTAGTCAAGGAAAAAGCCGCCGGGCAAGTAATTTATCCGCCGGGTTCCAAGATTTTTGCCGCATTGGACTTTTGTCCCGTAAACAAAGTGAAGGCTGTCATCATCGGGCAGGACCCTTACCACAATCCGGGGCAGGCCCACGGTCTTTGCTTTTCTGTTCCCATGGGAATCGAGCCGCCGCCCTCCCTCATCAACATCTTCAAGGAACTTCACGACGACCTAGGCATCAACCCGCCTGCCCACGGCAATCTGGAATCTTGGGCCCAGCAGGGAATTTTACTGCTCAACGCCTCACTGACGGTTCGTGCCCATCAGGCGGCAAGCCATGCAGGAATCGGCTGGCAGCAGTTCACGGATACCGTCATCCAAAGGCTTTCCCAGACCCGCGAAAACCTGGTGTTCCTCCTGTGGGGCAGCTTCGCCATCAAGAAGCAGGAACTTGTGGCAAAAGGCCGCGGCCACCTGATTCTTACGGCACCCCACCCCAGCCCTCTTTCTGCCTACCGCGGTTTCTTTGGCTGCAAGCATTTTAGCAGGGCCAATGACTACCTGAGGAGCAAGGGCCTGGAACCTATCGACTGGAGCATAAAATAATCCTGCAGGCGCCTTCGTCGATAGCGAAGACCTTGTGAAAACACTCTAATTTCCTTTATAAAATCTGCGGGTCAACCCCGCATTTTTTATATTTGAAAGTATGAGTCACAAGAATACTTTTGCACGTTTAGTGCTTTTCATTGTGCTGGGTCTGGTTATCGGCGGAATTCTGGGCGAATGCCTGGGAGTGCTGTTTGGTCAGCTCGGTGAATTGATGAACGCTGGTGGATACAACAACGTGGTCCACAACTTCTTCGTTTCATCCTTCAATTTCAATATCGGTTTCCCCGACAAGCCTGAACCTGTGGTTCTTGACCTTTACCTGGTCAAGCTGGCTATCGGTTGCGGCATCAAGCTGAACGTGGTTAGCGTTATCGGCATGATTGTCGGCATCTACATTATGAAATGGTCCGGAGAAAGGTAATGCTTACTATTGATGAACTCCAAGCTCAGTTGGCCAGCGGCGCCACCACTTCTGTAAAGCTCACAGAAGAAGCCCTGGCAAAGGTTGAATCTACTAAGAATCTTAACGCCTACATTTCCGTTCTTAACGAACGCGCTTTGGCTAAGGCAGCAGAATCTGACAAGCGTCGCGCCGAAGGCAAGAGCCTGGGTGCATTGGACGGCATTCCCGTTGCAGTCAAGGACAACATGTGCCTTGAAGGAACTCGCACTACCGCCGCTTCCAAGATTCTCGAAAACTTTGTGGCTCCCTACACCGCTACCGCTGTTGAAAAGCTGGAAGCTGCAGGCGCCATTATCATCGGCAAGACCAACATGGACGAATTCGCCATGGGTTCTTCCAATGAAACTTCTTACTTTGGCCCCGTAAAGAATCCGCTGGACGAATCCCGCGTTCCGGGTGGTTCCTCCGGTGGTTCCGCAGTTGCAGTTGCCAGCGGCACTGTAGCCTGCGCACTTGGTTCTGACACTGGTGGATCTATCCGTCAGCCGGCAGCCTGCACTGGCGTTGTGGGCCTGAAGCCCACCTATGGTCGTGTTTCCCGTTACGGCCTGTTGGCTTACGCCAGCTCCCTGGACCAGATTGGTCCTTTCGGCGCTACCGTTAAGGATGCAGCCCTCCTGCTGAACGCCATCGTTGGCGAAGACGCCCACGACAACACCACCAGCACCCGCCCTGCAGAAGACTTTACCGCAAAGCTTGACGCTGGCGTAAAGGGCAAGGTCATCGGAGTTCCCAAGGAATACTTTGGCGACGGTCTGGATGCAGAATGCAAGGCCGCCATCGAAGCCATGCTGAAGAAACTGGAAGCAGAAGGCGCAACCATCAAGGAAGTGAGCCTCCCCAACATCGGCCACGCCGTGTCCAGCTACTACATCATCGCTACTGCAGAAGCTAGCTCCAACCTCTCCCGCTACGACGGTGTTCGTTACGGTTACCGCAGCAAGGATGCTCGCAAGCTGATCGACCTGTACTCCATGAGCCGCAGCGAAGCCTTCGGTAAGGAAGTCCAGCGCCGTATTCTCCTGGGCAGCTACGTTCTTTCTGCTGGTTTCTACGACGCCTACTACGTTCAGGCACAGAAGGTCCGTCGCCTCATTACCGACGACTTCAACAAGGCCTTCGAAGAATGCGACGTGATCGCCAGCCCCACCATGCCGGGTCTCCCGCTGAAGTGCGGCATGAACGAAAGCGACCCCATGGCAGTTTACCTGAGCGACATCTACACCGTAAGCTTGAACCTGGCTGGTCTCCCCGGCGTCAGCGTTCCTTGCGGTAAGGCCGGCGGCCTCCCCGTTGGTCTGCAGTGGATTGGCAAGCCCTTCCAGGAAGCCGACCTGCTTAGCGTCGCTGCAGCTACCGAGCGCTTGAACAAGTAGTTCGCTAATCGCGAGTGTTGCGCATCCCGCGCGGATCGCAGCAAGCGCACAAAACTTTAAAAGACCTGTTCTTTGGAACAGGCCTTTTTTATTTCTACCTTTTTCTTTTAGAAAAAAAAATACAAACCCAAGGCTAGTGACGCAATTTTTATGAAGAACTTTAAAAATTACATCTTCGATCTTGGAGCAGTCATTGCAGACATCAACACACAAAACGCATTGGATGAATTCCGCGCCCTCGGGATTCCTGAAGAAGAACTGCGTTACGACGAAGGTCCAACCGCAAGAATCATGCAGAATTATCAGCTGGGATTTTTAACTACCGATGAGTTCTGCGACGCTATTATTGGCAGAAGTGTCGCCTCGACGAAACCCACCCGCCAGCAAGTGGCCGACGCCTGGAACACCATCATCATCAACATTCCCCAGCAAAAGATTGACGCTCTCCGCACCCTAAAAAAGCGAGCAAAAATTTACCTCTTGAGCAATACCACCGAACTCCATTGGCAAAAATGTCTAGACCTGTGGTTTAACGCCAACGGGAACAATGCGCAAGACTGCTTCCATCACATTTTCCTCAGCCATGAAATGCACTTGGAAAAGCCCAATCCCGAAATTTTCAAGCAGGTTATCCGGGAAATTTCTGCGCTCCAATTCTGCGACGCAGCCAACCCGATGAACGATGCGCACGACGCTGCCACCCCGATTATAGACGCATCCAACACTGTCTTCCTAGACGACAACCTAGCCAACGTGCAATCCGCAATGAATTGCGGTATCAGCGGCATCCACGTCACTCCCGATTACGACTGGATTGCAGAACTTTTATAAGTCTTCGGGCGGAACCAAAATGAAATTCGAGAAAGACGTTCTCTACATCTGGGTAGGCGGCAGCTGCGATTACGGGCATAAGGAACGGGCCGGTGGCGGAGCCTACATTGCAGAAATTTTTGACAAGGATTCCAAGGACGGTTCCGGAGCAACTGTTGTAGACTCCTACACCTATGCAGAATTTGGCACCACCGAATTTCGCATGATGCTCAAATCCATGATCCACGCCATGGATAAATTTTCATTGGCATCCGAAAGTTCTTTCCAACAGAATTTCACAAAAATAGAGTTTCTTTCCAACGTCCAATACTTACTGAACTTTGACAAAAAGCCAGCATCAGAAGACGTAGCAAACGCAGACCTTATTGAACAATGCATAGCTATTAAGGCACAATTCGAATCTGTTACGGCAAGGATTCTCCCTTACCACAAGTACCCTCAGCAGCAACAAGTTCACGAAATGGCCAGTAACGCCATGCGAAAATTGCGGAACGGGTAGCTACGGTTTCAGTAACAGCTTGTTATTTGCCTGAAGGCCGTCGTTATCGAATCGCACGGTGGGATTCTTTCCGCTCTTGAAAGCCTCTTCGCTTTCGTAGATGGAAAGAGCCACAGAAACGCCCGGCAGCGCCGCTACGTTTGTCTGCCTTGCGGGCACAGAACTAGCGAAGGTCAATTCCTTCACCATTTCATCCTTGAAGGTTCCCTTGGCAACCTTGATGGTTTTACCCAACTGTTCCAAAACCTCACCTTCGCTATTGACGAATTCCGCCACCATGTAGATGTCAAAGAAGCAGGGTGCAATACCTGTATTCTTTACAGTGATGTTCAAAGTGTTCACAGTTTCCATGTCGCCAGTCACAGTCAGCAATTCAGCCTGCTGCACCATAAAGTTGTAGCCAATCACATGAGTCAAGGAATCAGCCAATTCCTTATGCTCGTTGTAGATCTGAAAGCCGCAATCGCTTTCCTGTTCCAGCACATAGTAAGTCAGATGAGCCGTGGTAATTTCGTGCACCCAGCGCTCCGGAGTCCACCTCATGTAACTCTTGTTGTCAAAGGTCAGCATTCTTTCGTAGCTACCAATATTTTCCGCAATAGTCGGAAGGCCCGCCTTGTAAGCGCGCACCAGGGAATCTGCAGTTCCTGGAATTCCGATAAAGCCGTCATCGCGCTTGGTAATTCCAAGGCTCAAGGCGTAGGTATAAATTTCGCCGTAGCCATCAGAAGGCAGAGCAAGCAAAGTTTTCTTGAAAACAGAGGCGTAATGATCCAGCAATTCCTTCTGAACTTTTAAAGGTGGCATGTCACTACCATCCAGGTGGGAAACGTGCCATTCGCCCCATTCCCCGAAGGTTCGCACATCAATATACTCCAGGCGCGGGTCGCCATCGTACTTTGCGGCCAGTGCAGTTGCAAAATCCTTGGCAGCCTTCAGGTAGATAGGATCGTCCCATCTGGGAACCTGGGCACGTGCGCCGTTATCCTGAAAAATGGCATAGTCCTTCTGGGCGCCTTCTTTGTAAACCCATTCCGGAGTCCAGTCGTATTCGCTTGAGGGAGTTTCATTATTCGCGATGTATGAAGGAGAATAAGGGAACACGCGCAATGCGTAACCCAAGCCTTGTTTCTGAAGTACATTCAGCAAATCTTCCAATACAGACCAGTCGTAAACACCTTTAGCCGGATTCAACTCATCCCAGCGCTGGTAACCGGAGCCGTAAGTAATCAGGTTCCAGGCGCCATTTTTATCGGGACCATATCTAAAATCAGGAACGAAATTCCAGGCACCTTCGGTAAGGAGGGTAAAGCCCTTGTGGGGATTAGGCAGCGGCCCCTTGAAAGGCTTGAGAGTATAAGTAGTTTTTGTAGTTTCCGATGAACTAGAAACATCAAACGAACTGGAAAGTTCATCAGCGACAACAGCGCTGCTTTCGTTTTCCGTAAACTCTACCGATGACGAACTAACGTCAAATCCACCAGGCGACGAACTGTTATCGTCGTCACCACAGGCACTCAGCACAAGGCCAAGCCCAACCGCCATTCCAAACAAAAAACTCTTTTTCATTTTAACCTAATCCTTGATACAGCGGACGCTAACTTCTGTATAATAATCCAGGGAAGCAAAGCTCGCATCCTTGTCCTTCATGTCCATATAAAAGACATAGTGCGGTATGGAGTCTCTATCCGACAACGGAGCTTCCGTCAATGTCCAGAACGCAGCCTGTTTCGCATCGCTATATATGTTATGACTTCTATAACCACTAGGCAAAGCATTGAAATCAAAGAAATCCCTGGCTTCTAGAGTTCCCCAGCGTTCATATGCCATCAAGGCCTCACCCACACCATACAGGTCAACATTCTTCTTAACGTATTCGTAAAGTGTTTCGAATTCGCTCTTATGTGGCAAGTGCCATCCGCTAGGGCAAATTTTACGGGCAACATCCCAGGTATACAGGCGTCCATAAACCTCGCAGGAATCCAAACTACGTCCCCTGCAAGAACTACCTTCCTCGGTAACGGTCTTAAGATTTTCCGCCATCCAAGTTTGCGTTCCAATTTTAATCGTTTTATAGGTAACGTTATCGCGAGCATCCAACATTGAACCCGCACGCCCATCATCCCTAATGCAACGAATCGGCATATACAAATCATTCACGTCAACGAGTGACGGTTCCGCTTTACGTTTTTCTGCATCAATTGAGAAAGTCCATACGCGAAGAGTATTAATCCACCTGGTAGCAATCGTTCTACCCCAGAAGTTGGCAGTATTCCAGAGTTCATAGGTTTCATCCCCATAATGGGCGCTTAACGGGTGTGCAGAAAAACCTGTACGGTTGACGTCCGTATCCTTTTCTCTTCCAAGATAAAAACTAGCCTGCCATATGGTATCCGCCATCAGCCCGTAAACATAGGATGAGTCCATGGACCTTTTGACATTCATCACCAGCAGTTCCCACTCCTGCAAAGAGGGCACGTTCCATCCATCCGGGCATAGCTTAGACTCCTTGACACTCGACCAGGAATAATAGCCCCCATATTCTGCGCACTTGTGGGGATTATCCGCGAAGCATTTCATGTCATCGTCTTCGTAACGTAAATTTTCCGCCATCCATTCACGATTTCCAATCGTCACGGTTTTATAATACCTACGATCCTCTCGAGGATCAGCTAGGGTTCCATAACGTCCTTGATAACCAGGAAAATGACTGGACGAGGACTTAACAACAGACGACGAGCTGGATTTCAAAGATGAGGAACTAGATTTCAGCAATCCATTTTCAAAAGAGGAACTACTGATTTCTGAACTGGAACTTAGAATAGAACTTGAGGAACTCACAAAATAGTTGTACGAACTAAATACGGTAATATAATTGAAACTTGACGAAGATTCGTCTTCCAAGTATTCATACTTATCATCATATTTGCTAACGTAATCGGTGCAACCGACAGTAAGCAATGCCATTAGGCAGGTCATAATAAAAAGCGCGTTCTTCTTCATTTGATCCACCTAAAAGAAAATGCTAAAGCCAAGACCAGCAGCGCCAACAACAGCCATGATTTCGCCAACCGTTCGCAGGTTCTGTGCCAGTTGCATATCATTTCGCCAGTAATGGTACTGGTCGGCATTGTCAGGAACCTGATCGTACGCATCCCGAGCATAGTAGTCCGCAAACAGGGCACCCACAACACCAACAAAGAGAACTGAAGCCGAGACCCAAATCAAAGTGGGGCGCACGTCATCCCAAGGATGCTCCTTAACATTTGCGGGAACGGACTTGGATGCATCTGCAGAATCCGCAGCAAGCGCAGCCGAATCATTCGCTAAAGCAGATGCAGGAGGAACGATCACCTGGGCCGTATCTGGCAATGGCGCAGGCTCTTCGACTTTTTCTACAACAGGTTTGCAAACATTGAAGAACTCCGGAGAATTATTCTCTACAATTTTCAACAATTCTTCAGAATCTTCACCGCGACCTGTAAAGCTGGAAATCAAGTTCCCGGACTTCGTATCGTAAAGTTCCACCGTCAAGGTGTATTTTCCGGCGTAAAGGCCAATGCGGGCCTGGGCCACAAAATCAGCAGCGATATTGCGTCCCGTTTCTACCAGGCAGCCACCTTCACATTCCTCGATGGAAACATCCGGCGGAAGCATGGTCACGATGTTTTCGCGGGTCATGATGGTAAATCCGGAATCTGCAGGCAGCGACTTTACCGCTTCGGCCCGCAGTACATTGGTAACGAACTGACGTTCCTGCAAAGCTACAGGAACAGAATCGTTACTGACGGTCTCCAGAACAGCAACATATTTAGTTGCTGCCATAGCCGGCAGGCAAAGCGTCAAAAGACAAAATAACAGAACTCCTATTAACCTCATTACAAAGTAATAATAAAAAAATCCCGTTGCAGCACTAAACTGCAACAGGATTTTTCATAAACCTGATGGGTCGCGACCACTCAAGGTCCGCGAGCGATAAAGACCCGCGGCAACCTAAGCGATTAACCTTCGGAACGGTAGTTCGGGGCTTCCTTGGTGATGGTCACATCGTGAGGATGAGATTCGCGGAGGCCAGCGCCAGTGATACGGACGAAGGTAGCCTTGTCGTAGAGTTCCTTCAGGTTTGCAGCACCTGCGTAACCCATGGCAGAGTGGATACCGCCGATAATCTGGTAAATGGTGTCGCGGAGCGGTCCCTTGTAAGGAACGCGGCCTTCGATGCCTTCGGGAACAAACTTGCGGGGTTCCTTGATGCCACCCTGGAAGTAACGGTCAGCAGAACCTGCAGCCATTGCGCCGAGGGAGCCCATACCGCGGTAGCTCTTGTAGCTACGGCCATCAGCCAGGATGACTTCGCCCGGAGCTTCTTCGGTACCGGCAAACATGGAACCGATCATGACAGCGTGACCGCCAGCGGCCAGAGCCTTGACGATGTCGCCAGAGAACTTGAGACCACCGTCAGCGATAATCTTTACGCCAGCCTTGCGGGCAGCCTTACCGCATTCAACGACAGCGGAGAACTGCGGGTAGCCAACGCCAGCAACGATACGGGTGGTGCAGATGGAACCAGGACCGATACCCACCTTGACGATGTTTGCACCGCACTTGGCAAGTTCAGTAACAGCTTCCGGAGTGCAGACGTTACCACCGCAGATGGTGAGCTTGGGATACTTCTTGCGAACGGTCTTCACCATGTTGCGGACACCGATGTGGTGGCCGTGAGCGGTATCGATAACCAACAGGTCAACGCCAGCGTCAACGAGGGCTGCAACACGTTCCAGAGTATTTGCAGAAGTACCGACAGCAGCACCCACCAGCAACTGGCCATTCTTGTCCAGGCTTGCGGAGGGGTTGTTTTCGCGCTTCAGAATGTCGGTCATGGTGATGAGGCCCTTGAGTGCGCCGTTTGCATCAACCAGGGGAAGCTTTTCAATACGCTTTTCGGCCAGGAGTTCCTTGGCCTTGGCGAGACTGATCTTGGGATTTGCGGTGACGGGGTTCTTGGTCATCACCTTTTCGATCTTCACATTGTAATCGGTAATGGTACGGAGGTCGCGGCTGGTAAGCATGCCCACCAGCTTACCCTTCTTGAGGATGGGGAAACCGCTGATCTTGTGCATGGCGCGCATTTCGAATGCGGCAGAAACCGGCTGGTCTGCATCCAGGGTCACCGGATTGGTCACGATACCGGACTGCCAGCGCTTGACCTTGCGAACTTCTTCGGCCTGTTCTTCCACAGACATGTTCTTGTGGATAATGCCAAGACCGCCCTGAAGAGCAATGGAGATAGCGAGAGGAGCCGTGGTAACGGTATCCATAGCAGCGCTGATCACCGGAATGTTGAGCTTAATGTTCGGGGCAAGCTGAGTGCTCACGTCTGTCTGGGAGGGCAAAACGGAGGATGCTGCGGGAACGAGAAGAACGTCGTCAAACGTTAAAGCTTCAGGCAAAATTTTCATAAATGAACCTCTTTTTTGCAAGACAAAGATAGAAAAATTATTTTCCGTTGTAGCGTTCCATGCACTTTTCGATGCCGAACTTGAAGTAACATTCCACCAAAGGCTTCACCTTTTCAAGAGCCTCGTCAAAAACAGGGCGATCTTCTGGTGGGAACTTGGCCAGCACCCAGTTACTAAGGTCGAACTTGGGAGGGCACTTCCCTACCCCAAAACGAATGCGGGGGAACTTGTCGCCTATCTTTTCGATAATGTTGCGAAGTCCATTCTGGCCGCCATGGCTGCCATTGGCACGGCAACGGATACGGCCCACATCCAGGTTAATATCGTCACTGAAAACCAGGATCTGCTCAGGCTTGATCTTGTACCAGGTCATAAGAGCCTGAACGGACTCCCCTGACAGATTCATATAGGTTTGCGGCTTGGCAAGCAGGCATTCCTGACCGGCGATTACAACCTTCTGGGTCAAAGCCTTATGCTCAGACTTCCAGTCGTCACTGGCAGCAAGTTTTTCTACCGCCATGAAGCCAGCGTTATGATGGGTATTGGAATACTGCGTTCCAGGATTTCCGAGGCCAACGATTAAATACATAAACCCTACTTTGCCCACAAAATTTGAGGCCAATCATTTCCTTCTTGTCCGATAAGATAAACAGGCTTAACCTGCTGATCTACCACAAGAGTCTTGGGAAGGCTCATTTCTTCACCCTCACCCACAATACCAAAATTTTCGGTCATTCGCCTAAAGGGGTCTACAATCACTTTAAAGTTCGAAGCCCCCAATTTATCGACCCACTTACCAATCACCTTTTCATCATTCTCGCCAATATTCACAAGGACAACATCAACCTTGTTTTTTTTCAGTTGGTCCTGGGCTGCAGCCAAGCGCTTTACGCCCTCGCGGCAAGGAATGCACCACGTTGCAAAATAAACAAGCGCCACCCGCTCATTCTGCCGTGCCAGCTGCGTCAGGTGAGTCTTGGTAAAGGGACTGTTAGTACTGCTAACTTCTCGCACGGCAAACCATGGCAAAGAATCAGCTATTGTCTTGGGCACGGGAACCATCGCAGACTTTGCAGGACCGGCAATGCAGCAGGTTGCAGCACACAAAGTAATAAGGACAGCCTTCAGCAAGCTCATTTCATTCTCCAGCGATTCAGTTCTCGACGCCATTCCGCAAACCATTCGGCCTTTTGAATGTTCTTGTTCAGTTTTTCAATGGCTTCGGCTTCGGTGTATTTCCCAGAACCGGCAACAGTTTCCTGCAGGTCAAAATAGCGTTCGCCTTCGCAAGAAGAACCTGTCAGAGTCAATGTAACAGAACACTTGATTCCTAGGCTACCTTCTTTACAATTCAAATTCTGGGAACCCGCCTTAAGAATAATTCCGCCCTTGCACTCTCCGCCAACAACGCTAAAGTTCTTGGAAACCACAGAAAAAATGGACAGTTCCATTTCATTCTCGGGTGTAGCAAAATAGAAGGCGTAACTCATCAGGAAGTTGGCAAAGTCACTATGGACCGCAACATATTCAGAATCCGCAACAGCAGAGGCAGTCTGATCAACCATGCCAAAGCTTTCAAGAATGTTCCTGTTGGTCACGTAACTGATGTATTCGCGACGTACATCCTTGTAAGCCTTGTTCTTCTGGATTGGATGGGACGCCCCTTCGTAAGTCTTGGTCAAAAGATAGAGCGAATCCTGCAGAATTCTGGATTTCAGGACAAAGGGTTTCATGGCATCGCTGCGTGACATGCAAGCGACAACTTTTACCTTACCTCCAGCAACAGTCTCATTAGAAACAACCTTCACATCCTGGGCATTTTCAAGACGTGTCAAGACCTTGGATTCTAGATCGAAACTGGATTGAACGATTTCGTTACCATCGGCGTCTTCGGTTTGAACAACCTTGGAGCGGCTAGATGCAGAAACCGTAGACTGAATCTGGGCCGACACAGATTTCTGTGCTATAGCCAGGGCCTGCTCGTAATCCGCGGCAACGCCCTCGCCACGCAAATCCGTTTCGGCAGGGCAAGACACCGTGGCAGACTCATTTAGCAAAGACTCTGCAGACGTAGCAACCGCAACGGCAGGTTCAGCCTCTTTTTGAATAGTACCCGAAGAACACGCTACTAACAGCAGCGCGAAAGGTAAAAGCTTTTGAGCTTTCATAAATTACTCGTTATCTAGATCCTGGTATGCTTCTGCAGCATCGGAGCGAACCTTATCGTAGTCCGGTTCAGGCTGCGGCTTGCTAGCGCAAGCGCAAATTACCATAGTGCAGGCAAGAACAGCAAGAACGGCAAAAATCTTCTTCATCTTTTACTCCTAAGATATTTTTCTTCAAATATAAAACAAAAAAGGCAAAACAAAAAAACGCTCAAGGAACAATTGTTCTCTTGAGCGTTTTCTTCAGCAATAGACTTGCTAAAATTTCGGGAATTAGCCCTGAGCTTCTTCAGCCTTTGCGCCACGCTTAGCGGTGATGTTGAAAATCACAACGCGCGGAGTGCAAGCCAGTTCCACACCTTCAGCCAGCTGGAGGTCCTTGGCGTAGAAAGTGGTGGGAGCCGGATAGTTGGAAATATCCATTTCGATCAGAGTGGGGATCTTGGTGGGAACAGCAGCCAGCTGGATGT
>JAKSIG010000002.1 GCA_024398955.1 Fibrobacter sp. | reverse complement strand
CGCTGATTAAGAGTCAGCTGCTCTACCAACTGAGCTAATCATCCATAGTCGCGTCGTTTTACCGACGGGCACAATATTAGAATTATTCGGATTCCTTGGCAAGGGGGAAAGCGAAAAAATTTGATTTTTTTTCGCATTTATGATTTACTAATTATGAATTACTAGAAACACAAGGAGAATTCGTCTTAAAACGGCGAAACATTTATATATTCGCTTCGTCTCATAACTCATAATTCATAATTGGACCAGTCCTTTGAGTCTTAATTCAAATCGCCTCGACGCATTTCTTGCTTTTCTTGGAGTGGAGCGGAACCTCTCCCCCATGACCATACAGAGCTACCAGGAAGATTTAAGGCATTTTGTTGCCTGGCTGGACGAGCAGTCTCTGGACTTAAAGGAACTGACACCCGAGAAGCTGGACAAGTTTTTGACAGCAACCGCAAGCAAGGTACGTGGCGATTCTGATGACAACCGCACGGATTCATCTGGTCACAGCAAAGGGACTTCAACAAACCGCGACGGAGATCGAGAGGAGTATGCGGCCACAAGTATCGCGCGGCATTTTTCCAGCCTTCGCGGGTTCCTGAAGTACATGCAGAATCAGGGTGAATACGACTTCAGCACCGAGTCGATGTTAGCGACGCCACGCCTGGGACACTACCTACCCCAGTACCTGACCCGCGAAGAAGTGGACAGCGTTTTTGAGAGCGCCGCACGCGGCAAGAATCCTCTGCGAGACACCGCCCTGTTCGAGCTGATGTACAGCGCCGGACTTCGAATTTCTGAAACATTGAACATTAAGCTCGCCCACCTAGACTTGGACAACGAGTGGCTGACGCCAATCGGCAAGGGCAACAAGCAGCGCCTGATTCCACTGGGCAGCAAGGCCAAGGAAAATCTTAGGGAATGGATCGAGCGAGGGCGCCCCCTCACCCACCCCACCACAGACAACGTAATTTTAAACGCTCACGGCAAGCCCATGAGCCGCATGGGCGCCTGGAAGATTGTGCAGCAGCATACGTTGCACCTGACCAAGCAGGTGTCGCCACACACCTTCCGCCACAGTTTTGCAACCCACTGCCTGGAAGCGGGCATGGACCTTCGCGTGCTGCAGGAACTGCTGGGCCACGCAGACATCAGCACCACCCAGATCTACACCCACGTGGACAAGGAATTCATCAAGCAGGAGCACAAGAGCTTCCACCCGCGAGAGATGCAGCCTTAGCATAAGAAATATCATTCGGCCGCATGCTCGCAAGCAAAAATTGCCGTTCATGTGCAAGAAACGGAGTTCATGCGTGAGAAACGAAGCGTCCGCTAACATGCTCGCAAGCAAAAAGTCATACTTTTCACACAAATCAACCGCAAAAGTATGAACATTTACAAACAAATTAATCAAACTAGCACCTATTTTCGTTTAACTGGTCATACTTTTTCTCAAACTCCAAACGAAAAATACTACCCGTAACACATAAACATACATAGCCTGGGCCCCACATCTCCCTTTTTGCCCCTTGACAGGCTTGACGGGGCATACTTTTCTCCCCAAAACAAAGCAAAAGTTTGACTTTTGGGAAATTTCCGAGAGTTACTGGTGCGACCGCAACACTCGTGTCAACAGTTGTTTGTAGAACAACCTTGACCTCGGTCATGCCCAATGGCAAGTAAACTTGCCATGGTCACGACACTCGTGTCAACAGTTGTTTGCAAATTTTTGCACTACACTACCCTTATACGGTGCGGTTTCATATATTAGCTCCTTATGAAAATTGACTTAAAACAAATTATTCCTAACGAAAACTTCACCTGCGAAATTCGTGAATGGTTGGCAACAATCAGGGCCGTGCATGGACGGCTTCAGCGAACGCTAAAGAAGCATGCAGAAGGTCGCATTCGCGAAGCCACCGACCGAAACGGATTTTCGCGATTTTACATTGTCTCCGGGGAGGATCCCAACGGTAAATATGCCAGAAAAGAAAATCTAGATGAAATAGAAGCAATCGCACAGCGAGACTACAACAAGAAGGTTCTCGCGGCAATCGAAGCCAACATCAAGATTCTGGAAGCATTTCTTGCAAAATTTTGCGGTGGCGACATCGCAGAAGCATTCACCAAATTGAAGCCCGGTCGCAAAAGCATGGTACAGCCTATCGCCGTTACAGATGAAGACTACGCAACAGCATGGTTGAGTCTCCCCTACAAAGCAAAGGGATTCGAGCCGGGAACCGCAGAAATCTTTTCCGCAAGTGGACTGCGAGTTCGTTCTAAGTCCGAGGCAATCATAGCCGACATTCTTACAGATGCAGGCGTTCCCTTTCGCTACGAGTTCCCTGTAAATGTCCGCGGCATGGGAACGGTCCATCCGGATTTTTACTGCATAAATCCGCAAACGCGCAAAGAATTTATTTGGGAACATTTTGGCATGATGAGCGACTGCGACTACGCAGAAAACGCCATCGGGAAAATTTCTTTATATGCAAAAGTCGGTTGGACATTAGGCAGTAACTTGCTCGCCACCTTTGAATCAACAGCACAACCGTTAAATTCCAAGGTCGTCAAAAATACTTTGTTGCAGTTTCTTGGGGCATAGAGAGAGAGCGCTAGGGCCCGTAACTTAAAAAAGTTCCGTCTTTTTTGTGAGACCAGGTATCCACAGGCCAATTTTTCTCATTCCAACGAACTAGCGCAAATAGTTCTGAACAGTGTTCGCCATCCTGAGAAACACATTGATGTTTGTCAGAAATCGCACCTTTAAAGAATTGATCACCAGCAAGGCATCCCGCTTGATAGGATAACGCCTCCAACGTATCCCCCCGACTTTCAATCACCTTTCGAACGGAATCCACCACAACGGAATCCATCGCTTTTAATGAATCGCGAGCATTCAGATTTTCTAAAACACTAGCAAGCCTTGCAAGGGATAGCCCAAATGTTCTTTTGCGTAACGCGGTTGATTCGAGCTACTGCCCACGAGCAAAACCATTGCAGCAAAAATTAACGTTCTAAAAATCACTCTAAACCCCAAAGATGGATGCCCATTTCCGTTCAAATTACTAATTTTTCCCCGTTCAAATAATTAAACCTTAAAAAGGACTCAATAATGAGCAAGAATTACAAGATTGCAGTTCTCCCGGGCGACGGTATCGGTCCGGAAGTGATGAAGGAAGCTGTCCGCGTTCTGGACGTTGTTTCCAAGAAGTTCGGCTTCGACGTGAATGCTGAATGGGCAAACGTCGGTGGCGCTGCTTACGATGAAAGCGGTTCTCCCCTGCCGGAATCCACCCTCAAGCTGGGTGAAGCTTCTGACTGTATTCTTTTCGGTTCTGTGGGCGGCCCGAAGTGGGAACACCTTCCTCCTAACCTGCAGCCGGAACGCGGCGCTCTCCTCCCGCTCCGTAAGCACTTCAAGCTTTTCTGCAACCTCCGCCCCGCTCGCGTTTACAAGGAACTGGCCGGCGCTTGCCCGCTCCGTTCTGACATCGTCGGTGACGGCTTCAACATCCTTACCGTTCGTGAACTGACTGGTGACGTTTACTTCGGTCAGCCCAAGGGCCGCGAAGGCGTTCCGGGCTCCAAGGAAGAAATCGGTTTCGACACCATGAAGTACAGCCGCTACGAAGTGGAACGCATCGCTCGCTTCGCTTTCGACGCCGCCATGCTCCGCAACAAGAAGGTCGCTTCCATCGATAAGGCTAACGTTCTCACCACCTCCGTCCTGTGGCGTGAAGTCGTGAACGAAGTCATCAAGGACTATCCGGAACTGACTCTCGAACACCTCTATGTGGACAACGCTGCTATGCAGCTCCTGAAGCGCCCCCGCGACTTCGACGTGATGCTCTGCCCGAACCTGTTCGGCGACATCCTTACCGACGAATGCGCAATGCTCACCGGTTCCATGGGTCTCCTCCCCTCCGCTTCTATTGCTGAAGGTTCCTTCGGTCTGTACGAACCGGCAGGTGGTTCCGCTCCGGACATCGCTGGCAAGGGCATCGCTAACCCGCTGGCTCAGATCCTCTCCACCGCTTTGATGCTGCGCTACACCTTCAAGGAAGAAGAAGCTGCACGCGCTATCGAAGCCGCTTGCGAAAAGGTGATTTCTCAGGGCTACCGCACTGGCGATATCTACCAGGAAGGCTGCACCAAGGTCGGTACCACCGGCATGGGCGACGCTATTATAGCCGCTTTGAAGTAATGCTAGATGCTCGATCAGGTCGAGCATGACAGCCTGTAGGACAGTCGAGCATAACAATGCGAAAAAGACCAGTTCTCGTTTTGAGACTGGTCTTTTTTTACCCAAACAAATTTTACCCAAACATACTTCGAATTAATACGCGGCCACTACGTTCGAGTAATCAGCAATCCTTTTTTGCAGCCAGCTTTTAAGGGCGGCAACATCCGTGACGTAGCTGCGCTTGGGTTGCCAGCGGGCAGCATCGTTATCTAAAGCCCGCCGACACAATTCAACATATTCATCTAAATTAGCGGTTGCATAATCAAACAAAACATCTTTCAGTTCGTTCCAGCGGGCCTTATAGGCAGCAAGGAATTCTTCATTGCTGAACATGTTGGTAAAGAAACCGCTTTCGCCGTAACCATCCCATGCGGCAGCAGAACCGCCGGGACCAAATCCGCCGAATCCACCCATACCGCCGCGGCCGCCGGCCCCATTATTTGCGGTGTTACAATAACCCCATGCGCTCATGTTTTCGGCGATGCAGTTGAATGGGCTCTTGCTAGGATTGCCGCTACTCAAGATCCAGGAATTCTCGCCAAAGTATTCAAAGGTTTCTTCATTCCAGCTGTAGCCAAAGCCTCCATCGTAATCCCAGATGGGGCCGAAGGCGTATTTGCCCTCAGCGCTTTCCTTATAGAGGTAAGTACTGCGGGGAGCCTCCAATTCCACATTACGGGTCACTTCCTGAATAATCAAGTAGTCCATGAAAGTAGCAACATCCATCAGGGCAGAGAACGTTGCGAAATCGCCATCAGCAACAGCCTGCTCCACTTTTGCGAAATCAGCCTGAATTGATTCCAAAGCAGATGCGGCCACATCCTTAGGGTATTTCACCGCCATAGGCAACTTGTAAACGCTACTCCAGAAATTGTTGTGATCCCAGGTGTTCAATTCAGGACCATCGTCCTTGTCCATATTGAACAGCACACCTGTGGCCTTGTCAATGTTCACGCGGCTGGCAGCCTGTTCAATCTGTTCCGTCAGCTGGTAGATTCCCTTGTAATCTCCATTCACTTCTACTTCTACAAAACGGTTGGCGTTCACAAACTTGAAGTGACCCATGTTGCGGGCCATGTCGAAAACTACGGCATTCATGAACTTGCTCTGATCGCGGTAATTGGCCAGCAAGACCCAATCCTTATTGGCAGCCAACCCAAGAACTTCCACCTTCTCGTTAAACTTGATGCGGTACGGTTTCTTCGGGTACCACAGGCGGGTGGAATTTCCGCGGTAGCGCACCTTCCCCGCCGCCTTCACGTCGCCATACAGTCCGTTCCCCGCAATCTCAATGAATGCCTCACTATAAACGGCCTCCCCATTTTCGGTGGTATCATTTAACGCTACGCTATCGGGAACCGTAATGCGGATATAGGGAATACCATTGTCAGGCAAAGGTTCTACAGATTCGCTGGAACTTGAAAGTTCAACAAGTTCGCAGGAACTAAAAGCAATTTGTGTAATGGAACTACTGGAAGATGAAACATTTTCAATCTGAGAATTTTCTGCAACTACATTTTCTATAAAAGCAGCAGAGTCCTTCCCAGCGATTTCGCCTTCTAAAGAATCAATTTTTAAATCAGGACTAAAGTTTTCTACCGAATCCTGTCTAAAATTGGTTTCTATTCCCGTTGTAGAATTTTCTAGTGCATTTTCCGACTCCAATTCCGGAGAACTGGCTCCCTCATCACCGCAAGCCAACAATACTCCACACCATACTAAAAAAGCAACCCAACGCCAAAACATCCCTGTCATATATCACCTCAAAGGGTAATATAGACCAATACGTTTTTAGCGAAAAGGGCTGCCGCGTTTTGCGGAATAAGTTCCGTGTAAAAGCCGTTTAAGCCTTAAGGATATTTTCGATATCTTCTCGACTCAAGTAGGTGCGTTGTTCAAGCGCCTCGGCAATGGCCATCAGCGGTTTCTGGCAGGCCATGAGCACGTTATAGCACTGCTCCACAACGTTCACTTCTGACATCTTGTAATAATAGCAGGCGGCCTGAAAACTCTGGTAGTCCGCATCGCTCTTGTACAGTTCCGCAGGCAGTTCCTTCAGCACCGTGTCTAAATCGCAAGCGAAGTTCTTGCGGATAATGAATTCGGAAATATGCCCCGCGATTGCAATGTGGGCGGAGCCTTCCAGATCGCTGCCGGAGATGCGGGTAATGCCCGGGCGTTCCTTGGAGTTAGTCATCTTCACATATTCCAGAGGGCGCTTAAAAAGTAACGCAACCAGCGCATGTCCAGCCTCATGGCGACACAAGCGAGTGAATTCTTCAGCACCGAAGAATTCCACCAAAGATTCGCGAGATAAAGAATGTTCAGACATACTTCAAATTTAAAAAACTGCAGTAAAAAAAAAGCTGGATTTCCTTTATTCTTGATGACACTCACAAGGATGAAGAAATCCAGCAACGGTTTGACTATAGTTACAAGAGTCTAATTAGCGCCTTTTCTTAGTCGTCTTTTTCTTGGTCGTTTTCTTCTTTGTAGTTTTTTTAGTTGTCTTTTTCTTAGCAGTCTTTTTCTTTGCAGCAGGTTTCTTTTCTGGTTCGGGAGCAGGTTCCGCAGCGGGTTCCGGTGCGGATTCTTCGGCAGGGGCAGCTTCCTCGGCCGGAGACTCTTCAGCGGGAGCTTCAGCCTCTTCTGGAGTTACTTCTGCAGCTGTTTCATCGGCAGGCTGCTCTGCGGTTTCCTCTACAGGAGCAGGTTCCGCAGTAGCGTCCTCTGTCACAGAATCATCAACGGGCTGTTCAGCAGATTCTTCTCCATAGCTGAGATAAGCCTGTTCTTCGGAGGCTGAAGACTCGGCATTTGCATCGTCTGAAGAATTGCTAGAGAAATCTTCAGTTGTTGATTCTACAGCAGGTTTTTCGTCTGCAGCCTTATTCGATTCCGTAGAACTCTTGAACAAGTCAAAATGAACAGTAATAGAACCACCAAACTTTAGCGTGCTTACCTGGTAGCTTACATTACGATCACTGAAATGCTTGTTCATCGTCAGATAAGTACAATCGAACTCAACACCCATGTGGTACGGTAGCTGAACACCGACAGTTCCCATCACAAAAAAATGTAAGGGATCGTCCCACCAGGTACTATAGCCCGTAGCAGGAATCGGATAGCCAACTCGTGCTTCAAGATAAGGACGAGCCGTCCACTTTTCGGGACCAATTACACCTACCGCTCCCCACAAGGGAATTGAAGGCATCATGACATTGTCGCCACCATCAGTCTGTACGCTAAAAAAGCCTAGACCACCGCCCACCATAAGGGGACCTACAGGGAGTGCAAGAAATTCAGCACCAAGGCTCCAAGTAAAATTGCCACCGCGAGTAGATGTTGCTTCTGCGCCGTTTGCATGTTTTGTTTCATCAACATCAGAAGGTGCATAACCCGAAACAAATCCTTGAATTTGAGCCGCAGAACTAAACGTTACAAAAGCACCCAAAACGAAAGCCAATGTAGAAGAAACTTTATTCATGTCAAAACCCTTTTTTAATGACACAAATATAGCTTTGTGACAGTATTGACTCGCGTAAATTTTGGTAAAAATACTTCGCTACTTCTTCTTTTTCTTGTAATATCCGTAGCTGTAGTAGCCGTAATAACCATAGCCATAACCATGGTGACCGCGTTCGCAATGGTTCAGCACAAAGGCCTTCGGGCCATCCTTGATGCGGTCCAGAGCGCCCAGGGTTTCCACAACTTCGGGAACAGAATGCTTGCCATAATGCAATACTATCAGGCTAAAGTCTACCAGCGGATAAATCAAGGTTGCGTCCGTCACCAAAGAAATCGGCGGAGTATCCACAATGATCAAGTCATATTGAGAACGCAGTTCCTCAAGAAGATTCTTGAAGTTGTCACCGCGAAGCAGTTCACTAGGATACAATTGAGTGTGTCCGCCACCCATCACATACAGATTATCCACAGGGCTCTGGGTAATTGCATCAGCCACAGGGCAATTACGCATCAGTACGTTTGCGAGACCTTCCTTGGATTTACTCTTTACGCGACCGCGGCGCATATCGCCATCGATCAGCAAAACCTTACGTCCCATCTGAGCGGCAAGGGCTGCCACGTTTTCCGCCACAAAGGATTTGCCCACACCAGGAATCAGACCAGAAACCATCAGGATCTGATTTTTCTCCATGGAAAAATCCACTGCAGTCAGCAAGGAACGGAATGCTTCCGAAGCACGGTCGTCGGGGTCGTCTACCACCAAAAAATTCTTGGCAGAATGCTTACGCATGCGGAGCAACTTGTTACGGGACTCAGGCACCTTGGCGTAAACACTGACTCCTGTAGCATTTTCCACTTCAGAGGAATTACGAATTCCCTTACGAGAGAATATACGGAACAAGATCAGGATGGCGGCACCAATCCCCAGGCAAATTCCAAGGTACATCATTTCGATGCTACGCTTGTTAGGGTAAGACGTGCGTTCCGCAATACGGGCATGGTCCACAATACGAACGTTACCCAGTTCACCTGCGCGAACCACTCGCAGCTGCTGGGCATTGTTCAGCATGGTGGTGTACAACTTGTTGTTCAGTTCCACTTCGCCCTGCAAGCGCAACAGTTCCTGTTGCTTTTCAGGAAGTTTCTTCATGACAGACTTAACCTTGCCAAGTTCGCCCAGCAACGCCTTACGCTTCAGTTCAATAGCCTGGATATTGGGATGTTCCGGAGTGTACACGCGAAGGGCCTCAGCCTTCTGCTGATCCAGGTCTGCCAACTGCTTCTGCAAGTCCACACTGCGGCCGAGGCTAGAACTGGTTTCACCAGAAATATCCACGGTACCCATCTCGCGACGGTACTTGGCAAGAACAGCCTCGATGCTATCCAGCTTGGCCTTTACGCCCGGCAGCTGTTCATCCAAAAATTCCAATGTTTTTTCCGCTTCAGCACCGCGAAGTTCCACATTCTGCCGCTGGTAGGTATTCACAACAGAATTCAAAATAGCAGCAGCTCGGTCTGCGTAGCGATGTGAAAAAATGATTTTAATCATGCCTGAACCGGAATTCTTGCCAGCCTCGCTTACGGACAAGCCATTAGCCAAACTGCTTATGGCAGCCAGTTCAGACGAAACGCTCAAAGAAAATTCTTGACCGGCCTTAGCCTTGAGTAGGCCTACGCGAATCACCAGGGTATCCCCGTTCACATCTTCACGGTAGGTCTCCCCCACGGCACCACGGACAATCTCCTTGCCATGACTAACCACCGCAAAAGAATCCTTGCCCAGGGCTCGAGCCCTGAAACTTCCCCGAGGCAATTTCAAATACTCTATATCCAATCGACCTTCGCGATGAAGAATGCGGTCCTTGTCGCCCATGGGATTGGCGTGGAACCTGAGATGTTGTTCCTCAACAACCTTTTCCAGGACCATTCGGCTTTTCATCAGCATCATTTCAGCATTAGCCGGAGACTGAACCTCCAGCAAACCAGTCGTAGCACCAATAGCCGCTGTGGGTTGTCCACCTTTGGTGTTAATTTGAATTAACGCATCGCTAGTGAACATCGGAATTTCCCAGTTGGCCTTGTAAAAACCGACAGCGGCACCAATCAAGGCAAACAGGATCATGACCCACTTGCCATTCCAAAGCACGCGAATTACATCAAACACAGACAAAGAACTCGCCGGCGCCTGCACCTGCGGGGCACTTCCCTGATTTCCGTTTTCATTCAAAGGCAACATAAAAGACCTACCAGTTGTTCAAATCATCCTTGACAGATTTGATCAAATGAACGCCCTGCAATCCATAGTAGAAAGTCTGGACCGACGGCAAAATTTGGGACATCACGCGATTCCAACGCACCAGGTTGGTTGCATCCACATACACAATGTCATGAGGTTTCAGCTTGAATTGGTCACCGAACACCAGGGCCATGGGATTCCTGGAATTCAGGTGGTAAACGTTAATACGCTTCAAGTCCCCACGAATCACATAAATACCGCGACTCTGGGCAGACAAAATCTGCAAACCGCCAACTTCGGCCAAAGCCTGAGACAAAGTCAAGTGTCCGTTCAAGATCGGTAGAGCCTGCTGGCGGCCGACCTCCCCAAGAACATACACCTTGGACTCGCTCATTTCCGCAACACGAACCACATCCCCATCCTTCAGGATTACATCCCCGGGACCACGACCCGACGGATACAAGGCCATAAGATCCACTGGATAGGTCACACCGTCGCGAATCAGCTGCACCTGGGTGGGGTCGCCATTGGTGGCACTAACACCACCACTCTGAGAAATAGCCTGCAATAAGGATGTGGGGATGTTTGAAAGAGGAATCACGCCTGCGCTATTCACACCACCCTGGACATAAGCCTTCTTGCTTTGGCTCTGCAGCAGCTGAACTTCCAACTGAGGCTTATTGAAAACAGTAGCAAGGCCTGCGCCGATAGTATCGCGAAGTTCCGTAATGGTCTTGCCCTCCGCCTTGATCTGGCCTGCGTAGGGGTAGAACATCTCGCCATTTTCATCGATCATCTGCCCCACCGCCTTATCGCTACGGTACGGGCCCAAAGGCAGAGACAGTTCCTGATGTTCCCACACCGTCACCTGGACCACATCGAACTTGCCCAGGCGATAAGTCTCCGGCTTAAAATCCAACAACTCCTGCGGGATAGCCGTCTTGGCTTCGGCCTCTTCAGTTGCATTCAACATGGCGGCAGGACTGATACTCTGCAAATGAACCTCCGCCCCCTGGAAAGTCGCCAAGGTATCCACAGATCCATCTTCGCTGGAGCGTTCCCCAAGGTACATACCCGGAGCCCAGACGCAGCCGTTCACAAACAGTGCAACAAACACAAAAAACACGAGGTACACAACGTTCCTCATCAAAAGTCTCCTAAAGTTTACATTGGAAATATAATAAAACTAAACCATACACACCCTGTCGCAGAAAGCATTCTCAGCTCCTCCAGAGCGTCATTCTCGGTATCTGTCCTTGATTGATGGGGATGACCGGAAATCTAGCATTCAAGCCCCCCCCCTTAACATAAAAAAACATCTGCTCCCACACTTTTTTTTCGTAGCAAAAATCAGCTACAAATTATGAATAAAGAAGTTGCATAAATGGGGGTTATTTCCGATGCAGACTTTTCAGCACACGCCTTGGCACTCCCGACAAAGCCCAAAATTCATACCACAAGGCTTCTGTAAAATCAAATCGCAACAGGTATGCAGTACGCTTGTAATGTTTATACCAACGGTAAGGCTGCGGACCAGCAAATTTTTCGTCAAAGACTCCGAAATTGCCGCCGACAAGCGCAACATTCAATAATCGTTTGCCCCGCCATTCATCAGACATACAAAGCAGATATTCTTCGTCAAGACCAAGGCATTCATGCAACAACCACATGACCGCCTGCGCGATACGCCACAGTCCATTCTTCCGCAGACAGGCGATGTTCAAAAACTTCGTCAATCCCTAAGGAATAACGAAGCAGTGCGAAGAACTTTTTGTAGAGGTTACTTGAAGACATTTCAAGTACAATTTAGTTTTACAGCGCCGTATCAAGAACCATCATCAAGGAAAATCCAAGGGCAAAAAGCAAAGTTACCCCATCAAAATGGATTCCCTCGTTTGCATCAGGCAAAAGTTCCTCTACCACCACATAAATCATGGCCCCTGCAGCAAGACTCAGCAAGTACGGCATGGCAGGTATCAAGAAACTTGCAAGAAGAACAGTCACAACGGCAGCTCCGGCTTCCGCCACCGCCGAAACAAATCCCAAGCCAAAGGCTTTTAGACGAGTTTCGCCCTCGGCACGCAACGGCAAGGAAATAATCGCACCTTCAGGAAAATTCTGCAAAGCCATACCCACAGAAACCGCCACAGCCGACGCCAGGGAAATTCCACCAGCAACAGCATTGGCAGCACCTTCGACAGAAGCTCCCGCAACGGCCCCTGCACCCGCAAGCCAACCTGCAAAAACAACACCAATAGCCATACCCTCGGGAATGTTATGAATCGTCACCGCCAGCGCAAGCATTGTGGTGCGCTTCATCTTCACCCGCGGCCCCTCAGGATCACTACTCCCCAAATGCAAGTGGGGCGTAATCTTATCTATCAGGAATAGCAAAAGGATGCCCGCCCAAAAGCCAGCCACGGGAGGCATAAAGGCAAGTTTGCCATATTCCGCAGAAGACTCGATGGACGGCAGCAACAAGCTCCACACGGAAGCCGCCACCATCACCCCCGCGGCAAAAGCCATCATGCCACGCCGCACCTTGGGGCGCAACTCTCCCTTCATAAAGAATACGCAGGCAGCCCCCAAAACCGTCCCCAAGAAAGGGATGCCTATTCCGTAGATTATGGGCAGGTAATGAGCGAGGGACATTGCAGTTTTCCAATTCAATGACTAATATACAAACAAAGGTTACTAACGGTCCACAGTATTTTTCACCGATTCAAGAATATCCCTGCAGCGTTCCATTTGCAATGCGGAATTTTTTGCAACAGCTAGAAGATCTTCAATTACGGGTTTGCCATTCCCGTTCACAGACATTTCATGTTCCGGCTTGTCCATAGTCTTCGTAATGTCATAAGCGGGTGACAACTTGTAACTGCCAATTGCTTCGTCGTAGAGGAATGCAAAATTTTTTCCGTGATCATCCCTATTTCCAAAAAGCACATTGAAGCACATACGCAGAAAAGCCTCATACAGATTTTCCTTGTCTCCGCAAATCCGCTGAATAACCTGGAAAAGATGCGTATAATCCAAATTCGGGATTTGATGAGAAGTTTCCAGCAAAGACGACAGCGAGACCATGTGTACGCATCGACCATCTACCCTGTCAAAACGTTTTGCACCGAAAAAACCTTTGCACTTTTTTGAGGGGAATAAATCAAAATCATTTACCCAAATGCCAGCCTTACGAGCCAGCTTATTTGCATTGTATTCTTGTAAGCCAATATTCTTTGGATCAGTGGAACAAGGGAATTTGACAATCCAGTAATCATCCTGAATTTTAACATGTGCCTTCGGACGAGCGCCGCCACTAGAGCCCCCAAAACGATAAACTTCATCAAGATTCGCTGAACCGTTTTCATCATCCCAAATTTTGGCGGATTCCGTAGATAATACATCAAGATCAAAACGTTCGTCATCATCCAGTTCCGCGATATTCGGTTCGTACCGCAATCCACCAAGGCCGTAATCGTTTACCAAAGCCAAGCGAGTCAAAGGAGATATACGTTCAGCATTGACTCCTTGTCTGGCCAACATTCTGCGAAATAGAAGTTCGCCCCAACCATCAGGAAGCGAATCTGCAAAAACGCCGTAGAGACCATTGAATGTCGGTTTTGGATTGACAAAAACTTTACTTGTCAACGGCAAAGAAAAGGGTGAAATGGAAAAACCATTTTTCAGCCAAAGATCATCATACTGAAAAGCGATGCCACCCTCAAGTTCAGCAAGATAGCCCACCACACAGCCGTTATACTTTACGGTCAGTTTTTTTATCCGAGGCAGATTCATAAATTCTTCAGGTTAGTAACTGCGGGAGCGACAAAAAGCTTGTTGAAATCTTCCAGGCAATCAAGCGCCATGGCAATTTTCATAAGGGACGTCAAGGAAATTTCACCAATCTGTTCAAAGCGCCTTACGGACGCATAGGTTACGCCCGACATTTTAGCCAAGTCCTGTTGCGAAATCTTAAAAGCCTTCCTGCGAGCCTTAACACGCTCCACTAGCCTACTTGTAGCTTCGGGAATCGTCAGGGAATCAACAAAACTGCCAATATCAAATTGATTATCCATACTACCCAAATATAAGCAATTTCAGGTCAAATTGCAACATTTTTGCCAATATATTAGCAATTATTTTTAATGTAGCAGAATTCTAAATATTACCACTTGAACCCGACTCGCAAATAAACCTGCGGGTCGTCAACGAAGGTAATGCTGCCGGTAAAGGCGGTGTATTGACCTTCGTAGGTTACGGAAGGCGTGACGGAGTATTGCATCTTGGCGCCCTTGAGGTAATTCTTTGGAGCCCATTCAAAGACATCGTCAATGGAACTGCCGAAAGTCTTGCCCTTCCAATAGAACCTCTGCAAGACAGAGAGAAACACATTATGCATGCGGGCATACATCAACCAGTCGATAGTCTGGCTGTTGGGACCATTGGGATTACCAAGAGGATGATTCAAATTGGCCAGCTGAGCCTTCGCGGAATCATGATGGGTGTAGGTAAAAGGTTCCACTCGAGCGTATTCCAAAATTGCACCGGCCTCAAGTTTCATTTTGTCGAGGTAGAAATCATAACCAACCTGAACGCCGGCCATAAAGCCCCAGCGATTGTTGTTCATCTTCCCCTTCAGCAGTTCATCGGGACTTTCCATATCATCCAACAGGAATTCTGAATAAATTCGTGCAAAGCGGAACAAACGATAATTGAGATCCGCTGAAATTGTTCCGTTATTACTTGTTTCCGAGAAATTTCCCTTTTCAATAAACAGCGGAATAATCGGCACCATCAGCAGGGGCTTGCTATCGTTGTAAATCACCTGAAGTTCACTCACGCCAAGAGTCAAGTTGCCCAGAGCCAGTTCATAACGATGGGCGTACATGTTGCGTTCATTTGCATTCTCATCGCTCCAAGCCCACTGACCAATACGCAAATCACCATAAGCACTCACGATATGCAGCGGACCAAAGACCGCATCCAAGGTCATGAACGTGTAAGGCAAGGCAAACTGGTTCAGCGTCAGGTTATTGTAGAAACCCGGTCCCCAATGCAACACATCGCGGCCGGCGCTCACGCGGAAACGATTCCAGTTAAAGCCCACCTGCCCGCGATAGCGGGAATAGCTTACATACTGAATGTCGCCGTACTGTTCATCAAAAACCTCGTGGTCCCAGGACTTCTGCCTTTTTGCAGAATGGGACTCCACATACATGCGGGCCTCCAAGGAAAAATCCAGGGAATCCACATAGCCACGAACAAACAGGCCGCCATCAATCCCCGGCCAAATGGTATCGCCCAGAGCTTCGCCACCACGGTAATCCAGGCCACCCACAATGGAAGCCGCAATCTTGTAGTCCGTATCGCCCAAATGGAACAGGGCGTCCTTTTCAGTCTCGTCAAAATTCTTGCGGAAGGTCGTATCGCGCTTGGGGTACGCAAAGAACTGCGGCCCCTCCCCCATGGTCACACGATGGTATTCAAACAAAAACGGACTTGCCTCCAACATGCGCAGGTTACGCATACGGTCCGGCGCAACCGTCGGGGATGCAGCGAAAGCGTCAAGGACGAAAGTTGCAATAAGCAAAAAGAATAAATTATTAATTTTCCAAACGCGCATATTCACATTCTCATCTTTTTCTACAAAGATTATTGGTATAAATATACCTTTTTTCTTCCTTCAGCCAGGTATATTCAAGCAACGAAGAATAAATAAGGTATAAAAAACGCAACCATGATAGCAATGACCTTGGATACCCCGGTTGTCTCTGTATTCGCCTTTTATTATATTACCGGATATGGGTAACTACGTCAATCCGAATAATATAAACTTGCAATTGGATCGCAATACACCGATCTATGTCGACAAGTCCATGGCCATTGCAGAAATTAACAAGCTGGTGAATACCAACCAGCGGTTTATCTGCATGTCCCGTGCGCGCCGTTTCGGAAAGACTATGGTGGGCAATATGCTTGCGGCGTATTACAGCAAGGGCTGCGACAGCCGCCACCTTTTTGCAGACTTGAAGATTGCGAAGGACCCATGCTTCGAAAAATATTTGAACAAGCTGAATGTAATCAAGTTCGACATCGGCGCAATTTACACGGCGAACCCCAACAAGGATGTCATCGAGCTAATTACCAAGCGCATTCGCAAGGAACTGATTGCACAGTTCCCTACTGCAGATATCGAGGAGGATGACGACACTATCGAAAGTTGTCTCCTTAAAATTTATGCTGCCACCCAGGAACAGTTTGTATTCATCATCGACGAATATGACGCGCTCATTCGCGAAAGGACTTCTCAGGAATACTTTGGGCATTTTCTGTCGTTCTTGAACGGATTGTTTAAAAATCCGGAGCTATCCCCCGCCATCGCCCTTGCCTATATCACGGGCATTCTTCCAATCGTTCGCGACAAGGTGCAGAGTAAGCTGAACATATTTGAAGAATACTCTATGTTGGGTGCGGCGCCTTTGTCCAGTTGCATTGGCTTTACCAACGATGAAGTTAAAGCTCTTTGCAATGCCCACAATATGGACTTTGAAGAGTGTAAGCGCTGGTACGATGGTTACAACTTGAATGGTGTGGAAATCTACAATTCCAATTCCGTTGTCAAGGCAATGCGAGCAAAGGAATTTTCTGGTAACTGGAACCAGACCGGCGCCTTCAATATCTTGCTTGATTACATCCTCATGGATTTTGAAGGAATCCTTGAAGATGTAAAGTTCATGATTGGTGGCGGCAAGGTGGACGTGGATACGCTATCGTATCTGAACACCTTGACAGATTTCCGCTGCAAGGATGATGTATTCACTTACCTGATGCACCTAGGCTATCTGGCTTACGACCGCGTAAATAAGCAGTGCTACATCCCGAACCGCGAGGTCCGCGACGAATGGATCCAGTCCATCAAGCTCGCTCCCGATTACAAGGGCGTGATGGAGCTGGTGAACAATTCCAAGAAGTTGATTGAGGCTACCGCCGAATGTGATTCAGAAGCTGTAGCGACCGCTCTTGACAAGGCCCACACCCAGATTTGCAACAACCTGAACTACAATAACGAGGGTACGTTCCAGGCGGTAATTTGCCTTGCGTATTTCTACGCAAATTTGAAATACACCATCATCAAGGAACTGCCTAGCGGCAAGGGCTACGCTGACGTGGCCTTCATCCCGTATGTTCCCAATGTTCCGGCTGTTATCATCGAACTCAAGCGCAACAAGAGCGCTGGTACCGCCCTCACGCAAATCGAAGAAAAGCGCTACTTCGATTGCCTTGAAAAATACCAGGGCGACCTCCTGTTCGTGGGCGTCAACTACGACGACGAAACCAAAGTCCACACCTGCAAAATCAAGAAGTTCGTGAAGTAGGGTGTGACAGTCAGCAGCAGTTGTCAAGTAATACTTTACAACTGAATCAGGAAACGTTATCCATTAAATTCCACAACAAAGGCAAATCCTTTATGCGCCTCTGCCAAATCATTTATGCAAAGTCCCTTTATGCCTTGAAAGCAAACTTTATTCCCTTATAATTTTCGAAGGCCAATAATGTAACATGAAGAGTATGATACTTGAAATCGAGGATCTATTGAAATACGTTTAACATTATCAAATGACATATTTTTTTGTTCATCCATTAAAAATTTTGCCTCATTCATACACTACCTTTTTCCCCAACGCCTGCTATGGAAATACTCATACATAAAATTAGGCATTAAGCATTTGGTCATTTCAATAGCGCACTTCACAAAAAGTCTAGGATAAGTATACCATGGTTTATGAAACATCTTGTAAGCTATAAGCATCACATAGATGAAATTTCTGCGAGCCTTCCATGTTCTGCGTGCAGTGGCATTTCTGTCATCTCGCATACTATATAAATGCTCTTGAAGATTTCCACCTCTATAGCCGGCCGCATAAACCTTAAACCATAAATGGCAATCCTCAACTCTAAGCAGATAATCATGAACCGTATAGCCACCGACTTCTCTATACACATCAGTCCTCATTATCACTGCAGCATGGGTGAAACAAGGAACATGGTTCAAAACATCTTCAGTTGTAGGAAACGGAATAGCATTCGTTTGTCCCCAAACTCCATTTTTATCAAACATATTCATTGGGCAGCTCACCAAAGAAAGTTCGGGATGCTCCTCTAGAAATTTCATTTGCTTTTCAAAACGCATTGGATTACAAACATCATCACCATCCATACGTGCGATATACTCACCTTTTGCAACAACCAAGCAGTTATTGAGAGTTTGGTTAAGTCCCAAATTGCGAGGGTTTTTTAAAAGCACGATATTGGAATGAATTTTCTGATTTTCAAGAGCGACATCATAGGTATTATCTTTTGATCCATCATCACAAAGAATAATTTCAAAATCTTGAAATGTTTGGGCATACAAAGAATCCAAAGCGTCTTGAAGTGTTGATGCACAATTATAAATACCCATGATGACAGAAATTTTAGGCATATTTTACAACTTTCCTATCATAAACATTCCAAAAGTGAACCCAGCATGAGCTAGTAAAGCCCAAGCACATTTACGATCTTGATCATTCCATATATGCAAACGAAGGAATCCGTAAGCCAGTACAACGGGATACAAGAACCAACTCAAATAAGCAAATCGATTTGAAAAATTCGCATTAATGACCAAAATCCAAAAAGAATTCGCTAGGATATAGGTTCCTGAAAGAATGTTGAACACTCGCATACTGTTTGCGTCAGCCAAAGCGGTACTATCATCTTCTTTGTAACCACCGGTTTCGTCAACCCGCTTATGCACATACCAAGTCAGCAAAACAGGCATTGAGGAATACAATAAAAAGTCCCATCGGAAACCCATAGAAGAAAAAGATTCATTTAAGTCAATTACACTATAGCTATCCATGCGGTCATCAAAGCCAAGACTTGCCAAAAAGTTTGTTACACGACCACCAGCAACCAACGATAAAGGTATTGACAAGCTCCATATACCTACAGAAATCTTTGGTGTATTTAATAGAGCCACAGCCCCACAGCAAGCTGCTATAGGAAGCATCACAGAACGATGAATTCCCATTGCAAGCAATGCAAGAATTGCGGCTGTTACATACTTTTTTTCTTGTGCGACAAAAGTTACCGCCAAAACAATTATGGAACACGCCAAACCATTTCGCAATCCATTTGTTCCGTATGTAAAAAAAGAAAAAGCAGAAACACAAAAAAGTATGGCAACCCAAGAGGACTCCCACAACAATTTTCGGCAAGCCAATACAAGACACCCTATATAACCGATTTCAATTCCAAGAAAAAAGACACTAATAGGCAAACCTATTAATTTGCAAAAAAACATATAGGAATCAAACAACCATTCTGAACTAAAGTTAAAACCATGAGTCAAATTTAATGAATGGTTATATATGTACGCATAATTTACAGTATCTCCAAATACATGGCTAACAGGTCTCAAGCCAATAAACAAAATCAACAAAGTACCCAAGGCAATCATTGGGCCTACAGGCTGCTTTTGCAACAACAAACTATTATTCGACGAAGCTGAATACTTTATAACGACAAATAGGCATAGCAAAAGCACTAGGCCATAGAATATCTTCGGATATAAAGCAGCTTCTATACCAAACATATTACTTCAACTTTGCAAGTAATTTCGTTCCAAAAATACGGTGCAAAATACGAGTCACTTTAAAATACCACATCGGCTTATCGCACCACGTTTTGGAGTACCAATGAATAGATCTTGTATTTTCCGTAGTACTCAAAATTCCTGTAGCATCATCAAGTGGATTAAAATAGTCCTTGGGATAAATCCAAGTTCCTGCAACTTGCTGAATTTCATTCGATGCCTCCAGCCCATTCTCAATGAGAATCTTCGTATTGTGGGAAACGACTGTTCCAGGGAAAGGCTTTCCCGTACAAGCATCAATATAATGTTGATTTTTGTAATATTCTAGAATTTGGCCATAGAACTGCATTTGTGCCACAGCTCCTAAACCCAAACCAGGAGCCACCATAGGCATAGAACCATCAACAGAAGGGACCTCTATTCCCATAAAAGGTCCCTTTGCGATGATATCGTCCATGGGCTTAATTACTTCGACATCGGTATCAAAGTAAAGTCCACCTTCATTATACAGAACCCAAAAGCGAGCGACATCGCTTACATACGCATATTTCTTTGCTGCGTAGGCCTCTGCCGTATAGGGCATCATACGAACATCAAAGTTACCCTCATTCCATTCCTTGATTTCGTAATCCGGGAAAAACTTTTTCCATGACGCAATACACTTTTGTGCCGACTTTGGCAATGGATTACGACCAAACCAACAATAATGAATAACCTTGGGAATCATACTTCTGCTAATTTATAAATTTTTTCAATCTCACTCGTGTTGCCATAATCGTGAGTAGCCAAATATTCAACAATTTTCCGTTGTTGATCCTTATCGTTTATAAATTCAGCTAAAGCCTTAGCACAATTTTCATTATCTAACGGAGCTATAACACCATCAAAATCATTTTGCACCTGGCTTTTTGCCGTTGGATAATTAGTAATTAGTACCGGTTTACAAAGAATCTGAGCTTCACGAACAGTAATGCTTTTACCTTCATATCGACTTGGCTGAACATAGATATCACAAGCCTTGATATAAGGATAAGGGTTATCCCTTTTACCTAGCAAAACAACCCTATCAGCAACACCAAACTTGTCCGCATTTTCACGAACTTGTGATTCTATTTCTGAGGATCCATAGCCGATAATATACCAATAGATATCATATCCAGCATCAACAAGTTTTCGGCAGATTTCAGGAATATTCTCCATATTTTTTGGGGGGGAATATCGACCAATGGTCAATAGCTTAACCCCATTATGCATCATTTCAAAAGTATTCCCTAATTCAGCACGAGTTCTTATAAATTCAGGCGAAAGGATATTCTCTATTTCAACGATTTTATTTTCAAGAGACGGAAATACCTCGCAGAACTTTTTAGACACATCTGGAGAGATTGAGACAATATTGTCCAAACGATTCCACATTTCAAGTTCTGCAGCGGTATCTACAAAAACCTTGGTATAATCAGTGTGAATCCAACCAATCTTCTTTTTCGCACTCACTTTATCTAACACAATAAAATGCGGCGTCAAGAACGAAATAGCCAAATCATATTCCACATCAGGTTGAATTTTGGGCAAGCATTTTACCGTTCGACGGGCTTGATAAAAGAAACCTGAGGCATCATCTAAACGGTTTATGTTCTTCGAAACGTTCTTAGCAGTTTCTCTGCGTCCCAAAATTCTGGCCAATGCAAGTCGCCAAAATCCTTTTTTGACAAGATCCTTAATAGGGCGTTCCAACATTGTATACGCAGGAATTTGCGGCAAAAGATTCACCTTGTCCTTTGGGATCAGCGGCATGAATTCTCCACGATGATCATAGATGAAAACATCCACATCTGCTTTTGCAGAATCCACACTCTGCAACAAGCCCAGCAAAGCACTTTCCGCTCCGCCAAGTTCCATATAATGCATTAGAATAAGGATACGAGGTTTCATATAATCATATCCTTACGACGTTCCAACAAATCACGCATTCTTACATTCAATCCATCGGGTCTTTCAACAACCTTAAAAGGAACGTTATAAATCATAGCTAAAACAGTCCCATGGAAAGAGTTGCTTACTACATATTTTGCATTTTTTACTAGTGAAACAAAAGATTCTGGTCCAGCATATACAAAATTTTTTGATGCATATTTTAACGGTTTATGACATATAGCAAAAATCTTACAGTCATTTTTTTGAGCATATTCTTTAGCAACGCTCTCTATATTCTTATCACAAAAAAAATCATATACCAAAACATATTTTTCGTCTATGCCAGATCCATCTGCAATTTTGTTCCATTCTTCAGGTGAAAGCAAAAAGACCGGATCATCCTGTAATTCACCCTCAAACCCTAATTTTTCAAGAATTTTCAAAGCTGATTGTTCTCGCATGGTGATTTTATCGAATCTTTTTAGGTTTGATTTCACGAAATCAACAGCTTCAGAAGCCAATTCCTCCGTTGCAAAACTCGCGGCGAAGCTTTCTCGACGAACTCCCTTAGCTCCAAAATCAAGATAATATCCAGGGTCAGTTCCATTACGGAATGTGGTATTCCAAATCTGGTCACTACCTGCTAAATACAAATCTGCTTCAGGAGGAGCATTCCTTAGGTCCTCAATATTCCAATATACACGAGTTCGCGGTATGTACTTTTTCGAAAAAGACTCAAATACAGCATGCCTTTTTTTATTGCGAAGCCGAACATGGAAATGTAAGAAAAGTTTTGCCCATTTTTTTAGAGACAATCCAGGCCAATATAAAACGGGCTCTGGGCCTCGCATATAATCCGGACGATAATCAATCACCTCAACCTCATGGCCTTGCTTTTGCAAATATTTTACAAGAGCATAACATTGCAAGCGAGCCCCATGATTATCTGCATTCTGGCAAGTTATGGTACAAATTTTCATTGTAGTAGCATCCCCATCACCTTTTGAGGTTCAGTCTCAGATGTCGTATTCACTTCTAATTTCGTTGCTTCAACAAGTTTATTTCGCAGAAATTTATCATTGACCAGAATCATGATTTTTTCAGCAATCGATTCTGGAGTCATTTGACAAATCAATCCATTTTCTCCATCACGAATTTGATCAAAAACAACCGGAAAATCCGTACTGACAACAGGCTTATTTAGTATTCTAGCCTCATTGAGAGTCAATCCAAAGCCTTCAAAGCGGGATGTCTGCACATAAACATCTGCAGCAGCCATATAGGGATACGGATTTGGTTGCATACCGACCATTTCAATATATTCTTCCAAACCAGCGTCTTTTATTTTTTGTTTTATTATAGGTTCCTGATCTCCACCGCCAACAAAATACCACTTAAATAAAAGACCTCTTTGGTTCAATAATAAAGCCGCTTCTACAGCGAGATCATACCCTTTCTGAAATACGCACCTCCCTACAGTTGTAATCACAAATTCATTTTCCTTTTGAATTTTTTTTTCATGCGATAGTTTCTTTATAAAATCAACGTTAATTATATCATAAACCGTTTTTAATATTTTCGGATTTACAAAATCCGATTTTGCAAGCATTTGATACAGGGCATCGCTAACAGCAACAATACGATCCATTTTATCATAAAATGGGCGATTAAACAACTCTCTATACCCCGCAGATCTAATATCAACATTCACCCATGCACATTTTCTTTTCGCAGAAACCTTTTCAGCAACATAGTAGGTAGGAAAGCCCTGTTGGTATGCGATGGCAACATCATATTCTTTTTCAAGTTTTTTATATACTTGAGACATGGTTTTCCAGCGCATTTCTGCTCCATGAATTTTAGGAAACATTCTCAAACCAATTGAAAAAAGAAACTGCCTAAGTCTAAAGAACCATCCTGATGGTTTGGGAAACAAAATAACATTCACTTTTGAAGGAATATACTGTTCATAGACACCTTCTCTATTTACCATCATCAAATCAACATCTATCTTCGAGTAATCCAATAAAGGCAACAAGGAAACAAGGCTCTTTTCAGCCCCACCACAGGTAAGAGAATCTATAAGAAACAAAACAGAAATTTTCATATTGTACTTCAGTCACCTATTCTGAGACTTTCTTTTACAGAAATTTTTTCTTTGCCCAACAAAAAATACAATTTGTTTCGAAAAAGTGGAATTGCAACAAAAAAAGATAACAACACAAGAAATAGCCCAACCATATACCGATAGTCACATTGAAACAAAATAATACAAGCTTTCTTATATAAAACAAAAACAAAACAATGGATAGGTAATATCACCAATGCATTTCGAGCAAAATTTCTAAGCACGCCTCCAATCAAGAAAAATAAATGAATACGGTCAAAAAGAATAAACAAACACACTATGAACGAAACATCTCTAATCATAGCTTTAGCAATACTATTCCATTCCCTTAAAGGATCATAATAGCTCAACACACCAAAAAAAACAGTCAAAAAGAATAAATACCACAATTTAGTACGCATCAAATACATAACAAGCGGTTTAACAACAACCCCCACAACAAAATATGGTGATTTAGAAAAAAAGCCCATAAGATTAAAAGGGGTATTTAATTGACTAGTCTGTATTATATGAGCACTCCAGAAACATATAACGATATAAGAAAGACAACAAACAACATAGGTATATTTTTTTAGTTTCAACTTGCAAATTAAAAAATAATGAAAAGCAAAAAAGACAATAGAAACAAGGTACAAGGTCCAAACGAACCACAAACTAAAACTTGAATTAGCCGAATGTCCATATATGGTATTCATGCCATTGAGAAAAAGGTTTCTACCATAAAAAAGAACAATTTCATTAAAGGTGACCCCTCCATTTTTTACCATTTGAACAATATTGCAAATTGTTTCAGGGTCAATTAATGCAAATAGAATAGATAGACACAAATATGGCTGTAACAATGTTTTTGTCTTTGAATATACATAAGACTTAATACTATCGTATCGTTTGAGATTAAAAAGAAATCCTGATAAAAAAAAGAATGTAGCCATTTTACATGGAGCAGAATCAACAAGCAACCATGGAACATGTAAGTGAAAAAGACAAACGAGTAATAGTATATAACCTTTAAGATTATCTACCCAAACAAGTCGTTCAGCGCTTTTTTCTTCATTATGCATCATGTTCTTTTTTAACAAAAACATCTTGACGCTATCTAAAAAATTTTGATAGCCAATTTAGAATTTTCACCCAAAAATCAATACAACGAACGACAAAGCCATCGCCATACGTTTTTCGCACTTTTGTACAATTATGTATTGAAGAATAATAATCAAACCATTCTACATGAAGATGAGGACAATCTAAATGCCATGGTTTATGGTGATGCGTATAGTGACAAATAATTGGATTATCTTTATAATTATCAATTTCATCCCATTTAGAAAAATGAACTTCAATACAATCTCTATTCGCGTACAAATGATATTGAAAATTATATCTAAACGGAAGAAGGTATATTTTTTTCTCTAAAACTACATTTATAGCATCCTGATCAGGCCAAACAACTTTATGTTCCTTAACAAACTTAAATAATTTTTCCGTCACATTATGTTTTCGCCAATAAGCAAGATTTATCAATAAAACGCCAGAATTAACATAAACAGATGTTAGTCTAAATCTATTTACCATTTGAGGCAAATCTGCCCGTTGATCAGGAACGGCGGCACACGCATAATCAGTAATATTCAAATACCATAATTCTTTTAGAGACTTTCGAACAATAATATCACAATCAAGATACAGTACTTTGTCGTCATTTATAATATTCGGCAATAAAAAACGATAATAAACAGACAGTTTATATCTACCACAAACAGGCAAATTCGAAAAAACAGCTAAATCAATTTCAACTATATTGATTTTTTGTTTATAAAAAAGAGATAATTCGGAAAACATTTTTTTTATTTCAAAAGATAATCTATCCGTCAACACAAAAATATTACACACATCATCCCGATTATTTTCAAGAATAGATACAATGCAAACGGCACAATATTTTGCATAATTTTCATCAGTACATAAAGCAAAATTCATAACAATTCTCTAAAAAAATGGTTCACAGGATAACACTTCGCAATCAATGTTTTATTGACTTGTATAGTCTATATATACAAGGAAATAGATACGCAATGGTCTCCCGCATATTCAAAAGAGAATTATTTCTTTGCCAAAGAAATACCTTTACAAAATTCACCTTATATTTTCGAGGGAGTTGATATTCAAGATTTGCAATCCTTGCCATCATATAATATAAATAAGAAAGTCTTGTATAACATTTTTCTGCTACATTTACAATTTCAAGCTCTTTTTTCTTTTTGAAAAAATCAATACAATTTGAAACAGCCTCTAAATCATCGAAGCGTTTTAAGCTAAAGTGATTTTTCATAATGCTATGTTCAACCTTTCTATAGAAGTACAAATTCTTTGATATCACGGCTACATTTTTTGCCCTATAAAGAATTAGGGGTACAATAAACTGATCTTCATGAATTTTTCCAAACGGGAAACAAATTTGTTCAAACAATTCTTTTCTATATAATTTTCCCCAAGCCTGTATCGGAACCCCAAATTTCATTTTATATGAAAATCTACATTGTCTATTATACAAATCAATAACAGCATCTCTTCCAACCAATGTTTTCACATCAACACAATTTTCACCAAATGGAATACTCTCATTTTTCACAAATGAAACATATTGACATACAGAGACATCCGCACAACATTCACACAAAGCATTGTATAAAGATTCTACGTATAAACTATGAATAACGTCATCACTATCAACAAAGGTTAAATACTTTCCAGAAGCTATATCAATACCGCAATTCCTGGCATCCGACAAGCCACCATTTTCTTTATGAATGACTTTTATACGCGAGTCGTTTTCTGCATATTCATCACAGATTTTCGGGCAGTCATCAGGAGAGCCGTCGTCAACAAGGATAATTTCAAGATTATAGTAAGTCTGATTTACAACAGAATCCAAACATTCTCGCAAATAGGGTTCAACCTTGTAAACAGGAATTATTACACTCACCAAATCGTTCATAAATCATATCCTTATTCTTTACTCAATCAAATCCTTATTCAAAAACACTTAACGCATTCGAAAATAAAGCAATCGACAATTAATAAAAGCAGGAGCAAAGGATAATAACTTTAATAGTTTCTTCTTCAAAGGAGACGCTATGCCACCCCAATATAGAATTGGAGATTTTCTAATTAGTTTACTCATTGTATAAAAAGAAAGCTTAAAAGCTTTATAATCATAAGTATACGTTCTTAATGCTTCATAAGCCTTTCGGAAAAGGAATTTTTTGATAAAACAACCTCGTGGTTCCAAACGGCTTATCTGATTCTCAATTTCATCCAAAATAATGCTCCATGAAGTTATTCGTTCCGAAATTGAAATTTCAGATGAACGCATGATAGAATCATTTCTTACACGATAAAAATACAGAGATAATGGGATGTGCTTTACATGATTGGCTTGTGTATAGCATTGAAAACACCATAATTGATCTTCATATAACAAACCTTTTTTAAAAGAAAGTTGATGTTTTTTTATAAAACTAGATTTATATAATTTATTCCAAGCGCTAATGGGAATTTCGTTTTTTTCACAAAAAAATTGTGTAATTTCAACATTGTTATGGAATTCAAATTCAGTTTTTACAAAAAATGTCGAATTAGATTTTTCTTCAACACGAGTAAAACCAGCTGAAATAATTTCACATTGAGGGTCTTTTTTTACAGCAGAAACAAAAGATTCTATATACGATAAGGAAACCCAATCATCACTATCAATAAAAGTTATATACTCGCCTGTTGCTACATCTAGTCCCTTGTTTCTCGCATCTGACAAACCTCCGTTTTTCTTATGAATTACCTTTATGCGATTATCTTTATTTGCGTATTTATCGCAAATTTTGGGGCAGCCATCAGGAGATCCATCATCAACAAGAATTATTTCAAGATTTTGGTAGGTTTGATTAATAACGGAATCTAAACATTTTCGCAAATAACATTCAACTTTATAAACTGGAATTATTACACTTACTAAGTCTTCCACAACATCCCTACATTTAAGTAACATCTGACACACAATTTAAGTCTGATAACCCGATTAATTTCATTTAGAAAAATTACGATAACGTAAAAATTCTATACAGTAATATATTTAAAACCTAAATTCACTTTCAAGCATAAAATATAAACATCATAATTAGAAATAACTTTCTTGCGTTGCCTTAGAAAAATAATTTTTTTGTTTTGAATCTGTTTAAGACCTTTTTCCCAGTGATTTCGCATTTGTTCTTTTGAAATATAATCTCTACCAAGCAATTCAATATTCGTCCCTTCAACTCTTGCAACAGGGAAAAAATCATCTATAAGAAATCTATACTTCGAATCTTCGGCTTTGATAAAAGAAATTTTCAAATTTTTGATTTTGTAACCATATTTCATCAACACAGAAAAATCTTCATCTGATATATAGCAACCATCCAAAGGAGATTCATAATCTAGATCAAAATTTTGATTAAACACCCATGACAGACATGTATTTGAAATCGTAAAGACATTTCTTCTAAGTAAAAGTTTTTTTCTCAAAATTCGCTTAAGTATGGCGAGTTTTTTTTTCAACAACGAAATTTTAGATTTCTGTTTTCTATTAGAGTCAATTGTTTCATAGTTACCGATTTTACAATCTACCCATGAAGCGGTAAAATGATGAATAGAATATGTTTTTTCAGTCAAATGCAATTCTTGGTTATACCATGATTTGGGACTAAAAAAATCAACTGCAAAAACATTTACAACAGATTCATCATAAACAAACTCACTTTTTTTATTTATAACATGATATGAATAATTAACTGATATACAGCGACGAAATATATTTGGTAATGGAACTATATCAAAACTGTTATCCTTTTTCACAAACGGACGATTTTCATATCGATCTAGCATTAGTTTTATCAGTTTATTACCCTTTTCTGCACCTAACGTAGCGGCTTCAATCCCAGAAGGCGTATTTTCCTGCCCGATAAAATATGGCAAATCCAACAAGTCATCAAATGATTTCAACACCTCCACATCAGAATCTAAATAGATTCCACCACAATGATACAAAGCATACAATCGTATATAATCCGATGCAAAAGCATATTTTCGATTATCAAAAGCCTGATCTACCCATTTTGATTTTCCTCGGGGAAATCGTTCATAGTTCCAAAGAATAATTTCATAGTCCGGCAAACATTTTTGCCACGATTCTATACATCTCTGTATCTTTTCGGGATACGGATCATTGCTAAGCCAACAGTAATGAATAATTTTGGGAATCATGATATTTTAGATGCGTTTACAATTTTTCTAATACTATTTCTTATTTTTTCTTTATACAAATGTTTCAGTTTTTCATCATACTCTTTATTACATTCATCAATTGATTTTTTTTGTATTTTCGAAATTTCGTTCATTGCAAAAATTCTATGTTCACAAGAAATGCTTTGTGCAAAGAATCGTATTTTGGGGTCCCATTCTATGCCAATAAAAGGAACATTGTACGAATACGCAACAATCAAGGAATGCAGCCTTGATGATATTACTAAACAATAGCTTGAAACAAGGTTTATCAATTCTTCATCAGTTTGGGGACGTTCCTTTAAAATTACATGATTATCTGACAACTCTTTATAAATTTTCTCAGTTACACGAAAATCATTAAAATCACCATTACAAAACAGTTCAACTTTGTACCCATAACTCAAAATTCTTCTTACCAATGCTCTGATATCAGAAATGTAATTTTCTTCTGATATGAAAGAATTAGGAAAATTAGCGTTATATAAATCAACATTTATACAGCCAATTCCTATTACCTTTTCACGTCCTCCCCCCCCCCCATAGATATCTCGAGCCATTATTGCCAAATCAGGGGTCCACGATACTCTATTATCTATGTTATCACGAAAAAATGGGATTCCATCTCTTAACATAAAATCTGTATCATGCAATGCTTGTATTCGCTTTCTTAAAAGCAGCTTATTCTCTGCGGAAATAGGGCCAATACCCAAAGACAAAAAGATAACTCTACATCGTTTAATTCTTGCAAGTTTGAGAACAAGAAGTAATTGTTTCATAAAGAAATCTTGCAAAAGAGCTCCGCCTACATAGCAAATCGTAGATTTCTTTTTTATAGAAAAAAACATTTTTATTGCATAATAGTAGTATTCAATTGGTTTACTATCAATTTTTAATCGGCAACATAATCTTCGAATATTCGCAATCCAAAAATCCATTCCCCGTAAGAGAAATGAAACATCGTGAACCTCTAAATCTCTATCTCTTGTATCCTTTGAAAATAGCACTTGAGAAATATGGCAAATAACAGAATCTCCCAAATTAGGCGAATGCAACTCTCCAAACAAGATTAGTTTCGTCATCGGCATTATCGGATGTGAACCTCGAGGTTTTCCCCATTATAATGTAAAATGTGTCCCACCTTAGCATCCCAAGAAACAAACTCAAGTCTATTTATGCGTTCTAATAGAGTCACATCAAAAGAAAGAACTTTACGAATAACATCATAATTATGCGAGCCATTCGCAAAATCTTTTATAGAAGCAACAAAATCTATTCTGTAACGACCTTTAGGAAGTCCATGATTATACAAACATAAAACAACAGTAAATTCATTCCTATCCTGAGGAATATCTATAGGTTTTGTTACAGCATTGATAACATTTTCATCTTTTTGATTCACAATAATGATTGAGTACTGGCATTTCTTAAGTTGCAATTTATTTCTTTTTAAAGTTATTTCAACTTTTATCGGTTCATTATTTGCAACATTACCAGGATCTGCATTCAGTATACACGCATTCAAAAACTCGATTTCCTTCAAAAGCATCGCTTTTTCAGGTCTGTGACTATCAGAAATTATGGCATTCGAAATAATTTTGGAACTACCTGATTCTATGTAATAATCAACTGCATCATCAGTTTTGCCTTCAAAAACTAATTGGCCATTCTGAAGAACAACCCCTTTTGTGCATAAATTACGAACCGCGGCCATATTGTGGCTTACAAACAGAACTGTCCGACCCTCGCCCATGGCAACATCATTCATCTTGCCCAAAGCCTTCTTTTGAAACTCGGCATCGCCTACGGTGAGCACTTCATCGACCACAAGAATTTCTGGTTCTAGGAACGCGGCAACAGCAAATCCCAAGCGAACTGTCATGCCACTGGAGTAGCGTTTTACAGGCGTATCCAAGTAACGTTCCACACCGGCAAAATCCACGATTTCATCTAGCTTGCGGTTGATTTCACTGCGGGTCATACCCATGATGGAGCCGTTCATGTAGATGTTTTCACGGCCTGTCATCTCGGGATGGAAACCGGTGCCCACTTCAAGAAGGCTGGCGATACGACCGTATGCCGTAATTTCGCCCGTAGTCGGAGATGTAATATTACTTAGGAGTTTTAGCAGGGTGCTTTTACCAGCGCCATTTTTGCCGATGATGCCAAGGACTTCCCCTTCTTTCACCTTGAAATTGATATTCTTCAAAGCCCATACGTAATCAGAGTCACCCTTGGTGGTACGGTCATTGGTCTGGCCAATTTTTAGGTACGGATCTTCACGGCGTAAAATTTTCGTTTGCCAAAAACGGTTCAGGTCATGGCTCAAAGTCCCTGTGCCCACACGACCTAAACGGTACATTTTACCAATATTATTAAATTCAATCGCAGTTGACATTATTACCAGAACTCTTTCCACAATACCGATTTCATTCACAAATTTAAAAAAATATTTATTTGTAAAAAATAAAGCCCGTTTTTTTTGTTATTTTTATATATGTATTGAACCCAATATCATTTCAAAATTCATCAGCAAGCAAGTTTTACTCTACTCTTTCCATGATTTCTATAATCATTCCAGTTTACCAAGTTGAAAAATATCTCAGAAAATGTTTGGATAGCGTTATCACCCAGACCTTTAATGATTTAGAAATAATTCTTATTGACGACGGTTCTACAGACACCAGTGGGAAGATATGTGATGAATACACTAAAAAAGATTCTAGAATCAAGGTCATTCATCAAGAAAACCAAGGTCTTTCTGCAGCCAGAAACGCAGGATTAGATATTGCCAAAGGCGATTTCATCGGATTTGTAGATAGCGATGATTACATAGAACCAGCAATGTTTGAAAATCTGTATCATGCAGCAATAGAAAATAAAGCAGACATTGCTATCTGTAATTTTCATAAAGTCGATGAATCAAATAAAACGCTATTTTACAGCAACCTAAAAGCATGGACAGGCAGTAGCAAAGATTTCATAAAACAAGACGGCATTCGCTACAATTATGTTTGGCATAAGCTATACGGGAAAGGACTTTTTGAAAACATTCGCTTCCCTTTAGGTAAACTATGGGAAGATATTTTCATAATGCACGACATCTTTGAAGCCGCCGAAATAATCACAATCATTCCATACATCGGATACAACTATATATCAAACCCCTTAGGCATAACAGCAAATCGAACCAATGAGAAACGTCTAGATCTTTGCGAAGGAATTCTCATAAGATTAAATTTTCTACTTAACGCCAAAGCATCCCCAAACGCTATACTCTATTGGTTTTCTCCATTCTATGCTATTTGGAAAGATTTTTTCAATGCAAGAATGTTTACAAAAAAAAACATTCAAAATAGATGGAAAACCATTCAAAAAGGATTCCGAAAGATTTATTTCAAAATATCAAAAAAGAACTTATCCTTGTACAAAAATATCTCGTATGCTCTATTTTCTATTCACCCAAACCTATATCATCATTTTATCCCCATAATTTCTTTTTTGGTAAAAATAAAAACCAAACTCTGGTGGAAAAAACTATACTACAAGTCTACTGCAACAGACTTGACCAAAGAGATCAAAGCCAACGAGTATAAAAAATATTTTAGCTACTGGAAAAGCGAAAAATATCTCGGAAAAATTCAAACACAAGCCCAAGCATTTTTCGAAGATAAAATCAATTGCTTGCAAGAAGTTCATTCTTTTTCAAAAGATCCCTGTGTGCCCACAGTAGTCGTAGTTGAAAGGAACGAGCAGCAACGAATGCAACTTTTCTACAAGCATTATCGTAGCCTTGGCGTACATCAATTCATCGTTCTAGACAATGGTTCTACTGACGGAACTTTAGAATTTTTAAAGCAGCAACAAGACACAAAGATTTTCCAAACTTCAGAACCGTTTCAAACTCTCCGCAAAGAAGCCTGGATTCAAAGAATTCTTGTACTAAACGGTTATGATAGATGGTATATCGTTGTAGACTCCGATGAATTGCTAGACTATATTGGTAGCGAAAATAATTCTATTGAAAGTCTTATCCGAAAAATGCATAATAAAGGGCATCGAAGACTCTGGGGATTTATGCTAGATATGTATTCTAGAAATCCATTATTTGGCACAAATTATGATATCATGGATGTTCCGATTAAGTTAAATTCATTCGACAAAGACAGTTATTTTTTAAGAAAAGTAAACGATATCGGAAGCAAAGAATCATGCGATACTATTTATGGTGGTCCCAAGAACAGATTATTTGGTATTGAAGGAGCTCAATCTAAACAGTCCATTTTTTATTTTGACAAAAACACTTTATACGCAAATTGCCATTACCTTGCCCCCAAAATATCTTGGGGCGATGTACCCTGCTGTTTTGTTCTAAGGCATTATAAATTTTTGCCACAAGACAAACAGGAATACGAAAACAGAATAAAGAACAATAGTTTTTACAACAATAGTGTTGAGTACAAAGACATCATGATGCAGATAGAAAGAAATCCTAACGGAATTTCCTTTTATTACGAAAATTCTGTTCTTTATGAAAATTCCGATTCTCTGCGTTGTTTGCCTTTCTTGGAAGTAGTTCTATAATGTTTTTCTTTAAGCGTAAAAAATGCGTTATGCTGCAAGGGTATCTTCATGATGCCAATTTTGGAGACAACCTTTTCGCACTTCTTTTTTACAAGAAATGTCTAGAACTTGATTTTAAATCTGTTGACTTTATCCAATGGAAACGCGCTAGCTATAGACCTTTTGGAATTGGAGATTTCTGTCGAAAGGAATTAGGCTACACCCGCAAAAAAAATTTTCTTTCCTGTTTGCTGGCAGATGCATTTGTGTTGATATCAGGCGGAAGCTTATGGGACGATGCGACCATCATTGGCGCAGCAAAGATTCGTTATTTACGGTTCATTCTCCCTGCCAAACTGTACCAGTTAATGCACAAGCCTGTTTATGTTCTTGGCGTAGGCGGAGGGCCTATTGACACACCATGGCTTCGAAAAGAAATAGTGAAGATGCTGAACAAGGCAAAACTTGTCCTATTTCGTGATGAAGAAACTCTTAAAATTTTCAAAGAATATGGAGTCACCAACAAAGCCATGTTCGCCACCGCAGATACAGCACTTGTGGTAACACGAGATATGCTTGATCCTTTGGAAGAAAAATCAGAACTTGACGCAATCGCTGCAGGCCGAAAGAAATTACTAGTGCATATTCCCGATGGTTTACGACCATGCGAGTGTCTTGCCGACATAATCCTTCCTGGGCTTATTGAATTCCTAAAGAAACATTCAGAATATCTAGTCGTTATTAGCGAAGACAACTTTTATAACATCGGCCAAAAAACAAAAAATGTAATTGCAAGAATAAAGAACTCTTTTACCGAAGCAGGAATTGATACATACTCGTACAACTATCACAACTGTTGGCAAATGTGTTCCCTAATTTCAGAAATGGATTGCGTCGTCACTGAAAAATTGCATGTAGGCGTATTGGGAGTTTCCTTGGGCAAAAGTGTTCTTTCCTTCCCTGTTCATCGTGAAAAGACACTTAATTTCTACAAACATATGGGATTAGAAGAACGATGCATTCCGATCAAACTTGTTACCCCAAATGACGTACTGCGTCAAATGGAAACCTTCCACGACAAGCCCATTGTCGTTTCTGACGAACTGCGTCAAAAGGCGAAGCAGAATTTGGATGCACTGGAACAAATTCTTTGACAAGACAGACAAAACGCAAATGTACCAGAAGATTAAAAATTTGATTTTTAAAATTTACGCCAAATGGAAATTCCGATTTCAAAAGGACGTTTATCTTTCTCTAGGGGAAAACTGTCTGACCGATGACATTCTTAAAAGATACGATTTAAAGAGTTTTTCCACACCCTTTTCTTCTTGCCGTTCAAATATTGAATACATTTTATTTTTCGAGAAGCGTTATTACAAAGATTTTTTGAATCCGCAATTTTTAAAAAGCGAACAGGCTTTAGAAAAACAAGTCGTCCGTAATAAAATTATTGAAAAAAATAAAAAATCAATATGACGAACTATGTTCAAAAGGATTTGAATTCACCCATCATGACGTGCGAAAAAATGAAGTCAAGGATGTTATACAAAAAAGATGCAATAGAATGCTGCGTCTTAAGAGAAAAAACATAACATTTCTCTATCATCACAGGGCGTGTAACACAACTAACGAACCCTTGTTGATTTCACATCTAAACGAGCTAAAAGAAATCTACGAACATAGAGGTAATAGAGTCAACATTTGCGTCTTTACTCAAAGAATTATACCTTCCAATCAAGAGCGAAAAGTCGAAAAGCATATTGACAGCGAAATCAAATACTACACTTTTTATACATACGAAAAATGGGAAGGCGCAAATCAAGATGTTTTCTGGGCAAGATGTGATGACGACCTTATCCAAAAAATGATTGACGACATAAAAAGCAGTCATCGTTAAAATATCGATAATTCTCCCCTCTTTAATGCCACCTATAGTTTGCAAAATGAACCTTCAAGATTCATATCAAAATTTCAGTTCTGTAGCGAGGTTTAACTTATGATGGGGCAGACGATGGGCTTTATTTTTTCATATTCAATACAACTTCATCTGCAATATAGCCATCACTCATCATATACAAGCCGGTCGCTTCGGAATGAAGCTGGTCGCAAACAGGCGATGAGTAAAACATATCTAAAGCCTGAAGCGGCGTTACACCTAATTTTTGGGAAATACAGGTAGCAATTCTTCCTATCTTATTCCACATTAGCAAATCACTCAGCATTGATCAGCTCCTTTGAAATGCATCCCCCCGATTTTCCCAGGCTTTTAAAGTTTCAAGAACATCTTCAATCACATGTTCTCGACTTTCGGAATGCAATTGTTCATAGAACTTCCAGATATATCCCTCGATTAAATTAACCTTCTTCATTCGAGCATACATATCCGAAACATTGCAACCAACAGACCGTGCTGCAGATTCCACGCAGGATGAAGTAAATATTGTTTTCAGTTCTTGTTCAGAAAAATTCATATACTTCTCAATTTAGCATTTTGAAGAATCGCAGTAGCCATTACAACCCAAACAAAAATTATGATGAGTCAGAATCAGCCGCGTAATTCAGCGATAATGTCATTTACAATATAGGTATCGCTCATCAGTTCATACCCATACTTGGGGTCATGCATCATCTTGCCAACTTCGCTGTTGTAAAATATAAGCAAAGCCTCTTTGGGCGATATTTTCAATTGCGTAGCAAGCTGCATAACCACCCGCCCCATTTTGCGCCAAAGAACCATTTCATTCATAATCTACAACCTAATAGATTCTTTAAAGGTTAGGCAATCATCAGCAAATTTTTGCGAAGCAATACAAATTTGATGACGAAGTTCTGCATTTACAAGTTTATCTAGAGCCTGTTCAACCGTTATAAGCCCATCAACATACAAATCTACAGTAGTAATAACACTGTCGTTAGCTATTCCGCCTTCTATAGCATCGTAACCGAGCCAAGGTTTCAGCCCTTTACGACTTGCTGCAACAAAGTCAAGCCAATCTTTATTATAGTCTTCAAAAGAAAGATGTCGACAGTCAGAATTCAACAGAAGTTCACTATCAAAATCATAGATATTGAGAATTGCCTCTGAGTTTTTCTTTCTACCGGACTTAATCTTGGCCCACCGTTCAGCCTGCTCGCTGTGTTTTGTTAGGTAAAACCCAGGTCCAAAGTCCAAATCTGAACGACCTATGCCAACCAAAGGCCTCTCAACGACAACTAGGGAACCGTGATACAATAACATTAATCATTCTCCCAGTTGACCAAGGTTTCGGCGATGTCATCTGCCACATACTCCTTGCTCTGAGTATGCAGCATTTCGTAACCTTCAAACAATCTTTTTTCAACCAAGCCCTGTTTTTCCAAGCGATTCAAAAATTCGGACGGCTCAACACCAAGAACCTTTGCACCACCCTCTATAGCTAGCACTGCAAATTGAATAACATCGCTCTCATGTGTTCTTGGCAAACCTTCCATAACGCCTCGCTTGCTTTCTATAATAAGATATAAAATTTTTCGCAGACTTGAATTTTTCGCCAACCATATTGTGTAGCATTATTGCGACAGTAAACTACACCGTATCCATAAAATTTCGTTCTACGCGGCTGAAGATTACCACGGCAAAGAAGAGCGACACAAGCATAAACACGGCGCTGTAAGCGAGGCCGCCCCAGTCAAGGCTTCCTGTGCCTAATGTTCCGTACTTGAAGGCTTCAAAGATTGGGGTCAGCGGGTTCAGTTCCAGAATGCAGCGGTACTTTTCGGGAGCAACGCTCAGCGGGTAAATCACAGGCGTGGCATACATGAACAGCTGAATTCCGAACTGAATCAGGAATTTCAGGTCGCGATACTTGGTGGTAAGCGAAGAGAAAATCAATCCCCAGGAAAGCGCATGGAAAGCAAGCATCACGATAAATACCGGGAACAGCAAAGCCACTGCATTCAAGTGGAGTGGTGCGCCATTCACAGCAAAGTAAATGTACAGTCCCACAAAAATCAGCAGTTGGATTAGCATTTTCAGCAAGTTCGAAGTCACCGCCGAAAGAGGCACGATCAGTCGTGGGAAATACACCTTGCCAAAGACGCCTGCATTTGCCGTAAACACCTCGCTGGATGCCGTGAAGCAAGCGTTAAAATAGTTCCACAGCACAATGCCCGACATATAGAACAGCGGCTGCGGCAGACCATCGGTAGAAATTCCCGCCAGGCCACCGAATACGAACATGTACATCACAGTAGTCATCAGCGGCTGAATCAAGTACCACAGCGGGCCGAGAATCGTCTGCTTGTACTGCGTCACGATATCGCGATGGATGTACATCCGGTACAGATCGCGATAACGCCAAATACCCTTGATATCAATATCAAGAAGATTCTTACGGGGCCTTATGACAGTTTTAACACGAGACATATTCCTACCTCATTTTAAGCCAGTAGGCAAATAGCAAATCACTAATTTGACGAGAGCCGCCAAAGTCATCGACAACGCCCTTGTCCATGAGCCCCTTCATTGCTGATTGAACAGCACTGGCTGTTTTCAACTGATAGCGACTTATAAAATCGGCAGAAGTCAAGTTCACCTTATCAGGATACTCGGCTGCCATAGCCATTACTAGAATTTTTTGTTTTTCTGTAAGGCGAGCATAAATTTCTTCAAAGGTAAAACGCTTGGTATCTACCAAATGTTGCAAAACTTCTTTAAAATCTGAGAGTGAAGCTTCCTTTTTGGGAGGAGTCATCGCGTAGGCTTCGTTCATAAAAAGCTGCAAATACCAAGTCACACCACCAAAACTTCTATATGCTTCAGTAACAAGTTTTTCATCCAGCCGTTTGTCGTTAGACTTAAAATGACGCGTACAGAAATCCAAATAGGCGGTCTCTGCAATCGGAGCAAGACGCATAAAGACAACGCTGTTATAGAACGGACGATTTGGCGAATTAAAAATGCCTTCAAGTAAGTGACGCTTGCTACCCGCAAAAACAAATTGGACATTTTTCAAATGCTGAATCTTAGTGCGTAACAAAGCCTCTACATTATCTTCTTCAAATCCTACAATTTGTTGAAATTCATCAATAGCCACAATACAAGGTTTGTCCGCTTTTTCCAAGCATTCAAATACTTCATCCAAAGTCACTTCAGGATTACGAATTTCACCTAAGGAAAACGACACCTGCGGGGTCCCACTCATCTGATCAATGGAGAACGAGGTCTTTAGGCTTTTTAATATTTTTGAAAAATGTTCTAAAAAATTCTTTTGTTTTGGTGCTATTTTTCTAAAGACTTCATTAGCAAGTTCATAAACAAATTCTCTCAGATTGTGAAGAGCATAAATATCGATAAAAAAAGCGTTGTATTCATCGCATAGTTCTTTTGAAGCCAAGCAATGTTCTATCAAGCCGGTTTTACCCAAACGGCGTTCCGACATAATGACAACATTTCGACCATTAACAACATGATGGATAAGCTGTTTACTTTCTTCAACACGGTCACAAAAATACTTTGGACCAACATATTTGCCAATTACAAACGGATTTTTCAACTTAGTCATAACAATCCTCAATAATTATACAAAAATACATTATGCAAAATTACATAATGCAAATATACATAATTTAAAAAAAACAAACAAGGCTTTAAATCTTGTAAATCTTCCCCATTTTCTCCAGGACATTCTGGAGGGAGAATTTGCGGACGGCTTCTTTATTATGTGCCCCCATAGTTTCGCGAGTTTGTTGATTTTCTACAAGTTTTTTTAGATTTAAATAAAGAGCATCAACATCATTTGGAGAACATTTATAACCAGTTTTTCCATCTATACTGTAATCATTTATTCCATGAACATTAGAAGTCAACAAAGGTAACCCACAAGCCATTGCTTCAAGAGCCGCTAAACCGAGACCTTCACGATAAGACATAAAGCAGAAGATATCAGCACATTTATCCCATTCAAACACATCTGTGCGGAACCCTAAATAATGGTATTGATTTTCAACACCTAAACTTTTGGCTAACGCTAATAGGCATTCACTTTGATCGCCCTTACCGGCTACAGCATAATGAACTTTAGGATTACCTAATTTTGCCAAGGCCTTTATTACCAGCTGGTGATTTTTATTCGCATTAGTCTCCCCTACAGAAAGCAACAGCAGCGCATCTTCCGGCACACCGATCTCGGCGCGTTTTTTGCAGCGATCCACCGAGACCGCAGAAATTCGCGAAACATCAATCCCTACACCAGGAACATAGCACACCTCCTTGGCATGCATTTTCTTTTGCGCCAAGGCGTAGTCTTCGGAGTTGATGGTGATGAGGGTATCTGTAAAGTAACTGCAAAACTTTTCTACAGGGTAAAACATCAGCCAATTCTTAAGGGGCGCTCCCTTAAAGAAATGGAAGCCGTGGGCCGTGTAAATCACGCGGGTTCCCTGCTTGCGGACCTTGCGACAAGCCAGGCGCGTGACCATGGCGGCGTTTGGTGTATGGCAATGAACAATGTCGTAATGTTCCTGCTCCACCAGCTTTTTCAGCTGGCGGTACGCTGTCAAATTGTCGCGGCTAAAAGGCGAGCGCGAAAAGGGAATGTGATGGACTTTCACATCCACGCTGTCGTAGGCAGGAATCAACGGGTCTGTCATGTTGGTGGCAATATCCACGGAATGCCCTTCGGCCAGCAGTTTTTTCACCTGCTCCGGGAAGAACATCATGGTCATGGAGATTGTAGTTACATACAGAATCCGCATAAGCGTACCAATAACTACAGCGGCATCTTTTCCATGGGGCGCACAGGCACACCAACGTAGGTATTTGATTCCTCAATATCCTTAATAACCACAGCGCCAGCACCCACAACAACATCGGAACAAATAGTGATATTGTTCTTTACTGTAGCCCCAATTCCGATATGGCAATTTTCGCCAACCTTTACAGTACCACCAAGAGCTGCATGGGGAGAAATATGGGTAAAGCTACCGACAACATTATCGTGTTCCACATCGGCACCAGTGTTAATAATGCAGTGCCTGCCCACCCTTGCAGAGGAGTTGATGGTAGCGTTGGCCATCACCACGGAGCCCTCACCAATTTCAACATCCAGGCCGATGATTGCGTTAGGATGGATGGCCGTATACCAAGGCAGGTCATAAGTTTCAGCAATGCGGCGTCGAATGTTGTTGTAGCCAATACCAATCACAAATTCGCAGTCCGTAAATTCCGGAGCTTTGGAAATCACCCCCAGATACGGAAAATCGATAATGTACTTGGGCAAATTTGTATTATCATCCAAAAAGCCTACCACACGGTCGCCACGTTTTACGACAATATCAGCAATCACTTTTCCGTGACCACTACCACCCATAATTACAACTTTTTTCATTTCGCACTTCCCGTAAACTTTTGCATCGTGGCTTCGTTTTCTGCACTAATGCCTTCGCGTTTAAAAACTTTCTTTACCGTATGAAAAACAATGGCGGCATCAAACATAAACGACATTTTCTCTACATATTCCAAATCGTGCTTGAACTTGGCTTCCCAGGTAATGATGTTACGGCCATTGATCTGAGCAAGGCCCGTAAGTCCCGGGCGCACATCATGGCGACGGCGCTGTTCCTCGTTGTAAAGAGACAGGTATTCCACCAGCAATGGGCGGGGTCCAACAACGCTCATATCGCCTTTCAAAATGTTGATGAGTTCCGGCAGTTCATCCAGGCTGGTGCTGCGCAAAAACTTTCCGTAGGCATTGAGACGCAGGTGGTCGGGCAGCAGATTACCGTCCTTGTCGCGTTCACAGGTCATGCTGCGGAACTTGACCAACTTGAAGATTTTCTCATTTTTGCCGGGGCGTTCCTGGGTAAAGAAGGGGTTTCCCTTCATGGCAAACGAGCCAACAAAGGCAAGCAACAGCAGCAAAGGGAACAGCACCAAAAGAGCGCTCAGGGAAAGCACAAAGTCGAGTAGTCTTTTGATGCAGTTTTTGTACACTCTATTTACCTTCGGCATCCTTGTAGAACGGGATCAGTTCTACGCGGCGGTTCATGGCACGGCCCTTTGCAGTCTTGTTATCAGCCACAGGACGTTCCTGTCCATAACCAGCGGAGCGCAGGCGGCTTACATCGACGCCATGAGACGTAATATAATCCAGCACAGACTTGGCACGATCTTCAGAAAGAATCTTGTTCTTGTCGGCCTTGCCCTTGTTGTCGGTGTGGCCCTGAATTTCAAGGCTTACTTCGGGGAAATCTTTGAGCAAGGCTACAATATCGTCCAGCGTAGGCGTGGAATTCTCAGTCAGTTCGGCAGAGCCGGTCTTAAAGTTGATTCCTTTACGTAGCAAGTCCAGATCCTGTTTCTTGTTCAAGGGACAACCAACGGTATCCACCTCTACACCGAATATCGTATTGGGACACTTGTCCTTTACGTTGACAACTCCATCACGGTCATCATCAACGGTACAGCCCAAGGAATCAACGGCATAACCCTCGGGGGTATTGGGACATTCATCCATCTCGTCAATGACACCATCCTTATCCCTATCAAAGGGACAGCCTTCCCTATTGACCATGACGCCCTTCGGCGTATCGGGGCACTTGTCGTTTACGTCAAAGACTCCATCTCCGTCCGAGTCCCTGGGGCAGCCGCGTTCGTCTACAGGCGTACCCTGGGGCGTGTTGGGGCACTTGTCGAACTCATCAAAGACGCTATCCTTGTCCGCATCGCGGGGGCAGCCGTTCACATCAACTTGATGAATTTCGGACGGTGTATCGGGGCACTTGTCCACTTCATTAGGAACACCATCTTTGTCATCATCAAAGGGGCAACCCAGGCTATCCACCTTGAAGTCCTTCGGCGTGTTAGGGCAACGGTCCACGTCATCCCTAACGCCGTCGCCATCAAAGTCCATTGGGCAGCCCAACGTATCTACAATGGTTCGGCTAGGTGTTTCAGGACACTTGTCAAGGCTATCGACAACTCCATCCTGATCAGCATCGTCCTTATAGACATGCTTATCGTTGGCAGCCTTCCCCTTCAGGGATTCCTTGTACTTGGCAAGAGAGTCTATTTTAGTCGAATCACTCTTTGCAGAAACCTGCGGAAGCGAATCTTTCTTTACGGAAACCTGGGGAACGGAATCCGCCTTGGCGGGAGCGGCCTTGGCAGCATCGGCACCAAAGGTGGCCCCACAAAGTACTACAGACAGTAATAGGATACCAGGAAACTTCATAGACGCCCCCTACTGCTCGTCGGCCTCGGGAGGTGCAGCGAATTGCATTTCCGGAGCGATTTCCAATTCTACGGCAGAGGAATCCGATGCGGTAGAATCACTAGGAGCCTTGGCAGCGAAGGGAACCAGTTCCACGCGGCGGTTCATCTGACGACCTTCCTTTGTTCCGTTGTCTGCAATGGGCTTTGTTTCGCCATAGCCGGCAGCACGAAGTCTCTGGGCCTCGATGTCCTTTGTCAGCAAATAATTCATTGCGGAATTGGCACGGTTCTCAGACAGTTTCTGGTTGGATTCATCGCGACCGACACTATCAGTGTGTCCCTGAATTTCAAGATTCAAGGAAGCCTCGTCACGCAACAGCGTTGCCAAGGTATCCAGGACTAGATAAGAGGAGCGAGCAAGTTTTGCAGAACCAGTCTTGAACAGAATTCCCTTCTTGAGCAAATTCAACTTCTTGGTCACGCGGATCGAACAACCGACCTTATCCACCTTGTCTCCAAGCGGCGTATCCGGGCACTGATCCTTATAATCCAGGACTCCATCCTTATCGGTATCCAGAGGACAGCCTACAGAATCAACCTGAACTCCTTCCGGTGTATTGGGGCACCAATCCTTATAGTCGTACACGCCGTCCTTATCGGTATCCGGCGGGCAGCCAAGACTATCAACGATCACACCTTCTGGTGTATTGGGGCACTTATCGCGGTAATCCGGCACCAGGTCGCCATCTGCATCCGGCGGACAGCCAAGACTATCAACCAGGATACCTTCCGGAGTATTGGGGCACTTGTCAAATACATCAAACACGCCATCCTTATCATAATCAAGAGGACAACCATCAACATCGACCGTTACGCCCTCAGGAGTATTGGGGCACTTGTCCTTGTAGTCGTAAACCTTGTCACCATCCGAATCGAAGGGACAACCAACGGAATCCACAACAACGCCAATTGGGCCATTGGGGCAGGCATCTTGACTATCGGGAACTCCATCAAAGTCATGATCATCGGGACAATCACAGCATTGCGGTTCTGGATCCTTGATTCCGTCGAAGTGAATAGAAAGATTGATATGAGCACCATAGTAGGGTGTTGCAGAAATTGCATATTCAGAAGTCACATCCTCGCCATAGTACCCGCTTTCGCGGTAGATCTTATAGCCATGGCTTGAGTTACGATTGTAGCCTCCGAACAAATAGGCGATACCTTTGAAGGAAAAGTCAAAGCCCAAGGTGACATCCAATATGTTATCATGAGTGAAGGTAAGACCCAAGGTCGTGGTTATAGGGTCAAGATCCAAGGGCATTCTGGGTAGGTCGGTCTTTTGGAAACGAGATTCACCATGAAGTTCAAAGAAGTACTTCTGAGCAAAGAAATTATCCAAAATCAAGGTCTTGGGAAGGAAGTCTAGACCGGAACCCCAAATGAGGGCGTTTGCACCATAGCCGGTAGCAAGAGCTACACCTAGATAATTATTCCAACGTAAGGGAGCGTAGCCCTTCTTATCGAAATCCAAGGTTCCGATGAACATCGGAATGGCCACCAACTGATTTGCAGAGAATGGATCGGTATAACCGCCCTCCGTGTTAATGTACCACGGGTGGCGAACTCGCATACCATAGCCCTTTTCACCTGTAGGAAGTTCCAATTCAAAGTAGAACGCAGCAGCAAACAGAGCGTCTTCAGGAATCAGTTCTGTACGAATCTTTGTCCAGATTGAAAGGTCACCAAAACCACTGGCCCATAATTCAGCTTCACCAGCGCCATTGGGCTTACCCAGTAATTCACCAACAGAAGCAGCCAAATCACCATAGAACGGAAGGTAGGCACCTACGTCAAGGAACTTTGAAAGACCAACGGCCACATAGGGAATCACTTCCAGGGAAGGAGCAAAAGCACCAACCTTGAATTTACCGCCACCGCCGGTAATACCAATGTTCGCGTTATCGAAGACTTCGTAATATCGGTTGCCGGAGTAGGCATAAGAGTCGAAGGTGCCAAAGCCGCTTCCACCCATTTTAAGGCCCCATTTGCCCAAAGTGTAGGCATTATACTGATGGACACCATCAGAACCGCCCTTATCACCGGACTGGGCAAAAACCATACTCACCGCAAAAAACAGGAGAAAAAATGAAAATAATCGAATTTTCATAGGAAATTTTCCATTGTTAACATCCATACGGAAATGTAACTTTTATTTAACGGGCGTATGTCACATTTTTTGATTTTGAATGGGAAAAAAGTGTTTTTTCTATTTAAACTACAAGCGCTGCTGTTCAGCGATTTTTCCGTTGAATTCTTCTGGGGTAATAAACGTCGGCACAATCTTGTGGAGGGCCATGATGGCACGTTCATCTTCATTGGCTTTTGCAGCTTCTTTAAGGGACTGAATATCCCTTGCGAAATTTTCATTGTCTATTTCAATTTGCCTGCCAATGTAGATTAGCTTGTTCCGAGTCTTCTGCAGGCCTTCTTCGCTCATGAGCAGTTCTTCTTTCAGCTTTTCGCCAGGGCGAAGTCCTGTAAATACAATTTGAACATCCTTGTAGGGAACCTTGCCGCTTAGGCGAATCAGGTTTTCGGCCAAAGTAACAATCTTTACGGGCTGCCCCATGTCCAGCACAAAGATTTCGCCACCCTTTGCAAAGCTTGCGGCTTCCATCACAAGGCTTACCGCCTCGGGGATTGTCATGAAGTAGCGGATGATATCGGGATGAGTCACGGTAACGGGCCTCCCCTGCTCAATTTGCCGCTTGAACAGAGGAATCACGGAGCCGTTACTGCCAAGTACGTTGCCAAAGCGGGTGGTCACGAAATCCGTCTTGCATTCAACCTGCTGCGACATGTACTGTATAATCATTTCACAACAACGCTTACTTGCACCCATCACATTAGTGGGGTTTACCGCCTTGTCGGTACTGATCATCACGAACTTCTTGACTTCGCGAATCAGGGCAAGGGTCGCCATATTGAATGTTCCAAGAACATTGTTCTTGATGGCCTCCATGGGAGAGTTTTCCATCAGGGGAACGTGCTTGTGTGCAGCCGCATGGAATATGACATCGGGCTTATAGCGAACAATGATCTGGTTCATGCGGAAATAGTCACGAACCGACGCAATAAGCACAACAAGATTCAACTTATCGCCATACTCCATCCGCAGGTCCTGCTGAACTTCGTAAGCGTTGTTCTCGTAAATATCGACGATTACAATCTGCCTTGGATTGTACTTGGCAATCTGACGGACCAGTTCGCTACCAATGGAACCGCCACCACCCGTTACCAGGCAGACCTTATCCTGGATGAAATTCTTAATGTCGTTATTGTCAAACTTGATAGGATCTCGGCCAAGGAGGTCTTCCACCTTGATGTCACGAATCTGATTCAGGGTATTGCCTTCTTCCAAAACAGACTGGCCATAGAACGGCAGGACCTTCACAGGCAGATTTGTCTTTGCACAGATATTCAGAATAATCTGGCGGTCTCCCACCGGGCAACTGGGAATGGCAAACAGAATCAGTTCAATTCGTTTTAGACGAGCCAGCTTAACAATATCGTTGGAAGTACCTGCAACCTCAACGCCACAAATACGGGTTCCTAGTTTTGTGCGATCATCATCGATCAGGCACACCGGCAAAATGTTGGCAGCGGAATTTTCAAAACCGGCACGGCCCGCATATTTGGGGTTTTTAAGCAAGTCCGTGAGAAGCATGCGGCAACTTTCACCGGCACCGATAATCATGGTGCGTTTCTTACGGGCATCGCTGCGACTAGTAGCGTAAATGAGAAAAGCGTTTTTAAACAAAGCACGAATTGCACAAATTCCTGCAATGGTCAGCACGAAATGAGTAGCACCATATTTCAAGGGCATATAGCCACGAATAATCCAGGCGTAAATAATCCCCAATCCCACGCCCATAAACACGGCCTTGACGCAGGCGAAATAATCTTTGCCACTAAAATATCGCCACAATTTGTTGTAGCAACCATAGAACATGAAACCTGTAAAACAGAACAGGATGTCAAGCCCTATGTACAGGAGTAAATCCTTTGACAGAAATTGATAAATGTCAAAAACCTGAAATATGAAATTTGCGACAAGACCTGTTACAAACACCACAAAGGCGTCGGCTAAAGCCAGCACCCTTTTGCGGAAACGGAAACTAGAAATCAAGTCCTTTAAAGTCATATTTATTCCAAACAGGGCAAATGTAACTTTTTCGTTAACAAAAAAAATGCTCTGTGTAAAAAACGCCCCCTGCAGAATATGCAGGAGGCGATTTTTAGTCACTGGATCCTTCGCCCTTACAGGACTCAGGATGACGTTATTGGCGTAAGGTTCGGCCAGGCCGCATTCGACCCTGGCTAGCCTACAAAGATACGGCCGTTACGGAACAGCTGCATCCACGGACCGTCTTCGCCCCATTCAGCCGGATGCCAGGAGTACTGGCAGGTACGGAACACGCGTTCCGGGTGCGGCATCATGACGAGAGCACGACCGTCTTCAGAGCAGAGGCCGTTGATGGCGAAGGGAGAACCGTTGGGGTTCAGCGGGTAGCGTTCGGTGTATTCGTGCTTGCCATCCACGTAGCGCAGCGCTACGAGGCCAGTCTTTAGGCAGGCTTCTGCAGCTTCGCGAGAAGCGAATTCTGCGCGGCCTTCACCGTGAGCCACTGCGATAGGCAGCACAGAGCCTGCCATACCCTTCAGGAGCACAGCCGGAGTATCTTCCACCTTCAAGCTTGCGAAACGGGCTTCGAAACGTTCAGAGAGGTTCTGAACGAATCGCGGCCAATGCTTTGCACCAGGAATCAAATCCTTCAGGTTAGAAACCATCTGGCAGCCGTTGCAGACGCCCAGAGTGAAGGTATCCTTACGGTTGAAGTAAGCTTCGAATTCTGCGCGAGCCTTGGGGTTGAACAAGATGCTCTTTGCCCAGCCTTCGCCAGCGCCAAGAACGTCACCGTAGCTAAAGCCACCGCAAGCCACCAGACCGTTGAAGTCCTTCAGGCTTACGCGACCGCTCAAGATATCGGTCATGTGAACGTCGATGGATTCGAAACCGGCCTTAGCAAATGCGGCAGCCATTTCCAGTTCGCCGTTGACGCCCTGTTCGCGGAGGATAGCCATCTTCGGACGGCTTTCAAAGTCCTTAATCACCTTGGCACTAGCGACCAAGTCGAAGGTGACCTTCGGAGTGATACCCGGATCATCCTGTTCCAGCTTCAGCTGGTATTCGCTTTCAGCGCAAGCCGGATTGTCGCGGAGGGCGGCGATGCGGCGAGTGGTATCGGACCAGATAGCGCGAAGGTCAGAGAGGCCTTCGGCGTAGTCGCCAATGACGATGTTGTAAGTGTTGTTCAGCTTACCGATTTCAGAAACGGTGTCGCCAAGGCCAGCAGCAGCGAAGGCAGCCTTAACAGCGGCAACGTCTGCATTTGCAACCTGAAGCACAGCGCCCAGTTCTTCGTTGAAGAGAGCGTCGATGACGTTGCCCTGGAGAGCGTTTACATCCAAAGTAACACCAACGTGGCCTGCGAAAGCCATTTCGGTAACGGTGGTATAGAGACCGCCATCAGACTTATCGTGGTAAGCCATGATCTTGCCGTCGGCATTGAGCTTCTGGATGGTTTCGAAGAAGGCGCGGAGTTCCTTAGCGGAATCCACATCCGGAGCCTTGTCGCCAAGCATGTTGTAAACCTGAGCTGCAATGGAAGCGCCCATGCGGTTCTTGCCGCGAGCCAAGTCAACAAGCATCAAGGTAGTGTCGTTGTTCTGGATCAGCTGCGGGGTCATGGTCTTGCGAACGTCGGCACAGGGAGAGAAGGCGCTGATGACCAGGGAGATCGGAGCGGTAACGCGGTGGCTACCCTTTTCGTCCTGCCATACAGTGCTCATGGACATGGAGTCCTTACCCACCGGAATGGTGATGCCCAGTTCCGGGCAGAGTTCCATACCGATTGCCTTTACAGCTTCGTACAGGTCGGCACCGTCACCTTCGTAGTTGGGAGTTGCCATCCAGTTAGCGGAAAGGTTTACGCGGCCCATGTCGGGAACGTAAGCGGCAGCCATGTTGGTGAGGGATTCAGCAACAGTCATGCGGGCTGCGGCAGCCGGAGAGATGAGAGCGATAGGAGCGCGTTCGCCCATGGACATGGCTTCACCTTCGTAGGTGTCCAGAGTTGCGCTTGTGACAGCGCAGTCAGCCACGGGAACCTGCCAGGGGCCAACCATCTGGTCGCGGCAGATCATACCGGTCACGGAACGGTCACCGATGGAGATCAAGAAGGTCTTATCAGCAACGGTCGGGTTAGCGAGAACGCGGTGTGCAATGTCCTTAATAGTAGCGTCGGCAGGAACAACCTGAGAGGTAAGCGGACGCTTCTGGCTCTTTTCGTTACGGATCATGCGAGGCGGCTTGCCCAAAAGGACTTCCAGCGGCATGTCGATGGGAGTAGAACCGAAGTGCTTATCGGTAAGAGTCAAATGCTTTTCGGGAATAGCTTCGCCCACTACTGAGTACGGGCAACGTTCACGCTTACAGATAGCGTCGAACACGTCCAGCTTGTTACCGGCAACGGCAATCACATAACGTTCCTGGGATTCGTTACTCCAGATTTCGAAGGGGCTCATACCCGGTTCGTCGTTAGGAACGTTACGGAGTTCAAACTTACCGCCCAGACCGCCATCGTTGACGAGTTCCGGGAAGGCGTTAGAAAGTCCACCTGCACCCACGTCGTGGATGAAGGTAATGGGGTTTTCTTCGTCCATTGCCCAGCAACGGTCGATGACTTCCTGGCAACGGCGTTCCATTTCGGGGTTTTCACGCTGCACAGAAGCAAAGTCCAGAGATTCGTTACCGGCACCGTTGGCCACAGAGCTAGCTGCACCGCCACCAAGGCCGATAAGCATTGCCGGACCGCCCAGAACTACCAGGTGGTCACCCGGGTCGATGTGGCCCTTTTCGATGTGGTCGTGCTTGATGTTGCCGAGACCACCAGCCAGCATAATGGGCTTGTGGTAGCCGCGAACTTCGTTACCCTTTTCAGCAGAAACTTCCTGTTCGAAAGTACGGAAGTAACCCAGAATGTTCGGGCGGCCATATTCGTTATTGAATGCTGCACCGCCAAGAGGACCGTCGATCATGATGTCCAGAGCGGAAGCGATACGGGACGGGCTGCCGAAGTCCTTTTCCCAAGGCTGAACGGCACCAGGAAGCTTCAAGTTGGAAACGCTAAAGCCAGTGAGGCCAGCCTTCGGCTTGGAACCCTTACCAGTTGCACCTTCGTCACGGATTTCACCGCCACTACCGGTTGCAGCACCGGGGAACGGAGAAATTGCTGTGGGGTGGTTATGAGTTTCCACCTTCATCAAGATGTCCACTTCTTCGTTGTGGAAGTCGTACTTGTTGGTGCGGGGGTCTGCGTAGAAACGACCGGCGGTTGCACCCTTCATCACGGCAGCGTTATCCTTGTAGGCGCTGAAGATGTTGGTGTTGTGCAGGGCGTAGGTGTTCTTGATCATCTGGAACAGGGACTTGTCCTGCTTGACACCGTCGATGGTCCATTCGGCACCGAATACCTTGTGGCGGCAATGTTCGGAGTTGGCCTGAGCGAACATGTACAGTTCCACGTCGGTGGGATTGCGCTTGAGAGCGGTAAAGTTGTTGACCAAGTAGTCGATTTCGTCGGCGGAAAGAGCGAGGCCCATGGCCTTGTCAGCCTTCACCAGGGCTTCGCGGCCTTCGGTGAGCACCGGAATAATGTTCAGGGGGCGCGGTTCTTCCTTGCTGAAGAGAACGTCCAGGGAAGCGGTGTCTGCGAATACAGCCTGAGTCATGCGGTCGTGGATCTTGGATTCGATAACCTTGCGGGCGTCGGCAGAAGCGGCACCTTCAAACTTCACATAGTAGGCAATGGCGCGTTCGATACGCTTGATGGCGGGCAGGCCGCAGATGTGAGCGATATCGGTAGCCTTGGAGCTCCAGGGGCTGATGGTACCCGGACGGGGGCAAACCACGAACATTTCACCTTCGAGAGCCTTGGCTTCGCGCATGGGGCCGTAGTGAAGCACCTTTTCCAAGGTGACCTTTTCATCTGCAGTGAGATCTGCGGACAGGTCCACCACATGGAGGAATTCAGCGTAGACGCTTGTGACGTTCAGGTTTTCTTTCTTGAAGTCAGCCAGAAGCTTCTGGAGACGGAAATCCGACAGAGCCGGAGTACCACGAAGAATGAGCATTTTTACCTCTTGCCGGGGGTTAGCCGGCACCTTGTGTTTTTTAGAATTTTACGAGGGGAAAGATAGTAATTAGTGGCTAGAGGCTAGAGGCTAGAGGCTAGTGGTTAGCAGGTGAAGAAATGCAAAAAAAATCCCGACCCGAAGGCCGAGATTCTTGAAAAATTTCGTAACTCGTTGAGAGTCAAAGAGTTAGGTTTTCTGCACCAATTCTGGCCTGCCAGATTAGCGCTTCTTACCCTTCTTGCCCTTCTTACCCTTGGCAGGCTTTGCAGCCTTCTTGGGAGCCGGTGCTTCTTCCTCTTCCATTTCTTCGTCTTCATCTTCATCGGATGCAGCAACAGCAGCATTGCCCAGAAGAGCGTTGACGTTCACGGAAACCAGACCAGAAAGGGACTTCACGTCGGTCTTCTTGTCCACTTCGACCTTGGAGAAGTTGGAAACGATATAGTAGTCAGAACTTGCTTCGAACTTACGAGTCTTGTTGGCAATGCTCATGGTACCCTTGGTAGAGGGGAAGAACTTTGCCTCGAGACGAGCCTGGTCCTGAGAAGTCTTTACGTTCTGGACAACTTCGGTAGCCAGGTTCCACACGCCCTTGTTCATATCGATGGAGTTGTTCACGTATTCGACAATCTGAGAAGCACCCTTGAAGGACTTGGTGGTGGTCTTTTCGTAATGTTCGGTAGCCTGGGAAACATAGCTACCCTTCTGCATCAAGAGAGTCACCAGCAGCAACACGACCACTGCGGCAAGAGCAATAGAAATATTCTTCATGTTCATAGTTCATTACTCCTTATTCGAAGTGGAAGGGAGCCGGAGCTTCCAGCTTAAAGTTTTCAGCCATATTGTAGTTGGAGAGAGCCTTATAGTCAGCAGTCTTCAGCTTACCCTTTGCAAAAGTAAAGGAAATCACGCAGTTCTTACCGCATGCAACTTCCTTAACGCCGCCTTCGTTCTTCAGCAAGAACTTGTCGGCAAGACCGGCCTTTTCGTTAATGGAATTCTGAGCCTGAGGAGGGATTCCTGCTGCATTGTACATATAGGAAAGCTGTTTGAAACGAGCATCCTTATCATCTTCGATAGCCTTGACGGTTGCATCGAAGGTGGCTTCAGTCTTATCGCCTGTCAGAGTGGCAAAAACAAGCTTCCAAGCCATGCCGTACTGGTCCACAGCCTTCCACTGTTCCTGCACAACACCATTGGACTGTTCCAAATAGGCACCGACCTGTTCGTTTACAGACTTCTGGGCCTGATCGTTGTAGCTGCCCTTGAGAATCATCATCAGTGCGAACAAGCCAATGATCAGCACGATATCTACAATAAGTAGGATTTTAAATTTTTTGTTATTCATAAATATCCTTTTACAAGTTTATGCAAGGTAGAATTTAATTTCTTATTTATAAAATGCAAGTAAACAAAAATGAAAAAAGCCCGATTACACAGCAATTTGAATAAAAAAACGAGAGCAAAGAATTGTTTTACGCCCCATTTTTGCACATCTATTAAGCTATATTGGTAAATATGAGCGAAAATTGTAACATGTTGCCCTCTCAAATCATTTTCAACAACCTAAAGGAAATGTTGAAGGCAAAGAACACGGCCCATGAGTCCATGTTCAAATTCCACTGGAAAAAAATGTGGCCATTTAACCTGATCTGGCCCCAGGTTGACTTTGAACGAATCGTACGCCTCATGAGCGAGCTGCGAAAGAATGTAATCAACCAGAAAAATCTTGTTGGGCAGGCAAAATCCAAGGCAAAACCCTTTGAAAAGACCTTCCTAGATGCAGTCCCCGCCTATCTTGACGCGCTAGACGTGTCTTGCAAGTTCCTAGGTGAAGCGGCCCAATGGAAACAGGATTTGCTTATGCGCAAGATAACAAGGGATGTCAAAGTCATCCGCGACACCAAGGACTGGAGCAACATTTTAAAGAACTACGAAGATGCGCAGGGAAACTTGACCCGCGCAGGCGCCATTGTTCAAATCGGCTGGAGCGAAGTGTTCCAGAATTTACCCAAGGCTCAATAGGCAGAACCGCAACTATAGTCTATGGCAACCGTTAGCGTCATTATTCCAGTATACAATACTGCCGAATATCTGGAAGCATGCCTTATCAGCGTGCAGCACCAGACGTTTGATGACTTTGAAGTCATTGTCGTAAACGACGGTTCCACAGACAACTCCGCAGAAATCATCGAAGACTTTATCAAGCGGGACGAGCGCTTTACAGTCGTGAATCAGGAAAACGCAGGTCTCTCGGAAGCCCGCAATGCGGGAATCCAGAAAGCAACCTCCCCCTGGCTAACCTTCGTCGACAGCGACGACATGATAGCGCCCACATTCCTAGAGACATTGCTCTGCGCCGCTCAAAAAGATGCCAACACAAATATCGTCTGCTGCGGTTCCTGCAGTTTTGCCGAGTTGCCCGCCAAAATTCCTGGCAGCAACAGCAAAATGAACGAAAAATCCTGGACTCCCGAAGAAGCCTTAACGCAGGCTCTTTACCAAGACAGGATTCCTGACCATTCTGCATGGAACAAGCTTTACGCAGCCTGCCTCTGGAAGGAGGCTCGCTTCCCTAAGGGCAAGTTCTTCGAAGACCTCTGCACCATCCCGCAGATTTTCTTAAGCGCCAAAAGCATCCGCACCGTCGATTCTCCGCTGTACCTGTACCGCAAACGAGAAACAAGCATTTTAAATTCCGCATATAATCTAAAGAAAGCGGAACTTCTTGACATTGCAGAAAACGTCTGCGCCCTGGCAGCAGAAAAGTCCAACAATTCCAAACTGCAACGGGCTGCAAGGAACATGCTGATCAGCACCAGCTACAGCATACTAAAGCGCACTCCCGACACAGAGGAGTTCCAGGAATACCGCAACCGCGCCTGGAATCACATCAAGGAACTTCGCCTGGGGAACCTGCTGGATTCCAAGGTGCGCCTACGTAACAGGATGGCCAACCTCATTTCTTTCGGCGGCCGCAGTTTCTTACTCAAAATGCTAAGGAAAGACGAAAAATGATTCCCAGGAAAGTTCACTATTGCTGGTTTTCTGGGGAACCGTTTCCTGCAGACGTAGCCAAGTTTATCGAAGGCTGGAAACAGATTCTGCCAGAGTTCGAGTTTATCCTTTGGGACAGAACCAAGGCCGAAGCCATCGGCCTTCCTTGGGTTATGCAGGCTCTTGACCAAAAAAAATGGGCATTCGCCGCAGATGCAGTTCGTCTATTCGCCCTAGAAACCGAAGGCGGCATCTATCTTGATACCGACGTAGAAGTCCTAAAAAACTTCGCCCCCCTAATGAACCGCGACTACTTTTTCGGCTTCGAAAACGGATCCCGCCGAATCGAGGGAGCAGTTCTTGCAGCCAGCAAAAACCATCCTGCCATTACAGCCGCGCTAAACTTCTACCGACAGGAATCATTCAACTACTCGGAATCGCAGGTAAACGAGATGGTCTTGCCGAACATTCTTGCAAAGGCATTCAACAACCTGCAGGAGCCTCTGGAAATTTTCCCAGAAAGCTACTTTTCCCCAAAAAGCTTTATAGATGGAAAAATCCGTTCTACCACGGAAACGTTCTGCATCCATCACTTTCAAAGCAATTGGCGTCCTGACTCCGTTCGAAAAGGTATTGAGCGTCGTCAGAAGCTCTACAAGATTTTTCCTACACCAATCGCAAAGGTTTTATCCATACCGCTTTCCGTATGGACAAACATTCAGTCTATCGGCTTTTCAAAGACACTTCAAAAGGTTCTCAAGCGATAACGGCTTTAAAAATCAAACATTAAATCTGCGATCCAGCAGGAACTTGGGAACCAGAAGCTTCGGGAATCGCTTGAAAAAATCCCAGGAAAAAGTCGCCAACTGAGGAAGCCTGCGAAGGGCTTCTTTTTTGTTGGTATAGGCAAGCATCGAAAACCAATGGGACTTCCAGATTTTTACAGCCCTTGGGTAAAGTGGATGATTAGAATATCTGGCCAACGCCTTCAAAAATGTTCCATACATCAGTGTGGAATCGTTAGACATGTTATTTCCATGAACGCGATAGTAGCAACACAATGTAGGCAAGACAGGCAGTGAGCCATACTCGTGGAAGAACTTCAACCACTGGGGAAAATCTTCAAAAGGAAATTCCTTGTCGTACCCGCCCATCATGCGGAATACATCTAGGCGAATCATTTCAGAACAGCCATGGACTTCTTTTTGCCCCAGGAAAAATTCTTCAAAGGTCACCTTGGGAATGGAACGAGTATAACGCGGATCAGGGGTTTCATCGTGATTGCCATTCCCATCCATCACCACAATCTGACCAAAGCATACGGGAACTTCAGGGTGATTTTCCAGATATTGACTTTGCTCCGCCAAGCGCCCCGCCGGCATCATATCGTCTGACGCCATAGAACAAAAATACTTGCCTTTGGCCATAGACAGCAGTTCATTCATGGTCGCAACGACCCCCTTGTTAGGGCGATGAACATACTGGAAATGGAATTCCTGGGCTAGGCGTTCCAAAATTTCTGGGGACTTGTCGGGGCTACCATCATCGATCACGATCAATTCGAAGGAAACGCCCTTCTGAGCCATTACAGAACGAACGGCGGCTTCTACAAAACGCTCATGTTTGTAGCAGGCCATCAGTACCGAAACCAGAGGACGCAGTTCCCGTTGTTCAGTTTCAACACCGACTGCAAAGGCCTTGGCATAAATATCCTCTGTAGCCTTTTCTGCAAACATATTAGTTATGGAGTATTCCATTTCAAACTCCTAACCACAATAAACATTACCAGGAAGTACAGGAAATTTTCTAGAGCATAGGCAGCCATGGGACCATTAAATTCCAAAAATTTCATCAAGACAATTGATCCTACAGCCAAGAAAATTTCGGAACCGATTTCTACAGAAAGAAATTTCTTCGTTTCGCGACGTGCAATAAGAACTAGGGCCAAAGAAAAACCACCCGCCCTAAAGAAATCGCCGACCAGCTGATAAAACAGATAATCAGCAGCACCCATATAGGCTCTTGAAAATAAAATTTGCACTAGGAATCCGCGACACAAATAAAGGATGACAACCGTAACAAGGGAAATTCCCATAACGCGAACTAACAATGGATTAAACAGCTTAAAAAAGTCCTGTCGTGTTTGCTGCACCGAAACCTTAGGAAGGATAATGACTGTCAAAACAGCAGACATCATCATAAAGAGAAAATCAGAAACCTTCAGGACACTCTGCCAAATACCGGCAGCATCTTGCCCAAAATTAGCTGCCACCGAAGTTCTTATAACTGTTAAAACCACAGGCGTCATGACCATGGGTACCAGCCCCATTAAGGCATAGGACAACCAAGGTTCACGGATATCTGCCGCTGTAGACCAGATTTTTTTTACGCTGAAGCCAGCCTTGCCAGCTATCTGAATGGCAAAGACTCCAGCCACAATGGACTGTGTTGCAATAATGGAAAGAACAGACAGCCGGCCCGAATACAGGAAAAACGCAACCCAGACAACCTGCCAGAGCGAGGTTACAATGTTAATCAGGGCCCACTTGCGGTTTTCGCCCATTCCATTCATGACTGCAGCGCAAATCGAAATGATATTCGTCGCAAAAATGCCAGGCAACGCAAACAGAATTGCCGCCTGAACCAGTCGGGTATTCATTCCCGGGAACAAGGTTTCAAGAGGCGCCATAAAGCAGAACAAAACTGCAGCCACAAAAGTAAAAAGTCCAGCGAATGTCGTAAGACGAATGCCTCCTCGCCATACACCAAGAAGTTGCCTTTCGTTTTTTAAATTCTGTGCCGTCAGACTGGTCCAGCCGTTCTGTAACGCAAGGCTAGAAGTAGCCTGCCCAATGGTCAGCAAATTCATAAACTGGCCAACACAGGCAAAGGCTGCCGGCGGCAAGAAAATAGCAAGCAACTTATTAATGGCAAATGCACGCAGGGCATTAAAAGCCGTTACTGCACCAGAGCCTAAAAAACTTTTCGCAAACATCAGCAGCCCTCAAAACTGTTCACACCATCAATAACAGCGCAGATTTCTTCTTCGGTCATATTGGGGTGAAGAGGCAAGCTCAGTTCCTCACGAGCCAGTCTTTCTGCAATAGGATATTCAACCACGCCGTATGCATCCGCAAAAGCCTTCTGTTGATGTGGCGGAGTCGGATAATGAATCAATGTTTCGATACCGCAGGACTTCAAATGCAGCTGAACTGCATCGCGACAGCTTTCGCCATTGGCTTGTCTGCAGTGAATTGCAAAAATATGCCACACGCAGTTCGACAGAGGCAAGCCAGACAAAGATGCAGAAACAGCAGGTTGCGGCAAACGAACCAGCGGATTCCTGATTTCTGCAAGATAGCGACTGGCGATTTCGTTACGGCGGGCGTTATCCGCATCCAGATGCGGGAGTTTCACCGAAAGAGCGGCGGCCTGCATTTCGTCTAGGCGGGAATTTTCACCTACGTATTCGTGAACATACTTCTGCTCGGAACCGTAGTTCGCGAGCTTTCGCACAACGCGAGCCAGAGATTCGTCGGAAGTAACTACTGCGCCGGCATCTCCAAGCGCACCCAGGTTCTTGCCAGGATAGAAACTGAAGCCGGCAGCGTCGCCCAGATTACCTGCGCGGCACACTTTCTGCACTCCATCTTCGGATGCGCTACACATCATTGCCGCACCATGAGCCTGGGCGGCATCTTCCAGCAAAAGCAAGCCGCGGTCTTCCGCATAAGCCTTTAGGCGATCCATTGGGCAAAGGCGGCCATACAAATGAACAGCCAAAATCGCCTTGACCGCAACACCGCTAAGTCTTGCATTGGTAAAAGCAGATTCTACAGACCCCAGACTCAAAACGCAGGTTTCCTCGTCAGGTTCTGCCGGAAACGGCACAAGACCTGCCGCCTTAACCGCAAGCCACGTGGCAATGAACGTATTGCTAGGAACAATAACGCCGTCACCCGGTTCCAGGCGGCCAAGTTCAATATATCCCTTCAAAATTAGCGAAAGCGCTTCAAGACCGTTCCCCACTCCAACGCAATACTTGGCTCCGCAATACGTCGCAAAGCGTTCTTCAAAAAGACTGCATTCTTGGCCGCGAATAAACCATCCAGAATCAACAACTCGTTCCAGAGCCCGCTTAATATCGGACCCGAAGGAATCATTTACGCGTTTCAAAGGGTAGTAGGGAACTTGTAACATAAAAGCTAAAGTAGAAAATATCCTTTTTTTGAAATCAGCAGAGTATGTCATTTTTGACAAATCAGCCAATTTATGAGATAAAAGATTCAAGAAATTACTACTTTGTGAACATGTTTGAAATTCTGCCCTACACTAAGGAACTGGACCAGAGACTGGATCGATTCGTAAATCACGAATCGGTAAACGGCACTTTCCTGCAGTCAAGGCGATTTTTGAACTACCACCCGGAAGGCCGTTTCGTAGACAGAAGTTTCATGCTGCACAAGGGCGGTATCATTGTAGCCTACTTCCCCGGCGCAGAAATTGATGGCGAATTCGTATCCCATCCAGGCTCTACTTTTGGCGGTCCTGTAATCGCCAAGACCTGCTACAATGCAAGCCAGCTCAAGGAAATTCTGACCCAAGCCGACCAGTACCTGGCAACCAACTTTAAGGCGGCCCGCCTTAAAGCAACCCCCACCCTATTCGCCGAAGAAAGTCCAGACCTATTGGACTACATGTTGGAGCATCTGGGCTACAGCCGCTATACGGAACTGAGCAGCAAGAACAAACTCCAAAACGGCATGGACGTTGTGGCCCAGTGCAACAGGAACCAGCGCCGACTCTGGAAAGATTTCAATAAGTTCGTAGAGACAGTCCCTGAAGGTACCGTCCAGTACCGCGACATGACCAGCGAAGAAGACATCGCAACCTTCTACAAATTCCTAGTAATCTCCAAGGAAAAGCATCACACCAAACCCATCCACACATTGGATGACCTGATGGACCTTAAGCAGAGACTGCCCGAAAATATTCGCTTCAAAGGACTATTCTGTAATGGGCGATACGTCTGCGGGATGTTGCAGTTCGTATTCCCCAAAACGAAGGTTATTCACGACCAGAACATTTCCCCCGACGAAAGTTTCGATTTATTCCATCATACAACACCCATGAACATCATGGCCCTGCAGGAAGCCGCACAGCTAGGATACCATCACTTTTCCTGGGGCATATCCACGGAAGATCGGGGAAATTTCTTGAACGAAGATTTATTCCATTACAAGGAATCCTTTGGAGCAGAGGGCGTAGTCAACGCCAGCTACACCAAAAAATTCTAGCGGAAACATCCCTCTGGCATAATAACAGAGGATCGCACCGGCTCATTATTTCACTTCTTTCAGGAAGTCTTCATACTCATATATATAGTCGGAAGCATCGTAATGTTCCGAGGCCAGCACCATGCAAACGGCGCCACTGGAGAAATTCTCGATTTCACGCCAGGTCATGGTAGGAATGTACAGCCCCTTGTAGGAGCGATTCAGCTGAAACTTCTGACGGGTCTTTCCATCGTCTAGCACAACGTCAAAGCTACCGCTGGCCGCAAAAATCAACTGGCGAAGCTTACGATGGGCATGACCGCCGCGAGTGGATCCACCCGGAACATCGTAGAGATAATAAACTCGCTTGATATCGAAGGGAACCAGCTGGCCACCTTCAACAACGCTCAGGTTACCACGTTCATCATGCACGATGGGGATATCGATCAGTTGCGGTTCGTTCCAATTCATTGTCTATAATATAGACAATTATGAATTATGATTTATGAATTACGAATTGTTATAAGCCGCCTATTTTCATCTCATAATTGAGATCTCGTAACTAATAATTCCCAAAAAAGCCGTTCCTCCGGTGCAAGTCTCCCCTTCTCGGCTTGAAATCCCCCGCGAGATTTTCTATATATGGGGCACAACTTAGCGTATGTCGTGTTAAGCTCTACCAACATACGTGTTAACCAAAGAGCTTCCTTTTACGAGGTTAATATGTCCTCTTTCCGTGGACCTAAGGGCAAGGTTGCCCGTTCCCTGGACCTTGCTGTTTCTCAGAAGACTCAGAAGGCTCTCGACCGCCGTCATTTTGCACCTGGCCAGCATGGCCAGAACCGCAAGAAGTCCTCTTCTGTGTACAAGCAGCAGCTCGTCGAAAAGCAGCGTCTTCGTTTCACCTACAACATTTCCGAAGCTCAGCTTGCTAAGGCTTATGCCGAAGCAAACCGTCGCGCCGGTTCTGCTGGTGACAACCTGATGATCTTGCTCGAAACCCGTCTTGATGCCGCTGTGCTCCGCATGGGCTTCGCTCGCACCATCTTCGCTGCTCGTCAGTATGTTGCTCACGGTCACTTCACCGTGAACGGCGTCCGCAGTTTCTCTCCGTCTCGTCAGCTCAAGGCTGGTGACGTGATTGCAGTTCGCGAACAGTCTAAGGAACACGTTCAGATCAAGGAAGCCCTGGCAGCAGGTGCAACCGTTCCTGAATATCTGACCGTTGACGCTTCTAAGATGTCCGGCTCTCTCGTGAAGCTCCCGCTCCGCGATCAGATCCCCGTTCAGCTCGAAGAACAGCTCGTGGTTGAATACTACTCTCGCTAGTAGTCGAGTTCTTCCAACGAAAACTGGAACATTTGGAGACACCTCGCGCAAGCGGGGTGTTTCTTTTATATATCTTGTAACTCATGACGCCAACTCGTACACGCTCCCTAAAACAAATCGACCCCGAGACCGCCCGCGGGCTTATTGCCACTAGCGAAAGCAATGAACCTCTCGATGAGAAATGGATTCGTGCTACAGCCATACAAATGAAAAAAGGGCGTTTTGACCCCTATGGAGCCTGCCTGGAACTTAACGCCAAAGGCCATCTGTTTAGCGGTCTACAATACCTTTACGCAATTGTCGAAAGTAACTGCACCGTTAAGATATGGGTTGCAGAAAACGGGGGCTAATAAAATTTTTTTATAAAAACAGCATTTTTTCGCTGATTTTTGTCATTACATTCGTAAACAGACAAGTTTACAAAATGCTTGCATAAATTCTGTAATTAAGTATTATTCCTTAACGTAAAAAACACAAAAATTGCATAACCCATTGGGCGATTTATTCTATTTTGTATCTGAATAAACCTAGGAGTCCCATATGGAAAACCCCTTAAAGAAAATCATCTGTAGGATTGCAATCGTTGCTGCAGCCCTGTTTGCCGCATACCATGTCTTTATCAACAACAAGCTCGACAAAGACAACAACTAGCAACAATTTAAAAGCAGAGGTTTTTTATGGAAATCAATAAGGATATTGCCGACCTGCAGGCTGCCGAAGAGCAGAGAATCAAGCGCAAGAAGTTCATTCTGTGCTACCACAATTTTAACGCCAAGAACTTCAAGAAGGCATCTGCACAGATCCGCAAGCTGGCCGAAGCCGCAGGTTCCCCCATCAGTATCGCCGTGGTCCCTTCCATCGGCGGTGTTCCGGAATCCGAAGCCGAAGAATTCCAGGCAACCATCCAGCAGTTCGTTGACGAAGGCTACGAAATCATGATTCACGGCGCACACCACCGTGCAGACCTGGCTGTAAACAGGACCTGGGTTGGTAAAATCGCCCAATGGATTTCTGGCAACGAGGCCGAATTCGCCGGTCTCGACGAAAAGTTCACCATCGCCCTCCTGAAGCGCAGCCTTGCCCTTTGGAAGGCCAACTGCAGCCACGCCATTCCCTCTGGCTTTGTCCCGCCCATCTGGTTCGGCAACCGCCACCTGCGCGAACAGGCTCTGGAACAGTTCGACAACTACGAAGACCTGCACTTTATTTACAGCAAGAGAGACGGAGCCATCAAGAAGATTCCTTCCAAGGCTCTCAGTTTCTCCATCGTTCCCGATGTACTTCTCGGGATCGCCCAGACTAGGGCATGTCTGACCATGACTCTTCCGGGAGGCATTCCTCGTCTGGTGTTCCACCAGAAAGACTTTGTCACCATCGGCGAAAAGAGAATTTTGAACTTAATCCGTTACGTATCCACCATGCGTGAAAAAGTGATGTACAAGGACCTGTAACAGTCCATAAGCATAACGGAAAGAACAATGATCTTAAATAAGTTTTTAAGTCGAGTTGACTACAACTCCTATGAAGATCTCCACGAGAACTTCAAGATTACTATTCCCGACAATTTCAATTTTGCCTATGATGTCGTGGACGAGTACGCCAAGAACGAACCTAAGCGCGAAGCCCTGGTATGGTGTGACGACAACGACGAAAGCCATATCTTTACCTTTAAAGACCTTTCCCGCGCCTCCCAGCGTACCGCAAACTTTCTAAAGGAACAGGGGATCAAGAAGGGCGACCGCGTGATGCTCATTCTGCGCCGTCGCTATGAATTCTGGTTCTTTATTGTAGCGCTCCACCGCATTGGCGCCATTGTCATTCCTGCAACCAACATGCTTTCTGCCCACGATCTGGAATACCGTTTCGATGCTGCAGAAATCAAGATGGTGGTGTCCTACGACGAGCCCTCTCTCCAGAAGGAAGTGGAAACCGCCAAGTCCAAGTGTTCTTCCGTAGAAAAGCTTGTGACTATCGGCCAGGCTCGTCAGGGCTGGATCAGCTTCTATGACGACTACGAAATCATGTCTCCGGAATTTCCCCGTCCGATTGGCGAAGAAGCAACCAAGAACGACGACATTATGCTGGTTTACTTTACTAGCGGTACTTCTAGCAACCCCAAGATGGTGGCCCACACCTTCACCTACCCGCTGGGCCATATCAATACCGCACGTTTCTGGCAGCACGTCGTTGATGGCGGCCGCCACCTGAGTATTGCAGAAACCGGTTGGGCCAAGGCCATGTGGGGCAAGATCTACGGTCAGTGGATTGCAGGTTCCGCAGTCTTTGTATACGACATGAAGGTGTTCATCCCCGGCAAGATGCTAGAAAAGATGGCCGAATACAAGATTACCACATTCTGCGCACCTCCTACCGCCTACCGCTACTTGCTGCAGCAGGACTTGAGCAAGTACGACTTGTCTAGCCTTACCTACTGCGTCACTGCAGGCGAAGCCCTCAGCTCCGACATTTTCAATAAGTGGCTCGAAAAGACCGGACACAAGCTCCGCGAAGGTTACGGTCAGACCGAATCCACCCTCATTACTGGCAACTACGAATGGATGGAAGCCAAGCCCGGTTCCATGGGACGCCCCTCCCCCGGCTACAACCTGGACATCATCAACCCCGATGGAACTTCCTGCGGCGTTGAAGAAGTGGGCGAAATCATCATCCGTATCGACGGCGGCAAGCCCTTCGGCCTGTTCGGCGGTTACTACCGCGATGACGAACGCACCAAGAAGGTGTTCGAAGGCGGAGTCTACCACACCGGCGATACCGCCTGGAAGGACAAGGATGGTTACTACTGGTTCGTTGGCCGTACCGACGACTTGATCAAGACCTCTGGCTACCGCGTAAGCCCCTTCGAAGTGGAAGAAGTTCTCCATCAGCATCCTGCCGTTATGGAAGTGGCTGTGACCGGTGTAGAAGATGCCGCCCGCGGACAGGCAGTAAAGGCAACCATCGTGCTCCACAAGGGTTACGAGGCTTCCAAGGACCTGGCCAAGGAAATCCAGCTGTTCACAAAGAAGGTTGCTGCAGCCTACAAGAGCCCCCGCTACATCGACTTCGTTTCTGAACTGCCCAAGACCATCAGCGGCAAGATCCGTCGTGCCACCATCCGTGACAACGACAAGGAAAAGGCCAACGAAGAATCCCAGGCAAAGGCCGACGCAAGCAGCATCGAAGCCCAGGGTAACGAGCAGTAATCAAACGATTAAATCTCTTTAAATATCCCGGCGCAGACCCGCGTCGGGATTTCTATATTTTGCAAAAACACTTAGCGAGAAAATTATGACTAGAAGACGCATTGTTATTACCGGTATGGGTGCAGTGACTCCCATTGGCAAAAACATCAACGAACTGTGGGACAGCATCCAGCACGAAAAGTGCGGCGTTGGCCCCATCACTTTGTTCGATGCCACCGACTGTCCGGTAAAAATTGCCGCCGAAGTCAAAGATTTTAAGCCCGAAGAACACGGCATCGACCCTAAGGAAGCCCGCCGTATGGCTCGCTTTACCCAGTTCCTGCTGGCAGCCTCCAAGGAAGCTGTGGCAGACGCCAAGCTTACAGAAGAAGACCTGCACGCAGATACTACCGGCGTTATTGCTGGTTGCGGTCTTGGCGGTATGGACATTGTAGACAGCACCTTCAACCAGTACATCGCTGGCGGAAAGCGTCGCGTGTCTCCCCTGGCAATGGCCGAACTGATTCCTAACGAAGGTGCCGCAAACGTATCCATCGCATTGGGCATTACCGGCTGCGCCTGGTCCATTGCTACAGCTTGCGCTTCGGGTACCGACGCCCTGGGCGTCGCCCTAGATGCAGTACGTTCTGGCCGTCTGGACATCTGCCTTGCAGGTGGTTCCGAAAGTGGCATTACCGACTACTCCATCAAGGCTTTCGCTGGCATGCACGCCCTTACCGACAAGTTCAACGACGCCCCCGAAAAGGCAAGCCGCCCCTTTGACAAGGATCGTTCCGGCTTCATCATGGGCGAAGGCGGCGCAGTGATGGTTCTTGAAGAACTGGAACACGCCAAGGCCCGCGGCGCCAAGATTTACGCTGAACTTGCAGGTTACGGTGCCGCAGCCGATGCCTACCACATTACCAGCCCCAAGCCCGATGGAAGCGGCTGTGCCATGGCCATGAAGCGCGCCATCAAGGATGCAGGAATCGAGCCTACCGATATCGACTACTACAACGCCCATGGCACTTCCACCCACCTAAACGACGTTACAGAAACCGCCATGCTGAAGATCGCTCTTGGCGAACACGCCCGCAAGATTAAGGTTTCTAGCACCAAGAGCATGACAGGCCATTGCGTCGGTGCAGCTGGCGTATGCGAAGCCATCATCAGCACCCTGGCTATTCGCGATTCCTTCGTACCCGCAACCATCAACCTGGACAATCCGGACCCGGAATGCGATTTGGACTACACTCCGAACAAGGGCGTATCCATGAACATCGACGTGGCCGCATCTGCGTCTCTTGGCTTTGGCGGTCACGATGGCATCGTGATTATCAAGAAGTACGTCGACTAACAACGCTCTTTTTATAACCCAACGTTTATACAGAAAAAGCGTCGCGAAAAATCGCGGCGCTTTTCCTATAAGAACTGCTTTGGGTTCCTGACGGACATCTTCATTTTTTCTTGATAGCCAGAATAACGACGGATAGCAAAATCAGGACAATGCCAACCGCAAGTTTCGCAGTCAAGGATTCATCAAAAACACAAACTCCAATTACAACAGCCGTCAAGGGTTCCAGGCCACCCATAATCGCCGTGGGTGTAGAACCTACAATCTTTACCGCCTTAGCCATCAGCACCAAGGAAAGCACCGTCGGCACAAAGCCGAGCATAAGTGCCCAGCCCCAGGATGAAGTCGTCGTAAGCATCGGAGGCAAGCCCGACCCAAAAGTGACTGAATACAACAGCAGGCATAAAAGGCAGAATATCATTACATAGAAGGTCAGCTTCAAGGAACCCATCTTAAGGTCCGCCTTGTTGACATACACGATATAGACTGCATAAGTCAAGGAAGACAGAAAGACAAGGATAAGGCCTACGGTACTTAGGGCGGCACCTCCTTCACCACCGCGATAAAGAAGTCCGATACCCGCCAGCGAAATTGCAATGGCGGCCCCCGTTCTTGCGGTCAATTTTTCCTTAAAGAACAGCCCCATGATCAAGGCGACTTCTAGCGGATACAGGAACAGCAGCGTAGACGCAAGGCCTGCATCCATGTAGTTGAACGCGGCATACAGGGCCAGGGCGCAAAAAGCAAAAAGAAAGCCCAATATGGCCAGCGGAGCCACCTCGCACTTTTTGATCTTGAAGGAATTTCTATTCAGGACCATCAGCATCGCCAGCAGCCCAGTGGCAATGGCGAAGCGATAGCAAAGCACAGATTCCGGAGAAAGACCTTCCCTATACAGGAACAAGGCTCCAAGCGGATTCGAGCCGTAGCAGATAGCGGCTCCACAACCGTAAAAAATTCCCTTGAAGGAAGAATTTCGTTTTTCTTCTGACGTACGGCCTTCTATTAAATCGCAAACTTGGTAGCATCGGCCAGCTGGACGCTGGCAATGCGGGAAATGCCCTTGATTTCCTGGGTCACGCCATAAAGCATGTCGGCTTCGGCCATGGTACGCTTGTTATGGGTCACCACGATGAACAAGGTCTGCTTACTGAATTCGCGGAGCAGTGCCATGAAGCGGCCAACGTTTGCATCGTCCAGAGGACCGTCAACTTCGTCAAGCACGCAGTACGGAGACGGCTTTTCCATATAGATGGCAAAGAGCAGTGCCGTAGCGGTCAGGGCGTGTTCACCACCAGACAGAGCCTTGATGCCACGCATCTTCTTGCCGGTGGGTCGAACGTTGATTTCGATGTCTGCGTCCAGGATATCCATGGGCTTGCCCATTTCGTCTACCTTTTCCACAAGGCTCATCTTGGTTTCGCCATTGAGGAACAGCTTACTGAACACGAACTGGAAGTTCTTCTGAATGCGGGCGAAGGTATCCAGATAACGCTTGCGGGCGATATCGTCTAACTTTGTAATGGTACGATCCAGGGAAGCACGTGCGCGATCCAGGTCGTCGAACTGCTTTTCCACTTCTTCAAGACGTTTCTTTTCGTCTTCGTAGTCTTCCATCACGTTCACGTTAATGGGGCCCAGTTCCTTGATCTTTCCGCGGAGTTCTCGAATTTCGCGGTCGGCTTCGGGCTGGCTATATTCAACGCGTTCGAAGTCATCTGACGGGTTCGAAAGGTCAAAGGAGTATTCATTGGTAATGCGTTCCACCAGACGATCCAGGTTGGCCTGCAGGGCTTCCTGACGACGACCCACGTCGTTCAGTTCCCGCATTTTTTCGATCATGTCGTCACGAAGGCGGTTCACTTCAGACTGCCATTCGTCCAGGTCGCCCGAAACAAGTTCGTACTTTTCCTTAGCTAAATCGCGTTGGCCTTCCAATTCGCGGAGGCTGGAATCCTTACTCTGGATTTGACCTTCAATGCCAAGGCATTCTTCATTATTCTTGTCGATGGCAACGAGATTCTTTTCGATTTCTTCGTTGCGAGAATGGATAGAATTTTCGAGGTAGCCAATCTGGTCTGCAATACTCTTTAGGCGGCTTTCGTTCTGAGACAAGCGAGCGTTCTTGTCGTTTGCAGAGCGTTCCAGTTCACGAACGTCTTCTTCCTTTTCGCGATAGATGGTATTCTGTTCTGTCAGTTCGTCGTTGACGCGGGAGTATTCCGATTCGACACGTTCTACAGCGGCAACGGCATCCTGAAGTTCAGCATCGCTGTTCTTGGATTCTTCGGCGGCCTGAATCTTGGTTTCGGCATTACGAATATCGGTTTCCAGCTGGCCAATACGGCGATCACATGTCTGAATGGTATTGTTCTGAATGGAAAGTCCGGCAGAACCACCACGCTTCATGTCCTGCTTTTCGCGGATTTCGTCGGCAAGGGAAGCAAGAATCTGGGAATCTTCGTCTACCAGTTCCTGAATACGTGCGACCTCATCTTCGAGCAGGGACGCTTCGGACTGGGCGTTTTCCAGCAGTTCCGTAGCATCGGCAATTTCATTCTTGCGAGACAGCGCGCCAGAGGTTGCGGCACCGCTACTGACAAGGCCGCTTGTACGAACAATGGCATCGGGAGCCACAAAGCACAAGTCATCGTCGCGCATAGAACGGGCGAAGTTCAAGGCAGTCTGCAGAGAATCCACCACAAAGTATCTAGAAAGGATTCCAGAAAGCCAGGGAGCAATTTCGGAGTCAGCCTTTACAAAATCGTTAAGGCATCCGAGAACGCCTTCACCAGAAATCGTTCCGGTATAGGCGGGAGCGCTATCGCTGGCAAGAGCAAGAAGAGCCTTGCCAACATTGTATCCCTTCATGGTGTTAATAACGTCTACCACCACAGAATCATTGGACACGACAACAGCATCCATCAAGTCTCCGAGGGCGGCTTCAACTTGAGAAGCGTACTCGGGAACAGCTTCAATTCGTTCGCTCAAAAGGCCACCAACCACATCGGCCTTGTTTTCCATCAACCAACGGCTAGCGTCGGTTCCTTCGTTGGCAACGCTCTGAAGCACATCAATCCTAGACTGAAGTCTGGCTTCTTCGTTGCGCAGAGCCTGCAACTTTTTCTGTGCATCCAGAAGATCGGCCTTGCCGGCATCCAGACGCTCTTCGCGGGTCGATTTCTGTTCCGTTAGACGTTCGATATCAGCATCGGCCTTATCCATATTTTCCTGGATATCGCGAACAATATCCATGGCAGAATTTTTCTGGGTGTTCAGGTTTTCAAGTTCCGAACGCCAGCGAACCAGGTTACCCTGAAGCATATTGGATTCCGCATCCATACGCTCAAAGCGGTTCTTGAGGGCATTGACGCTATTGTTTGCCTGAACACGCTGGTTAGAAAGGTCACTGGACTGCTGACGCAAGTCATCTAGCTTGTCACGCATAACTTGCAGGGTTTCACGCTCCCTTTCAAGCAAGGCGTTTAATTCATCCATTTCGCTATCAGAACCAAGAGCCGCATTTTCTTCTTCGATGCGACCGCGTTCAGCGGTCAATTCTTCGACCTTGCCCTGGTTGCGATTGATTTCTTCCTGTGCCCTTTCGTTGGCGGCTTCTAAGTTAGAAATGGCATCACGAATACGGCCAAAGTTGTTATTCAAGTCATTCAGTTCGATGGTCGCTTTCTGGACTTCACGTTCCAAATCGCGGTATGCAGTTTCATCTTCTGAAATCAGCAGTTTCTTTTCATCAATCTTGGTCTGAAGAACTGTTGCATTCGTCTTGGCGCTTTCCACTTCGTGGTTCATACGCTTGGTAGTTGAATCCAAGGTCGAAAGGCCTTCCTTCATGTCGTCGTACTTATCGATGCCTACAGAAAGGTCCAATTCTCTCAGTCGCTTACTTAGACGCTTGAATTCGTTAACCTTTTCGGCCTGGGTTTCGTAAAGTCTAACGGACTTACGAACACTTCTCAAGTTGTCTTCTACACGATCCATGTCCATCTGGACACGTTCCAGCTGACGGCGAGTCTCTTTACGCTGCTGCTTGTACTTGCTCACGCCGGCGGCTTCTTCAAAGAGCACGCGGCGGTCGTCGGCCTTATCAGAAAGAACAGCCTTAATCATGTCGGCGTTCATCTGGGAATAGGTACTGGAGCCAAGACCCGAGTCAAAAAGCAATGCATGAACATCGCGAAGGCGGCATTCCTGATTGTTGATCAGATATTCGCCGGATCCATCACGATGGACTCGACGGGTCACGATCACTTCGGAATACTCGGAATTCAACGTTCCATCGCTGTTATCAATGACGATGGACACTTCTGCGAGGCTCATGGCGGCACGTTCTTCGGTACCGCTAAAAATCACGTCCTGCATTTTGCCCATACGAAGTGCGGCGGCCTTCTGTTCGCCAAGCACCCAACGGATAGCATCGGTAATATTGGACTTACCACAGCCGTTGGGTCCCACAACAGCCGTAAGGCCCTTAGTGGGGAAATTCACTTCGGTCCTTTGGGCAAAGGACTTAAAACCAAAAATCTTTAGCTTTGTAATCTGCACGATTTAAATTTAGAAAAAGCAAAAAAAACGTTTCGCAACGGGCTGTTACGAAACGTTCAAATGCAAGCTTTTGCAGTAAAAACTACTTGAACTTGTAGACTAGCGAATCATCTTCGCTAGTTACCGTCATATACAGGCTTCCGCCTTCAAGTTCAAAAGGCTGATCGTCCTTAAGGATCTTGCCGGAACCATCCTTCGACCTGGTGTACTTTACACGCAAAGTAAAGTCGCCCACAAGATCCTGTTCCTCTACACGACTGCGCTCCCCAGGAAGAACGGTTTCCTTAATCCAGTGTCTTACAGAGCCGTCGTTTCCAAGAACATCGATTCCTACAATGGAGAATTCCTCCGTGGCATTTTCCACCTGAAGGCGACTCGAAGATTCAAGGAACCAGTGGGACAGACAGCCCGACAACATTAACGGCAAAATAAGAAATGCCATAATTTTCGCAGTCTTTACAGACAGGCGACGAAAACGAGAGTTTATCTGTAACAACATTACTTACCTCCCTTTTCAAAACGGATGCCAGTAGCCTCTATAGACTTTGCGCCGTTTGGATTCGGGGACATTGTACCATCGAGACTAGAAGGTTGCTTGTTCTTTTCCTTTAGGATTTCTGTTTCGAGAGGTGCGGTCTTTGCAGCGCCGCGGCCAAACAGGAAGCCATCAAGAGCGGCCAGGCTAAACTTTAATTCGGCAATAAAAGTTCCCTTCGCGCCAAAGAAGTTGTCGTAATCGTAGGCGGAATTATAGGCCAGACGAACAAAAAGAAGATCAATGGCACCACCCCACAGCAGATCCTCGGATCCACCGCGAACTCTACGACGCAGGCAGGATGCCTCAAAGCCAATCATCCGGCTAGCATCGGGGTAATAAGCCAAGGATGCCGAATGGAATTCCCCATCAGGAAAATCAAAGGCGACCTTGCCATACAGGCGCTGTTCATAAAGATTCTGTTCCCAGGTAACGCGAATAGAATCACTCTTGTGACCGTTATAAAAGCCGACGTCAATGTTGGGCAAATAGGTCAAAGGGCCCGAGGACTTGCCGCCATAAATGGAGCGGCTCTCCAAATCTAGAGACACATGCGCATTACGCCATTCGGTTCTATAGAAGCTACCGCGGGCACTAATATGCCCCCAGCGCAGGTACGCCCAGCTGTAGGCCAGAGAATCATTTTCATCAACATAGATGTTGCCGACATGCTCTGCATTGGTATGCTGCATACCAGCTGCGATTGTCATGTTTTTACGGACATCGGTATAGTTCAGGCCCCAGGTTGTAGTGGAGCGGAGCAACGAAAAATCATTGTATTGCGGGAAAAAGAAAAAATCTTCCCCGTCCCAACCGGAACGGTCAAACCACAGCAGGAAACCGAGATGCTTTCCGGGAGCCATTTCACCGGTACCAAAGCCCGCAAGATGATGCCTAAAGGCAAAACCTTCATGCTCGCCATATTCGCTTAACAACGGAGTCTGTTCCGGAGAAGGCAAATAATAAAAACCAAAGTCTATGTAGCCCCCGCGACCGCCACGCAAAATCTGTGAAATTTCAGTTAGCTGACGATCTCGCACTAAAGCCCCATTAGCCGAAAGTGCAGCAGGCGTAACTCCATCTGCAAAGGCAAGGGAGCACATTGCAAGCAAGGTCACAAAGCCCTTAAAAAAGTTTCCAATACGCATAGTCTAAATCTAGCAAAAGGTTTTATATAGCTGGTTATAGGATTCGCCTCTAATCACCCTAAAAGACTTCACTTTCGTTATTCTTGACCTATAAAAATCTGCCGCATCCTTATAGCGAAAACTATATTTGAACCATGACCGAACAAGAAAATAATCTTGAGCAAAAAAAAGCCTTAATCGCCGCATGGAGCGATCACTCCCGCATGTGGAAAGACAACACCTGGGTATACCCTGTCATTAGCAGACGTGCCGGGGGCTTGTCCGTTGGAGTCAACCTGAATCCAGATCACAAGTGTTCCTTTGCCTGCGCCTATTGCCAGAGCGGACCTCAGGAAGGTCATCCGTCGGTACCTATCGACATTGACGGTGTAGAACGAGAACTGCGCCAGTTTTTAGCTTTCTACGAATCCGGCGAATTTAACAAGTGCGAATTTTTCGGTCATGTTCCCGAAGACAAAAAAGTATTGAAGGACCTTTGCCTTTCTGGCGATGGAGAATCTACTATCGTCAAGGAATTCCCCGAAATCTGCAGGCGTATGCGAAAGATACAGACGGAATACGAAAATGCGGCCAACAGTTCTGACGCAGACGCCGGTTCCGTTGTTGCAGGGCTCCGCAATTTCAAGCTTCGCCTAATTACAAACGCAAGCCGTCTCGGTAACGAAAAGGTCGAAGAAGCCCTGCAGTACCTGCTAGAAAGCGATGGTGAAATCTGGGCCAAGCTAGATGCCGGCACTGAAGAATGGTACAAGCGCATGAATCGTTCTGCAGTCAAGTTCAGCACCATTCTTGACAATCTTCAAAAGGTTATCAAGCGCTACCCTATTTGCATACAAACTATGTTATGCAGTTTACAGGGCGACCAGCCTACCGACATTGAAATCGAGCAGTACATCAAGAATCTGGAACTTGTATACGGAGCAAACCCCAAGAACTTTGTAGAAGTGCAACTGTACACCGTAATTCGACAGACTACACTTCCCGACGTTCTGCCTCTACCTAAGGAATTTCTGCAGGCTGTGGCAGAAAAAATTACCGCAAAGTTACCCGTGAAGGTCCGAATCTTCTAAAGGCATTTTTCGGTATCCATAAAAAAAGCGGTGGGTTCTGCCTTTTCGGGGCATACCCACCGCTTTTCTGGTACATCCGACTTAGATCAACTCTTCAGGAGGGAGATTGGTATCGGCTTCAGGTTCCTGGTAGCAGGTTTCCGGAATCTGCACCTGGTTCTGGAAATAAGCGCGATGCGCTGCAATCACCTTTTCGCGAGCAAAGGCGGCATCCTTCCATTCACCAATCTGAACGTCCTTGCCTTCCAGTTCCTTGTAGTTCTGAAAGAAATTCTTGGTAATGCGGAGGAACATCTGATCCACATCCTTAATGTCGTGAATAGGACGCGGGTTAAAAACAGGCACGCCAAGAACCTTGTAGTCCTTCTTGCCGCCATCGGTCATGTCTAGAGCGCCAACAACGCGGCAGCTGCAAACAGAGCCTGTCATCATAGATGCCGGGCTGTAAATCAGCATATCCAGAGCATCGCCATCATCAGCCTTGGTGCTAGGAATAAAACCATAAGTACAAGGATAGCTCATGGAACTCAAAAGGCAACGGTCCAGACGAAACACGTGGAGGCGTTCATCGTATTCATACTTCAAATTGGTGTCCTTACCAATTTCGACAACGCAATCCACTTCAAAAGGATATTTCTTGCCAATGGGCAAATCCAGATAATTAATAGCCATTTATACTCCACAAAGTCCACCACGGACTTTAACCATTTTTTGTTTTTCAAAATATGTAACTAAAAGTTAGCAATTATTTATAAAAAGTCAAGTAGTAAAAGAAGTTCGATAAGAAGGGAACTAAAGATAAGTCCCCCAAATCATCAACCATCCACCCTCACTCCTACCGGCTACGCCAGCGGGCGGAAGTTGTCTTGTCGAAGAGGCCGAAGTAGAATTTAGGCTCATTACGGTCTGGGCTATACCCCACTTCAAATCGAACGCGGTCTAGAGCAGGAATCACCAAATGGAGCCCGCCATAAACGGCCCCCTCATAATTGTTCCAGCCAGGATTTCCCTTATCCCAGAGAAGGCTTCCATCTAGACCCGCCACCAGTTGCAAGCCATAGAAGAAATTAATTCCCCACAAAGAGGCGGCCTTTCGTTCTCGCAGCACAAAACGTTCTTCTAAAGTCAGCAGGACTTCATGAACGCCGACACTATTGCTGTCGGCCTCGTGCCCACGGAAGGTATTGGCGCCTCCATGATAAAAGTAATCGTAACGTTCGACATCACCAGGACGCAAACGAGCGAGTGCAGTAGCCCCGGTTACAAAACGCCATATGCTAAAGTAGGCCCGTGCGTCAGCCAGGAACTCCCAGTAATTTTCGCCACCCATGCCACGGCAACCTGCAGTTGCACCAGCCTCTTCTACGACATCGGCATTGCAATCCGAATCATCCGTATCGCCCATGCCAACGTGCGTCAGCATATACTCAAAGTACACTCCCTTTCGGCTATCCAGCCTGCTGTCGCGGAAATCAAAGGCAAAGCCAAGACCCGCCTCAGGAATTTCCGCAGCATTTTTCAAGGAGCGGAAAGCCACCGATCCCAGCAACGACATATGATTCGTAAGCTGATAATCTACGTCTAGGTCGGCCAAATAGCTGTCATCCTGAAAACTGCGAATATCATCCCAGCTATCGGTTCGCAAAAACTCGAAGTTCCACCCCAGGGGCAAGCCGAACAAATAGGGCGAACTGGCGTAAAAGGCGTACTCGTTACTCTCAAAAATCGGGTCTACTGCAGTGCGGTACTGAACCTCGGCGCGAATGTCTTCGCCAAGAACATTCAGGTTTGCAAGGGCAAGGCCTATCATGAGGCCGTCGCGGTCGGTAGACTTTCCTGCAGGAGAAGGAATCCAGCGGAAGATTTCCTTGAACCTGTATGTCAGTACACCGCCATTGCAGTCCGCGTCGATTTCGGTAAATAAATCCAGGTCCTGAAGTTTCAGCTTTTCCTGCTCAAATTTTTCTACAGAAAAAAAGTCTCCCTCATGATTCTGCAGTTCTCGAAGAACCACACGATCCTTTGTATGTTCCAGCCCCTGCAATTCAATTCTTGAAATTTTCATTCCATCGGAACAGACTCCAGCAAAGGTGCTTGCCGCACCTAGGCCTGTCAACAACAAAGTTGTTTTCAAAAAATGGAATAATTTGCAAAAGGACTTCACAAAACCTCAGAATTTACACCATAAAGATATAAAATCGTACCCCTCATTTTTTAGGTTCCCTGAATTTTCTATCTTTGCAGGCCGTGATTGCAGGATAGAGCATCACGTAGAAAACCCGAGGTTTTTATGTTAGACTTTCTTGCCAATTATTGGCCCTTTATTTTACTGACCGTTGTTATCATTCTTGGTTTCTTCGCATTCCGCGGTGTCCGCAAGGCCCTTAAGGAAGGCGGTGGCGCATTCAGCCTCGAAACGATCAAGAAGGCAACCGAACCTAACTTTGCAGCTCTCAAGCAAAAGTCCCAGGCTCTGCTCGTCGATGCAGACATGATCTGCGAAGTCAAGGAAGGTTCCACCTACGTCATTCCCAAGAAGGAAGACCTTAAGCTGTTCCGTAACGCCGTCAAGCAGAAGTACAAGCTGGCCATGTTCCTGGTTCCGGGAACAAACAAGGTTGCATACTTCTTCTGCAAGACAGAACAGGGTCTCCGCCGCCGCATCGACAACCTGGTCATTAACCAGAAGTTCCAGGCCGGCAAGAAGCCGTACAACGACCTCGCCACCGGCGAAAAGCTCCGCTTTCCCAGAGCTTAATCCTGAACACGCGGATTTAACATTTGATTGAGGCCCGCTTCCCATGAAGCGGGTTTTCATTTTGAGGAACAATGCGCACCTATACCGATCTAGCCATTGCCGAAGAAGAATCCAGGCTGATAGAAGCCATTGGGCAAACCCAGAATCTGCTGGTAGAAGCACCAACTGGTTCCGGTAAATCCCTGTACATTCCGTGGTTTCTCTCGAAGCACTGTACTGGGCGCGTCGTGGTGCTGCAGCCCCGCCGAATCTCCGCACTTTCGCTGGCGCAATACTCAGCAAAACTGCATGGTGAATCTTGCGGCAAGACCATAGGCTATCAATTCAGGCAAGAAACCTGCAAGTCAGCAGAAACACGAATCCTGTTTCAGACATATGGAAACTTTTTGCAGGAATTACTCCACGGGAAACTTGATGCCGATTGGGTTATTTTTGACGAATACCACGAGCGCAAGTCGGACATGGATTTGCTGTTCAGCTATTTGCTAAAGCTACAGAAAGTCGCAAGCGCTTCTGAAAATTCAGCAACAGCTTCGACAAGAAAAGTCCCTCGACTGGCAGTCATGTCGGCAAAGCTGAACCGCAACGAAATGGAAAACGCCCTTGGCGTAAAATGTCTAGAACTGGGCCACCCCCTGTACCCGGTACAGATCTTGCACCAATCGCCATTGGCAGGTTCATCCCTAGAAGGCGAAGTGACCAAGGCCCTAAAATCCTTATACCGTAGCGGTGTCTGGAAAACGACCTTAGTGTTTCTCCCCGGAAAAGCGGAAATTGCCAAATGCCACACCGCAGCCGAAGAAGCCATGGGCAACGCTGCAGAATTTCTGGACTTGTTCGGAGGCCAGGAACGCGAAGTTCAGGACCGAATCTTTGAAGAAACCGAAAGGCCACGAGTCATCTTTACCACCAACATTGCAGAAACCTCCATTACTGTTCCTAACGTTAGCGGCGTTGTAGACAGCGGTGTAGAACGAGTCTCGGAATATGACGACAGCCAGAAGGTAAACGTACTGCGCACGGCGGCAATTTCTATGCAGAACGCCATCCAGCGTTCTGGACGTTCTGGACGTACGCAAAATGGAGCCTGCATCCGTTTGTGGAGTGAAGATGCAGAATCCAGAATGCCACAGGGGATCATTCCCGAAGTAACCCAAATCGAGCCCTCGGATTTTTTACTGCAAAAGGCGGCTCTTGAATATTCGCTAAATGCAAATGCAGATTGTAGCAAGAAATGCAATTTGATCTTGCCTACGGCCATTCCCGAAAAGCGCGTCGAAACAGCAATAAACCTGCTGCAGGAATTAGGAATGTTTCTGGACGGAGCCATTACGGAACTCGGCCTGCAAGCAGTACAATCACCTCTTTCCGACGTGCAGCTGGCTTACGTTCTTATCAAGTCAAGAACCGCAGGCATTAGCGACTTGACGTTGTCTGCAATGGCATGGGTCCACGGCGGCACAGAGACTTTGCAGAAGAACAAGCTGCCTACCAATTTGTTAACGCTAGCAAGCGATTCTGCAGGCCATGGAGGTTCAACTCCGCGAGAGGTCGTACAGACCTTACGTCAGCTGCAGGACTACTGCAAGCGAGAAAACTACAAGTTCCGTGCCGACAGCGAAAATGATGCCATCCAGATGTTGATGCAGGCTTATCCCGACAGGCTCGCCACCCCCACATCTAGCGCAGGATCCTACAAGCTCCCCAATCAGAATGTACTTCGCCTGCAGCAGCCCGACCCCCCCTTTGCATTGCTGGCCATGACCATGCTCCGCACCAGTTCAGGCGCCGCTGCAGGAACAAAAACCGAGTTACGTCTGAATCTTTATGTACCCGTCCCCAAGTCGCTTCTCGAAAACGAAAACGTCGAAACGCATTATGAACTCATCTGGCGTAACGGGCAGGAACGTTTTATCGGTAAAGAAATTCGAGGCGCCGCCGAACGCGAGATTCTCCCGCAAGAAGCCGCTCCCGCAGTTCTTTCGCAACTAAAGGAACTGACCGTAGACGCATGGAAGGAAAAGCTTGAAAAGGAAAACTGGACCGGACGCTACCTTACGGAAGATTTGCAGACGCTTCTCATCAAGATGCGTCTGGCAGCCAGGCTTTATCCCGAGTTCGGCCTGCCGGAATTCAACGAAGAAGACATGGAGTTGATTTTCGACGAATTCGCCAACGGCATCTTCCTGCTTCGCGACTTGAACGAAGATCGCTACCGCGCCATTCTGGAAGACTACTTTGGGCGCTCCATGTTGCAGTGGCTACACAAGACTTTCCCAGACCATTACATTCTGCCTAACGGAAAGAAAGCCCGCTATAGTTACCAGGAAGTTGATGTCCCCGAACCGGGAACGCCAGGCAGCAACCTCATTACCCAGAGCGCCGAAGGCGTCCTCATTGAAGTTTCCGCCCGAATCGAGGACTTTATGCAGGTGGACCGCGCCTCTGGAAAGGCATCGCCAATTACAGGCGAACACTGGATTGCAGACAAGAAGCTGCGAGTCCGTTACGACATACTCGCGCCCAATTTCCGCAGCATGCAAAAAACCTGGGACCTTACGGGATTCTGGAAAAATACCTATCCCGAGTTACGCAAGGAACTTCGTGGTCGTTATCCCAAGCACCCCTGGCCAGAATCCGTTCTCTAGAAAGAATCATTCAAAATTTTTGCAAGCCTACTTTACTGCATAAACAACAAGTGTCTTGCTGTATTCGTAGCCAACGATTAAAAGAGGCTGGCCTGCAATAGGGCTTTCTTCGGCACTGATAAAAATCAGACCTTCCGGACCGCGATCTTTAGGATCCATGAAGTAGTCGATCAACTTTGGAGACTTTATGTCTGTAAAGTCAAATACCGCTATACCGCTCATTCGTTCTAGGCCCACAAAGACCAGGCGACGCTCGTTTCCATCGGGGCCCCTGACATAACCCACCGTAATGTTTTCCGGTTCACTCCCCTTATCATCACTGCGGGCATCAGCCTTTTTCTTACCCTTCTTGGCGTTCCAATTGAAATACTCCGGAGCAACTTCTGCGGCGACCCGTTCAAAGGTTTCGCCGGAATCCCAAAGCAGTTTCCCAGTCATTCCGTCAAAAAGACTAACGGACCTGCTCCCGAATTTCAGTTTAACGCCCTTTTCCTTTGCAAGACTTGCCACATCCTTTAGGCCATAAGTTTTCTGAGTATCAGAGCAATCCTCGCCCTCATTAGCGGTAAGCACATAATGGCGGCCAGCTTCTTCAAAGGCCTTGATTCCATCGGGCTGACGCAAGCCCCACATAAATTCATTCTTGATATCGATCTTGCCGTCCTTAACGGCATCAAGGGCAAAGCCCTTCTGGGAATGATCCACAAAGCCCAGGTCAAAGATTCCTGCAATTTTGTTAGTAAGTAAATCTACTTTTGCAAGGGCATTGTTTTCTTGCAGACTGACCCAGGCCCATCTAGAATCTTTAGAGACCGTAATGTATTCCGGTTCTATGGTAACGTCGTCAAAGGGCAGTACCGTCACGGCAGCAGGCCTGTTCATATCGACAAAGCCTACAGCACCAAAAGGGTCCCGCATACGTTCTTCACTGGGTTCGCCTTCGCAAGCCACAAGCAGTTTGCTGCCATCGGGCGTAAAAGTAATCATGTCAGGATGAAAGCAGGCCTTGATCGTCGAAACCTTCCGAACGTTTCCATCGACGAATTCCATAATTTCAACGGAGCCCTCGCCCCAAGCAGGATTGGCTAGCAGACTTGCCGCAATTAAATTTCCATGAACCGTAACGCTTGTGGCTTCACCATCTAAAATAAATGATGGCAGACTCTTCGGGAATTTGGCATCCGTCAGGTCCACAACTTCCATGGCATTGGCATCGCCCACTACAAAAAGTTTTTTTACCTCGGGCATAAAGGCTGCAATTTCTGCAGTCTTCAGGGATATGCGAGAAACAAGTTCAAGGGAATTCCCCTTTTGAAAGGGCGCAGAGTCCGTCTGAGCAAAGCCCATTCCGGCAGCAAGCAAAACGCCAAGGAGCAAATGTACTGTTTTTACTTTAATCAAAAATCAACCAGAACAAAAGCATTCCTAAGCCGACACCGCCCATAAACGCAGTAGAAGACATCATGGCTGCCTGCTGGCGATCCATATCTTCCTTTTCTTTCTTCTTTTCGTTGACGCCGATAGACACACTCAATGCCTGAGCGCAAACTTCGTTGTTCTGCTTAATGGTGTTATAGCTCTTTTCCCAGTTGGCGCACTTGGCCTGCTCCACTTCAAGAGCCTTCTTCAGGGAATCCTTTTCAACGCTGCAGGAACTGTCGCGAAGAGCCATCACGCTATCACGAACGGAGATTTCGGACTTCAGTTCCTCTTCAGTCGACGCACTAGACACTGGTTCAGCAGCGGTCGCAGTTTCTACGGCAGGGGCCGAGACAGAATCCGCAACAGGGGCAGCGGCAGGAGCGGGAACAGCAGCAGGTTCCTGGGCAAAAAGAAAAGTCGCCGAAAGAACGACGACTGCAAAAATGGAGGCAATCAAATTCTTCATGTTTTACAATATAGCAAACCGAGGAATTTGAAATTTTATGATTACTGGAGGAATATAAAACTAATGGGGCAAAACCATCTGTTTTTTCCAAACTCCACGGGCATCCTTCACATAATAAATGCCAGGAACCAGCGATTCGCTTTCAAGAACTACAGTTCCGTTCAGGCGGCGAACCTGGCGAGTTTCATTCTGCATTCTAGCTGCAGCTCTAAGTTCGCCAATTGCGGTTGTGGAGCTTGAAGAACCATCCAGTTTTTCCTCTGAAGAATCAGCAGCAGAAGAAGAACTGCTAACAACATCAGAAGAAGAAGAAATGTGGGCAATTTCTTTTGCAGGAATCTTTCGTTCATCCATAAGAACCCCGTGGAACACCTGCAGTTTTACCTTGGTCAAGGTATCCGGGAAAGTCAGGGCGCCTAAGGCAGCCTCAACTACGGCAGCAGAATCCATGCCAACGGCCCCCGCATACTTGTTCGAGCCACTGACGTATGTAGTCGTATCCTTTCCGCTAATTTCTGTTCTTGTGGATGTAATCCTGTAGGCGACGGAAGCGAACCACCAGTCAAACTGGAATTCAAAAGTTTTAGAAACCAGCAATTCTCCAGAAGAAAACGATCCATCCTCAGGCAAGCCACCCTGCTTCATGACCAGGAAATTATACGTGTTGGTCGAGTCGTAACCAGCCATCTTGTTTTCATGAACATCCATGATGAACGTTGCATAGTCGTCATTTTCGTCATTCAGATTCCAATGAGTCGATGGTTTGCTCCACACACCATATTTATACAGGTTATTTGAAGTTTCGCGACATTCCGCAGTGATGCTGAAGGGCATTTTATCTTCAAAATAATCATGCTGAGGCTTGAGCTTTGTAAAATCCGTATACCGAGTCACAAATGTGGAATCAGCTTTTTTCAGAGTCTTATCGCCAAACCACCTGGTTTCATCAACATAAGCAAGTTCCAGCGTAACCTGAGGTTTTTCGCTTAAAGATAAAGTATCGCAGACATTGCGAATAGACACATCCTGTGCATTGGCAAAAACGACTGCAGTCAAACCTGCCATCAAGAATTTATGAACCAGATTCATACGAGCCTCCTTACATTTGCGACTTAATGCGAGCCCAGCCTTCTTCGGGAATCATGGCCCCCATAACCTGCACAACTTCGTTAGAAACTACACTGCCAAGCCTACCCGATTTTTCCATGGACCATCCGTTCATATAGCCATAAAGAAAACCTGCAGCCCACAGGTCCCCTGCACCAGTAGTATCAATAGCCTTTGCAGTGCCCGCGTCTACGCGAGTTACAATTCCATTCTTGGCAATCAGGGCGCCTCGCTTACCCAGCTTGACAACAGCAATCTTTGCCTTCTGGGCAAGAACATCGAGAGCCGCATCTTCTTTAACGCCGGCATAGGCAAAGGCTTCATCCTCATTGGCGATTACAATATCAATCATCTTCTTTTCGAAGAGTTCATCGAACAAGTCGCGGCAAGACTCTACAACACCAAAGGAACTGAAATCCAAAGCAGTTTCTACATGCAGGGAGCGAGCCAGGTTAAAGCACTTCTTAAAATTTTCGCGATCAAAAGCGCTATAACCTTCGGCAAGAATCAGGGAAATTCCCTCAAACAATTCCGGGCAGAAATCATTTTCATCCATTTCGTTGGATGCCCCCAGAAAAGTCCACATGGAACGTTGAGCGTCTGGAGTCACAGCACTAAAGACGCAGCCTGTCGCTACATCCGAAATGCCCATACGGTTTTCTACATCGTAAGACTTCAGATGATTCTGAAACAGCCTTCCCAAGTCGTCATCGCCCACCTTGCTAATAAAGGCGGCATCGCCCCCCAACTTAGAAATACCCACCATTGTATTGCAGGTAGATCCTCCGGGTACCTGAATCGGATTCTTCAGACTACCCAAAAACTTTTCCATCTGGGGCCATTCCACACGGTTCATTCCGCCTTTCAGAACGCCCTGTGCAGCCATCCATTCATCACTGACATTGGCAAGAACATCAACCAGGGCAGCACCGATACCTAAAATTTTCTTCATTATCGTCTCCGGCGCAAGCGTTCGCTAGCTTCTAGCAGGAACTTACGTTCAGATTCTGTCAGCGAATTAATGCCACTTTCATTGACCTTCTTCAGGATGGCATCCATACGCTGGTTTTCGTTCATGTCAAAGACTTCACCTTCAAGGGGAGCCTTTTCTTCGCTGCGGTAGCGAGTTTCGCCGGCATTTGCCCTGCCGCCATCGTTCATCTTGAACTTTGGTGCACGGGCCTTGCGAGCCGCACGTTCCACCTTGTTCACGATTCCGCCAAAACCGCCTTCGTAAAAATGCATGTACAGGAATCCGCCAACGACACCTCCCAAATGAGCCAAGTGGGCAACGCCATCACCAGAGGGAGCCATAAATACGTCAATGGCCACCATGAACCACATGGCATACTTTATTCGCATGGGGAAGAACATAAACATCAGAATCATGCGGTTGGGGAAGAACTTGTAATAGGCTACAAACAGCCCCATCAATGCGCCAGACGCACCAATAATCGGATTATGAGTCAATCCTAGGATACTCATCAGCAAACTGAAAATGGCCGCAAAAATACCACAGAACAAGTACATGCCAGTAAAATGCTTAGAACCCATCATGTCCACCACATCGGAACCGAACATCCAAAGCATCAGCATGTTGAACAGGAAATGCCAGAAATCCACATGCACGAACATGTAAGTCAAGTAACGCCAGACAGCCCAAGGTTCCGTAGGGAAATAGGCGCCAAAGTATGTTATGTAGTCGCGAAGGTTACCCGGGCCAACACCAGGAATGTTCAACTGAAGGCCAAGAATTCCACCCAGCACAAAAGCCAGGCCAAACACAACTGCATTGATAATAAGAAGAGTTCGAAGAACTTTAGGTAAGTATCTAAACGGACGCATTCTAATTCCTTATTATTTCAAGACAAAATTCAAAATACTCTGAGGCAGATACTTGGCAAGAGTTTCACGCCCTTCAATAGAGCCGCCTATTCCGCACTTCAAAATTTCACGAACAACGGTACTGCTAATGGCCAAATGTTCCGGCGCGCTAGACAAAAGCACTGTTTCGCATTCAGGATAAAGCACCTTGTTGTTCCAGGAAACGGACTGTTCAAAATCCAGGTCGGCGCCTGTGCGAATTCCACGAACCAAGTAGCGGGCTCCAACAGACTTCATGAATTCGACAGTCAGCCCCTCATAAGAAGCCACCTTCACGTTAGGCATGTGGGCTACCGCACCGCGAACCAGTTCCTCGCGGGATTCCATCGAAAGCATATACTTCTTAGAAGTATTCACTGCCAACAAAATCCACAGTTCATCGAAAAGGCCTGCAGCACGTTCCACAATATCCAAATGCCCCAAAGTAAAGGGATCGAAGGAACCTGCAAAAACCGCTACTCGATCTTGAGACATCATCACATCCTCAATCTACAAAGCCTTACGGAAAATAACCAGAGAGGATTCGCCATACTTACGTACCGAAGCCTCCCCTGCCGCCTCGGACTCCTTAACCCAGGCAGGAAGATTCTTCGAAGGCGCCTCAAAGACAGCCACTCCACCAGGATTCAGCCACCCCACATAAGGGCGCAAATCCGGGTATTCCATATTCTTGAACGGAGGGTCAGCATATATCAGGTCAAAGCCTTCTTCCTTGCAGAATGATTCCTTTGACAAGGTAAGGGCATTGCTTTCTAACAAAGTAAGTCTATTCTCGAGGCCAAGAGACTTGTATGCCTGCAGCACAAGACGAGCCTGAGCATGGGCCATTTCTACGGCAATAACACTTGCGGCACCTCGACTCAAGGCCTCGATTCCCATAATGCCAGTGCCGGCGAACAAATCCAGCATGCGGAAGTTTTCGACACCCTGCAGGATATTAAAGAGAGCCTCCCTTGTACGGGAGGCAGTCGGCCTAGTCTTTGATGTATCTGGAGACGGAACATTCCGTCCACGAAGATTACCGCCAGTAATGCGAATAGGCATGAGCTACCCGATTACGGCGTAACGTACATTTCGAAGCGGATTGCTGTCTGCAGATCCTTCTTGCCAAACTTCATTTCTACGCTCTGAACGCCCATGCGGATGGGAGAAGTCGAGAAGGCAGTAATGAAGGCCTGCAAGTCGCTAAAGTCTGCAGAAGAAACCACCTGGTAGGCATAGCGCTTGTAAACGCCAAAGTCTTCAACAACGGGCTTTTCGAAACCAGAGAAGGTCACCTTGCTAGAGGTAGCCATGGTCTTGATAGCCTTGATTTCGCCAGCCACTTCAGCAGAGGCCACGAACTTGTTCACGGCGTCCAGCTTTACGTTAGACACGTTGTACTGACCAAAGGCGGTAATGTCTGTAGCCGGAGCGTTTTCGGGCAGAGGCGGAGTCTTGAAATTGGAGCTGACTGTCTTGATTCGTTCCAGGAAGCTACGCTGAGAAGCAGGCTTGGCGGCCACGCCACGAACGTAGAAGTAGTTGGGAGCCTGGAAAATACAATCAGAGAAGCCAACATCATCCGGGGTAGCTGTATTCATGAATACAGTGAACTGACCGAGTGCAGCCTTCTGGTAAGACACCTTTTCGAGAGGCAGGTAGGAGTTGTAATCCGTACGCTTGTTGTTGTACAAGGCCTGGGGATTGATTTCGCCAACGATCTGCTTCGGGGTCATAGCTTCGCGCTGACGCTTGAGGGCGGCAGCACTTTCAGCCTGAGCTTCCAGAGAACCACCGGCAGAGGTTCGCTGTCCGTTGGCCATTACAAGAGCGGAACGGCTAGGATCTTCGGCGCCAATCAAAGAAAGGTAGGGTTCAGGAAGAACACCCTGCAGGGGAGCGGGCACGCCATAAACGCTAAGGAAGCAGCTAAAGCCAACTACGGCAAACAGAGCGGCGACAGCAACAGTCAGAGCCTTCTTACGGCCCTTCTTCTTGATATCGTCAAGGCTGGTAACATGAACCGGAGAAACGTTTTCTACAACAGAAAGGCGCTCGGCGGCATCAATAAGGTTCAAGTGAATCATACACCCTCCAATGCGTACAAGGCCGCACCGATAGCGCCTGTGCAGCTAAGCACTGCAGCGGCATCCTCGGCCTCCACCGGAAGTCGAATGTTAGAGAAGGAATCCAGCAAGGAGAGCTGGCATTCAGGAAGCTTTTGACGGAGAAGTTCCATGAACATTGGGTCGCCTGACATTTCACCGCACAGGTTTAGCTGCTTGGTCACAATGGAAGCGTTTTCATCCTGGGCAATCTTGATCTGTTCGGCAATGCCATCCACCAGGATCTGGTAAGCTTCTTCCTTGGTCTTGTTCACCAGGGCAAGAGTAGAAACACAGCGCAGAGCCTGAAGGTTATCCTTGGTGATCCACAACAAGGTCACACCGGCGTAGTCGGCCTTAACGACGCATTCCAGCTCGGTCATGTTTTCGGCAAAGTCCATCAGGTTCATTACAGACAGCACGTCTACGTCCAACGACTTCGGGGTCAAGGCCTTATTGCGGAAACCCTTACGCATATTATCGACCCACTGCTGACGAACTGCAATCAACATTACAGTCAAGCCCAGACTATCGCTACCGCCAAGAACCTGGTAGTCTACGATATAGGAGCCTGCTTCGGCATTGGTAATCAAGGATACATACCAGTGCAGATATTCGTCCAGGTTCTTGGAAGCCTCAGGAGGCACAAAGACCTGACGCACAATGGAACGGAACGCAGGAACCGTAACAGAAACCGCTTCAACGGATTCAATCTTGGAGAATTCCATCCAGCCTTCAAGAACAGACTCAAAAGCAAAAACATCATCTAGCGGGCTGGTTTCGGTCTCAAGAATTGCAGTCTTAAGAACGCGGCGTTCTTCCGCATCAAAGACGGCGACTTTCAAGGAGGCGTCACCAACTTCCACACCCATGTATAATTTCTTATCACTCATACTATCAATGACTTATGAAAAGTTATCTACGTAAAAACTAATCAAAAATTACCCCAGGCAACATGCCTTCCAGCTTTTTCTTACCTATTCCAGGCACTTTTTGCAGGTCTTTTTCGCTTTTGAAGGGTCCAGAAGCCTCCCTATGGGCCACAATCTTCTCTGCAAGCTTGGGTCCAACCCCCTTTAAGGCGCACAGCTCATCGATACCCGCCGAATTTATGTGTACGGGCAACTGCACTTTTGGAGGCTTCTTCTTTGATTTTCTAGAGTCCGATTTTATTAGTTTATCTGTACCAACAAGATCTTGAGGCAGGGATTCCGCCACAACTAGCACCAGGTTCCCCAAAGAATCTGGCGAAACGTCATTTTGCATTTCGTTTGTAACAATCACGCGGTCGCCCACCTGAAACGTATCAATAGCAGGCAGCCCCCAAGGCAAAAAGCGAACCACAATCCCCAAGACAAGCAGGTTCAATGAAAGGTAGAATACCTTTCTTTCTGTTCCATTCATAGCACCCTCAGCCGCAGGCTGCGGTAAAGACCAGAATGTACTAATGCAACAATTGGGCCTCTACCGCACTGACGTCGGCAGGGACATCTACAGAAATAGAAATATAGGGGCTCTGTACCATACGGATGGTACGACGGTCGATAATACGCATTTGCTCTAGGCTGCGGTCCAATTCTACTTGAGACTGCGGAAGCGAGGCAAATTCGTCGCGACAAGCCCGAGAATAGGCATATATGCCCTGATGCTGAAACCAAAACGCATTCTGGTCGCTTGCGGTAGCCAGAGCGTTTTCGTCTACATCGCGGGTAAAATCAAGAGCCACACCATCTTTAACCAGGACCTTTACCACGGTTTTCACCTGGTTTTCGGCAGGATTCAGAGGGCAGGCCACAGTCACCCAGCAATCCGGATGATTTTCGAGTTCTCTGGCCACCTGGGCCAGCAGGGACGGTTCCACCAAGGGTTCGTCCCCTTGCAGGTTCACAACAAGGTCAAGGCCAAGCTTATTGGCAGCCTCGGCCACTCGGTCGGAGCCTGTATGAGCAGGGCCGGTCATGACAAAGTCAAAACCAGCCCTAGATACTACGTCTGCAATAATTTCAGAGTCTGTCGCACAAAGGATGCGTTCGAAACAGCCCGCAGCACGGGCACGTTCCAGGGTGCGCACGATCATTTCTTTTCCGGCTATCTTTACCAGGGGTTTACCCGGATAGCGGGAAGAGCCCATGCGGGCAGGAACAATGCAATGCACCGCCATAGGAACCAGAAACCGACGTTAATTAGCCGCCAATAACCTTGGGAATAGCAAAGTGGTCGTTTTCAACAGCAGGAGCATTGGCAAAGGCCTGGTCCAGAGAGAAGCCCTGTACAGGAACATCTTCGCGAAGAATGGTAGCCCCATTTTCCACTGCGGTCATAGGTTCCACGTTAGAAAGATCCAGAGCCTTAAGAGCTTCCAGATGATTCAGCATCTTGTCGAGATGGCCCTTCAGAGCCGGAATTTCTTCTTCAGAAACGCTCAGGCGAGAGAGCTTGGCCAATTTCAAAACTTCTTCACGTTCAAGCATAAAGCCTCTACTTATTCGTTTACAGCCATTAATGTAGCAAAAAAAAAGGTTCAAGTAATGTCAACTATAGGTTGCAAAGTAGTTATAAATTATGAATTATAAGATATGAGATCTACAAACGAGGCTTCGCCAACCCCATTTCCTCTCATAATTCATAATTCGTAATTCAAAATTCATAATCATCCTACGATTTGCAATGCGGCGTACTTCAAGATGATAGTTCTTGTTACGCCGTCACCAAAGCGCACATCTACACGGGCGTTGTCGCCAGTGCCATAGCACTTCTGCACCACGCCAACACCATACTTCATGTGGCGAACCTTGGCTCCTGCGTGGAACGGATTTTCGCTAAACTCGTCGTAAACCACACGAGGCCCCGCAGGCACAGCGGGAGCCGCCGGCTTGGGTACAGAAATCGGGTTGTGATAAATAATACGCCTGTCGTTCTTACGGATAGAATCAGGAACTGCTGCAGGACGGTTAAATCCCCCGTTACTTCTGCCGCCAAACCCGCCGGAACTAAACCCGCCGGAACTGCGCCCCGCAAATCCACTAGACGTTACCGGGCGGCGAGGAATGGGAGGCGGCAAGTTGCTCATGCGAGGAGACCTGAAGCCACTCACCTGCGAATAATCCTGATTAAAGTTGTTAAAGCCCCCGCCAAAGCCGGAATCTTCACAGGGAACAAAATCCACCACGGAAGGGTCCAGTTCCTTTAGGAACCGGGACGGCGCAAAGGGTCGAATGTTACCCTGAAAAAAGCGACGTTCTGCATGGTACAGGTACAGCTTCTTTTCGGCACGGGTACAGCCCACATAGAACAGTCGGCGTTCTTCTTCCATCTGCTCGTTCATTTCTGCACCGGACATCATAGAGGACATTCGGATCAGCGGGAAGATTTCTTCGTCGCAGCCAGCGATATGCACCGTATTGAATTCCAGGCCCTTCGCCATGTGAATGGTCATGAGGGTTACCTGCCCCTTGGAGGCATCCACCTTCTTGTCGCCATCGGTCAGCAAAGAAATATCCTGCAGGAAGGCATCCAGTGTAGCGCCTGGGTGTTCTTCGTCGAATTCACGGATGGCGTTTACCATTTCGTCCAAGTTGGCGATACGTTCGTCAGCCGTAATCTCGTCTTCCTTGCGAAGGAAATCCTTGTAACCCACATCATTGATGATTTTTTCAGCCAGGATCGGCAGCGGAGTTTCTCCAGCAGCGATAAGAGCCTTCCACCCCAGAACCAAGTCCGTAAAGCCTTTCAGCTTGGGAGCTGTACGGCCAAGGCCATTGGCTTCGGCCTGCAAGTTCTGCCAGAAGGAGCCCTCGCCATTGCGGACCCTTTCAAGAACGCCTTCTACCGTAGTCTTGCCGATAGCGCGGGGCGGCGTATTGATAACGCGCAGATAAGCGACATCGTCTCGTTCGTTAGCCAGCAGACGAAGGTATGCAATAATGTCCTTGATTTCTTTACGATCCCAGAATCGCGTTCCGCCAAAAATCACAGCGGGAATACGGCGATCGTTCAAGGCCTTTTCTAGAGAGCGGGACTGAGAGTTGGTTCGATAGAACACAGCAGTCTTTGCATAGGATTCCGGGCCAGCCTTGGCGATTGCATCGGCAATGGCAGAAGCCTCGGAACGATCATCCATAAAGTGACGCACGTGAATCAGTTCCCCAGCCTCCTGCCGAGAGAACACATTCTTCTGCATTTCCTGCGGGCGGATATTGTGGGCAATGACAGAACCCGCACCACGCACAATGTTGGACGTGGAACGATAGTTCTGCTCCAGCTTCACAATTGTTACCGGAGCAAAATCACGATGAAAGTTTCGGATAATTTTGATGTTGGCGCCACGCCAGCCATAAATGCTCTGGTCGTCGTCACCCACCACAGTAACGTTCTTCTGCTCATTCATCAACAACTTCAGCAGTTCGTACTGAACATCATTGGTATCCTGGTATTCATCTACAACGACATACTGGAAACGAGTCGCCAGCTGTTTTGCCAGGTTCGGCAATTTCTGCAACATGTAGACGGTGTTGAACAGCAGGTCGTCAAAGTCCATGGCGTTGGATTCACGAAGCTTCTTCTGGTATTCCGTATAATAGCGGGCATACTTTTCTTCGTCGGGATAGTTGGCGTTATTGCGAGCCACCTCAGGGGTCTGCAAAACAGAACTCTTGCCCACGACCATCAGGGAATTCTTGAATTTAGAGATTGCCGCATGAGCCTTCTTTACATCTGCAGCTTCAACGTTGTCGTTGCCATCCGCCTTTATCACTTCCTTCAAGGTACGCTTCTGGTCGTCATCATCGTAAATAGAGAAATTGCCATCGTACCAGCGACCATCGGGACCTGCCATGGCAGCCACCACAGACTCCTTGGACAGGCAAAGCTTAAGCAGACGAAGACATACAGAATGGAAGGTTCCCATCCAGCTAAAGCTCATATTGCAGTCTAGCAGCTTCTGCAGACGGCCCTTCATTTCGCGGGCAGCCTTGTTGGTAAAAGTCACAGCCAGAATGCGGTCGGATTCAACATTGTGTACAGAAACAAGGTGGGCAATCTTATATGTGATGCAGCGGGTCTTTCCCGAACCTGCACCGGCAAGAATCAACATAGGTCCATCGATTTTTTTTGCAGCAGCGGCCTGCTCGGGATTCAGTTCCCGATCCAGTACCCCATTATCCACAATGTTTGCCATTGACGTCTCCTGACTTTTAGATTTCGCAAGATAGCAAAAATACCACCGGGATAAAACCCGATGGTATTTTTTGCAACAAGTCTTTATACCGGGACCTAGGGCCTAGGCATGCTAGAATTAGGCATCATCTGCAGCAGATGCACCCACTGCCTGTTCAAGAGTGGTAATGCCCTGCAGAGCCTTGGAAATACCGTCCATACGCAAGGTGATCATGTCACATTCCTGCATGGCGGCACGTTTGATAACGTCGCCAGAAGAACGCTTGATAATCAGGTTACGAACGGTTTCGTTAGGCACCAGGAATTCGTAGATACCGGCACGACCCTTATAGCCGGAGCCATCGCACTTGGGGCAGCCCTTGCCGTGGTAGAACTGCATGTCCGGAGTCAGGTGAAGTTCGTCGCGCATTTCCTGGGAAATCTCTACAGGTTCCTTACAGTACTTACAAATGCGACGCACAAGACGCTGAGCCAGCACGCCCTTAATAGCGGTAGACACAAGGAAGGGTTCCAGACCCATTTCCAGCAAACGGGGGAATGCGCCGGCAGCATCGTTTGTATGCAACGTACTAAAGACCAAGTGACCCGTCAAGGCAGCTTCGATAGCCATTGAAGAGGTTTCCTGGTCACGCATTTCACCGATCATGATCACGTCAGGGTCCTGACGGAGCAAGGCACGAATGCCCGCGGCAAACGTAAACCCGGCCGCATTGTTGATCTGCCCCTGGTTGACGCCGTCGATATTCAATTCCACAGGGTCTTCCATGGTAGAAATGTTAATGGTACTATCAAGAATTTCACCAATAGATGCGTAAAGCGTAGTAGACTTACCGGAACCCGTAGGACCGGTCACAAGCACAATGCCGTTAGGAGCGTTAATAGCGTCGATGAACTGCTTAAGAACGCGTGGATCGAAGCCCATATCCTTCAGGGGGAACTGACCGGAGTTGGGGTTCAAGATACGCATAACGATCTTTTCGCAAACGCCGCGCTTACGCAGAGAAATGGGGAACGAAGACACACGAAGGTCAACTTCGGAACCCTTGTAGCGCACCGTAAAACGACCATCCAGGGGCTTACGCTTTTCGGCAATATCCATCTTGGAAAGCAACTTGATACGGGACAGGATCTGCGGCATCAAGCGAGCCGGAATAGGAGACATGACCTGCAGGTCACCATCAATACGGTAGCGGAGCTTCAGGAAGGTTTCCTGAGGTTCCAGATGAATATCTGAAGCCTTACGGGCAATAGCTTCGTGAATCAGGGTGGTCACGATCTTAACGACCTGGCGACCTTCTTCGTCGGAAAGTTCTTCTTCCTGGTTGCCCTGACCGCGCTCCACGGTTTCAAGTTCTTCGCCATCCTTGGAATCGCTAATAAGGTCGGCAAGGGATTCTTCTGTAGGACCATGACCCGCAAACACACGTTCAATAGCCTTCTGCACATCGGCATCAGAAGCCATCACCACGTCTACGTCCATCTTCACCTTGAACTTGATGATACTGATGGTGCGCATGTTGGTGGGGTCAGTCATGGCCACCGTCAAGACACTGCGGCCTGCGGCAGGGCCATCCTCACTCTTCTGCATAAACAGCGGACAAACCTTGTACTGCTTACACATGTCTTCGGGCAGATAGTTAAAGGCTTCCGGATCGATGCTGAAGGAATCCAGCTTTACGTACGGAACTTCAAACTGACGAGACAGAATTTCGATAAGGCGTTCTTCGGGCATGTAGCCCAGATCCACCAGGGTTCGGCCAAGACGCTTACCAGAAGTTTTCTGAGTCTCGAGAGCCTTGTTCAACTGCTCTTCGGTAATGTAGCCTTGAGCAATGAGCATTTCACCAATACGCATCTTGGTGGTAGACTGCATCTGCACACCCAGAATGCTTGTTAGCGTATCTTCACTAACCATGCCCAGTCGAACAAGAATCTTACTGAGCATAAGGCCAGTACGCTTGTGTTCTGCCATGGCATGGGCCAGCTGGTCTTCGTCAAGTACACCCTGACGCAGCAAAAGCTGGCCTAAATTCATTTTAGTTCCGTTAATCATAAATGCGTCCACGCCTGAGGTTCAACAGGCATTTTCACTCCATTCTTGCAAAGCATGCTCACTCTGGCAGACCCCGAAATTTCGCAAGCGCTGCCAATCCGATACACCTTGCCTAATCCATTGTTATTCCCCCCAAATATACTTATTGGGGCAGAATTGGCAAACAACAGTTGATATTCTTCGCCCCCATTCATGGCCAATTCCATAGGAGAAATCCCATAATAACCGGCCATTTTAACCACATCCGGGTCAATCGGTATCAAACTTTCTTCAATTTCTATGGAAACCTGGGAAGACAAGGCTAAATGATTCAGTTCCGACGACAAGCCATCGCTAATGTCCATGCATCCGCAGCAATTACAGCCACACCCCGCCAAAAGTCGAGAAAGTTCTGCCCCAGCCTGCTCCCTGATTTTCGGATCCAGATGGTATTCTACAAGTTCAGGAAAAAGATTGCGGTCTTCTGGATGATTCATCAAAATCCAAAGTCCTGCCGCCGACTTGCCCAGCGTCCCGTTTACATACAAAGTATCTCCAGGCTTGACTGCAGACCGTAAAAAGGGATTTTCGCCAGCAAGTTCCCCAAGCAAGGTCGTAGAAAAAACGCCCTCTTCACCAGAAACCGTATCGCCGCCAATCAACGTAATGCCCCGCCTGGCAAAACCTTCGGACAGGGCTTTCCTTACCCGGTTCCTGGTTTCTTCTGACCAATGGCGGTTCAGGCACAATCCCAAAAGGGCAATGCGAGGGACTCCGCCCATGGCAGAAATATCGGACACATTGCTCACAATGTGCTTTTCTACAGCCTGTTCCGGCGTTGACCAATCCAGGCGAAAGTGGGTATTTTCTACAGAGAGATCCTTGGTAGCCAGCCAGCCATCAAAAATGGCAGCATCATCCCCCACTCCTAGCCAGGTTCTGGTTCTCGGAGCCACTTCCTTAAGAGGAGCTGCATTTTTGAGCAATTTATCGACAAAACGAAATTCAGGGACATCAGGAAACATAGGCAAAATATAATTATGAATTACGCGTTACAAAGTGCGAGATTTATAATCGCGCCAAGGGCACCTTATTAAATCTAATAAATCATAATTCACACCTCATAATTAGGCCGCGCCGGTCAAAAAAGGGCAAAAGCATCTACTCAGGAATCTTAAAAAAAAAGAATTAATCTAAATTTACGGACATGGGACATATCTTCTTTATATCTCCATCCTCTCCGGGCAGCCTGGACAAGCTTAGTCAGTGGACCTTCCGCTGGCTGGTGGAACGTGGTGGATTGAACGAAGACACAACCCTATACACCTGCAACACCATTGAAGATGCAACCAGCTTGCTGGAAACGGCCCTAATCATTGGCGAATCCCCGGCACTGATCGTGCTGGACCATGCAGACCGTCCCAAGGCCGAAAATCTAAAATTCAGCCGCCAGCTTCACGACGGAATTCCCGAGTCCTGGATTATTGAGCTAATCCCCGACACCATGCCTCTCCCCGACAAGGATTGCGACGAAAACGGATTTTTCTGGATGACCAAACCTGTCAGCGAAGAACAATGGCACAAGGTACTGAACGAAGTTCTACTGCAAAACGGATCCCCCCAGTGGGCCAACAACAATAACTAGCAGACAATAACGTCTGATTTTATAGTGAATTATGGAATTGAAATTTAAAGGCGTTAGCTACTTTGGCGTGCGCTCCCCTAGGCACGTGCTTACAGACATGGCCGATATCAAGGCCGCAGGCTTTAATGCAGTTCTCCACACCTGGAGCGAAGAAGACCTGCAGTATTACTTTGGCACCATGAAGGAAATCGTGGATGGTTCTGCAGACCTGGGCCTAAAGGTTTACGTGAACCCCTGGGGTATAGGCCGCGTTTTTGGCGGAGAGGCTTATTCAGAACTTACCGCCCGCGACCACGACATGTGCCAGGTGGCCCTGGACGGAAAGCCCAAGGTGGCCGCCTGCCCCAGCAACCCTAAGTTCAGGGAGTACATGCACAAGTGGATTGAGTCTGTCTGCGACACCAAGGTAGACACCATCTTCTGGGACGAGCCCCACTTCTACTTCGAGAAAGGCGGGCTTAGCAACTGGAGCTGCCGTTGCACCACATGCCGCAGCAGGTTCCGCGAACGCTTTGGATACGACATGCCAGCAGCCACCTTCGACCAGATGGAGCCAGTGCAGGCTCGCGACGTTCTGCAGTTCCGCGAAGACAGCCTCATCGACTTCCTGAAGGAAATGACGGAAGACGTTCACGCCCGAGGCAAGCGCAACTGCGTCTGCATGCTGCCCCCTTGGTTCCCTGCAGGCCTGGACGACTGGAGCAAGGTCGCCCGACTGGAATCCGTAGACGAAGTAGCCAGCGACCCCTACTGGGAAAAGGGCGCCACCGAGGAATGGGTCCGCGAAAAGTACGCCGAAACCGCCTGCAAGCTGACCGATGTCGCCAGGCAGTACGGCAAGGACGTGCAGATGTGGATCAAGGCCTACCAAATCGAAGGCGGCCGAGAGAACGACCTAGCCATCGCAGTCGCCGAAAGCCGTAAGGCCGGCATCGACAACATCTTTGCCTGGAGCTACCGCGGCACCGAAACTCTTAGCTGGCTGAAGTCAGACAATCCCGACGCCGTAGCCAAGGCCTACCGCGACGCGTTGAAGTAAGAACAACCTTCCTCCCTAAAACAAATTGAATTAAAGGCAAACAAAAAACCTCGGCTATTAACCGAGGCTTTTTTAATTCAACCTGAAAGTACGCGCTCCTCACCCGACAAAGTGCCAAGTGAAAAAGCCTGGCATAAAACCAGGCTCTTCCAAATTCAACCTGAAAGTACGCGCTCCAGTCCTGCGTTAGCGCAAACAAAAAGCCCCCGGTTCATCACCGCGGGACTTTTTGATTCATCCTTCAAGTACGCGCTCCTCACCCGACAAAGTGCCAAGTGAACGGAGGCAACCTGCCCGATGAATTACTTGGCACGCTCTAAGTAAGAACCGTCGCGGGTATCCACGCGGATCTTGGTGTTGTTTTCGATGAACAGCGGAATCATCACCTTGGCGCCAGTTTCAACGGTGCATTCACGGAGAACGTTACCGCTGGTGTTGCCCTGAACAGCCGGAGGAGCGTCGATGATCATAAGGTCAACGAAGGTCGGCGGAATCACTTCAACAGGAATGGTAGACAGAGTCTTCGGGTCCTTCCACCAGGTCACTTCAACGGTAGCACCGTCGAGGAGCCAAACTTCGCAGCCACCGAGGCTTTCCTTGTGGATTTCCATGGTTTCCTGAGTGTCGTTATCCAGGAAGAACCAGGTTTCGCCATCGTTGTAGAGGTAAGTCATTTCGGTAAAGGTCACATCTGCTTCTTCAACAGTGTCACCGCTCTTCCAGGTACGTTCGAGAGTACGGCCGGTAACCAGGTTCTTGATACGAACGCGGTTGAAAGCCTGGCCCTTACCCGGCTTCACGAACTGGTTTTCAATGATTTCATACGGCTGACCATCAACCATGATCTTGAGCTTCTTACGGAATTCGTTGGTGCTTACAGTACCCATATTATCCTCTTTTTGATATTTATGTTGCTAAATTTAATAATATAATGGAACAATCCGCATTAGTATTCACGCAAATTTCTGACTTTTTAGACTATTTGGGCCCGGAAATCGCATCTTTAATCGCGAACACGCCCTATTTGGCCAACTTGGACCACACCCCCACGTTCCCCTTCTGCTGTTCTAGGCACTACGCCGACCTGATCAAGAACGCCAAGGAACCGGCGGCCCTTATGCGTGAAGTTCTCCCTACAAAAGAAGAATATGTGGAAGTTCCCGGCTTTGTAGACGACCCTGTCGGAGACCTTCCTGCAGGCAAAAGCGAATGCGTCATCCAGAAATATGACCGACGCGCCCTAATAGTAACGACCGCCGCCTGCGGTGTGCGCTGCCGGTTCTGCTTTCGCAGGAACTACCCCTTCCAGAATACGCCCGACGTAGACGTTCAGGTCGGCAGCTGGCTAGACACCCACAGCGACATCTGGGAAGTGATCCTCTCCGGCGGCGATCCGCTGACCTTGTCCCCTGCAAAACTGCAGAGTCTGATTGAAGCCATCAGCGACCATGGTTCCGTTACAACGCTTCGCATTCACAGCCGCCTGCCGGTAATGCGCCCCGACCTGGTGCAGCAGCACTTCGAATTCCTAAGGGACCTGCCCGCCCGATTCGACTGCGTTCTGGTTAGCCACGTAGACCATCCCGACGAGTTGGACGAAAGCAGCATGGAAATTTTCGGCCAGCTCAAATACAGCGGCTGGACCTTACTGAATCAGAGCGTCTTGCTGAAGGGTGTAAACGACAGTCCCGACACCATGTCGAAACTTTGCCGCAAGCTTTTCGAGCAGGGTGTCCTCCCCTACTACATCCACCAGCTGGACCATGCCAAGGGCGTTGCCCACTACGAAATCAGCGACGAACAGGCGCGCTCTTTAATTGAAAACATTAGAATAGTTCTGCCCGGCTACCTGGTGCCCCGCCTAGTCCGCGAAATCGCCGGCGAAAAAAGCAAGACTCCGGTGTAGCGTCAAGCTATTCCTTGATGCAACGGACGGGAATTCCGAATCCGCGTTCCTTATCGGTAATGGAATAGGTGCCGCCCCACTGGATAATATTACCAAACATAAATGTATAATTGCCCACAAGGCCGTTATACTTGTCACTTAGCCACATGTGGAATCGGTGGGTATAATCCGCATAAACGCCGGTCTCATAGAAACGTCCATTATCATAACCACGAAGGCCGCCCGGCAGCATAGTAAGTCCTGTAGCATTGGTTCCTTCAAAAGCGTTTTCATTGGGCAGATCCCACAGATCCGTCTTTGCCATGAAAATTTCTACACCGGCTTCTTGATTCTTCATGTACTCAATAAGTTTGTTTACATCACTTTGGCTAGGCACACGGTAACCTTCGGGGCAGATGGGGTCGTCTGTAGCAATGGCGTTGCCGCCATAGTAACGACCATACTCGTTGCAATCGCCGAATTCGTCTAGTTCATCGTTAAAGCACCAGGAACTACCGACGGCAGCCTCATAGCGCAGGTTTTCAGCCATCCACAGCTGATCGCCCACATAGACAGTTTTGTAATAATGGCTATCACGTTCGTCAAAGATGCAGCCGTATTCCACATCCGGATTCAGGTATTCCCAGTTGCTGTTGTAGCCATAGTCGTTACAGCCTTCGACTACTTCGAGAACCGGCGTGACATGGCCAGATGAAGAGGACGGAACTGTGTTGGGAGAGAGTTCGCCCTTTACGCAACGGACATAGGCGCCGGTGTACTTGTGGCCATTGTCCTTGTAAAAATAAGTATAATCGTCGTGAATGTACCAAAGCCAGGCATATTCGTAGAGGGATGATGATCCAGACACATCGTATTCTGTAGAACTTATAAAAGTCACCTCGGAGCCGACACTTCTGTAGAAACCTTTGTAATCGTAGGCTCCGCCGTACTGGTTCTGGAAATAGGTCAGGTATTCCGGATTTGCCTTGATGAATTCATTCAGCCGGTTCCATTCCTCATGGCTTGGCAAGTGGGAACCGTCGGGGCAAATTCCCTGGTGAGGTTCCTTAGTCTCACCGTACTTCTTTCTGTCGTAGGAAATGTCAATGTCCATGGCCATGGACCATGTATAAATGCGACCATATTTTTCGCAATTTTCCGGCTTGTCGTTGTAGCAAGAACTTCCTTCCACATCTACATCGAGATTCCTAGTCATCCATTCCTGGTTGCCAATCTTCACAAATTCGCCTACTGCAGGCTGGCTGCTGCTGGAGACCTTTTCGACAGAGGAACAGGATCCTTCAACTCCGGCACTGCCGTTCTGGTTGACACTGGAGGAGGATACATCCTCGGAAGAGCTAGATTCCACGTTCTCGGAAGAACTAGATGACTCCACCTTTTCCTCGGGCTTGATTTCTCGATAGAGAGTCTTTTCAGCATCTTCCTTGCAAAGGCAGTCATCCAGAGTCCACTGGCGACCCTTGGCAATAAGCGGTTCCATGTCACCATCGGTACCCAGCTTATAGCTGCAACCATCCATCTCCGCCCAGATATGCATATACTTTTGTTCTGTAATGACCTCAATATCGAAGCGGTTCTTTGTAGAATTATAATCCGCAGAGGTGCACCTTGCATAGAAAGCAAGCTGGTAGCTCATGTATTCCGAAATGCTTTCGCAAACCTGCTTGCTAATGAATTCGTTTCCTGATAAGGTTTCTGCCCAGGTATCGTTTTCCGTCGTACCGAACTTTTCATAGCAACGCTGGGCAATTTCTTCTTTGCTCGGGCCGGAATCACTGGAAATTCCTGATTCCGCAGAGGAGCTGGAGTCACCGCCACAAGCAACCAACGATGCCATGGCAAATGCTGCCGCTCCAGCAGTCACCAAACTTTTCCAAAAACCATACTTCATAATTGAGTCTCTAGATAAAGATTATGCTGAACTAGTTATCCTGAAGGCAGCGGACAGACATATACATGTCTTCTGAGACATTGCTTATTCCTACGCCACCCATGCCGTGCAGGAAATAGATCATCACGTTATAGCCATCAGCATCAACAGAGGATGTCCAAAGATGGGAGTCAAACTTGATTGTAGACCCGTAGACTCCGGTTGCGGTGGCAAAACTGGCGGGCAGCACGGAGAAGCTGTATTCATCAACTCCAGCATATTTTTCATACCCATCCTGAAGAACCCAGTTGCTTCTAGATTTCAGCTTGATGCCCGCAACATCTGTGCCGCCCACGTATTCAAAAAGAACCTTCCATTCATCAAGCGAAGGCAGATGCCAGCCTGTGGGGCATGCCGTCATGGCCTTGTCCCTTTGGTATAGGCGTCCGTAGACATCGCATTGTATATAATTGTCGGAATGGCACCGGGAGCTTCCTACAGGACCTGCATATTGCAGATTCTGGGCAAACCAGGTCTGATTGCCGATTTTTACAATCCTATACACATGGTTGTCACGAGGGTCCTTGAATGTTAGAACTTCGTTGGAGCCTTCATCAGACTTCACAGAAGATGAAGATTCTTCGCTCTTGACACTTGATGAAGATTCCACCTTCTGTTCACTAGAAGACGACTTATCGTCCTTGACGTCCTGACTATCGTCAGCATTCTGGGAGCTAGACAAAGGTTCGTCCTTCTGACTACTCGAAGAAGTATCTTCCTTCTGGCTGCTTGAAGAAGCATCATCCTTCATTTGGCTGGACGAGGACTTTTCCTCATCTTGACTTGACGAAGATTCACCCTCATCCTGGCTAGACGAAGAGTCTTCCTTGTCTACGCTTGATGAGGATTTTCCATTTTCAGAACTTGACGATTGTTCATTCTTCTGAACGCTGGAAGAAGATTCCTCGACAGAACCGATTTCATCGAGAGGGGACCATTTTTCAGAATAGCAGACATACTCTCTATTCTCATTCTTGACAAAGATGATGGTACCCTTTCGATCATCCTTGCATTTTCCCAGCTCGTAGACAGAGCCAACCTCAGTGTCCTTTTCTCGGTTACCAGGCCATTCCAACGTAGAATCTGAAGATGTGGAATCTCCGCAGGCGTAAAACACAGTACCAGCAATAGAAATTAAACCGACAATACCGAACTTATTCATAGCTATATTCCATCAAGTTCTGAATTTTATTAATCCTTTATACAACGAACGGAGTAGCCTCTGCCTTTGTCGTTGTATTGGGCGTCGTGATAATCAAAGGTACTACTGCCGTACTCAAGGAACCAGTAAACAGCACCCGTAGCCTTTTTGCCCTCAGTAGCAGACCAGAAATTGGCAAAGTAACTTGCATCATCAAAGATATATCGGCTGTATCGTCCATCCGGATCCCTATATGGACCATAGTAGGCTCCAGTGGCAATTGCCGAGAATCCGTACGGGTCTCGAGGCGTAATGAAAGGAGCATTCAAATCATGCCAGCCAACTTTGGACTTCAGCTGTCCTGAGCCATCATTAAAGTCAACCTTTCCACCCCCTTCCATCATAACCACGTACTCCCTAAGTACGCTGAACTCGCCCGTACCAGGAACATGCCAACCCGCAGGGCACAGACCCTGATGAGGAATCTTGATAACACCCGTTCCGGATGCAGAATCGGAATTGTACTTGGGGTCAAGGTTCATGGCAGCGGCCCAAGTATAGAACCTACCGCCCACTTCGCAGTTTTCTTCTACATCTTCATAACACCAGGTGCTTTTCTGTAAATTTGCATTATTCTTGTCATAGTAATTCAGGTTTTCCGCCATCCAAGTCTGGGTTCCAATCTTTACGGTCTTGTAAATCTTTCCATCGCGGGAATCATTCAATGTTCCGTAACTAATAACGGGATTGAAATAGTTGCTCTTGGGATAGTCGTAGACTCCTGCCCGTCTCCAGTTTCCGTCACCGGGGCAGTACCAATCCAAATTTCCATTAGTGGTTCCTTCGTGTATAATGGTTCCCTTGTTTTTACCAGCGCAAGCGAACATAAGGCGCGCTTCGGACGAAGTCGGCTTACGCCACTTACCACTATCGCAAATGTATTCTCGGCCTAGGTTCTTGCTGTAGGGGTTCGTAATCTTGACCTTTTCGCCGTCCCTATTTTCAGAGCAGACGCCAATGTCATACACAATGCCCGCAAACTGGTAGATATACTTTTCGAAGTTCGGAACGCGGGGGCCCACTTCAAGCAATTTTTCTCGGATTTTGCTAAAGGACCTAGAGGTATCCATAGCCCAGTCTGCCACAGCGATTCTTGCTGCAGAATCGTTCCATACGCCATCATCTTCAAAATCGGTGGTCAAGGAAGCGAGTCGGCTAGAAAAATCAGCATCGCTTAAATCACCCTGCAGAAGAATCGATGCAGCAAGTAGCTTGGCATCATCTTCGGTACTGCCGAAAATATTCAAGTCTTCAAATGCATGGTTATTGACAGTCCAGTGGAAGGAGTTCATCACTTCCTTTTCTGCTGCGGACTTTGCTGCAGGCACATTCTTGTACTTGCCGCTTTCAGCAAACAGGTTTACAATTCGCTTATGAGTCAGATGCCCCAGGATATTCACATTGGCGGACTTGCGTTCATTCAAGTCCACCATGGACTTCAAGGTAAGCTGCCCCGTAGAAGTCTTGCCTGTATTCTCGTTGTAGTAGAAACCGCTGACCTGCATCAACGCATATTGACTCCTCAAGGTCACCTTAGAGGAAGTATATTCACCCTGATCGGTAGTCACTTCCCATTCAAAGGAAGTTCCCGTAAGATCCAGCACTTCGTCCAATTCAGACAGTTTCACAACGGAACCTGCCGTAAAGGGACCCTTCTGGGCAACACCGGTAAAGGTCTGCTTGGAAATAGCCACATCGGCCACGACCTCGTTCTGCCCGCGGACACTGGAACTGGACTCAACCACACTGCTGGAGCTTACCACAGAACTGCTGGACGAGCCCGGAGTTTCGGAGGGTTCATCCTTCGAGGACGAGGAAACACCCTTGGAGTCGGAGGATTTGTCTACAGACGTATTTTCATCCTTGGATGCAGAAGACAAGTCGTCCTTGGAATCGGAAGACTTATCCGTCGAAGAATCATCATTCTTTGAATCAGAGGATTCATCTTTGGACGTAGAAGAATCATCCTTGGAGTTGGAGGATATGTCCTTGGAATCGGAGGATTCTAGAGTTCCAAGATTTTTCCAGTTGTCTCCATCACACAGATAATCCGAATCATTTTCTTCAACAAAGATGATTTCACCTTTTCTTTCTGAAGAACACTTTCCCAAGTCGTAGATAGTCTCAACCGAGGTCTCGGAAGTTACCTTGTCACCAGAGTTCGATCCAGTGGAAGAATCTTCTCCGCATGCGCCCAGGAAAAGGGAGGTGCAAACGGAGGCTGCAAGGACGGACAACTTAATTTTATTCATACCAGCATCCCGCTAAAAATTTTTACTTCAGGCGAAACAACGCCCATATCAACACTTATTACAAATGTAGGTTATTCCCTTTTTATCCTCAACACACAAGAGGTCTAAAACAGCCAAATAGGCGAAACTGTGACCGTGAGCACACCTTTTCAAAGAAACAAAATATTCTATATGATTCACAATGAATCATATGAGTTTGAATGCCCATAATAGTTTGAATTCGGCTCTATTTCGGCGAGCTATGATTGCACAAAAAATTTATATTCTAAATGAAAAAAAGCAAATGAGGTGTGTGAATGAAAAAACTGTTTTCCTTAAGTGCAGCAGCCCTATTATTCGTTGCCTGTGGAGACGATTCCTCTACAGGGTCTAATACCGAAAACAAGGATTCCTACGCCACCAAGGTGGAATCCATCTATGACCTAGGCAAATGCTCCTCTGATAGAAAAGGTGATGTTGTTTACGTAGAGGACGAAGATTCCGATTACCTGTGCGTCAACGACGATTGGAAGAACATCGGCAAGTCCGAATCTTCTTCTTCAAAAACCGGAGACAAGGAAGACGGAAAACCTTCTGCAAATGACAAGTCTTCCTCATCGGCAAAAGACGGATCCTCCAGTTCCCAAAAGGACAACGACTCAACAGAAAATCCAGAAAGTTCAAACGGATCCTCCCCTGACAAGACAGAATCCACAGACTCAAAAAATCCCGGATCCAACGACACTGCTGATTCCGGCTCCAGCGACGCTCCCGAATCCAGTTCAAGCATTCAGGAATCCAGCTCAAGCATCGTTCCCTCTGATAAGGTCGTAGAAAACGTAGCCATTACCAAGATGACATTCACTGGTGTTGCCGAAAAGGGCCCATACATGTCGGGCACGACAATCAAGCTGTCCGAACTTGACGACGAAATGGACCCGACTGGCACCACTTTCGACTGGGAAGTTACATCCGATCTTGGCGCCTACACCTCGACTAAGGTAACGCTCAAGAGCCAGTACGCCCTGCTCCAGGCAAACGGCTACTATTACAACGAAAATACGGCTAAAACCACAGCCAACCAGGTGAGTCTAAAATCCTTGATTGACTTGAACGGACGAACTTCGGCAAACATCAACATCCTTGGTCACCTCGCTTACAAGAGAACCGTTAATCTCTTTGTCGAAAGCGGAAAGTTCAAGAACATTCCCGCCGCCAAATCCCAGGCCGAAAAGGAAGTCCTTGCAGCCTTCGGCTGGCCGACCAACAATCACGCCTTTGAAGACCTTTCCATTTTCGGGACCTACGAAGATGACGCAAAGCTTCTGGCTGCATCGATCCTGCTCCAGGAAGGCTTGAGTGACGTAGACATGACCAGCCGCCTGACCGTTCTTGCTACAGACTTTGAAGAAGACGGTCTGTGGAGCGATTCAGCCACCAAGGTAAAGGTTGCCGACTGGGCCATGGACACCACAAGAAAATTCTCCAAAACAAGGACTCAGCTTGAAGAACTTGGAGGATCCGTTCCCAACTTTGAAAAGTACATCAGCCTCTTTGTTGGCAATGTATACGGCATCGGCGTTTGCAACGGCGAACGCGACGGCGAAAAAATCAAGATGACAAATGCCTACAGCAACAACCTGGGCAAATTCTACGCTTGCGACGACACCAAGTGGCGCTACCCCACCGCCTCCGAAAATAGACTCGGCAAAACCTGTACAGCCTCCCAAAAAGGAACTTTCGCATCCCTCTTTGATGCGTATGACCGTGAAACGGAATATGTCTGCGATGGTGGCAACGGCAACTGGCGAGTTTCAACCGTTTACGACCACCCGAAGGAATACTACTTGAATCCGGACTACAAGTACGGAACCCTCAAGGATTCCCGTGATGGCAAGACCTATAAGACTACTGAAATCGGTTTGCAGACATGGATGGCCGAAAACCTGAACTACTACGACAAGAACAATTCAAACCTTGTCGACAACAGCTGGTGCTACAAGAACGTAGAAGCCAACTGCAACGTAGGCGGACGTCTTTACACCTGGACTGCAGCAATGAATTTAGATCCTAAGTATGCAAAGACCATCGCCGACTTCCTGGTCGAAAGCCCCCACAAGGGGATCTGCCCCGATGGATGGCATGTTCCCACCAACGCCGAATGGCTCCAGGTGAGAAATTATATTTCAAAAATGGAAGGTGGTTCTACAGGAGCATACTCTGAAATCATGAAGTCCTCCAAGGGATGGTATCCGTACTCAACTAGCTCCAAGCCCTCCGAGGATTCCTACGGATTCTCGGCAATCGCTACTGGCGCTTATTACGGTAAATACGCTAACCCAAAGGAAAGCTATAGCAGATACGCCTTTGACGATGAGAAATACTTTGCAAACTTCTGGAGTGCAACAGAAGCAACAAAGTACACCGGCGCAGTTTATTGGTACCTTGACTACAGAGAATACGCAATTCGTAGTTACGAAGCATCGTACAACGAAAAGGATCGCGGGTTCGCACTTCGTTGCATCAAGGACTAATTAAAAACAGGTGCCTATCATGCGCATTGTAGGACTAACTCTAGCAGCTTCTGTCGGAAGCATGCTTCTTCTATCCTGTGGAGATTCAACCTCCACATCGTCCTCGGATAACGAAAACTCCAAAAACGATCGAGTAGAAACCATCTACAATCTGGGAAAATGCGTTTCCGATAGAAAGGGCGAAGTCATTTTTGTGGAAAAAGAAGACGCCTACTACGAATGCGATGGAACAAGCTGGATTTCCGACAAGGACGACTCCGAATCCGGCAAATCTTCTACAGCCCAAAGTTCCTCGTCAAAGGATGAAGAAAAGGAAGAATCCAGTTCCAGTGTAGACGCCAAGTCCAGCTCTAGCAGCGAAGCCGCATCCGAATCCGACGATAAGCATTCGTCAAGCAACGATGTCGATGCAGGTTCATGCTCCAGTCCAGAGCCGCAGTCGTCCTCCAGTAACGACAGTTCCAAAGAAGACAGTTCTAGCGAAGCATTGTCCAGCTCCAGCCAGAACCCGACTCCGGTAATGCCCCTAGGCACCTACGACTGCGACAAATACGTCTGTGCTCCAACAGAACACTTGAATCAGGATCTTTTGGCAAAGGGCGAATACGGAGAAGTTTTGGACATTCGCAACAAGCATGTGTACAACACCATAAAAATCGGCGAACAGACTTGGATGGCCCAGAACCTGGACTTTATATATAAGATCTACCAGAATGGCAAACGCGTTATCTATGAAAACGAGTGCTATTATGACAACGATAATTGCACCGAAGAGGGCAGATACTATACTTGGGCAGCAGCAGCAGATTCCGCCGCAGTCTATTCTACAGACATGAAAGGGGTGGGCTATGGATATGCCTTAAATTTCGATGTTTACAAGTCGTGGTACATACAACAAAATCCAACAGGCGTCTGCCCAGATGGCTGGCATTTGGCTACAAAACGAAACTACGAAGATCTTTTTGAATTCGTCGGTGGAGCGGAAACCGCAGGATTATACCTAAAATCGGCTAGCGGTTGGATGGACAGAGATTATTATGGAGATTATACAGATTACGGTGGCGAAAACACTTATGGATTGTCGATGCTGCAAGAATGCGTATGGACATCTACAATAGGAAACACTTACCCCAGCAAAAATGCCATCTGTATGTGCATCCTTAACAATCACGAAGCTGTTTTTAGCGATATCAGCAAGTATAACCTCGCCCCTATTCGCTGCATGATGAATTCTCCAAAAGAAGAAGACGATTAAGCAAAAGGCTCCTGAAAAGGAGCCTTTTTCATACGTCAAACCAGTTTTCAATTTTCAAAGGAAAATATTCCGAGATTGATTTAAAATCTCTAACATTCCGGGTCACTAAAACCAAGTTTTTCGCCAATGCAGTAGCCGCTATTTGCGAATCTTGATACGGGATTACCTGACCGACAGATTTAAGTTTCGCCATAATTTCAGCATGAACTTTAGAACATTCAAAATCGTAAGGCAAAACTTCATAGAAGGGAAAAACCATTTCGTCAAGATATGCTACCAGACGTTTTTTACGATTTCCTTCAGGCAAAAGTTTTATTCCATACTGTAATTCAAACGAAGTAATAGCAGACAAGGCAGAATCACTACAATGAGCGTCCAGCATTTCTACAACATGACTATCGGGAAAGGGCTTTGAACCTTCTGATACAATATTAGAATCAAGAAGAAATTTCATTACCAAATTTCCTTTTCCTTGTATGGTTCTTTTTCGGAGGTCCTTTCAAACGCATGCTCCATGAATTCAGCGTCGTCGGGATTATCAAACAGAAATTTTGATTCCTCTCGCCATTTCTCAAGAGCATTTTTGTAAACCACAGCCCAAGAATGTTGAAGCTCTTTTGAACGCTTTTGATTTTGCACAGCAGAATACACCGCCAAGGGATCTGCAACCATATTCGGCAAAACCATGGGCTCGTATTTTTTTGAAACTGTTTTCACTGTTGAAACTTCAAAGGGAATCCCTTGTTCACGAACAACTGTTCTTGCAAAAATATTGAAGGCCGTGGTCATGTTCATGCCAAGATCATCGCAAAGTTTTTCGAACTTTTCCTTCAATTCAGAATCCATACGAACACTAAAAGCAACTTGCGACATATAGCCTCCTTTTTAGGAATTCTGGTTACCAGACTCGATCACTCCGCAAATATACATCTTTTAGGTTCTTTCTGCAACCTAGTAGGTGTATTTTTACAACAAATCAATAAATTAAAGACCATCTAGAGTTTAAGTTCGAAAAACCTTCCTATTCCGCACAATTGGTTTTCAGTTCCAGCGCACGTTCGTACAGATAATGCTTTGCAGAAACAGAAGGCTTTAAAATTCTATCGCAGGTCCAATATCTGTATTTATCGTCCTGCAGATGGTCTGTCAATTCGCCCTCATTTTCTGCACATTGGCTACTAAATTTCGGGACATATTCTTCATCAACCAATTCATGATTATTGGAGGAAATTAAAAGGCGTTCCACAGATTTTACGACCCCATCATTCAAGGACAAATACTGTTGGAAGGTGGCTATATAATCATCATCCAGAATATGTAATTCAAGACCATTTTGCGGTTCATCCACATAAACAACACACGCACGCCAACCATGTTCATCATAGTATTCATGAACAAAGGTTCGTTCTCCCGTAAAGATAATTTCATACCAGGGTTCCCCATGACCATATTGATGTGCAGAAGAATCAACCTTTATTACGGGTTTGTATGATGCAAGGATTTCTTCCGGTGTCATGGAACTTTCCTCTGCGTAAATTTCTTCCATAGAATACGATCTTGCCGATGAACTGTAGGGCTCTTTTTCTTCATCAAACAAATCTTCACTGGAGGAACTTTCCATCGGTTCAAATCCGCTAGAAACACCGGAAGGACCTGCATCAGGAAGCGTTGTTGACTCAAAGTGTCCGGATGTCGGTTCGCTAGGATTTGCGTTAGCCAACTTATCGCAAGCAGAAACAAAGCGTCTTTCGAATTCAGAAAGTTCATGATCAAAATTACGTTCGCCCTCACGTTCTATGCGGCACAGGACATCGAAGGATTTTTCATTACAGTTTTCATTTTCATTCAGCAAGGTTGCATCGTCAGCAAAGCATTCATCAGAAGCTTCCTTCCATAGGGAATTGCACATGTCGTAAGACGCAACCGACTGGGCACTGGAATAAGTAAACACGCCCCTGCCTACAATCTTGAATGCAGCGGTAAAGACGATTTCACCCACGGTACATGTACCTTGCGCACCCTGTTCTTCTTGATAAACACGCACAACAGTTCTACCAAGAAGATTTTCGCTAGACGGTTTTGTGGTGAAGATGATCTCATGAACTTCTGAAGAACTTTGCGGCACCACAGCCACAGAACTGGACGATTCCACTTCGCCAATCGTATTGGGTTCCGTGGCATTGCCTGCCGTTTCCTTTTCGGAGCAGCCAAACACAACAAAAAACAAGGCTATCGTTAATACCAGCGAATAAAAAATCTTCATACCCTAAATTTAGGCTTTTTGAGGGCGTTTAGCATAATGCAAGCCTATTCATTTTTGGACGTTCCTTGTTACGTCACCATTTTCCTTCTTCTATATGATTCATCGTGAATCATATAGAAAACCGTTTTTCAAGAATTTATTCCAAAGTCAATTTCACTACACATTTTCAAAATCCGAATTGACAAATCAAAAAACTATATTCAAATACATGAAACCCATCTTTGGATACAGTGACTATCGAGATTTCATCAGGGATTATTTTGAGGATCGCAAGAAACATTCCGCTTTCTCCTGGCGAGAATTCAACAGATTAGCAGGATTTGCCTCCCCCAACTACCTAAAGCTTGTTTGCGACGGAAAAAGCAAGCTAAGCAAGAAAAGGTCCAGCGCGGTAGCGACCGTAATGAATTTATCCGGCAGTGAACAGGAATTTTTTGAGCTGATGGTCGCCATCGACAACACCACTAACGAAGCCGACCGGAAAGCACTGACTTTGAAATTGCGCAAAATGGCACGCAAGTCAAAGCCCCGCATTATCGATGCCGATGCCTACGTTTTTTACGAATCCTGGAAGTACCCAGTCCTTCGTGAATTGGCCCCTTTGATGCCAGGAGCAAGTTCCAAGAAAATCGCAGATGTCTGCCACGAAAAAATTTGCGCTGAGGATGTTGAAAATACTCTGCAATTTTTGGTGAAAGCCGGCTTCCTGGAAAAGGATAATAAGGGACGCTACACGCAAACGGACGCAAACGTGACCGGTTCCAAGGAAAGCCTCCCCCGCGCCATGCGCGAAATGCAGCGTCAAATGGCAGCTCTCGCCGAAAAGGCCATCGGCAAGTTTTCAAAGGACGAACGCCACTTTCTAGGAATCACCTGCGGCTGCGACGAGGAAACCTACAAGAAAGTAACCGCCGAACTAGAGGATTGTCGCGACCGAATCACAGCCATCACTTCCGCCGCCAAGAACATCAATCAGGTTTTCCGAATCAACTTGCAGATGTTCCCCCTGACAAAGAAAGTGTAGGCATTCGCCAGCCCGATTTAAAACGCCAATTCACAAAGATTTTTAAAATTCGTGAAAAACTAGCCAAAAAGATTTGTGTTTTTCGGTAAAGAACAAGTACAAAAAAGTAATTGACTTTCGTGTTCCCTCAGCTAAAACTGAGGGACTAGTTCATCATTTATACAAAAAATCTTGAAGTTAAGGATGGGTTCACCTACCTGCCGGTGTACATGGCGGGATTGATCTAGAAATCATCCCATATGATTCACATTGAATCATACAGCATTCATTTTTCAAATATCGCCCTTTTTGACGTAAAATTTTTTTGCGGGAGCGCCTTGCACAACGAGGAAATCTTTTTTAAGTATCTGTCAGATACACAAAGCTCTTGCTTTTTGTAAAAAAAAACTTACTTTTGTAAAGACTGAACTCTGGAGTTTTTATGGATTGTCGCAAAATAGCATTAACGCTAGGTCTTGCCTCAAGCATGTCCTTCGCATCGGTATCCCTCAGTTTTTACGAAAAGACAGACGGTTACACCACCACCAACGCCAAGTTTGAATTGGATCAAAAATCCTGGACTCCCTGGGTAAAGGAAAAAGGCTACGTAACCACAACCATTACCGGTTCAGAGTTCTCCTCTGGCTTGACTGTCACCCCGAATGAAACATGCGAAGGCTACCTTACCGGCATCGTCAATTACGGCGGTACCTGCGGAAGCAACAGTCTTGCCGCCTATGGCTATTACGACGGCTACTGGTACGAAATCGGAGCCTTCTCAAGTGGTCAGGCGTTGTCAATCGAATGTGACTATTCCAAAATAGCCTTCCAGGCACAAACTTCCTCTACAAAGGAATGTAGTGTATCCATCAATTCTATTGCCATTGGCGGCCCAAGTGATATTATAATTACAAAAGCCAGCGTGACAAGCGATTATACCAATTACGTCAGAAGCAACGACACCATCTACTTCACGGTACCGTTCACTGCAAAGATGGAAAGCATAACCCCTTACTTTACGGGATTATTCAGTTCGGTCACTCCCAGTACCGCACAAGATTTTAGCAAGGGGCCTGTTACCTATACATTCAAGTCCAAAAGCGGACTCAGCACCAAAGACATCGTCCTAAACATAAGCCGAACCCCAGGCGATACCAATGCGGCAATTGTCAATGTTTTTGACTTCTGTTCAGAAAGCAAAGTTTATCAGTGGTACCAAACATATTCAGACTCCCCCATTATTGATGTTACAAAAAGTACCTTGGCTAAACAAGGCACATACTGCACAGAGGGAACAAAAATCACCCATCCCCAAAATTCTGGCGACACAGGGCTGGTCGAGTTAAAGCTTTACAAATGGGTACCAGATTCCATTCGTCATAATTTGTATGGCCGATACAGTGCCGGCAGATCAAATTCAGACTACGCCGGATTAAAATTTTCCGGCTTGGCGAAAAGGAATTGGTATAAGAATGGCGAGCCAATCAGTGTTGACTTGTTCAATACCCCCATCGATCTAGAAAACACAGTTGTAGAAGTCATTTCACAAAACGGGGATCCTGTTCACTATTACAAATTCAAATTTGTTGACGTCATTGAAGAAAACAACTATTTAAACCAGCTGTTGTTAATCGACACGTTAAAACAGAAGTACATCTACCCAAGAACCATTTACGATCCAGAAACCCCAAACGATACCGGGTCAATCATTTATGATTTGCCCTATAATGCAACGGTCGCTTCCAAATTATTCGCCTGCGGATCCGGAGAAGATTTTTTTGCCGAACGCACCTTTTGGAGAAATTGCGAAAAGACTTTTTCGCTCCCCGACACAAGCATCTTCTTGACGATTACCGGAAAGATGTCAGGCACATCGGGCATATACGCCACATTGACCAAGGACTACGACAAGAAAACTTACGCACTCAAGGTTGTCAAGCAGTCAAAACCCTGGCCTGATTACAAAATCACAAGCCTGTTCGTCATAGACCATAATGTCAACAATCACTTTTCTGTAATCACCGCAGAACAGGGAACTTCAGCCTTAAAATACACCCTGCCATTAGCAGAAAAAAGGTCTAGCATCAATTACTATGACTACGACGTCTACGCCGCCATTTCTGATCCGTTTGCCACATTTGATTATGAACCTGCAGACTATGACTTTCCTGTATGGGGAAACGGAAGCATTCTAAAGGTCACCACAACCAATGAAGACAAGCAAAGGCGAGTTCTTTCTGCTACGGTATCGCATCAAGATAAAGACCAGAGTATCGCAGAGTTAAGATCCTTCTACATCGAAGCAGGGCTTGCATATTTTGAAGGTAAAATTGATCAGGAAAACAAGATTGTTCACGTAGACCTACCCTTCGAAATAAACCAAAAGCGAACAACCATCATCTTCGGCGGACCGCATAAGTCCTACTCTGAAAATTACATGAATTTTGAGGAATACGACTTAAGCGACACCATCGACTTTGACATTCATTCCGCAGACAGCAGTAAAACAGCCATTTACAAGGTTGTCGTGGCATATAATCCGGACATGTACAAAGCAGATACCGACACAGAACCTGGTAAAGACTCCAGCGAGACTTCGTTGCCGAAGATCCTGAACCCCACCAACGCAACAGTCAAGCTTGTGGGCAACAGTCTAATCTACAAGGGCGATATTCGCGAAGTAAGAGCGCTCTCCGTATATGACGCCCTGGGCAACAAAGTCTATTCCATGAAAAATGTTGAAAGTCCGACAATAAACTTAGAATTCCTAGATCAGGGAGTTTATGTAGTAAAAATTCAGACTACAAGCAAAAATTCATCTTTTAAATTTACAAAAAAGAAATAAAATAGTTATATTTCAGTAATAAATCAAACAAGGAGAACATATGTTCAAGAAACTTCTGGTAGCAGCCGCTTGTGCTGCATCTATCGCTAGCGCACAAAACATTCAGTTTGGTGGTCATGCAGCCCTTAACCTTACCGACTGGATGAGTTCCGAAGCTGGTACTGCAGGCGGAATGAGCGTCGGTTTTAACGCCGGTGCTGCAGCAAAGATCGCTCTTTCCGAAAAGGCTTCTGTAATTCCCGAAATCACTTTGGATTTGCGCCGCGTTGGTGACGACGACGTTTCCTACACCGCATGGGCAATTGATGTTCCCGTCCTCTTCCATTATACCCCGGTCATGAACCTCTACGTAGAAGCAGGTCCGCAGATTGCCTTGATCCTGTCTGGTTCCTGGGATGTTTCTAGCAGCGGTTCCTATTACGACGATGATGACGACTACGGTTGGGACGACGATGACTGGGGCTGGGATGACGACGATGACTACGGCTACGGAGCATCTAGCGCAGCAAGCATCTTCGAAGACATGTACAAGAAGAACACTTTTGAATTCAGCTTGGTATTCGGTCTCGGTTACGATGTTTCCCCGAACATTGATGTAGGCTTCCGTTACATTCTCGGCCTTACCAATGTGTTTGACGATGTAGACCTGGGCTTTGGCTTACCGGCTCAAGAAATCGATATTCAGAACTACCAGATGCAGTTTACTGTAACTTACTGGTTCTAATATTATCAACCTTCGGGTATGCGAAAGGCTTGAGTGGAAAACTGAACTGACCCCAAAAAGTTGGACAGTTTAAAATTAGGATAAAACTGCGTAATGA
>JAKSIG010000019.1 GCA_024398955.1 Fibrobacter sp. | reverse complement strand
GGGGCTGCTTCTTCTGATACATCTTGATGATGGCTGCGGCAACGTCTTCGGCGGTGATTTCGGTAACGGAACCGTCTTCGTTCAAGACGCCGTTTGTCTTGTTGCAGCCGGCTTCCACCATCTCGCGGACCAAGGTCTTGAACTTGTCCAGTTCGCCATAGCTCAAAACACTGTTCACCTTTTCCTTGAAGGCGGCCACACGCTTGGCGCTAATGACTTCGCCGGTGGGCATATCCATCATGTCGATGGGCTGGCGGGTGGCGCGTTCGATAATCTTCAGCATGCGCTTTTCGCGGGGAGTGATGAAGAGAATTGCATCGCCGCTGCGGCCTGCACGACCTGTACGTCCAATGCGGTGTACGTAGGATTCGGTGTCGAAAGGAATGTCGTAGTTCACTACCAGGGAAATGCGGTCCACGTCGATACCGCGGGCGGCCACGTCGGTTGCAACGACAATGTCAAGCTTACCCATCTTCAAACGGTTGATGGTACGTTCTCGCATGGACTGTGCCAGGTCTCCGTTCAGCGGGGCCACGTTGAAACCGCGGCTTTCCAACTTTTCAGCCACTTCGGTAGTGTTCTGCTTGGTGCGTACGAAAATCAAGACCCCGTCAAATTCTTCGCCTTCCAAAACGCGGGCCAGGGCTTCAACCTTGTGCTCGTTCTTTACCATCAGGTAACGCTGGCGGATGTTTTCCACCGTGGTGGTCTTGCCTTCGATGCAGGCTTCTTCGTATTCGCCCAGGTACTTGTCGATAATGGCCTTCACCTTCTTGGGCATGGTGGCGCTGAAGAGGGCGCGCTGTGCGTTGGCGGGAATTTCCTTCAGGATGGTTTCTACGTCCTCTTCGAATCCCATGTCCAGCATTTCGTCGGCTTCGTCAAGAACGATAGCCTTGACGCCACTCAAGGTAATGGTACCGCGGTTGATGTGGTCGATGAGACGGCCCGGAGTAGCCACAATGATGTTGGCCTGACGCTTCAGGGCGCGGATCTGCACTGCGATATCCTGGCCACCGTAAACGGGAACCACATGGACCTTGGGCATCTTTGCTGCGAACTGCTGGATGGCTTCGGCCACCTGGATGGCCAATTCGCGTGTGGGCGTCAAGACCATCATGGAAGTTTCGTGACCGTTAAATTCCAGGCGGGTCAGCAACGGCAAGGAGAATGCTGCAGTCTTGCCTGTTCCGGTTTGTGCAGTGCCTAGCAGGTTTCCGCCCTGGAGCAATGCGGGAATAGCCTTGGCCTGAATGGGGGAGGGGGTCACGTAATTCATGGCGCCGATAGCTTCAAGAACTTCGGGGGCCAAGTCCAGGTCTTCAAATGTTACCAGTGCCTCGTCGCCGTCTTCATCGTTTTCGTCGGATGCGTCTTCATCTTCGCTTTCATCAACGTCGGAAGCGTCTTCGATGATTTCCTTGATTGCGGATTCCTCGGCAGATTCCTTTTTCTCGGTTTCTATAAAGTCGGCATTGTTTTCTGTGGGCTGTTCATCCGTAGAATTTTCATCTACGAATTCAATAGCCTCACCGACAGTAGCTTTGGCTTCTGCACCAGCCTTTACGACATTGCAATCGTCGTCAATGACTATGCCGTCCGGATTTACAGCCAAGAATGCTGCTTCGTCAGCCTCATCTTCGTCTGCGCCGCCAACAATGGCTGCCAAGAAGGCTTCAGCTTCGCGGGCAATTTTGGATTTGGGGTCAATGGTCTCTTCGGGGATGCGATCTTCCGCACCCTGCATTTCAGGATTCTTCATAAATCACCTTCGGGGACCCGTAAACTTCATCTGCGGCCCATGCCGCGTCATCTCGTCGCTAAAAAGCGTTTAAATAAGCCCCGAAGTGCACTCGCACTCAAAAAACCTGAAGTTCGTTAGGTCACCTAACTCAAATGTGGGCACAAAGTTAGAAATTTGCATGGGTAAATCAAAGACTGCTAGGCAAAACAATTTAAATCGCAAAAAATGGACTCCAAACTCGCGAAAAAATGGAAAGTGGAGCCTATTTTGTTAGTTTGTTTGTAAATATAACCGTTTCCCTTGCTAAAAAATGGACTCCAAATTCAAAAAATCATCTTGATGGAGCCTGTTGTAGCTTCCTTTAAATCCCGTAACACGGAAAATCTGTTTTTTCATGGACTCCAAATCCCCTGTTTAGACTTATATGGAGTCCAATTTAATGCAAAAACGTCGTTTTCTGTCCCCTTTCCCCGTCATTGCCCTGCATATTCCAACATGGAATAATCGTCCCTGACCTTTTTACAGAGATTGCCTTATATTAGAATTGTTTGGAAAATAATCTGTTTCTTTCGTTTTTTGCATAAAATCAAAGAAAACGGCAAGAAAACACGCAAAAAGTGAGGGCAAGAAGGTTAAGTTCAATGAAACGAAACGGCATTCTAAATAGTGAAATTTCCAGAGTTCTAGGTTATTTGGGCCATACGGACTGCATTTGCATTGGCGACTGTGGCCTGCCCATTCCCGACGAAACAGAGCGTATCGACCTGGCTCTGGCTTTTGGCGTACCCACCTTTATGCAGACCTTGACCGAAGTGGTGAAGGATATGAAGGTGGAAAAAATCGTCTTGGCCGAAGAAATCAAGACCAAGAATCCCCAGGTGGAAAGCCAGGTTTTGCAGCTGCTGCCGGGCGTGGAAGTGGAATATGTTCCCCACGCAGAATTGAAGGCCCGCACAGAGACTTGCAAGGCTGTGATTCGCACCGGCGAAACCACCCCCTATGCCAATATTATTTTGCAGGCCGGTTGCATTTTTGCCTGATCGGAGGATAGGAATACTCTATGCATGTTGAAATGAAAGGCATTAACAAGTCCTTTGGAACGAACCAGGTGTTAAAAGACGCTGCGTTCAATCTGAAGGACGGTGAAATCCACGCCTTGATGGGTGAAAATGGCGCAGGCAAGTCTACGCTGATGAAGATCCTCACGGGCGTGTATACCCGAGATTCCGGAACCGTGATTGTGGATGGTAAGGAGGTGACCTACCATAGCCCCAAGGAAGCGGAAGAAGCCGGTATCGTTTTTATTTATCAGGAACTGAACGTTTTGTTCGACCTTACCGTAGAAGAAAACCTCTTTATGGGTAAGGAAATCACCAACCGCTTTGGCGTCTGTGACAAGAAGGCCATGCGCGCCAAGGCCCAGGAAATCATGGACCGCATGGGTGTTCATATTCCCGTAGACGCCGTCATGAGTGACCTGTCCGTGGGCCAGCAGCAGATGGTTGAAATCTGTAAGGCCCTGATGGTGGATGCCAAGGTCCTGATTATGGACGAACCTACGGCAGCCCTTACCCAGAGCGAAACCGAGGTTCTTTTCGAGGTAATCAATTCCCTGCGCAAGAAGGGCGTATCCATCGTTTACGTCTCCCACCGCATGGAAGAAATCTTTGAACTTTGCGACCGCATTACCATCCTTCGCGACGGTACTTATATCGATACCAAGTACATCAAGGACATCACCATGGATGACGTGGTGAAGATGATGATCGGCCGAGAAATTGGCGAACGCTACCCCAAGCGCAATAACGCCATCGGCGGCGAGGTGCTTCGTGTAGAAGGCCTTACCCACGAAAAGCTGTTCCGCGATGTAAGCTTTAATGTTCGCGCCGGTGAAGTGCTGGGCGTGTCTGGCCTTATGGGTGCCGGCCGTACCGAAATCATGCATTCCATCTTTGGAAATCTGCCTCTCGTAAAGGGCAAGATCTTCATCGAGGGCAAGGAAGTTTCCATTCGCAATCCCCGTCAGGCCATCGAAGCTGGCATCGGTTTTATTACCGAAGACCGCAAGACCGAAGGCCTGTTGCTGGAAAAGAGTATTGCCGAAAACATTGAACTTTGTAACCTGGGAAAGGTTTCTACGAAGGGTGTGCTACAGGCAGAAAAGCAGGCAAGCCTTGTAAAGCGCGGTATCGAGGAATTCCGTATCCGCTGCTTCGGCCCTCACCATGAATGCGACAATCTTAGCGGTGGTAACCAGCAGAAGGTGGTTCTTGCCAAGTGGATCTACACCGATCCCAAGATTCTGATTCTGGATGAACCTACCCGTGGCGTAGATATCGGTGCTAAAAAGGAAATTTACAGCGTCATTAATGAAATGGCTGCCAAGGGCGTCGCCGTGATTATGGTGTCCTCTGAATTGCCCGAAGTGTTGGGCATGAGCGACCGCATTATGGTGGTCCACGAAGGACATGTTACGGGCATCATCAACGGTGCCGATGCTGATCAGGAAAAAATTATGACTCTTGCTACAGGAGGATCTCTCTAATGAAAAAGGAAAACAAAAGTATTGGTGCTTTTTTATCGGAATACGGTGTGTTTATTGCACTCCTTATTCTGGTTGTCATTATCAGCTCCATCAGTCCTGAATTCCGCCAGCCGGGCAACTTCCTGAACTTGCTGCGTCAGGCATCCTTTAACGGCTTGATTGCTTTCGGTATGACCTGCGTGATTCTTAGCGGTGGCATCGACCTTTCTGTGGGGTCCACTTTTGCCTTGAGCGCCATTGTCTGTGCCGAGATGATTGGCCATGGCGTTCCGGTAATTGTTGCCGTTCCTGTGGCTTTGCTGGTGGGCGTTGCCTTGGGCTTGATTAGTGGCCTCTTGGTGACCAAGGGTCGCCTGCAGCCCTTCATTGCCACCTTGATTACCATGACCGCTTATCGCGGCCTCGCCATGATTATTACCGATGGTAAGCCTATTTCTCGTTTGGCAGAAAGTTCTGGTGATAGCGTCTTGTTCAAGGCCATGGGTAAGGGTAATTTCATCTTCACCTTTGCGCCGGATTTCAAGATTCCTATTCCTATTATTATCCTGGTGGTTGTTTTTGGCATCATGTACTTTATGCTGAAGCATACCACTTTCGGTCGCCGTCTTTACGCCACCGGTTCTAACGCCAAGTGCGCCGCTTTGTCTGGCGTGAACATTGACCGTGTCAAGATGAGCGTCTATGCGATTTCTGGTTTCCTCAGCGCCATGGCTGGCCTTATCATGATTAGCCGTGTGGACTCTGCCCAGCCCATTATGGGTAGCGGTTACGAATTGGACGCCATTGCTGCTGTGGCTCTTGGCGGTACCAGTATGAACGGTGGCCGCGGACGTATCGCAGGCACCATTGCTGGCGTCTTGATTATCGCCGTGCTGAACAATGGCTTGAATATTTTGGGCGTCACGTCTTACTACCAGAGCGTGGTCAAGGCCGTGGTGATCTTGGTTGCAGTGCTTGCAGACCGTAAGAGATAAGGAGATTTGAACTATGAAAAGAATGATTGCTTTACTTTTCGCTTCCTTGATGGCCTTGGTCTTATCTGCCTGCGCCATTGTTATTGACGGTGAAGAAAAAACAGCTTCCAAGAAGGCTGAATCTACAGGTTCCATTGGCTTGTCCATTTCCACTCTGAACAATCCCTTCTTTGTTACTCTTGTTGAAGGAGCCAAGAAGGCTGCCGGTGATTTGAACGCCAAGCTCACTGTGGTTGACGCTGGCGACAACGTTTCCAAGCAGGTCAGCGACATTGAAGACTTGGTCAGCAAGAATGTAAGCGTGCTGATTGTGAATGCTGTGGATTCTGACGCATTGACTGGTGCCGTAAAGGCTGCCATGGCCAAGGGCGTGAAGGTCATTAGTGTGGACCGTGCCATCAACGGCGTGGAAGTGGATTGCCAGATTGCTTCCGATAACGTTGCCGGTGCAGAACTTGCAACCCAGTACATCGTGGATAAGCTGGGCGAAGGCGTTATCACCGCCGAACTTCAGGGCACTATGGGTTCTTCTGCTGCCATTGACCGCGGTAAGGGTTTCCACAACATTGCTGACAAGAAGCTTAAGGTTGTTGCTTCCCAGACTGCAAACTTCAACCGTACCGAAGGCATGAGCGTCATGGAAAACATGCTCCAGGCCAACGGCGATATTGCCGCTGTGTTTGCCGCCAACGACGAAATGGCCCTGGGTGCCTTGGAAGCTAGCAGCGGTGCTGGCAAGAAGGTGATGGTGGTTGGCTTTGACGCTACCGATGACGCCGTGGAATCTATCAAGGCTGGCCGTATGGCAGCAACCATCGCTCAGCAGCCCGGCTTGATTGGCGAAACCGCAGTTCGTGCAGCAAGTGATCTTGTGAACGGCAAGACTGTTGCAAAGAGCATCCCGGTTAAGGTAACCTTGGTGACTGCAGAAAATGCTGATAAACTGAATGCAGATAAGCCCGCCTTCGAAGGCCCCATCGGTTTGTCTATTTCCACTCTGAACAATCCTTTCTTCGTTACCCTGGTTGAAGGCGCCAAGAAGGCTGCCGGTGATTTGGGAATTAAGCTCACTGTAGTTGACGCTGGAGACAACGTTTCCAAGCAGGTAAGCGATATCGAAGATCTGGTTTCCAAGAACGTTAGCATCCTCATTGTAAACGCAGTGGATTCCGACGCCTTGACTGGTGCCGTAAAGGTTGCCAAGTCCAAGGGCGTAAAGGTTATTAGCGTAGACCGCGCCATCAACGGCGTGGAAGTGGATTGCCAGATTGCTTCCGATAACGTTGCCGGTGCAGAACTTGCAACCCAGTACATCGTGGATAAGCTGGGCGAAGGCGTTATCACCGCCGAACTTCAGGGCACTATGGGTTCTTCTGCTGCCATTGACCGCGGTAAGGGTTTCCACAACATTGCTGACAAGAAGCTTAAGGTTGTTGCTTCCCAGACTGCAAACTTCAACCGTACCGAAGGCATGAGCGTTATGGAAAATATGCTCCAGGCCAGAGGCAACATCGCTGCCGTCTTTGCTGCCAACGACGAAATGGCTCTTGGCGCAGTGGAAGCCAGCAGCGGTGCCGGCAAGAAGGTGATGGTAGTTGGTTTTGACGCTACCGACGACGCTGTGGAAGCAATCAAGGCTGGCCGCATGGCTGCAACCATCGCTCAGCAGCCTGGCTTGATTGGTGAAACTGCTGTTAAGACTGCAGCCGAATTGGGTAACGGCAAGACCGTTGCAAAGAACATTCCGGTAAAGGTTACCTTGGTCACTGCAGAAAATGCAGGCAAGTAAAGGCGGCGTCATGAAAGTTCTAAACATTGGTTCCATGAATCTTGACCACGTCTATAGCGTGGACCACATTATCCTTCCTGGCGAAACGGAAGCTACCGGCGCTGTCAAGCATTATCTTGGCGGCAAGGGCATGAACCAGTCTGTGGCTTTGGCCAAGGCTGGTGTGGAAGTTTATCAAGGCGGTATGATCGGGGAAGATGGCCAGCCCTTCCTGGATGCCTGTAAGGAATACGGCGTTCACGGCGAGTACATCGCCAAGGTGGATGACCAGACCGGCCACACCATCATTCAGATTGACAAGAACGCCCAGAATAGCATTCTGCTGTACGGCGGTGCAAACCAGCGCCTGACTCAAGAATATGTGGACGGCGTGCTTAGCCACTTTGACGCAGGCGACATTCTGTTGCTGCAGAACGAAGTGAATATGCTGCCCTACATTGTGGACAAGGCCTTCGAAAAGGGAATGCAGATTGCCTTGAATCCGTCTCCCTTCAACGAGAAGTTGGATGCGGTGGACATGACCAAGATTAGCATCTTCCTGCTGAACGAGGTAGAAGGCAATCAGGTTACCGGCAAGACGGAGCCCGATGAAATCCTGGCAGAAATGCGTAAGCGTTTCCCCAAGGCTCGCATTGTGCTTACCTTGGGTAAGGACGGTGCGGTATATAGCGATGGGGTCGAAAAGGTGTTCCAGCCTATCTTCCCCGTGAAGGCTGTGGATACCACTGCCGCCGGCGATACCTTCACCGGGTACTTCCTGGCAGGTCTCGCAGAAGGCATGCCCATTGCCCAGGCCCTCCGCATGAGTGCCCGCGCTTCTGCCATTGCAGTAAGCCGCCCCGGCGCCGTGCCTTCCATTCCCCTCCGCAAGGAAGTGGAAGAAGCCCTGGCCAATAGCTAAAATGAAGTGCGCCACCCCTCGTTCGCGAGAGGTTGAATGAAAGAATCTGTTGAAGAGGAAGGTCGGTTGACCTTCCTTTTTGTTTTTACTAAATTGGGTCAAACTTCGGAGGGTTGTCAGAGTGGTCGATTGAGCCGGCCTCGAAAACCGGAGTCTGTAACAGGACCGAGGGTTCGAATCCCTCACCCTCCTTTGAAAACGAAAAGGCGCCTTTGGGCGCCTTTTTGTTTCATAAAGACGATATGGGGATGAAAACCCTCGCAGAGGGTTCGATTGACTTCGCGAGAGCGAAGCGAACACAGCGAAGTCAAGGATTCGGCGAAGCCGAACCTGAAAGGCTACGACTGAAACGAAGTGAAGAAGTAGTCCCATCCCTTACCCTCCTTTGGAAACGAAAAGGCGCCTTTGGGCGCCCTATTTGTTTCATAAAGACGATATGGGGATGAAAACCCTCGCAGAGGGTTCGATTGACTTCGCGAGAGCGAAGCGAACACAGCGAAGTCAAGGATTCGGCGAAGCCGAACCTGAAAGGCTACGACTGAAACGAAGTGAAGAAGTAGTCCCATCCCTTACCCTCCTTTGGAAACGAAAAGGCGCCTTTGGGCGCCCTATTTGTTTCATAAAGACGATATTCGCTGGGCGAATGTGCAAAAAAGTCATACTTCTTTGAAAAATAGAGGTGATAGGTATGGTTTTTGTTATTTTGTTTACAATTAAAAAGCCTGTTTTCGTGAAAAAATGTGGCGAGACACGTCATTTTGCCGTATTTCCTTGCTTTAGGAGGGCGGAAAATGGACGAAATGGCTCTGTTGCTCTCAAAAAATTTGAAATAGGTCGTACTTTTGGGGGCGAATCTAGTGATAAGTATGATTTTTTGTCTTTTTATACCTCTGTGGCGGTTATAAGAAAAGCCCAACCTTTCGGTTGAGCTTCTCTTATACCTCCAAGCGGTTTCGAACCGCTGTTGCGGGAATGAAAATCCCGAGTCCTGGGCCACTAGACGATGGAGGCGTATGTTTTAAACTTAGTTTTGATCTCGTTTCATCGCCCAGACGGAACTGCAAGCGATCAACTCTAAGTTACTTAATACCTCCAAGCGGTTTCGAACCGCTGTTGCGGGAATGAAAATCCCGAGTCCTGGGCCACTAGACGATGGAGGCGTTTAGGTAGGCCAAATATAGGTAAGGTTTGTAATTTTGTAAAGGGGGCTGAATCAAAAAAAATTACATTTGACCCAATGTTCCTTCAAAAATGGCTGAAAAAATCCTTTTTAGGCGGAATTTCCCGCTTTTTGCCCCTGGCGCTTTTGGCTAGTGGCGCTGATGCAGCTGTTCTTTATGGAATAAAGTCCTTTATGGAAATCCTTGGTGGCGAAGGCCCGGTGACACTCCCCCTGTGGGTTGTCCTGATGGTCGGCCTGACCACATTTCGCCTGATTTTCCTCTATCAGAAGGTGCGAATTTCCGAGCGGTGGCTTTATAACACCAGCAGTCGCGTGACCGCATGGTTCCTTCATTGCCTTCGCAACTTGTCTCCCCGCGTTTTTCACACTCCCGATGGCGACCGGAATGTAGAAGCCGCCTACGAGGCGACCCAAGTTTTTCAGAATAACGGTGCAGTCCTTTTTCAGGCGGTGCAGGCTGTTCTCCAGCTGGCGGTTTTCCTGCCGGTGCTGTGCTACATTTCATGGCAGCTGACCGCATTCCTCTTTGTGGTCATTGTCCCGATGGTCAGCGTCCTCCAGCGAAAACTTCACAAGATGGGACCTGCCGAAGAATTCCTCCTGAGGAACCGTTCCAATTTCCGCGGGGACTTGAATCAAGCCCGCCGCCTTTTTAGACAGTGGAGTTCTGCCAGCGAACGGACTGCTCTTTCCAACAACCTCTTGAAAAGCAACCGGGAACTCCGTGACCGCGGGGCAGAAACCTCCATCCGCAAACAGGGCATTTCCCAAATTACCGAAGCGGTCTCCGTGCTTGCCATGGTGCTTGTCCTCGGTTTTTGCGCGTTCCTTATTCTACGTGGCTGGATGGATGGCTCCGCCCTCGTCCTCTTTTGCTCTGCGGTACTTCTTTGCTATAAGCCGGTGAAGGAATGTGCCCGAGTCATGCCCCAATATCGTTCCCTCATGAGTGCGCTTGATATTTTAAACGCCTTCGAAAACTTGCCCCAAAAAACTGCGGAATTTGGTTTGCAGGATAAACAAAGCAGTACTTTAAAAAATATTGAAGTGAATAAAAAGTCCTTCCACTACGAGGGTTCCGAACGTCCGGTATTTTCGGGCCTTGAACTTTCCTGGTCTCGGGAGAAACCCGTCCTTGTCCGCGGAAAAAATGGGGTGGGGAAGTCCACTTTCTTGCGACTGCTCGCGGGCCTTGAACAGTGGGACGATGGCACCCGAAGTGCGTCTCTCGCGGGAACAGAACGTAACGTTTTCTTCGTGGCGCAGGATCTTGAACTGCCGCCCCGTCAGCTGTTACTGCAGCTTCTGAAAGCCGCAGGTGTCGCGACGAACCATGCGACGAACCTCGCGACGAACCATGCGACGAATCTCGCGACGAATGGCGCAATGTCCCGCGAACAGAACTTCCTTGCGGCCAACGCTGCGCCTTTAGAAAATTCCGCGATTTCCCGCTTCCTGCAATTTGCGAACGTCGGCCCTTTGCTCCACAAGACTGGCCTCTCCGGCGGCGAGCGCTCCCGCGTCGCCCTCCTCTGGTCTCTTGCTTCCCGCAGTAAGACGGTACTTCTGGATGAGCCCTTCGCGTCTATCGCACTTGAAGACCGCGAGCCTCTTCTCGCTGCGTTCCTGGACTGCGCCAAACAGCTGGACAAGTGGGTCATCATCGTCAGTCACGATGTCCTTTCTCCGGAGATGGAATCCCGCTTTAATGTGGCGATCTTCGACGACGAAATTTCCGGCAGTGCCCGCGACGAAACAACCCGAGGCGAGCAGTCCGGCGACGAAACAACCCGAAGCAAGCAATCCCGCGACGAAACAACCCGAGGCGAGCCGTCCGGCAACGAAACAACCCGAGGCGAGCAGTCCGGCAACGAAATTTCCCGAGACATTTCTTCTTGCAAAGAGGTGCTGCCGTGAATTTTCTCTACGCTTATCGCGGTTGGATTCTTGGGGCGCTAGCCATTGTCATGCTGCTCCTGCCGGGTGCCCCCATGACAGACCGCTGGCTTGAGGAGGCACTGCCCTTGTCTGCGGCAGTCTTTGCTGTTTCGGTCCTTTTGAGGATTGCCGCTCGTCGTACCATTGGAGAACATACCCGTGGTTTTGCTCATGATGCCGACCGTCTGGTAACAGAAGGACTTTACTCAAAAATTCGTCACCCACTTTACCTGTCCAATACAGGCGTTGGCTACGCCTTTGTCGTCTTGCACTTTGGCGTTGATCTCCTGGCGCTTCCTTTTGTGGTTGCGTTGATCTCCTTCGAAGTCCTCCTGTCGAAAATGGAAGACCGTTATCTTGAAAATCGCTTTGGCGATGAATGGAGAACGTGGTCCGCTGTTACGCCGGCTTTTTTACCGCGGATAATTCTCGGGAAAAAAATGCCGGCGCATTTGCATCCTGCTGCGTCGGAAAATCCACATCCCGCAGAGACAAGCGGAACCCTTCCTGTAGGTAAAAGAAGGTCCCGCAGTTTTCTGGAGTCATTCAGGGCGGATGCTTCTACCTGGCTTTGGCTTGTGGTGGGAATTGCCTTAATTATGGCTCGCAAGTTTGTGGGGTAAAAGTGAAGTTGCTTCTTGCTGTCGCCAGATTTGTTTTGTTTCTTGTGGCACGAGGGGGCGCCTGCATTCCGCCTCTTGACCGTAAGTACAAAATTCGGGAGCGGCTTGGCGGCCCATGGGTCAAGGTTAATTGCAATTTGAAAAATCCCGATGCTCGACCGAGGCGCTTGTGGCTTCATGGGGCTAGCCTGGGTGAATGCAAAATGCTTCTGTCCCTTGCGCGAACTCTGAAAAAGGATTGGCCTAGCTGTCCCGAAATTCTGCTGACCACTCAAAAAGCCGAAGCTGTCGCTCCCCTCGAAAAAATTGCAGATGGACTGTGCGAAATTTCCATTGCTCCCGCAGACCTCCCGTTTACGCTTCAAAAATTCATCGATCGAGTGAACCCCGCAGTCCTGGTTCTTGGCGAAAATGAGCTGTGGCCGGGTTACGTAGCCTGCATGAAAAGGGCGGGGCGCAAAACCGCCCTCGTTTCTGGACGCATTCTTCGCGATCCTGTTGGCGTAGACTTAAGTTCGCTGGACTTCGTTGCGCATCAAAAGGATTGCGGAAACTGGAAACTTTTGGAATGGGCGCGCGAAACGCCGCAGGCAAATTCCAGTGAGTCGCCGGGGGCGATTGCTGGTCGACTTGTCTCCAGTAATCCTGTTGACGTGGCTTTCATTTCCTTCCACAAAGAAGAATTGGCCTCGTTCTGCGCCTTGGCGTCTTCTGCCATTGCCGCTCGCAAATCTGTTGTCTTGGCGCCGCGTCGCCTCGAAGAAGTTTCCTTGTTTTGCGGAGCTCTTCAGGCTCGGGGCTTTCAGACCGTGACGTGGCCCCAAGTCCAAAAATCCGCTGTTTCGATTGTGAATCGTTTTGGCTGCATTTCCGAGATCCTGCAGGATTGTCGTATCGCGGTGATTGGCGGTTCCTTTGTCAAGAATCCGGGAGTCCACGATTTCTGGGAACCCTTGCGCGCGGGAGTGCAAACTTTTGTCGGCCCCTATACTAAGGGAGCCGAGGAAGCTGCCTCGGAACTTTTGGCTTCGGGAGCTCTTCTCCAGATTCAAGATCCTGTGCCGACCATGGCTGATTCTCGGAGAATCGCTGATTTTCTGAATGTCCCTGCCAACGGCCCCGCAATAAAGTCTGCTCTCCAGACCCAGCGACAAAAAATTCTAAATTCTTATGAACGGTTACTGAAATTTCTTTCGGTTAACCTATAAGGAACCTGCTTCATGAAAAAAGTGATTCTCGCAACTCCTAGAGGCTTCTGCGCCGGCGTGGACCGTGCTATCCACGTGGTAGAAAAAGCATTGGAAAAATTCGGTACCCCCATTTACGTGCGCCACGAAATTGTGCACAATCAGTTTGTGGTGGATACCCTCAAGTCCAAGGGCGTTGTTTTTGTAGACGAACTTGACGAAGTGCCTGCAGGTTCCGTGGTGATTTTTTCCGCCCACGGCGTAGCCGAAGAAATCTACGCCGATGCCGAAAAGCGTGGACTTCAGGTGCTGGATGCTAGCTGCCCTCTGGTGCTGAAGGTGCATTTTAGTGCCAAGCGTCATTTTGCCGCTGGCCGTCATATCATCATGATCGGTCACGCGGGCCATGCCGAAGTTATTGGTACATTGGGACAGTTGCCGGCCGGAGCCATTACACTGGTTCGTAACGAAGCTGACGTGGCTACGGTTCAGGTTCCTGCAGATAAGGAACTGGCCTACATTACCCAGACCACCCTTTCTGTGGCGGAAACTCGCGAAATCATCAAGGCTCTCAAGGAGCGTTTCCCCAATATCATCGGCCCCGATGCCGGTGACCTCTGCTACGCCACGGGCAACCGTCAGGCTGCAGTGCTGGATCTGTGCCAGAAGGTGGACATGCTTCTTGTGGTCGGTGCCAAGAATTCCTCCAATTCCAGCCGTCTTATGGAATTGGGGCTTGAACAGGGCATCAAGAGCCATCTCATTGCCTCTGTCAACGATCTGGAACTGGACTGGTTCGATGGTGTAGAAACCGTTGGCATTTCCAGTGGCGCAAGTGCCCCCGAGGTCCTTGTCCAGGAAGTTGTAGACTGGATTAAAGAAAAATTCAGTGGTGTAGAGATTGAAAAATTCGTGAAATTGGTGGAATCGACCAAATTTAACCTGCCCAAGGCGTTACAAGATTAATTTTTTACCTTGACGGAAGACCATTTTTTTTCTACAATTGGCTTCTGTTATAAACAACGGAGTTTTTTATGAGCCGCATTTGTGAAGTTACCGGCAAGGCCGGCCTCGTGGGCAACATGGTTTCCCACTCTAACCGCAAGAAGTTGATGAAGCAGCTGCCGAACCTTCAGACCAAGCGTTTCTATGTTGCTGAAGAAGACCGCTGGGTCTCCCTCCGCGTTTCCAGCGCAGGTCTCCGCACTATCAATAAGCGCGGTATCCTGGCTGTTGTTCGCGAACTCGGCATCTAATTCTATTTCTTGTAGAGTTTAGATTTAAGTCCGCCTAACGGAATGATTCTCCGTTAGGTGGTCTTTTGTGTTTATATGAAATAAAAACAAAGCTGTCTTTTTTTTAAAGTACGAATCGCAAATGAAAAATGCTCGCAAGCTGAATCTTGCGAGCTTTTCTGATACTTCCTGAAAATAATCCCTCCAGAATTGCGAGAACCGCAACTGGCAGGAGGCTTCGGGATGGGCTATTTGTTGATGAACTGGGGAATGCCCTTGTATTTTTCCAGATTCTTCATGATGGTTGCCATTTCCCAGTCCTTTTCCTTAAAGCGGCGGCGGAGCAGGGCGACAAAGACTTCCATCAGCATCAGGCAGTCGTAGACTGCGCGGTGCATCTTGTCGGACTCGATCTTCATGCTGATTTCTTCGCGACGCTGGAACATGCCTGCGAGAATGCCCAACTTGTGGGACGATGCCTCGGGGAGAATAGCCTTGGAGATTGCCAGGCTGTCGATCACCGGATTGCCGGGGATAATCTGGGGATTCTTCTGGTAGGCGACGCGTAGGAAGCTTGCGTCGAAGTTTGCGTTATGCGCGATCAGAATGGCAGACTGGCCGCAGAAGGCGGTAAAGTTTTTGATGGCTTCGCCAACGGGCGGGGCGTCTTGCACGTCCTTGTCGTAAATGTGGTTCACGTTAGAGGCTTCGGCCGGAATCAGCATGTTGGGCTTGACGAAAGTCTCGAATTCCTTTTCTAGCTTGGGCACGACGCGGCCCTTTTCTACGGTAACGGTGAACTTTACGGCACCGATTTCGATGATTTCGTCTTTTTGGTTGTTAAGACCAGTGGTTTCTAAGTCGAATGCGACAAATTTAGGGGGCATTAAAATCAATTTTATTACCTATATCCTTTATTTTACTCTGGCGGATTAATTTCATCACAAAGATACTTAATTTGAATGTCAATTGATGACAATGGGAGCGGAAGAATGAAATTATCCCATGTTTTTAAGGTTATGTGTAGCCCATAGCTAGGTTTTATAAGCCAAAGAGGGCGACCGCTGCTCTTAGAAAGCCATAAGGAACCCGCTTTTACATTTTTTGCAGGTCCTTTGGGGCCGTCTAGGGCCATGCCCGTAAACGCCCCCGCCTTCATGGAATCCAGGAGGTGTCTAACATTCGTGGCTCCATGGGTGTCGGATCCGCGGGTTACCTTATAGCCCAGCAGCTGGGCGCATCGGGCAAAAAACGCCCCGTCTCCAGATTCCGACACCAGTACGTGGACGTTCCTGTCCTTGAAGGCAGCTGTACTTGCCAGTAGGTCCTGGTGCCATAGTCCCAGCACGCCAGGTCCGAAGTCCTCCGGCGTATGCACGTGTACCCGCAGACTCCGTAACCAGAGTGCGGCCAGTCTAGCGCCTAATCGAACCTTCAGGGAGAGCTTCTCCATGGGGTAAAAAATAAAAAAATCATAAAAGTTTGATTGTACCCCTTGAAAGATGCAGGTTTATTACCTATATTGCGGTTCACTTTTGGCGACGTACCCAAGTTGGTAAGGGGCGAGTCTGCAAAACTCTTATTCATCAGTTCGAGTCTGATCGTTGCCTCTAAAAGTAAAACAAAAAGACCTCTCGTTTGAGAGGTCTTTTTGTTTCTGGAGGCGGGGACGCGGCCCCGCCCCCAGGCTCCCACCCAGCCCGCATAAAAAGCACCATTCCTTGCCTGCATATAGCGCGGGGACGCAGCCCCGCCCCCAGGCTCCCACCCTGCCCGCATATAGCGCGGGATGCAGCCTATTTTTTGCAAAAAAAAGAACCTGAGTTTTGGCTCAGGTTCCTGCTGCTTTATGCAATTGGGTTTTTGCGGGGGCGGCCTCGGGGGCGCTTTACGGGTTGAACTTCGGGGGCACTGGTTGCTCCTGGGGCGTTTGCTGTAGTTCCGGGGGCCCCTGTAGTAGCTGCTGCGGCGCCGGCCCGTTTAGCCTGCAGGGCTTCGCGAATCTTCTTGGCCCGTTCCTCGGCCTTCTGCAAGGCCAAATCCGCTGCAGAAACGATGACCGCCTTGGGCTTTTCTCCGGTCTTTGCCCCAAAAGAGGCCTTCAACACGCGGCCCGAGGTGGGTTCGGGTGCTTTTGACAGCATAGATCTTACTGGAGCTGCATTTTTTGTGGACTCGGAAGGCTCCGTAGAATTGCGTTTCAATGAGGCGAAAACGTTTGCTGCCGACAAAAAGCTCTTGCTATTGTAATCCACAGTGTATTTTTTTAAGCTGTCTGCGGCGTAAATATCGTTGATGGTCTTGCCGTCGAAGGTTGAAAATCCTGCGCTCCTGGAAGTAAATGCTTCCTTGACCAATTCCACCTTGTTTGCGGGAATGGCGTTGTAAGATCCGTCTTGCGTCGAATTTCCGAATATGGCCATGGCTTCCTGATGGGCCTTCTGTTCTTTTATGGCCTGGCGAACTCGTTTACTGGGGCGGCGTTCACCTTTCTTTCTTTTTCCCGAAACTTCTCGCAAAACCCTTTCGGAACGCTGGATTATTTCTTCGTCAGAAAGACCACGAAGTTCTGGCGGAACTTCAATTACTTCTAAATCTTCAACTTTAGTATCGCTCATGCTTTATGCAGGTTCTTTACATTCATGGTCGCAAAGAAAATTCGGTACTTTGTTTGAAAAACAAAATCGTCGTGATTCCCTTCGCTCTTTTGTCTGTATTTTATAAATGTTATTTTATATGTCAAATGGTCCAAAATGCGATCTTGAAAGAAAAAATCTCGTTGTCAAGAGTGTTTTTAGACTTTTTTGATGTAAAAATTCAGTTAAAATTTAAAAAAAATTAAAAAAAGTGTTTGTCAAGGTCTAGAAATTATTTTTTTTTAGGACTATTTTTGGCTCACAATGCTTCGTTTTACACAAGATATATTACTCGCGCTTCGTGCTATCTCCAATGAGGAGGAAGCACATGAAATGTCTAAGAAGGCTCGTGAACAGTTTGACTTCCTCGGAATTCGTCTTGTTCCCCGCCGTGAAGTTACGTACCCCTTGTTCGACAAGAATCCTCCCAAGGATGGAGACGAGCTTGTTGCAAGAGTTGAAGATATGTGGGCTCAGCCTTATCGTGAAATCCAGTATGCCGCATGCGATTACTTGTTCCGTCACCGCGGTCTTCTGGGTGGTCAGCATTTGGCTTTCCTGAAGAAGCTTATCAAGACTCGCGCCTGGCGTGATACTGTAGATACCTTGGCAGCCTGTGTTCTGGGCGACCTGGCTCTCCGTCTGCCGGCTCTGCGTTCCAAGATTGCTTCCTGGATTCGTGATCCCAACGTCTGGGTCCGTCGCAGTGCAATTATTTTCCAGATTCAGTACAAGGATCGTACCGATTGGCCCTTGCTTCGCCAGTTCTGCCTGACTTGCGCAAAGGACGACGATTACTATATCCGTAATGGTATCGGCCGCGCCCTGTCCGAATACGCCCGTATCAATCCTCAGGAAGTGCGCCGCTTCGTTCAGGACAACACTTTCGCCGAACAGACCACTCAAGAAATCTTGAGAATGATCTAATACAGATTGGTAAAAATTACTTCATTTTGTATAAACTAAAAAGTCCCGTTTTAAACGGGACTTTTTTTGTGAAGGACTTTGTTGGTGCCTGCCGAAAATGCGGCTTATTTTTTCTTGAATTCATTCTCAAGAAGGGCACGCTGTTTCTTATTTGCAGGTTGTGCACTGCCGCGACCTTGGGCGGACTCACTAAAGGGGAAAACGAAACGTCCGCGCAAGACGCAACCTGGGGCGCCCGGGTCGCATTCCTTATTTCGCTTGACACAGAAAGTTTCTCTTAAATTTCGGCATTCATAACTCATCGCTATCAATGTAGAAAAAATATCTTGTCTGTATACGCATCTGATCTTTGCCTCTGATTCCTAAAGAGACTAGAAATTAGAAACTAGAGTTTAGAGATATTAGGAATACACTGCGGAAAAAAGATGCTATTGTCTTGAAATCGCAAGCACTAGCATCCTGCTGCCCTATCCCCTAGATTCTAGTCTCTAACCCCTAGAATGTCCTTGCCCCTAGAACCTGTCCTCTAGATCCTAAAACACCCTAACCCCTAAATCCTGTCCTCTAGAACCAGGTCTCTGGCCCCTTGCCTCTATTTATTTTTTAGATTTTCGCACATGAGATATGGTGACCTTTCTTACTTCCAGAGCGGCGTAGCCGTTCCCCTTTTTAGCCTTTATAGCAAGCAGAGCATCGGTATTGGTGAATACCTCGACCTGATTCCCTTTGCTCGCTGGGCTCAGTTCTGCGATTTCAATATCATCCAGCTTCTGCCGGTTAACGATACTGGTGCAGAATCTAGCCCGTACAGTGCACGAAGCGCTTTCGCCCTGAACCCGGTGTTCATAAATGTGCAGTCTGTAGAAGGTTCCTCTGAATACGAAGATGAAATTCAGGATGCCAAGGCCAAGTTCGATGCCGAAGGCAAAATTGACTATTACAAGATTTCCACCTGGAAACGGGCCATACTCAGAAAGATTTTTGACAATCGCTATGAGTCCCTGAAAAAGTCCAAGGTTCTGAGCCGCTGGATCGATGACAATAGCTGGGCTAAGCCCTATTGCGTCTACGCCACACTCAAGGCCCAGAATGGCGAATCCAGCTGGAAGGACTGGCCGGAGTTCCGCGACCCGTCTGAAAAGGATATCGAAAAACTCTGGAAGAAGTTTGCTAAGGACTGCCTGTTCCAGGCCTGGGTGCAGTGCGAAGCCGAAATGCAGTTTAACGCTGCCGTTACCGAAGTTTCCAAGATGGGGCTTCGCCTGAAGGGCGACATTCCCATTCTTATTAACGAGGACAGCGCCGACGTCTGGTCTGAACGTCGCTTCTTCTCTCTGGATGATCGTGCCGGTGCTCCTCCTGACATGTTCAGCTACAGCGGTCAGAACTGGGGTTTCCCCACCTACCGTTGGGACGTAATCGAGCAGGATAACTTTGACTGGTGGCGTCGCCGTCTGGCTCAGGCTAGCAAGTTCTATCACGCTTATCGCATCGACCATGTGCTGGGCTTCTTCCGTATCTGGTCCATTCCGCAGTGTGAAGTCACCGGTATCATGGGCCGCTTCAACCCCTGCATCCCGCTGACTCTGGATGGTCTGAAGGCTGCTGGCTTCTGCCAGGAAACTCTGGAATACCTGCGTCGTCCTAACTATGGTATCGAGCAGATTCGCGAATTCCTTGGCGCCGATACAGAACGTATTATGCCGATCTGCTTCCAGAATCTGGAAGGACATTTCGATCGTTTTGTCCTTAAGCAGGAATTCTCTTCTGAAAAGGCAATTCTCGGCATGGACGAACCTCAGGAAGTAAAGGATAAGTTGCTGAAGGTCTACTGGAACCGCGTGTTCATCCCTTCTGGCGACGAAAATACTTTCTACCCCTACTGGTACTGGTACAACCAGCCGGTTCTGTTCACGCTTCCCGAAAACGAGCAGAAAAAGCTTCATGAAATTCTTAAGGCTAACGAAGAATCCCAGAATGGTCTGTGGGAAGAAAACGCAACCAAGTTGCTGTCTGTTCTTGCAAATGAAACCGATATGCTTGTCTGCGCAGAAGACCTTGGTGCCGTACCGCCTTGCGTGCCTACGGTTTTGAATAAACTAAACATTCTTTCTCTGCGTATTGAACGCTGGGCCCGCAACTGGAATGTTCCTTATTCTCCGTACTATGATATGGAAGAATATCCCCGTCTTTCTGTTTGCACTACCAGCTGTCACGATACCTCTAGCCTTCGTGGCCTTTGGAAGGAAGCCGACTTCGACAAGAATCTGTACTGGTCTCATGCACATCTGCCTGGCAATGCACCCGAAGAAATCACCCCGACGGTTGCTCGCACTATCCTGACTCATGTGTTCAGCTCCAACAGCTTGTTCTGCATCCTGCCGGCTCAGGACTACTTTGCCCTTTCCTCCAGCCTGTCTCAGGTGGATCCCGAAAAGGAACGCGTCAATGTGCCGGGTACCGTAGGCGGCGCCAACTGGTGCTACCGCCTGCCTTGCTCCGTAGACGAATTGCTGGATTACGCCTCCCTCAGTTCCGATATTCGCAAGTTGGTGGATGTGCGTAAGCGTCGTCCGTTGTGGAAGTTCTAGGAATCAAATTCCCCGGTAAAAAACAATCAGCGCGGCTTGTCCGCGCTTTTTTTGTTGAAAATGGACTCCAAACGGAGAGTTTTACTTTAAATGGCACCCACTTTTTTCTGTTGTGTGTAATCTTTGCTGTTTGATTATTTTGATAATGGACTCCAAATGGCCATAAAGCAAACTTTTAGAGTGAATGAAATAAGAAAAAAGATTGTTTTTAGTCGTATTTCAGTTAATTTACTTAAAATGTTGGACTCCAAACGGAGAACTTTACTTTAAGTGGAGTCCATTTTTTGAGAAAAAGGTTTTTCGCATATATATTTACTAACAACAAACCACCATGAACCAACTACAGTCTACTATGAATTCATTTGCTCCCGCCTGGGTCAAGGATGCCGTCTTTTACCAGATTTTCCCCGATCGTTTTTGCCGTTCAAGTCGCTATAAGGCTGCAGGTAAGTTTGTGGATTGGAATTCCAAGCCAACCCGCGAAAACATGTTTGGCGGAAATCTTGCCGGAATTGAAGACAAATTAAAGTATATTGCCGAGATGGGCTTTAATGCCATCTATCTTTGCCCCATATTCAAGAGCAATTCCAATCATCGTTACCATACGATGGATTACTTTGAAATTGATCCTGTACTGGGAACGTTAAAAGATTTCGACCGTCTTGTCGCCAAGGCTCATAAACTTGGGCTTCGGGTAATTCTGGATGGCGTCTTTAACCATTGCTCCCGCGGATTCTTTCAGTTCAATAGCCTGCTGGAATTGGGCCGGAATTCACCCTATGTAGACTGGTTCCACATCAAGAAGTGGCCTCTGAAGGCTTATTCAAAAAAGGCTAATTACGAATGCTGGTGGAACTTTCCCGCTCTTCCGAAGTTCAATACCGGCAATCCCGAAGTTCGCGAATACCTGATGAGCGTAGGGGAATTCTGGATGAGACGCGGCATAGATGGCTGGCGTCTAGACGTTCCTAACGAAATCAACGACGATAGCTTCTGGCAGGAATTCCGTCGTCGGGTCAAGGCGATCAATCCCGAAGCCTACATTGTAGGGGAAATCTGGGACGAGCCTTCCCGCTGGCTTATGGGAGACCAGTTCGACGGTGTCATGAATTATATATTCCGTAAGGCGGTGCTGGCTTACCTTTTTGACGAGAATCCTATTTCTATGGACGAGTTCTGCAACCGCATTCAAGGCGCGTTCCCCGAGACCCGCTGGTACGGCAGTGACTCCGGCGAGACCCCGGCAGGCGATATTCCCATGAACCTTTTGGGTAGTCACGACACGATTCGCCTACAAAGTCTGCCCAAGAGCGACGAGGCCCGTGTCCGCCTTGCCCTGGCATTGCTTTTCTTTATGCCGGGAGCTCCCTGCATCTATTATGGCGAAGAATTGGGGCTAAAGGGGGGCAAGGATCCCGATAACCGACGGACGATTCCCTGGGATCGACTAGAGGAATTGCAGAAACATCCTGTTTTTGCCTATATAAAGGAACTGATTTCTCTTAGAAATTCAAGTTCTGTCCTGAAATATGGTGATTTTGAACTGAAAAAGGGTGAAAATGGGTTTATAATCCGCAGATCTTATAGTGAAAAGGGGAAAAACTCCGTTTTGGAGCTTAAAGTATATTGCTCACAGGACGGAGCGTGTCCGACTTTTGCTATCTTTGCGCCCAACTAAGCGTTTAGTACCTTATTAAGGGATTACAAATGAACAAGAACAAATTCGGCATGCGAGAATTCGTCATTCTCCTCGTCATTATTCTTTCGGCCTACACTGTTTGGCCTTCTATTCAGGTGCACTCCAAGAAGGGTGAAGAAAAAAAGACCTTCCTTAAGGAAAACCCGAAGATGGGTGCAAAGTCCATTAACTTCGGTCTGGACCTTGCCGGTGGTACCGCCATTACTCTTGAAATCGACAAGAACGGTGTCAAGAACGAAGACGTGAAGGATGTCCAGGAAGAATCTCTGGAAATTATCCGTAACCGCGTTGACCAGTATGGTCTTTCCGAACCTCAGATTTCTCCCAGTGGCGACGACCGTATCGTGGTTGAACTGGCAGGTGTGGATGACTCCACTGCAAAGGCCCTGGTGGGTTCCACCGCTAAGCTGGAATTCAAGATTCTTGCAGAATCCGAAAAGTTCCAGCAGGTGGTCATGGTTATCGACCAGTACCTGACCCGTCAGACTACCGATATCGCTGCAGATTCCGCCGCTGTCGCTGCCGATACTACCGCAGCCGCTGCTAAGGATTCCGCAAAGGATACCACGAAGGCTCTCACCGACGACGAACTTCTTGGCAATACCCAGACTGCCGAAGCCGCTCCCGCAAAGGATTCCGCTGCCGACGCTTCCAAGGCTGAACCGGCTAGCGAAGTCGGAACCGCTCTTTCCGCATTCTACATGAATTTCGGTAACGGTGGCTTTATCGCAGAAGAAAATGTCGAAAAGGTCAAGAGACTTCTTGAAACCGAAGGCGTTCAGAAGCTTATTCCTCGTGAAGTTAACTTTGCTTTCGGTAGCGGCCTCGAACCTGTGCAGCGCGGCTCCCAGATCAAGGCAAAGCGTCTGTACCTCCTGAAGCGTCGTGCAGAAATGGCTGGCGACGACGTTGTTGATGCTCGCCCCTACCGTGTGAGCGATGGTGTTAGCGCTGGTGAAGTTGCCGTTAACCTGAAGTTCGGCGGCATCGGTCCTAAGAAGTTCTCTGCTGTTACCGCCGCTAATGTTGGCAAGCAGATGGCTATCGTTCTCGACAACCAGGTGATTTCTGCTCCGGTGATCCGCGACCGTATTCCCAATGGCGAAGCTCAGATTACCGGTCTCGACGACATGGCCGAAGCAAACCGTCTGTCTGTGGTGCTCCGCGCTGGTGCTCTTAAGGCTCCCATGAAGATTATCGAATCTCGTAACGTGGGTGCAACCCTCGGTGAAGAAAACATCGTCCAGGGCTTTGGTTCTGGTGCTGTTGGCCTCATCCTCTGCCTCGTGTTCATGATTGGCTACTATCGTCTCGGCGGTTTCATTGCAAGCCTTGGTATGATTATCAATACCCTGGTAACTGCAGCTGTCATGTCTGTGTTTAACGCCACCTTGACTCTCCCGGGTATTGCAGGCTTCATCCTGGTGCTGGGTATGTCTCTCGATGCAAACGTCATTATTTACGAACGTATCCGTGAAGAAATCAAGGGTGGCCTTACTGCTCGCGCAGCCGTCGCCAAGGGTTACGAACGCGCCTTCAGCGCTATCTTCGACTCCAACCTGACCACCGTGCTTACCGCACTCATCCTTTACAAGATCGGTACTGGTTCTGTTAAGGGTTTCGGTCTTACCTTGATGATCGGTATCATTACTTCCTTGTTCTGCGCTCTTACTGTTACTCGTGCCGTGTTCGACTGGAAGCTTGCCAAGCAGGATGCGACTACCCTCTCTATCGGTGGTGGCTTCAAGGCTCTCAACAATGCTAACCTGCCCATCGTTCCTAACCGTGGCAAGTTCAAGCTGGTCTCTATCATCCTCATCGTCGTAAGCATCGCTTCTATCGCGATCAAGGGCTTTGACTTCAGCATCGATTTCACCGGTGGCCAGGTTTACACCGTCCAGTACCAGGATGACGTCAAGCACGAAGGTGACCTGAACAAGGCTCTCTCCGACGCTGGCATCAAGGGTGCAAAGGTTCGCTCTCTGGGCGGTACTTCTGCCAACTCCTACCAGATCAGCATGCGCGCCTCCGAAGACGCTCAGTTCGAAGTCAAGATGGCTCAGGCTTTCGAAGCTGCCAACCAGAAGGTTGAAATTGTGGCTAAGGACAACGTTGGTCCTACCATCGGTAAGGAACTCCGTAACGACGCTATTATGGCTATCATCCTCGCATGGATCGCTATCGGTCTCTATGTGTGGTTCCGCTTTGGTAAGCTGGGTCTTGGCTTTGGTATCGGTGCTGTTGTGGGCCTGGTTCACGACTCCCTCATTACCTTGGGCTTCATCTCCCTCTTCGGCCTTTCCTTCGACGGCGCTCTCATTGCATCTCTCCTGACCATGATCGGTTACTCTGTTAACGATACCATCGTGGTGTTCGACCGTGTTCGTGAAAACGCTGCAATCCATGGCCTCATTGGCTTCGACAAGACTCTTAACAGCTCTATCAACCAGTGCTTCAGCCGTACCGTGATTACCTCTCTCACCACCCTCTTCGTCTGCTTGGTTCTTGCCATTATGGGCGGCTCCTCTATCCGCGACTTCGGTATGGTGATGGTCTTCGGTATCTTCATCGGTACCTACTCCTCTGTCTGCATTTGCTCTCCCTTCGTGCTCTGGTACTCCAAGCGCTTTAAGACCGGCGTGTAATTGCAGTATGGGCTTTGTAAAGGCCTAGTAAAAAAATCAAAATTTAAAGGCTCGGACTTGTTCCGAGCCTTTTTGCTTTTACATTTTTTCTATTTTTGCCTCCGTTCGATCAAGGGGGCGCTATGCTCAAGAAATACTATAAAATCGAATCAGGGCGCCTCGCTAGTGCCCCGAACGAAGAAGTGGCTGACATTGTTATGATGGGTTCCCTTAACCAGGAACAACGAAGCGTGCTGGTTAAGGAATACGAAATCACGGAACACACCATTGCGTCTGCATTTGACTCTGACGAACTTTCCCGTATCGAATACGACGATGACTTTACCACCATCGTGTTCAAGAAGCCCAAGAACTATTCTGCGGCGGATAATTTTCAGTTCCGCGTGGAATCCTTCGGTATCTTCATTTTCAAGGACTGGGTTCTGCTCCTGACGGACTCCGACATTCCCATTACCGACGAAAAGCGTTTTTCCAAGATCGACAGTCTGAACACTTTCGTGCTGAAGGTGTTGAGCTATGCCATCTATCACTTTAACGAACACCTGAAGATCATCAACCGCATTAACGATGAACTGGAACAGAAACTGCGTACTTCTCTAGAAAACAAGTACCTGCTTTCTATGTTCAGCTTGAACAAAGGCTTGATCTACTACGTTAGTTCTCTTAACAGTAACGATACTCTGCTTCGTAAGCTCCAGATGGGCCGCAGCCTGAACTGGACCGAAGCAGAACGGGAACTGTTGGAAGACATCCAGATCGAAAACGGTCAGAGTCTTCAGCAGGCAAACATCTACGCCAACATTTTGACGTCCATGATGGATGCGCGTGCAAGCGTTATCAGCAACAACGTGAATACGCTGATGAAAAACTTGACCATCGTGACGATTTCCATTTCTCTCCCGACGTTCTTCGCCAGCTTGTTCGGCATGAACGTGCGCTTGCCCTTTGGCATGAATGGCGATGCATCCGGCGGTAGCGATCTTGCCTTCTGGATCATCATCGCACTCTGCTTCCTGTCGGTGCTGGTCTTTATGGCTATCTGGACCCGAAAGAAATAATTTCTTGGCAATAGGCTAGGTCGGAATTCATTTTTTGCAAAAAAACAGACGCGTGGCGCCTGTTTTTTTAATGCAATTATTTAGCTGAACCTGAGAAAGACTGTTTAGTTTCCGCGGTCGCTCATTGAGGCGAACATGGCTAAAATCTCGTCGGTGAAGTTGCTGGCAGGCAACTGATTTGCCAATTCCAGGGCCTTCTCTAGGTGGTCCTGTGCGCAGGACTTGGCCTTCTTGAAGGAATCTCTTTCATTCAGCTTGGCTATGATCTTTTCGGGTACATCTGCTTCGGAGGCCTTTGCAATAAGACTTTCCATCTCGCAGCGATCAGCTTCAGAGCATCCGTCGAAATAGTACAGCAGTGGCAATGTAATGAGGCCGTTGCCAAGATCCGTAAACTTTGCCTTGTCCAGGTTCTGGCTTCCGAAACCGTAGTCCAGCAAGTCGTCTACGATCTGGAATGCGATGCCGAAATGGCTTCCCATTTGGGCGCACTTGTCGGCGGCTTCTGCGTCAAACCCGGCAAGAATGCCTCCGATGCGGGCGGCTGCGTCAATGAGGGCCGCTGTCTTCCCGTCGATGATTTCGTCGTACTTTTCAAAAGACAGGTGCGTGTTGCCGGAATAATCCAGTTCGAGGATTTCTCCCGCAATCAGCTTGTCTGCAGCATTGGAAAGAATCTTAGGAATGTCTCTGGATTCTTCGTCAATCACGCAGCGCATTGCCTGAGAAAGAACGTAGTCGCCAATAAGAACGGCCACCTGGGTGCCCCATTCCTTATGGGCCGTCTTCTGGCCGCGGCGAATATCTGTTCCGTCAATAATGTCGTCGTGAACCAGACTTGCCAGATGGAGCAGTTCAATGCCTGCGCAGGCATGTGCCACGCGCTTGGCGTCAGGCTTAATTGCTCCACTCTGTGCAATCAGACACAGCAGGGTCGAACGAATGCGCTTGCCCTTGCGCTGGAACAGTGAATGTAGTCTTTCTGATATTCCTGCAGGGGCGTTCCTGGCTACGTCCATAATGACGTCTTCGGTCATCTGGAGCGAGTCCTTGACAAGTTCCCGAGCCTGACCTAAAACGGTCTGAAAGTCTGCTTTACTTTGAATTGTGTCCGTGTTCAGGGCCATGATTACACATCCAAATCGTCAAGGACCTTGTAGGCATTGTTTTCGATGAACTTGCGACGGGGTTCCACGTCTTCGCCCATGAGCATGCTGAAGATCTGGTCTGCAAGAACGGCGTCTTCCACATAGCACTGTTTCAGTAGGCGCCTTTCGGGATCCATGGTGGTTTCGAAAAGCTGTTCGGCAGACATTTCACCAAGACCTTTGAATCGGGTAATGGTAACGTTCTTCTTGTCTTCAAGCTTTGCCATGGCTTCTTCCTTGGCGTTTTCATCGAACAGGTACTGTTCCTTCAGGCCCACCTTCAGTTTGTACAGAGGAGGCATTGCCAGGAACACGTGGCCGTTGTCGATAAGCGGGCGCATGTAGCGGAAGAAGAATGTCAAGAGCAAAGTCTGAATATGGGAACCGTCCACATCGGCATCGGTCATGATCACGATCTTGTGGTAGCGGAGCTTGTCCAGCTTGCATTCGGAACCGAGACCGCAGCCGATGGCGTTTACCAGATTCTGGATTTCTTCGGTATCCAGCACGCGGTGGAGGCTAGCCTTTTCTACGTTAAGGATCTTGCCGCGGAGGGGGAGGATTGCCTGGAATTCGCGCTTGCGGCCCTGCTTTGCAGAACCGCCTGCAGAGTCACCTTCCACGATGAACATTTCGCATTCCTTGGGGTCGCGGCTAGAGCAGTCGGCAAGCTTGCCCGGAAGTCCTCCGCTTTCAAGGACGTTCTTGCGGCGTGCCAGGTTGCGAGCCTTGTGGGCGGCTTCACGAGCCTGGGCGGCGTTGTAAACCTTGTCGAGAATGACGCGTACTGCGTTGGGATTTTCCTGGAAGTATTCTTCCAGCTTGGCGCCGAATGCAGAAGCCACGTAGCTTGTAATTTCGGAATTGCCCAGCTTGCGCTTGGTCTGGCCTTCGAACTGGGGCTGGGAAACCTTGATGGCGATAACGGCTGTAAGACCTTCGCGGATATCGTCAGAGGTAATCTGGATATCCTTCTTGCCCTTGGGCATGTCTGCTGCAAACTTGTTGATTACGCGGGTCAGTGCAGTCTTAAAACCGGTAACGTGGGTACCGCCATCGTAGGTGTTCACGTTATTCACGAAGCTAAAGAAGTTTTCCTGATAGCCGTCGTTGTACCACATGGCCACTTCCAGCGGGTACTGGCCATCGGGCAGCACCAGATGAATGGGGGCGTTGAACAGCGGGGTGCGGTGTTCGTCTACGTAGCGTACAAATTCAGAAACGCCACCGGGATAGCAGAAGGTTTCGGAAACCTTTTCTTCGGTACGTTCGTCGGTAAGGGTCAGACGAAGGCCACTCATCAAGAAGGCCAGTTCGCGGAAACGGGTGGCCAAGGTGTCGTAAACGTAAACGGTTTCGCTAAAGATGGTATCGTCCGGATAGAATTCAACGGAAGTACCGGTGTCGTTTTCTGCACAGGTTCCGATTTCCTGCTGAGGTCCACAAGGGATACCCTTACTGAAGGTCTGGGTTACAACCTTGCCCTTACGGCGTACGGTTACGACCAACTTGTTGGAAAGTGCGTTGACGCAGCTCACGCCCACGCCATGAAGACCTGCAGAAACCTTGTAGGAATTGCTGTCGAACTTACCACCTGCGTGGAGCTTGGTCATCACGACTTCGAGGGTACCTACCTTTTCCTTGGGGTGGATGTCGGTAGGAATGCCGCGACCGTTATCGGTAACGCGGATCCCGTTACCCGGAAGAATAGAAATTTCGATATGGTTGCAGAAGCCTGCCAGGGATTCATCAACGGAGTTGTCCACCACTTCCCACACCAGGTGATGCAGACCACGAATGTCTGTAGAACCGATGTACATTGCCGGGCGTACGCGAACGGCTTCAAGGCCTTCTAGCACGGTAATGTTAGAACCGCTGTAATCGTCCTCGGCCTTCTTCAGTTCCTCGGTAGATACATTCTGGTTTACGGTTTCGATGGATTCAACGGCGGCGCCGTTTTCCTGTTCCTTGTTTTCCAAATTTTCTGCCATCTTCTTTAACCTATTTCAACTTTTTGCAAGCGGAAATAACCCTCTTGCTACACCAGTCGGACATCTCGCACTGCGGGTTTGCCCAACAGTAAATTACACTTGTCAATAATAGCTTTTTTCTGCAGGAACAGCTCCTGTTTCCAGGCAGAATTGGCGCATTTTAATACCAAAATTCCCTTGTTAAAACGGTCAATTTTTACATGGGGTAAAAGCAGTGTTCCAACGATGTTTTCGAAGCCTTCCGACAGGGTCTTGAAGGTCATATCCTCGGTAATGTTGTTCTTGTCTAGAACCATTTTCAGCAGTACACTGATATCTGCAGGACCGTTCCCGCAGACACCCCTCTTTCGCCGTTTATTTTCAAGTTCACTCATCTAATTTTTTATAAAAATTGAAGGAACACAATGCGTTTTTTATAAAGAAACTTTGTTAAAGCAACAGCATCTTTGAAAGCACAAAACCGCCAATAAGAATGCTGGTCATGCCGGCCACTACGGTGGCCTTTGTCGCCTTGCCTACGCCTTCGGCGCCACTGTGTGTAGTAAATCCAAAGTAGCAGGCGTAGCTAGAAATAAAGTAGCCGTAAACGGTTGCCTTGATCAGGCCCACCACCAGGTCCCAGTCCTGGTAGAACATTCGGACTCCGTAGAAGAATACAGAGAAGGACACTTCTTTGTAAAGGTGCGCCACTTCGTAGCCGCCAATAATGCCAATGAAAATGCTAAGTACGGTAAGAGTCGGCAACATGATCACTGTTGCAATCAGGCGCGGGGCAAGCAGAAACTTGTAGGGACTGAGTCCTAATACTTTGTATGCATCCAGCTGTTCTGTAACGGCCATGGTTCCCAGCTCAGAACACATCGACGCACCGATGCGGCCTGCAAGCACCATGGCTGTAAGAATGGGGCAAAGTTCCACCATCACGGACTTACCTACGGCCATGCCCACAAACATCAGGGGGATCATGTCGGCGAACTGGTAGGCCAGCTGCCATGACATAATTGCGCCTGTTGCAAGGGAGGCTGCAACCACCACGGGAATACTGGTCACGCCGACGTGCTGCATTTGTTCTACAGTCGTGTGGAAGTTGCTAAATGCTCCAGGAACGTTCTTGAACATCTGCCACACAAAATGCAGATATCCAACGACGGTCTGCAGAAACTTCCGGATAAATTTACCCAGACTTTCTGCGGCTCTGTCCATAGTCTTCTTCAAAACGAAACCTTACTAAATGCGTTACTTCTTTTTAGGTTCCTTGGCGGCTTCCGGCTTTTTTGCCGGCTGCTTCTTGGCAGGAGCAATGGCCTTGTTGAACAGGTTCATGTCGCTCAGGTACTTGATGGCTTCGTTCAACTGCTTGTCGCGCTTCAGGGAGAAGGCTGTACTTACGGAGTCATTGATGAAAGATGTCAAGAGTTCGCGCTTGATGCCGTCCTTGATGTATTCCTTGTTTTCGTCAAACTGGGCAATCTTGTTGTTTTCGAGTGCGGTGCGCATGTCTGCAAGGCGTGCGGCAAGAACAGAGTCGCTGACAGTCTTGGAGGAGTCGCCCATATAGTTTTGTTCATGGACAATGCTCTTTTCCAGTTGATCCACGCCTACCAGAGCGTTGGACTTGATCTTGGTGAAGTTGGTGTCCTTCATGCAGAAGTCCTTGAACTGCAGGTACAGGCTGTCGGGAACAACCCAGTCTGCGCTCATCTTGACGCCAGCCTTTTCAAGTTCGGGGCGAATCTTGACTGCAAACTTAAAGTACATAGACATACGTTCCTGCACCTGAACAACCCAGGGCATGGGGTCCAGTTCCACTTCTACGTCGGGGGTAATGCCACCACCGCCAAAGACCATACGGCCATTGTTCGTGTAGAAGGTGTCGCGGGCAACAGTGTCCTTCTTCAGGGAGTCGATCTTTGCCTCGTCGCCAGATTCTTCGGCTTCGTATTCTTCTTCCTGCAGCTTAAGGCCCTTGATGCCATTTTCGGGCTTGTTAATGCAGCGGCCAAAGGGCAGGTAGTAGAACGCGGTGGTCAGCTTAAGGGCGTTGCCCTGGTTGTCCAGCGGGAAGATGGTCTGTACAGACCCCTTACCGAAGGAAGTCTTACCGATGATAAGGGCGCGGTCCCAGTCCTGTAATGCGCCAGAAACAATTTCTGCAGCGCTGGCAGAACCCTGGTTCACAAGAACTACCATAGGGATATCCTGCTTAACGATGCCGTCTCTGCGGGCGCGGCTTTCGGTACGCTGCGTACGACCGCGGGTGCTGACGATTACGTTGCCCTGCTTCAGGAACAGTTCACTAATTTCAATAGCCTGGTTGAGAAGTCCACCGGGGTTGTAACGCATGTCAAGAATGACCTTTTTCATGCCCTGCTTCTGCAGGCTCTTGAGGGCATTTTCTACATCGCTGGTAGTCTTGTCGCTAAAGGTTGCAAGCTTGATATAGCCGATATCCTTGGTAACCATGCCGTAGTGGGGTACGGCGTGCACGATGATTTCTGCACGAGTAATGGTAAAGTCCATTAGGTCGGGAACGCCTTCACGCTCAATGGATACGGTGACGTCGGTGCCGATCTTTCCGCGAAGCTTGCTAACGGCGTCGTCCAGGGAAAGTCCCTTGGTGTCCTTGCCGTCAATCTTGCGAATCTTGTCTCCTGCACGAATCCCCAGGCGGAAAGCCGGAGTTCCGGACAGCGGAGAAATCACGGTAAGAATGTTGTCGCGAAGGCTAATGGTAATGCCTACGCCGCCGAACTTACCTTCCATGGAAACCTTAAGGCTTTCGTAATCCTTGGGGCTGAACACGGTGGTATGGGGGTCAAGAATGTTACGGATCCCGTTAAGAGCTGCGTCGGTCAATTCCGTGGGGTTTACATCTTCCACGTACTTGCGGTTGACTTCAGAAAGAACCTTGTTCAGGCGGGATACTTCGTCATAGAAGTCGCCCGGAGGAGTCTGCTTGTCGCTGGCTGCATTTGCCAGGCAGAAGGCAGAAACAGAAGCTATTAAAAGATTGCGAAAGTTCAGCTTATAGAAATTCATGCTGAAAAGATACAATTTCAAGATAAAGTCAAGTAGCAAAAAACGGAAAAAACCGGCCGAATGGGCCGGTTTTTAGATCTATGAGAGAGAGAAAAGCTTGTACAAATGTTTTTACAGTTTTAGGCAGCGTCGTGGAGAGCCCTGCTTCTGCGATCTTCGCGAAGTTTGGCAAGCGCAGATTCCTTCAACTGGCGAGTGCGTTCCTTGGAAAGGCCTACCATGGGGGCGATTTCCTTAAGGTTAAGGTCGGCGTCCATCTTGAATCCAAAGTAAAGCTTTATGATTTCACGTTCCTGAGCGGAGAGAGAATCGTTCATTACGTTGTTCATGAGCTTTGCGGAATCGTGGCGTTCTGCCAATTCCTCAACGCGGTTTTCGCTGTCAAAAAGGGTTTCTCCAAGGGTGATGTCGCCATCGGTGCCCATGGGAGCGTCCAGAGAAGTGGAGCGGCTGCCCATCATTAGAATCTTTTCGATATCGTTTGCCTTGTACTTGGTCAGGCCTTCAAGACTCTTTGGATCTACAGACATGCCGCCGCCAATATTCTGGCGAAGGGAGCCGCCATGCTTTGCGAACTTACGAATCACCAGTTCCTTTTCGGCGCTGATGCGGACCATACGGCCTCGTTCTGCAATGGCACGGGTGATGTTCTGGCGAACCCACCATACGGCGTAGCTAATAAACTTCAAGTTTGTGTTAAGGTCAAAGCGGCGAGCTGCTTCCATCAAGCCCATGTTGCCTTCGTTGATAAGCTCGTTAACTTCGATGCCCTGACCCTTATACATATTGGCAATGTTTACCACAAATTTCAGGTTAGAGTTGATGAGCATATCCATGGCCGCACGGTTGCCTTGCTGGACCTTACGGAGCAATACCTTTTCCTGTTCCTTGGAAAGCAGCGGATATTTAGAAATATCGTCAAGGTAACGGAAGTATACGTCCTTCTCGTCTCTTACGCGGGTATTCATGTTCATATTCGCCTCTTTGGTTATTGTTCTTTACATCCGTAAATGTACGTTTTCGGCGATTTTGAAGTGTCATGGATTGCACATAGCTTTGCAAAAGTTTTTCATGAATTTTGTCAGTAGAAATTGCAGTTTTGTCATATTTGTGTCATGAAGTTGGCAAAATTGGCGAAAAATGACCTATTTTTACCACGAACAAGAGGACTTTTATGGGAAATGGGTGCTATAGGAATAGGTTAAGGCTTTTTTGGAGGCGTGTTCACGAAAGATTGTCGTCTCTTCAGGAAGATCAATTTGACAAGAGCGAAAGGGATCTTGCCGCATTAATGAGTGAAAATGAGCCCCGAAAGAACCTTCCGGTTCCGGCCTCCCTCTTGATGGCCATGATTTGGACCTTTATTCTACTTTTCCCGTTGCTTCTTTTGTTGGATCCCGGCATGATGGCGGATAGGGGCGTCATGTGGAATGCTTTGGGCATGTATTATGTGACTCTTTTGTCGACGATGCTCATGTTTGTTATTAACCAGCGTTATTTTGTTCCAAAGTTCTTCTTTCGAAAGAAGTATGTCAAGTACTTTGTTGGCAATAGTCTTGTCTTGATTTTTGTACTGTTTCAAAGAGAAGTTGTAACGTTCCTTACTTCGCGTAATTCGGGTGAAGGTTTTGCTGAATTTTTGGGGTCGTATTGCTTTAGTGCGGCTCGAAATCATTTTTCCATTTGGACAATTATTACGTTCGTAATTGTCTTGAGTGCAATTTGCTTTTTGTGCATTATGATTTCCATGTTTTCTAGACAACTTATTAGAGCTTTTATCACGCGTGAAAAGAACAAGGCATCTTTGCAATATGAACTTGATTTTTTAAAAAATCAGTTGAGTCCGCACTTCTTGTTTAATACGCTAAATAACATTACTAGCCTAATTAGTTTTGATCCAAAACTTGCCGAAAGCAGCATGGCAAAACTCAGTAAGCTTTTGCGTGTGATGCTGTATCAGACATCTGATAAATTTATCGAGCTGAAGGATGAAGTGGACATTTTACTGAAATATGGGGAATTGGAAAAATTACGTCTTTCCGAAAGTTTTGACTTTCAGTTTGACACAAAAATTGGAAATCCCCATTGCCAGATTCCGCCGCTTCTAATGATGCCCTTGATGGAAAACGCAATGAAGCATTGTGTGAACCCAAATGGAAAAAGTTTTGCCCATATTCGCATTACCCAAGATGATGAAAAAATCCAATTTAGGTCCGAAAACAGCAACTATCCCCGTAAGCCCAAGCCTGGTGCTAGTGGCTTGGGGCTAGCTACTTTTAAGAAGCGTCTTGAATTGCTCTACGATGGAAAGTGCAGCTACAATACCTGGACAGAAGGAAACAGCTATATCTGCGATTTGGTAATCTTCCTGAAATAGTCTGTTTCTAAACTAGCCGTTCGGCTCTACTTTAGGAGTTGCCTTAATCGGGGCTCCCTGAGCCTCGAGCATTTTTTTTGCCTGCATGGCTAGCATGTCATTGCCGTTCATTTCAATAACCTTTTGAAGGCGATTGATGCCGTCTTGCAGTTCTATTTTGTTATTGATGCAGATTTCTCCCAAAAGGTAAAGCGCTCTGCGGGCGAAGTTCCGGTCCTTTTCTTTACTGAGGCTCTTCTTAAGAAGTGCTATGGCTGCTTCTGGTGCGTTCTTTGCCTTTGCGATTTCGCCCCACTCCATCCATTGAGTGGTTGTGAAATCCAGATACTGATCCGGGGCTGTCATGCGTTCTGCGGTGCTTTTTAACAAGGCCTTGTCAACGGGATGTTCCTGCAAAAGAAGTGTCAGCGCTTGCCCCAGTTGCTGTTGAGCCTTTTCCTGGTTGCAGTTTTTTGCACTGGTAAAACCTTCGTCGATGAGAGCCCTTGTCTTTGCCTTACGCTCGGCGATGGGGTTCTTTGGCGTTTCTTCTTGAAGCTTCTTTTCTAAGGTTTCTGCAATGATTTCGTCGCGGGTCTTGCGCTTGGGCTCGATTTTTAAACCAGCAACAGCGCCCAGTCCAAAGCAGACCGGAGAAAGAACGGTTGCTGTTCCAAAGATTCCTGGATTGGCAAACCAGTTGATAATCATGTCGACGAGTAATCCGGCAACAGAAACATACAGATATGTCTGGGGAATCTCTTGCTTTTTGGAACCAAAGGCGGTTGCTCCCAGGAGGAACGCGACGACGAGACTCATTCCCATGAAGCGTTCGCTTGCATAATGGTCAAAGAAACTGGTTCCTGCCAGTATGTAAACCAGCACTGGGCTGCAGATTGCTGCAAGAACGATGCTTCCTGCCAAAATCCATAGGGGCCAGCGCCTATATAGCTTGGGGATGGTAAAGAAGAACAATCCTGCAAAGACAATAAAACTTAACACTCCCGGAAATAGCATCCAGCTAGTAAGTGTTCTTTCGAAGCGTTCCTGCTTTGGAACGAATGCGAATCGGTAACGTACAAACTTGTCTGTAAATTTGTCTAGCCAGGTGTCTAGACTCAACTGGTAGTCGGCGTCATCGGGGTAACGACCGTTCTCTTGCAAAAAGGACTGACGTCCACCCTGATTTTCCCACCATTCCAGGTAGTCCTTCTTCATTGTTTCTACACGTTCTTCGATGATGTAGGATGGGTTTTGCTGTAGATACTTTTCGCGGTAGCGCTGGAATTCTTCGGCCTTTAGCTGCTTGGTTGGTTCCAATCCAACAGCCTTGAATTCTTGTGCTCCGGTATCTTTCCACCAGCGATTGAACGTTTTGACAATGTTGTTTTCTCGGCTGTGCTGCTTGATTTGCGGGGCTAACCCTGTAATGCCGTTGAAAATTCCTAGGGCAAGAACAATAACCAGCACTACATAGTGTACGGGCTTTAATTTTTTTAGAAAAGACTTTACGAGAGATGGAATTGCCTTCAGCTTTTTCATAAAGGTTGCATAACCTATCGGTTGTATTCGTGTAGCTGGTTCCACAGGAAGTCGGTGTTTACATCACGATAGCCTTGTGCGTTTACCTGTTCACGAAGTTTGTGGGCAATGTCAAAAAGGTTAGGACAGCTCTGCATGCGTTCAAAACTGTCGAAAATGGTTAGGTTGTCGATCCACTGGGCCAGCTCAGGGAATCGGGGGTCGTTGAAGCTATTTTCACGTCCTGTTTTCAAATGCTCCAGATAACGGTCTGTAATACGGTAACCGTCTTCTGCAAAAATATCCATGGCCTTTGGGAAAAGTTTGCGGCCTGTCAAGTATTCGTGCACAATAATACCGAAGCTGAAATAGTCGACGGAGGCAGAAAGGTTTTCGCCCATGATAGCCTGTTCTGGAGCGCTGTAACAGGGAGTCATCTGTCCACCGTATTCGGTGACCGTTTCTCGCATTTTTGCCTGTGCGTAGCCAAAATCGCATATTAGAATCTTGTGGTTGTTCTTATGTTGCGGGTTTTGGCAAAGAAGCAGGTTCTTTGGCTTAAGATCCTTATGGACTACCTGGTAATAGTGAAGTTGGCTAATGGTATTGGCCAAGTAGGCAAGTTGCGCTACACGGTGCAGTATTTCGTCGTCACTTAGGTCTGTTCTAAAAGTTCTGTCTAGAGAACAGCCTTTGATGAATTCCATCTTAAGGAACGGGTGCCTTCCTGCGAGTCCGCCCCCCATGCTCTGGACGACGCCTTCGATATTTGTGGCGTGAATCAAGTTGTTGATGCGGATTTCATCCTGAAAGGCGCTCAACAGCATATTCAACCTATGGAGACGATTCTTGCCTGGGGGCGCCCAGAATTTACAAATCTTGATGACGATTTCCTGTTCGGCGTAGCGGGTTTTGTCGCCAGGATGTTCTAGCCAGTGCTTGGCTCTGTAGAGGTTGTTTGTTCCCTCTAAAGTCAAGGGCTCGACTAGCTCAATGCGCTGAGCTGCTCCATTATGCAGAAATTCAGGATTCTGGTCAAACCACCGTTGGTATTCTTCCATGGTGTAATTTGGTCGTAGTGCTAGATTTCGAGAAAGCCTGTCTAATGATTCTGCTAAAAAATTTCGGAGCATGTACCAATTATAGCTTTTTGAATGTTTAGTAAAAAATCGCTCTACAGAAAAAAGGGACTCCGCTAAGGCAGAGTCCCTAAACTGGAAAGCTTTTTTATTTACTTGTCCTGGGCTTCCAAGGTCTCTGTAACGATCTTGTAGGCTTCGTCGACGCTATCGCAGAAATGGAACAGCTTTAGATCCTCCTTATTAATCATGCCTGTTTCTGCGAAGTATTCCCAGTTTACGGTCTTCTTCCAGAATTCACTGCCGAAGACAATGATGGGCATTTGCTGGGCATACTTGTTCGTTTGCACCAAGGTCAGCATTTCGAATAGTTCGTCCATGGTGCCGAAACCGCCGGGGAATGCGATTAGGGCGCGAGCCTTTTTCAGGAACCAGTACTTACGCACAAAGAAGTAACGGAACTGGAGGTTTAAGGCGTCGTCGATATAGGGATTCGGATGCTGTTCAAAAGGCAGTTTGATGTTAAGACCGATGGATGGTGTACCCACGTCGCTTGCTCCGCGGTTGCCTGCTTCCATGATGCCCGGACCACCGCCGGTCATGATGGCGTAACCGTCTTTACGCTTGTTTGCCCATTTGCCGAGCATGGCGCCTAGCTTGCGGGCGTCGTCGTAGTAGCGTGCGACTTTTTCCAGAGCCTTTAGTCTTTCCAATTCTTTCTTGTTCTTGCAACCTTTGCGACGCTTGTTGATTTCGGTCATTGGCAAGGTGCGTGCAGATCCGAAGAACACGATGGTGTTCTTGACATCTTCTTGTTCAAAAACCTGGTGGGGACCTAAAAATTCAGACAGAATACGAATGGGACGACCGATGTCGCTGTCCATAAAGTTTGTATTATGATACATCATTTGTCCCGGGGTCACCTGGAGCTCTTTTTTCTTTGTAGCCATAATAAACTCCTTTTTTAATCAGGTTAAAATCGTTTTTACCTAAATTAAAATACACTCAAATTGCAAAACTGCAATATTTACGACAGAAAAAATGCTTTTTATCTACTTGCAATCATAAAAATCTTTATATTTAGGACATGCTCGTAAAGATTTGGACAGACAGTTTTATTATTACCGGCGAAATCGACACTCTTCGTGACGAACGCCTTACGGATTATATCCGCGAAAATAAGGATTTTATTGCCGTGACTCAGGTAAAGGTTAGCGACCGTTCCGAAAAGGACCTTTTCAGAACACACTTCCTGAATGTGAGCACGAGTCATATCGAAATTATTCTCCCTGCAGAATAATCTCGTCTTCAGAGATTCCTGTAAAAAGTAGCCGCCCCGTTAGGAGCGGCTAAATTTCGTGGGTTCCGTTGCCCTTGCTTTAGAAATCCATGGCGATTTTCTTGATGAGGAACTTGCGGGTTTCGTCGTCCACCTTCTTGGGGTCGTATTCCTTACCTAGCAGGCCGGCGTAAATGTTGAAGGGGCTTGCTGTTCCGCCCATTTCGTTGCACTTGGCCTTCACGAGGATCGTCTTTCCTTGGATCTGCAGGTCCAGTACGTGTTCATTCAGATTGATTTCCTGACCGCGGTGGTTAAGCATCACCGGAAGAGTCTTATTGCTGAACATGTTCAAAATGTTCCTAGCGACAGATTCCTCCAGTTCGTCGGGCGTGTAGCTATAAATCATTGCCTTGGGGAAATGCTTTGAAAGCTTGTCCTGCAAGGGCTCGATGTTTACGATTTCCATGCCGCGGGGGAAAGGAGCAGAAAGCTTCTTCATGGTTTCGGGGAGGCCTTCCTTGGAAATGTCCAGAGGCTTCAGAAGTTCCACGCTGATGATTTCGCAGTAGGTTTCAAGACCCAGGGGCAAAGCGCCCATGTTCACGATGCGGGGCTTGGGGCTAAAGCCTTCGCTGAACTTGATGGGGATTCCTGCGCACAGGAAGGTTCGTTCAAAGAAGCTCAGCATGTTGTGATGGGGCAGGAAGCGGCTGAGGCCCGTCTTCTTGAAGGTAATCTTGTAGCTGAAGCAGTCCTTTTGCTTGGGGCGTCGGTCTGCCACCAGTTTTTTGATTTCTTCGGGAGTGCGGCTGGGTGCGGCATGTCGCACCGGATTGTCGGCCAAATGGATTTCTGCACCAAAACCCGGAATGCCGCACTTCTGGCAGTCGCCCCACTTGCAGTTGGGAACGGGTGCGGAGTTCGGATCGAATGCCTTTTCCCATTCACGGCGCAGATACTGCTTGGTGGTTCCTGCGTGGATGAAGTCCCAGGGGAAAACTTCTTCCTTTTCACGGGTGCGGTAGACCCAGCTGGTGTCGTAGCCGCATTCTTCCCAAACCTGGAGCCATGCGTCGTAATTGAAACGGTAGGCGTCGCTTTCGAAGGTGAGTCCCTTCTTGTAGCCCGCGTAAATTACTTGAGCCAAGCGACGGTCGCCGCGGCTATAGACAGCTTCCAGGTGGCTCATTTCCCAGCCGGCCCAGTTCACCTTTACGTTGGGGTGCTTAAAGAAGCGCTCGCGAACAAAGCGGATGTGCTTCAGGGCGGTTTCCTTATCCATGAAGGGTGCCCACTGAAGACCGGTAAAAGACTTGGGAATGAGAATGCCCATGGAAACTGCAATCTGGCAGCCGCGCAAATACTTGCGGCCAATCTTTACCAGGTTTTCGATAAGCTTGCAGAAGGCTTCCATGTCTTCTAGGTTTTCGGTGGGGAAGCCGATCATGGTGTACAGCTTGATCTTGTTGAAACCGCTGGAGAAGGCGTGCTCTGCGGCGTTATACATGTCCTGGTCGCTGATGGTCTTGTTGATCATCTTGCGGATTCGTTCGGAACCTGTTTCGGGAGCGAAGGTGGCGCTGCGGCCGCCCTTCAGGGCAGAAATTTTCTGTGCAAGAGTTTCGCCGAATGCGTTGACGCGGATGCTGGGGAGGCTAACGTCAACGGTGTCGAAGAACGGGTCGTCGATAATGGAGTCGGTAAGGCCTTCTACCGGCTTGTAGTCTGCGGTAGAAAGGCTTAGAAGTCCCAGTTCGCGCTCGCCGGTAGCCTTGATGCCTTCCTTGGCAATTTCAAGAACGTCGTCGGGATCCAGCTCACGGCAAGGTCTATACCAGACGCCTGCCTGACAGAAACGGCAACCTTGAGCGCAACCGCGCATGACTTCCACGCTAAAGCGGTTATGGACCAACTGCATGTTGCCAATGAGGTTCTTGACAGGGTAGTTCTTGCGGTCCATTACGGGGATGAACTGGCGGCGTACTCCGTTTGTCTTTTCGTACATGCCAGTTGCTGGTTCTGCAGGAACGATGTCGCCAAATTCATTTACGACAGTGGGCACCAGGCTTGGAATGTATACTCCGTCGATTTTGGATAAATTCTCAAGAATCTGCTTACGCTTAAGTCCTGCCTTGCGGCCTTCGCCCACGCAACGCAGGAACTTGATAATCATTTCTTCGCCGTCGCCAATCATGAAGGCGTCAAAGAAGTCTGCCACCGGTTCGGGGTTTGCCATGGCGGGTCCACCCGCTACAACGATAGGATCTTCTTCTTTACGGTCTTTACTCCAGGTACAGACTCGTGCCAAGTCCAGGACATAAGGAACGTTGGTAAAGTTCAATTCTGTCTGAAGAGTCATGCCCAGAACTTCGAAATCCCTGACGGGTGTATAGCTTGCATAGCTATATAGGGGAATGTCGTATTTCTCCATTTCCTTAGCCATGTCTTCCCAGGGGGCGAAACTCACTTCGCACAGCAGGTCCGGTTCCTTGTTAATGACATGGTAGAGAATTCGAATGCCATTGTTGCTCATGCCGATTTCGTATTTGTCAGGAAATACGAATGCCATTCGGCAGAGCATTTGATTGTGGTCTTTTACCACGCTGTTGGCTTCACCACCCATATAGCGGGCGGGAGATTCAACGGAGGGGAGGGCAAGGGCAATCTTTTCGAGAATAGTCATAGGCTAAAATTTAGAATAAGGAAGGATGAGTTGTCTTAAATTAAAGACGAATTGATAGTGCCTTAATGCCACCTTTAAATTAAATAAGTAAATTAGAAGGTATGACTATGGCAACTTACATTATCTGGCTCTTTGCTTTTGTGGCAGGAGTATGTGTTTCTTTTTTTGTTCCTGAGGCTACGATTCCTCTTTCCGGAAAGTTCGCGTTTATGGGAGCCTGGGGGGCTGTGCTAGGCTTTGTCCTTTACACTCTCTGCAAACGAAAGCTTGAGAACGCCGAAGCCAATTTCAACGAGAACCTGGAAACGATCAAGGCCTCTCAGCTGGATAAGATTACGGGCATTCAGAATGCGGTTCCTATGGAAGAGGGGGAAAAGTCAATGTCTCCCCTTGAAAATCCTCTTCCTGAGGGAGGAAACCTTCAGTTGCCTCCTGGGGCTAAGTCGGCTAAGGATTTTCTGAACGAAATTGCTGAAAATGGTTTGAATGCAAGTTTCCCGCTAGAATCCTGGAAAGGCTATGCCAAATGCATCTTTAAGGATCGTCCTTTTAAGGAAGTTTTGGACTGTCTCGAAAAGCTTTTGCCGGAAATGTTTCCAAAGGCTTCTGGAATCCTTTACATGTATGCAGGAACCCAGACTGACCTTCATAAGATTTTCTCTTTTGGTGAAAACGTCATTAGCGATGACGTTATTCGACCGGGTGAATGCGCAAGCTACAATTCCGGCGATATTGTGATTTCTGACTATTCGAAGCCTGATCTTTCTGGTGGTTGTACTCACTTGCACCACCATCCTCAGGGAGTTTCCTTCTGTGCTCCTATCGAAGGCTTTGAAGAGCATTTTGGCATTTTCTCGTTGCAGGTGGACTCTCTTCCTGACAACGAATCCTTGGATGATTGGCATGCCAAGGTCAGCTTTATTGCAACCACCTTCGGCCTGTATGTCGCAAACCAGGATCTGAATGTGCGTTACAAGGCTCAAAGTATTCGCGATGATTTGACCGGACTTTTCAACAGACGGTATATGGAAGAGTCCCTGGCTCGTGAAGTTTCTGCGGCAATTCGTCATAAGACCCCCATTGGGCTTATTATGATGTATCCTGAAGCTGTGGATGGAATTCAGCAGAGCCGCGGTCGCCATGCTGTGGAACAGCTTCTGTGGGAATTGGGCCAGCGTTTGCCGAATTATATCCGCAACGAAGATATTCCTTGCCGCTATGACGGCAATGTATTTTGCGTGATTCTTCCGGGTGCTGATTTGCATATCACTAAGCAGCGTGCTGAAAAGATTCGCAACGAAATTGCCCAGTTGCAGATTGCCTATGGCGATGGCGTTCTTGGGTCGACTCTCAGTATGGGCGTTGCGGTGATGCCAGCCCATGCTTCTGATGGAAGCTCACTGTTGTATATGGCGGAGGCTTCGATGCAGCAATCTCTGCAAGCTGGTGGAAACCGGGTAACTATTGCTGACGCTCTGATTAATCGGTAATTTGGTTAGGATTTAAAATGAATCAAGAGAAGATTGAACGTTTTGCAGAACGCTACGTAAATTTTGTAGAAAAAAATAAATGGAAATGCCTGTTGGTAGTTCTGGTAATTCTTGTTGCCAGTTTAATTCCCACAGCCACCATGTTGAAGATCCACACGGACCTAGCTACCTTGCTCCCCAAGGAAACTCCTAGCGTTATTGCTTTGGAAGAATCATATCAGCGTTTTGGTAGCACAGACCGCTTCATGATTGCGATCCAGTCTAAGGATCCGTACCTTGTAGCTCGTTTGCAAGATAGCGTTCAGGCGTACATCAATGACAATTGGCAAGATGATATTATCTCCAAACCTCAGGTAATGAACGACAACTCGTTTTTTACCAAGAATGCTCTGATTTATCTGCCTGTAGAGCATCTGGAACGCATTCGCGATAACTTGGAAGATATCCAGCTGGAGATCGGCCGTAAGAACGGTCCACTGGTGGTGGATCTTATGGATGCGGTTGCCGATAGCAATGAGTCCGAAAAGAAGGAACGCGTCTGGTTCGATGCAAATCTTCCTCAGGCTCTTGGCCTTCCTGATGAAGCTGCCGATGCTTTTGAATCGTTCTTTAGAAAAAAAGATGCAAACGGCAGTGAAGAAGTCGCCAAGGATGATGGCCCTAAACGCAATCTTCCAAAGGACCTTAAGACACGTCTTATTGGCGAAGACAAACATGACTCTACGCTTTTCAATGGTGTTGTCCAGTGCAAACTTACGCGTCCGTCTACTGACGTAGATTTCGTCAAGCACATTCTTACAAGATCTGATACCCTTCTCCAGAAGTTCAGTTCCGTTGACTATGGTCAGCCTGTTTTAATGACAGTCGAAGGTTCGTACGAAGGCCTGAACGAAGTGAATGACATTATGAGCGATAGTACCATTTCCATGGTGATTGCCGTCATTCTGATTTTCGTGATTGTAGCCGTATTCTTCCGTAGTGCCATTAAGGCTCCGCTGATTATGCTGGCTCAGGTGCTCTTGGCTTGCTCTTTGGCAATGTGCTTTACCACCTTGTACTATGGAGCCTTGAACCCCTTCACTGTGCTGGTTGCAAGCATTATTCTTGGCATGGGTGTAGACTATTCTATTCACTTTATGGGAACTTGCCAACGCTGGTATACCGAATGTGGCGATTTGAAGGTTGCTATGGAAAAGACTGTGTCTCACTTGATGCAGCCTATGGCTCTTGCGGCACTGACTACGATTGCAGGACTTCTTTCCTTGCTTATCGCAAAGTTTGTCGGTTTTTATGAATTCGGCGTGATTTCGGCTGTGGGTATTTTCTTTAGCTTTGCCTCTGCCATGCTCGCTATGCCGGTATTCATTTTTGTTGCAGGAGGCTTGCCGCCTCGACCGCGCAATACATTCTTCCCCAAGGCCTGGAGCGATAGTAAAATTGAAGGTTTCTTCAAGCGTATTGCTGTTGTTGCCGGCGTTGTTACCTTGGTTCTTGTTTGCTTCTTGCCGAATCTGGAATTTGAATACAATTTCAAAAACCTTCGCCGTCCGCCTAAAGAAAATGTGGAGAACGTGGAGAATGTCAAGAAGTCAATTAGTACAGGAAATGCTCTTGCTTCAAACCGTAAGAGTTCGACTCCTGCAGCCGTCATGGCGACCCGTGCAGAACTGCTGGATTCCCTGTATGATACCCTAATGGTCCGCATGCACCAGGAAAAGGATTCCACACTTCGCAGCTTCCTTACCTTGAAGACGTTCCTGCCTTCTGAAAAGGATCAGGAAGCTCGTATGGAAATCATCGAAGAAATTCGAGACCTTGCGGAAGCCCGAGTCTTTGATCGTGCTACTGGTGACGATAGTGTTAATATCGCAACCCTCAGAAACCTGGCCGAAGAGGTGCATCCGTTTACAGTGGATTCCTTGCCGGAATGGGCTAGCGATCTGCTTCGCGAAAAGGATGGTTCCGTTGGACGTATTGGCTTTATTTACGGTCGTTATAATAGTTCCGATGCCCGAGAAGCTGCTGCCTGGCAGGATCGCTATGGCCATTGGGAATTTGGCGGTGAAAAGTTGAAGGTGTTCAGCAGCCAGTTCATTTTGGCAGACGTGGTTCGAGCTGTCAAGTACGATTCTGTACGAATGGCTTTTGTTGTCTTGATCGTTATTATCATCATTCTTGCACTTTCGCTTAGAAAGCTGAATCTGGTGGTAATTTCAGCGGGCTCTCTGATTATCGGCCTTGTGTGGAGTGCAGGGCTGTTGGGTGTGATTAATGTGGTTCTCGGTGTAGGCCATATTGGCATCTACAATGTCGTTGTTGTTCCTGCCGTATTAGGCTTGGCCATTGACTCAACGATCCATTTGCTGGTGGGGTGGACACAAGACCAGAATATGTCTGTACGAACTTTGATTGACAACATTGGCCGTTTGGTGATGGCAAGTTCCGTGACGACGGCTGCAGGCTTTGCCGGTGCCTTGGGCGTTGAGCACAAGGGGCTTCGTACCATTGGTGAATTGGCTGTAACGTCAATTTTGGCTTTCTTGGTCGCCTCGCTCATCTTTACAGTATTCTTTAGCCTGCTGTTCTTGAAACGCAAAAAACAGTAATGAACAGTTAACTGTCAAGGCAGTTTGTTAAGGGGCCGAAAACCGGCCCCTTTTTCTGTAAAATGCTTTCGCCCATAACCGCGAAAACATTTGCCTTGATGAAGGAAGGGGTGGGAATCCAGAGCGGACAGCACTTGGCAACTCCGTTGCCTTAGTGCGCATGGCCACCTTTAGGTGGGGGCGGGGAGGCCCCGCCCTTTGCATCAAAAAGAACACCTCAGCTTGCGCCGAGGTGTTCTTTTTGGGGGTTAGGAGGAGAACAAAGAGTTCTTGAGCCTAAAGTTATAAAGTTTTGATGGGGTAGACAACTTTTTTCGTATATGGCGAAAAACAAGTGTTGTGAAATTCTCAATGTGCTTTTCATCATAATTTTTCGAGAAAACGCGTAAATCATTGAATATCATATAGTTATGGCTGATGCTCGTTTGCGTTCTGTCGCTGAATTTACTAGATTTGTGTATATGAAGAAGTTTTTAGCACCTATTGTTTTGCTGGTCCTGGTCTGTTGCCTGGCCGCATATTTGGTTGTTGATTTTTCCGGTTCCAGGTCGTCCTTTGATGCCGATGCCTATCTGAAAGCTCGTGCAAAGATTGATTCCCTTGAAATAGCCCTCTGGAATGCACAAAATTCGCCTTCCGATCAGATTTCCATTCGTGCAGAGTTGGAAAATGCATGGAGCGATCTGTCGGCCATGCGTGCCACTCCTGCTGAACCTGTTGCAGACGATAATTCTTCGGAACCTGCTCCGGATGGTAAAATTGCAGGTATGTCTTCCGACGTTATTATGTGGATTGTTGGCGGTGTCGCTGCCGTTATACTCTGCATTGTTGTACTGGTGCTCGTCCTTAAGCGCCATAAAGAAATTGTCACCCGCCGAATGGAAGCCGTAAAGGCTGAACGTTTCAAGGAAGCCAAGGCTGATATGGACGATGCGACTACATTGGCCCCGCGTCCTCGTCCTAAGAAGCGTTCCATTATTGCTGATGCAGAAGAATATGCTGCCCAGAAACGTGAAACCTTGGCTCAGGAACAGCTGGAAAGAGGATCTTCTGAGGATGTGTCCGCCGAACCGTCTGCCCAGGACGCTGCCGAACCTAAGGTCGCCTTTGAAGATGAAAATGGTGTTCCTGAAAACAAGATTTTGACTGGGTATCCGGGTTCTAAGCCTACGCTTCGTCCTACCGCCAAAGAACGAATTACATCTGCTATGCAGAACCTTTCTGACGTGCTTCGTGCTCCTCGCGGTCTTTCTCGTGAACGCACTATGAAACTGCGTGCTCAGAGCCGTAATGTAACGGGCGATCCTAACCTGCAGGGCAGCAGCCCGCTGGAAACATCTCGTTTTGACCGTGAAGCATCGGAAAAGTTGAGAATCCTTCAGCTATCCCGCCGTGGCTTTCCTGCTTCCGCAATCGCTTCCCAGATGAAACTTCCCCAAGAAAAGGTGGAAGCAATCATTAAGGAAGCCCAAGCCTAATGCGTTATCGCTTCCGATGCGAATATCTGGGAAGTGCCTTCCATGGTTGGCAGGCTCAGAATGAAGGCGGCAAGCTTAAGTTTGTAACTGTACAGTCTGCATTAGAAGAAGCGTTTACTATTGCACTTCGCGCTCCTATCCGTATTACCGGTTCTGGTCGTACAGATACGGGAGTTCATGCTCGCGGTCAATGTGTGCATTTTGACTTTGATGGTGAACTGGATTTAGTTCGTACGGTTAATTCCATCAATGGTTTGACTAAACGTCTTATTCGCATTCGTGATTTGCAGCCTTGCGACCCTGAATTTCATTCTCGTTTTGACGCCACCTGCAGGTACTACCAGTACACCATGTACACTCGTCCGGTGGCATTGCTTCGAGATTTTGGATGGGAATGCGGCTCGCAGCATTTAGATCTAGATGTCATGGCTAAGGAGGCTGAGTCATTTTTGGGACATCACGATTTCATTGACTTTTGCATTCCTCGTAATGATGGCAAGCCTACTGACTGCATTCTCACGGAATTCCGTCTGGAACGTCTGAACGATTGGAGTTGCATGTTCCACATTAAGGGGAACCGATTCCTGCACCGTCAAGTTCGCGCCATGGTGGGAACACTTTATGATGTAGGTAGAGGCAAGCTTCCGCTGGGTACGGTCAATCAGATTTTTGAAAAAAATTTTAAGGGAGAGCGCACATGGGCTCCCCCTCAGGGTCTTGTCCTTGAAAACGTAGAGTACAAGGACTATTAGCTTTGGATTTTTTAAGAATTTAAAGGACGCTACCTACTTGGAGGCGTCCTTTATCAGTTCCAGCATGTCCTTAATGGCGCGGTCCATACCGACCATTACTGCCTTGCTAACGATGCTATGGCCTATGACCAATTCGTCAATGCCTTCGATGGCGGCAATTGCAGAAACGTTGCGGTAGTTTAGGCCGCGTCCTGCCTTTACCTTAAGGCCGTACTTGCGGGCGAGGACAGTCATGTCTTCTAGGGCGGAAATTTCGCGTTCGATTTCTTCGCGGCTTCCTAGAGTGCAGGATGTTGCATACTTGCCGGTATTAAATTCCACGAAGTCGGCGCCAATCTTCTTTGCTGCTTTCACCTGTTCTGTTTCGGGGTCGATAAATACGCCGACTGCAATGTCGTTACTTTTGAGGGTCATTGCAGGCTTGGTCAACTCCGTTGCCTTTGCTGCAACGTTGAGACCGTCTTCGGTAGAATAGTCGGAATGAACTTCGGGAACGAATGTTACAGTATCCGGCTGATTGTTTATTGCCATCTGTAACATTTCCTGGGACGGGACCATTTCAAGATTCATCTTGGTGGTAACAGTTCCGCGGAGCATTCGTACGTCTCTGTCCTGAATATGACGTTTGTCTTCGCGGAGGTGTGCGGTAATGCCGCCTACGCCAGCCAGTTCTGCAATGACTGCTGCTGCAACAGGATCTGGTTCGCAAATTTTGCGAGCTTCACGGATGGTGGCAATATGGTCTACGTTAAAACCCAGCTTTACTGTCATACGAGGCTCCTTATCAATACTTCATAAATGTAGATAAATTTACTAGAGAAGTTCCCTGATTTTTTGCCCTAGAAGAAAGGTCGCTTAACTTCTCTACATTATCTAGAGTTAGGGGGATGATCATCACGGCAAGTCCCTTCTTTGTAGATTCGCGCATCTTGCTTCTCATATAGTCGGAAAGGGCGCTGTTGTCAGGGTTGTAAGGGTTTGATGCCTTACATTGAATAGAAAGATCCTTGCAGGCTTCGCCAACTTTCGAGAGCTGGTTCATAGTTGCGTCTAGGAACCAGAGCCTGTTCTTTTCGGCGGGTTTTAAAATTGCCTGTAGAAGCTGTTTGTGTTCAACAGCCTGCTCCCCAAAACGGGATACTATACCGACTGCGCTTGGTACCAGCTTTTTGGCATCGTCAATGACAAGTTCAATTTGTTCTTCTGTATGATGTATGCGGAGAGGCCTTAATTTGTTATGGACCTTGTTCAAGCGAATGGATTCCATTGTCAGCCAGAGCACCAGTTCCTTGTTCTTTACTTTGTCCAAGTCAGGATAGAATCCTTCGCCCATACCAAAGGGGGGGATGAGTAAATCGTAAGGGTAGTCCAGCTGGTTCAATGCGACAATTAACTCAGGGGTGAGGCTCGTGACCTGGAAGGCTACCGCTAGCATCGATGCGTCGTCTCTAAAGATGCTTTCGGAAACTTGCAATTCCAGTTTCAGTGTGTCTCCAGAGGGCTTTAGCATATCCACCTGAGCCGTCTGAAAAGCGGAACTACGTTCATCAAAGATTTCTTCCATGTGAAGAATTTCGCCGCCGGCCTTGTTGATGAATCTTTGCACTTGCAGCAGGTATACAATGATTGTCTTTCCCCTGCCAAGAGTCCAAATGTAGCGCTTCTTGCGCTTGCTGTAATCGGTCTTGAGAACCTGCAGTTCCTGTTGCATTTTTTCTTCAAAGGAAAGCGAGTCTTCTGCGATGGAAGTCGAATCTGCTTGATCTGCAATTGCTGATGCGGAATCTGCGACGGTCTCGCTAGATGCGAGATCCGCGTGTTCGTCTTGCAATAGGGCGATTCTTGGCAGAACGAATAATCCCCCGAAAATCATTACTGCAAGAACTATGATAATGGCGACAATGTGTTTATACTTTCTCATTCTAGGAATAAAATATAACTACATTGCCTTGCATGTCTATTTTATTTGCCTTGGTTGGTGCCACTGGAATTGGTAAATCCAGGTTCTCTCTGGAACTTGCGGAACATTACAACGCCGAAATCATTGGTGTGGATTCTAGACAAATTTATAGAGGGTTCTCTATTGGAACTGCTCAACCTGATGCAAAGAGTTTGGCTCGCGTGCCGCACCATCTTGTGGATTTCCTTTCGCCTACAGAGGTGTTTTCAGCAGGTGCGTTCTGCAGGCTTGTAAAAGAACTTGTGGGTGAAAATTCAAACAAGAATTTTATCCTTGTTGGGGGGACAGGACTTTATGTACAAAGTCTTATGCTAGGCCTTCCTAAAATCCCAGAAATTGACCCTGACTTTCGCAAGTCTCTTGAAATGCAGGTTGCTCGCGGTGGGGTAGAAGCTGCTTACAGACAAGCTTGTGCCCTAGACCCCGAGGCTATGGAAAAGGTCGTTCCAGGAAACGTGCAGCGAATAACGCGGGTTCTTGAAGTTTGTTTGGCTACGGGACGCAAGTTGTCTGAATTCCAGAAAGAACGCGAAGGCGGTATCGGTAAAATCCCTGTATTTTCTTTGGAACGAAATAGGGATGACCTCTACAATCGCATCAACAAGCGCGTAGACCTGATGATGGAATACGGCTGGTTGGATGAATGTCGTGAGTTGGCTAAAACGGTGCCCCTGGATGCCCCGGCATGGCAAAGTTTGGGCTATCGGGAGCTGTTGCAGGCGAAAAAACAGACTGATATTGACGCCATTGTAGAAAATGTCAAGCAGAAAACGCGAAATTACGCCAAAAGACAGCTTACTTGGTTCCGTTGGCAGTTGGATTGTATCCCTATTGACATGAAAAATCCGGATAAGAAGAGCGTTTTTCAAAAGGCCTACGAAAATAATTGTGAATAGTTTGTGAAATGGTCGGGAGTTGCTCGCGAACGACTCGTGTGTTTTCCGTTTTTTGGAAAAAACAGCAAAAAAACAGCGATTTTTTGTAAAAGAGGCCTTGCAAACATTCTGCAAAATTCTATAATTGGCGTCGTTCCGAAAGGGACTGCGAGAATCCGAGAGGTTCTCGAGAAGATTGAAGGAATCGGAGATGTGCTTAGTGACGGCCCA
>JAKSIG010000018.1 GCA_024398955.1 Fibrobacter sp. | reverse complement strand
TTGAAAACCGCCGCCGTAAGGCTTGGGGGTTCGAGTCCCTCTTCCTCCGCGAAAGACCGCCATAGGCGGTCTTTTTTGCATTTTTACCTATAGTCCCATTCCATCCTGCAATCTGCAAGAAAGTCAGCCTTCGCAGAAGCCGGTTCATCGTACAAAAGGGTGCAAACCTTCAAGGGCAAAGGAAAGCCCCTCCCAAAGGCATCTAGACAAGCAGAAGTTGTAGCACCGGTGGTGTACACGTCATCCACAATCAGGACCGTCCCCCCACCTGGGAGCTGCCGAGGCAGGCGAACCTCAAAAGCCCCCATCACATTTTGCTCTCGTTCTTCCTTTGAAAGCTTCGTCTGCGATGTTACAAACGTCTTGCGCTTAAGCCATCGGCAAACCTGCCCACCAGAAACCACAGCAAGCGCCGCAGCAATCCGTTCAGCCTGATTATACCCCCGTTCACGGTATCGCGCCCGGTGGAGAGGAACCGGCACAAAAAACAGCGGCTGAGGCAGCATCGCCAGTTCCTGGCCAATAGAGCAGCCTCCCATCGCCAACGAATGTTTTACCAAGTAGGTCGCCATGCCCGGAATACTTTTGTACTTCAGGGCATGCACCAGACTCCGAGTCAACGGACGCATGGGATATAAACAGAAAACGTCTGCATTAGGAAACGAATACGATTTCGCCAACCGCCCCAGTTCCTTCACGCAATCCGGACACAGCCAAGGATCCAGGCCCTCCGATGGCAGACCACATCCAAGGCATTCAGCGCCAAACACAAACCCTTCCATTCGCCGAAAAAAATTCATAATGCACCCTACAAAAAAAAGGACTCACACGAGCCCTTCTCTATACACGCAGAAACAAATAAAAATTTCAGTATCCCAGTGTAATTTTTTATTTAAGCGATCTTATCAAACCGCCCTTAAGCGAACCGCCGTCTATCGGCGACTACCCTGGTAGCGCAAGCACAACAGGAAACCAACCAGGACCATGCAAGTCAAGGCGAATGAGCCACCATAAGAAAGGAATGGCAAGGGCAATCCCGTCACTGGCATAAGGCCAATGGTCATGGCAATGTTTACCAGAATGTGGAACAGGAAAATCGTAGAAGCCCCCATCACCATCAAGGTTACAAAGGGGTCGGCCGACCGTTTGCAAATCGCGGTTGCACGCCACAGGAACAGAGCGTAAAGCACAAGAACAACGGCGCAGCCCACAAAACCGAACTGTTCGCCCAGCACGCTAAAGATGAAGTCCGTATGTTCCTCGGGCAGAAACGCAAGATTTGTCTGGGTACCATTGCCAAAGCCCTTGCCGGCAACGCCACCAGAGCCAATGGCCGTCATAGACTGCAGCACCTGATAACCGTCGCCCAAAGGATCGCTCATGGGATCCAGGAAGGTATTAACGCGCTTCTGCTGATGAGGCTCCAGCATATTCCACGCCATGGAACTGGCATACCCCGCCAGAATGTTAGCCAGCAAAAAAATCCCCGTCAGCACCTTAGGAAGCTTACGACGCACAAGAGTAAATACCACAGCGCAAATCAGCAGCCCCCAAAGAACCTCAAACTGCACCGACTGCGAATGGGAAAACAGAACCGAAAGTACCGGGCTCACAATCAAAAACACATCCGCAAAGGTCAATCCCGCAAAAAAGAAACTGACCATAGTCACCGCAATAAATACAAGGGCGGTACTCAAGTCCGGCTGTTTCAGCACAAGAGCAAAAGGAACAATGAACAGCGCAAAGGGAACCGCAAAGGACTTTACCTTGTACAAGCTAACGGGATGTTTCGAGAGCCAATAGGAAATCGTAAGTAAATAAGCAATCTTTGCAAATTCAGAAGGCTGCAGCTTAAATATGCCTAGGTCAATCCAGCGCCCCGCTCCCTTCACCACATCGCCTGCAAAAAACAGCACAACCACCAGCAAGACAAGGGACACCGCATACAGAGGCACCGCGGCGCGCTTCAGCCAATCAATGCGAACAAAGACCAGCGCACCCGCCATAAGGATACCACAAAGGAAATAGACAATCTGCTTGAACCAGAAGGCATCCACCAGTTTTACCTCTTCGAACACCGTGGCAGAATACACAAGAGTAATGCCACAGCCCATCAAGGCCAAAACCAGCAAGATGAACAGCCAGTCAAATTTCAAGGAACGATCCAAAAAGCTTCCCGAAATCATTTTTCCTCCACGATTCCTTCATCCAGCTTCTTGTTTTCAAAATAGGCCGACATAACCTTCTTGGCAATGGGTCCCGAAACAGACCCGCCACCACCGGCAGCCTCCATAATCACGGCAACCGCAATTTCAGGATTATCCAGCGGAGCTACCGCAGCGTACCAGGCGTGAGTCTTCTCGCCCTTCTTCCATTCGCCGGAACCAGTCTTTGCGCCAACACGAATTCCAGGAATCGCGCCACGCTTTCCCGTACCGCCCGGATGATTGACCACAGAATCCATAGCATTCATCAGAATACGATGGGTGTAAGGCTTCATGTTGCCAGGACGAATAATTTCAGGTTCAAAACTGCGGACCACATCGCCCTTCTCGTCCCTCAATTCCTTCATAAAGTGCGGTCTATAGACGCCCTTGCCTGTTGCCAGTGATCCTACAAAAACAGCCTGCTGCAAAGGCGTCACGATCTGCCCTTGGCCAATTGCCAAATTCAGAATTAGACCGCGAGCCCAACGCCAGCCAGCTCTCTTATTTCGAACGTTAAAGGATGCGGAATCAGGTAACCATCCGGCCTTTTCGCCTGGAATATCGACGCCCAAAAGTTTTTCACCATAACCAAAGCGTCTACCGAATTCGTTGATTCGCTCCATGTCAATTTCTAGGCCGGCCTGGTAGAAGAACACGTCACAAGAAAGACGGATCGCATGAACGACATTGAGAGCGCCATGGGTTCCCCAGCATTTCTGGAAACGAGCGCCATACTGGTAACCGCCAGTACAGTTCTTTGGGTAATACTTGTTTTCCGATAGCACTCCATTTTCAAGGCCCGCACCCGCAGTCACCAACTTAAAGACTGATGCAGGAGGATACGTGCCAGAAATTGCGCGATTCGTCAACGGTCGCATAGAATCCAAAGCCACCTGAGCCCAGCCCTTGTTTCGTTCGCGACGTTTCAGAGAAAAGATATTGGGATCCAGGCGAGGGGAACTGACCATGGCAAGAATTTCACCGTTACGGGGATCCAAGGCCACCAGGGCCCCTTTGGCACTATCAGGAATAGCCTCTTCGGCCACCCGCTGCAGACGCAAGTCCAAGGTAGACACCAAATGCAGACCAGGCACAGGAGCCAATTCACCACCACTAGACACAAGGCCCACTTCACGACCAGAAGCATTCACTTCTACAAGTTTCATTCCGTTCTTGCCGCGGAACTCCTTATCGTAGCTCTGTTCCAATCCCTTTTGACCAATTCGGTCTCCCTGAGAATAATCTGCATACTCCGGCAACTTTAGCTGGTCTTCAGAAATTTCATTCGTATAACCCAGCACATGAGAAGCCAAAGTCCCATAGGGATATTCTCGACGAGACTCAATCAAGGTTACTACGCCCGGCAACTCAGAGGAATGCTCCTCAATCACGGCAACCTGTTCCGGGGACGCATCCTCAAGCAGGCGAATCGGACGCGTCTTAATCCATCTGGACCTCAAAAAGGCCGTATCCAGCGATAGCGAATCAAAAAGTCGTTCGCCAGAATTATCACGAATTCGCAGCAGGCGGTCGCGAACGGAATCACGCAAATCCTTCTTGCGAGGAAGCTGTACTGCCTGTAAGGCAATCTGGTAAGAAGGGCGGTTGCGAACAAGGACTTCCCCATTTCGGTCATAAATGAAGCCTCGTTCAGCCACAAGCTCGACCTTACGAATTCGGTTGTTGTCAGAACGCTGCAGGTTCTCGTCATAATGGGTGTACTGCAAAGAGAACAATCTATAAAGCAATACAGAAAACAGAACGACAACACCCGCCATGTAAATCAGGACATGCAGGTTTCTATTCTGTAGAACTTCATTTTCCGAAGTGCTATTATACATGCGTTTTCTTCTTGCCTACATCCAGGTAGAACAGGATACTTCCAATCAGCATTGTGTACGCGCATCCCGGCAACGACTTGGTCAAGAAAAGGTTGGTCACGATTTCTTTTGAAAGACCCGTAATGCCAAAATAAATGCCATCGCAAATCATGTAAGCAAGTCCAAGGACTCCAACCTTAGCCGGCATATTCAGCGTCAAGAAGCGTTCATTCAACTGGCCCACGACAAAGCCAACAATAGTCATGGCAATGGAGTGAGCCCCAAGCCACTCCACAGGAGCGTAGACATCCTGAGCAAAGCCTGCCGCAAATCCCCAAAAGCAACCTGCCGCAGGGCCACACTTAATGGCGACAGCCACAATAAAGATAATGACAAAATCAGGACTTACTTCAAAAATGGAAAGCCAGTCTGCAACACTTACCTGCAAACTAAAACAAACCACAAACATAATCAGGAGCCAAAGCCACTTAAGGTTCTTCATCCAGCAACTCCTTGATTTCCCAGTCAGGTTCCTTCTCCATTACAAATACTTCTTCAAGTATAGAGAATTCCTGGAAAGGTTCCACATCCATCTGGCGCATCACATCCAGGTCAGACTTACGCACTTCCTTTACAGTTCCTACAGGAATTCCCTTAGGGAAAATGCCGCCTAGTCCCGAAGTTACCAGAGTGTCGCCAGCAACAACACCTGCATGCGCGGGGACCATTGCAGTAAGCGTATGTCCATCCATGGATTCAAGGAAGCCCACTACGCGAGTGCGGCGTTCCATTACAGACAACTTAAGATTCGGATCTACCAGAAGCTGCACTCTTGAATGCGTCAGGGAGGCCTTGGTAATCTTGCCTACCAGACCGTTCATCGAAAACACAGGCATATCTTCCTTTACGCCATGCTTGTTTCCGCGATTAATCACCAGGGTAGTCAAGAAACGCCCGGGATTATGACCGACCACACGAGAAGTCACAATCGGATAGTCCCATTTGTCATCAAAACGGACCAGCGTATGCAGTCGAGCCAGTTCCTGTAGGCCCTCGCGTGCATGGTAGGTTTCCTGACGGAGTCTAGCATTTTCTTCTTTCAGCTGTACATTTTCTTCAGCCACTGCGCGATAGGCATTCAGCGAAGAAACGGCCAGCTGCGCCGGATAAAAAACAGAGCCCAAGGCAGCCGAAACCACACTCTGCCGAACAGAGTTCGGCGCCTGCCTCATCAGTAAGCCCAAAGCGAGAAAAAAGGCAAAGGCGACAACGCCATGCCTTTGAGAGAACAAGTCGACAATAAAGCGAAAAGCCCTAAGCATCGATCTAGAATCTGTTTTTAGTTAGAAGATGCAATCAGAACCGGGCGGTACTTGTCCAGGTCTTCCAGAATGCGTGCAGCACCCTTACATACGCAGATGAGCGCTTCATCAATCACATTCACAGAAAGGCCCGTTTCCTGGCGGATACGTTCGTCAAAGCCACGCAGCTGAGAACCACCACCAGTCATAATAATGCCCTTGTCATAAATATCTGCAGAAAGTTCCGGCGGAGTGATGCTCAGAGCCTGCTTAACAGCCTCGACAATAGCCGTTACAGGTTCGTTGAGAGCTTCGCGAATTTCTGCGCTGTTGATAGTCATGGTGCGAGGCATACCAGCGATAAAGTCGTGGCCCTTCACTTCCATGGTCAATTCTTCTTCAAGGGGGCTAGCGGAGCCAATCTGCATCTTGATCTGCTCTGCAGTGCTTTCGCCAACACAAAGGTTATACATGGTACGCAGGTAACGAACAATGGCTTCGTCCATTTCGTCACCGCCGACACGCACAGAGGCATTGCAAACGGTACCATTCAAGGCGATAACGGCAATATCGGAAGTACCACCGCCAATATCCACAATCATGTTACCTACAGGATCTTCCACAGGAATACCCATGCCAACGGCAGCAGCCATAGGTTCATGGACAAGGTGAACTTCCTTGGCACCGGCCTGCTTAGCGGCATCGATCACAGCACGCTTTTCTACTTCGGTAATACCAGAAGGAACGCCAACCACCACACGAGGTTTTACCATCCACAGCGGATACTTCTGAACACGCTTAATGAAAGTCTGAAGCAAGCTTTCAACAAGTTCGAAGTCAGCAATCACGCCGTCGCGCATAGGACGAACAGCACGACTTTCGCCGGGAGTTCTACCGAGCATTTTCTTTGCTTCGGAACCGATGGCGGAAACACGGTTGTTCTTGCTGTCCACAGCAATAACCGTAGGTTCATTAATGACTATTCCCTGACCAGCAACATGGACCAATGTATTTGCTGTGCCCAGGTCAATACCAATATCGCAAGAAAAGAGACCGAACAAAGTAGTTACCCTTCTAAAAAAGTTTTAAACCATCCACGCCAAATATAAATAACTGAACGACAGACTGTTTTATTCCGGAATCGAATCTCTACCAAATTTCAGCACCTTCGAATAGCGATCCCATTTTCGAGTATGAGCATCATAACGGTACTTGCGCTTTTCGTGCATGGCAATATCCTTGTAGATAAAGAAATCAACTTCAGCATAAGCAGCATAGATTCGAGCCTCGGCACCTTCGAACAAACGAAAATCTTTCACACGATAATACGGCGTTTCCAACAAGGCAGACCTGTCACCCGCTGATCGCATAGTCTCAGCGACCATGAACTTCAGATCTTCTTGCAGGTAAGGACTTAATTTATTTTCAATATGATCTGTAGGTTCAGAACAACCTAACAGAACCAGGCATAATGCGCCAAGAATCAAAAAGAATTTCTTCATAAAAACAATACCGAACCTTATAACCAAGATTGATTAATAAACCGAAGAAAAAATAGCAAAAGACCTCCCGCAGCAATAAACAAAAAAGACTGCCCAAAGGCAGTCTTAACCCTACGTAGGGAAAGGGGTACCCCTTTCTCTACATCTCATTAGAAGCTATAGGTTGCATCGAGGCGAGAGAAGATGCGACCTTCACCCTGGAACGGGTTGCGGAACAGCACGTCTTCTGCAACAGTAACGTCGATCTTCAGTCTTTCTTCGATGTTCACGCCGAAGCCGAAGCCAACATGGTCGTCGGCAGAACCGTCAGCAAGAGGATTGGTAGTGAAGAAGGTACCGTCGTCCTTGCAGATGCCTTCACCCTTGTGCTTGCTCTTTTCACCAACTTCACATTCGGTGTAGAGAATAGACTTCTGACCGCCAACGCGAATCACGAACCAATCCCACCAGATGTTACGTTCGATACCGAAGCTGACCTTGCCACCAATGTCAGAACGCTTGTCCCAGCTAGGATCTTCATCGTAGCGAGAGTCATAGACCCAAGCCTGCTTGCTGGTGTTATAGTAGTAGTCGTGAGCCTTCATCTGATTCCAGATGAAATCAACACCCATCCAGAAGAAGCCGCGGTCCATAGCAACGTTGATACCAACGCCAGCCTGAGCGTGCTTGTCGTCGATACCAGGAGCCTGAGCAAGCTTCATAGAAGCTGCAGGAACCAGTTCGCCGTCAATTGCTTCGAGAGTGAAGAATGCGCGAGCCTTTGCCAAGAAGGAAAAGTCACCGTTTTCAAAGAAGTCATAGTGACCAGGACCATACTGGATACGAGCCAAGCCGAAGGATGCTTCGTAAGAAGTACCACCGCTGGTCTGAATGTTCAAACCACCATCAGCCTGTACGAGAGAAGCATGAGCTTCTGCATCCGGCTGGTAGGTACCGCTTTCATCCAGATCGCCACCATCCTGGTGAGCGATATAAATGTGCAAGCCCCAAGCATCACCGCTAGAGAAGGTACCACCGAGGAAGCCGTCAAAGTTAGTCACGGTTTCGGGAACCTTGTAGAAGTCCTTATTGACATTTTCACCCTTCTGCACATAAGCCGGCAAATACATAGCAAGTTCGCTATTGACACGGCCAAACAAGCCACCGATGGTGAACTTCGGGTCCGGGTTGTTGTCATCGCCAAAAGAAAGAGCAAAGATGCCACCGAAAGTGGGATGCTGCGGATCGATATTGCCACCAGCAGTCATGTTCATATCGGTGTAAGCACCGAAACCACCGATCAAGTAGTTGGAATAAAGGTTTGCATTGGCAGCGTTGTCAAAAATGCTCACATCATCCATGATATAGGTAGTGTTCTTACCCATGGATTCGACGCGTGCGAAGGTTGCAAATGCGGAACCAACGCCAAAGACGCCAATAGCAGCACCAACGGCAGCAGCAGTTCTTAAGTTCATTATAAAACTCCTCTTGAAAATTCTGCAATAAAGTTAGCTTTATTAAATGAAAAACGCAATAAAAATTTAAACAAAATACCTTTTTTTAGGGGTATTTTCGTTGAAAGCGAAAAAAGGCCGGACCTTGCGGTCTGGCCTTTTTATTTTCACAGTCTCTAAAATTATTCAGAGAAGGCGAACGGAATGGTCACAGTAGTGTTACCGGACTTAACCTTGCTGAACTTCCAACGGCTAACAGCGGTCTTGATTTCACCATCAAATTCGCCGAAACCAGTGGTAGAAGAAGCAATGGAGATGCTGATAACTTCGCCGCCCGGAGCGATCGTGAACTTCAAGGTAACCTTACCCTGGAATCCCGGTTTCTTCTTCAGGAACTTGTTATAGATGTGACGGAGACCCGGAGTACGCTGACGGACAACCTTCATGATGTCTGCAGCAGAACGGGAACCACCACCAGCGCCCATGTCGATATCACGTTCGGACGGGGTCTTGATAGAGCCCTTAGCCTTAGTAGCGATACCACCGCCACCACCGCCAAGGAGGCCTGCCAAGCCGTCACCGATACCACCGGAACCGCCTTCAGCGTAACCTTCGTTAAAGCCACCATCAGCCTTACCGCGACGACCACCGAGAACGGTCTTACCCGTAGTCTGGAGGCCAGCCACGTCCTTCAGCACCTTGTCAATGTCCTTAGAGAACTTCTGGTTCTTCATAAGGTCATATGCACCGGCACTGGCGTTCTTGGTCTGAGCAGTCAGGAGCTTAAGCACACCGCGAGTCTGGGGAGCGTTGGGCTGACCCTTACCACGGGGCTTACCACCGCCACCAGCCTTCTTACGAGGCTTCTTGGGTTCTTCCTTCTTCTTTTCTTCCTTCTTCTCTTCCTTCTTTTCTTCGATGGTCATAGAAGCAGTAAGATCAGCAGCTGCGGAGTCATCGAACACGACTTCGTCCACAACCTGTTCGTACATGGAAGCCCAAAGGCATATTGCCAAAGCGACAACGAGAGAGATACCTGCGATGGCACCCATCTTCTTATCGGATTCCGGCATCAGGGACGCTACTAACGGATCAATAGCAGGAGCTGCCTTTTTAGTCTTTGCCATATGTTATTCCTCCCCGCCGTTCTTTTCCATCACGGCGAATGCAATATTGGTGTAACCGGCAAAGCCACAAGTAGCCATTACCTTATACATTGCATCGTAAGGGATGTTCTTGTCAATCTGCACAACAATGTGACCTGCTTCGTCAGCCGGGAGACCTGCCTTAAGGGCATGTTCCTGTTCGACAGCGCGGCGTTCCTTCAGCACAGAGTCAACGGAAGCTACCAGGAGATCTTCCTGCTTGAGAACGTCTTCGGTCGGGATAATTTTAGCATTATCAACGATCACATAGTTAGCATCAACCACGACAGTCAGGGAAACTTCCTTCGGCTGCACACGAGAAGTGGAAACCGGAAGGATCAAGTTTTCAGCCTGAGTCAAGAGCTGACCTTCTGCGTCCATGTTCTTAATCATGAACACCAGAATAATGGTCATCATGTCCATCATGGACGTAATCGAGAACGGGACGTCTTCACCGTATTTACGACTTCTTCTAGCCATGATTAACCTCCCAGCTTAGCAAGATTGATCTTGCTGAAACCGGCTTCTTTAGCACGGTCCATAAGTTGAATGATCTTGTCAAACTGAGTATCATCGTTAGCAACGATAATAATATTGTCCACGTCATCAAGGTCAATGAACTGAGTATGGATCTGGATAAGATCCTTAGCAATCAGGTCATAGGCAGACAGCGGGTAGATCATGTTCTTTGCAGCTACATCCGGCTTCAGCTTACGAGCAGAGTTCGGAGTAAGAGTTGCAAGATCAGTACCTGCACCCGGCTTTCTCAGAGCAGACGGCGGATTCAGACCAAGAGCGCCTTCACCCGGAGCCATGAGGAAGTTGTTGTTGCCATCTACGTAGGCACTATCGGCCACAGCTTCTTCAGCAGTACCACCGTTGGTGTAAACTGCCCAAAGAACCTTGCCCGGATCTTCTTCAGATTCCTTGTTAATAGCCCAAAGTTCGATAGATTCGATTTCATAGAGATACTTCTCTACGTTCATTTCGGATCCGTCCTTACACTTAGGACCATGTCCGCTTTCAACTGCACTCTTAACATCTTCCGGAGCGTGAGTAATCAGCTTGGCATCGGACTTGCAACGGAACGTCCACATTTCCTTGAAGTAGACATTCGGCTGGAAACCACCGCGAGCACCAATAACGAGGTACTTGTCGGTAATTGCCAGAGACAAGTTCAAAGCCTGCTGGTCCGGTTCCGGAGGTGTATCGTTGTCCATCTGCATCATGGAACGTTCCGGCAGATTGACTTCAACGATAGCCAGCTTGGAGAAGGCAGCCATAGACAACAGCATAGGAATCAGGATTGTGAACAAGCCCATTGCCGGCAACAGGTCCGGTTCTTCAGGCTTTGCTGGTTTCTTAAGTTGTCTTGACATATTTTAAACTCCAGTTAATTATTAATCCTAGGCAATTAAGCGAGGGAGTTGATAATCTTGAGGCCCTTTTCTTCCATTTCCTGGATCAGGCGTTCGGAGTTCATGTTGAGGAGGCCAACGATAACCAGAAGAGGCACTGCAGAGAGAAGGCCCAAGAGAGTGGTACCCATAGCAATAGCAATACCGTCAGAAAGAGCCTTAGCACGTTCAGAAGCCGGCTTGTTAGCAACAGCGTCGAAGGTGAAGATCAGACCGTAAATGGTACCCATAAGGCCGAGCAAGGTAGAGATGGATGCCATAACCTGAATGATGGAAATGTAGCGAGTCAGACGGGGAGCTTCGGTCAGGAACACTGCATCGCAAGCAGCAGTCATAGTTTCGCGGCCACCGTTACGAGTTGCAACGATTGCAGCCATAACGCGTGCGATGGGGAGCTTGGTAGCATTAGCCAGGCTCAGAGCCTGATCATACTGCTGAGAGGAAATCAGCTTACCGAAGTCAGCGAGGAACTTAGCGCGACCCTTAGAGCTCTTGAAGAGAACATAGACGAAGCGTTCGATGGAGAAACCAAGGCCGATCAGGAAGACGACCAAGATGATCCACATGAACTGCCAACCATCGGATTCAGGGCTAAAGGATTGAAGCATTTTAGACATTAGAGTACTCCTTTTGTGAGTGTTTTGGTTTATTTTGAAAAATCTTTGTTCATATTTATTTTTTTTAGAGCCAATATGGGGCCTCAATTGCGTAAAACTTAATTTACCAACTGAAAAAGCCCTTTTTTGACCTAAAAGAATAGGGGAACCCTATGAACCAGGTTCCCCGTAAAATTGTTTTTACTACTAGTAACCAGCTTCGTCAGCGTCGTCAGCAGCAGCACCTGCGCCAGCACCAGAGGTGGTCGGCACCGGAGAAAGCTTCTTCTTCAATTCAGCAAGTTCAGCCATCAGCTTTTCCTTTTCAGCCTTAGCTTCCTTGATGATATCGCGGTAAGTAGCAATCTGTTCTTCCGGAGTCATGACTTCGGACTTAGAAATCTGTTCGATACGAGCCTTGGTCTTGAAGTAAGCCGGATCAGAGAACAGGGTAGACGGGTCAAACTTTTCGATCTTAGTCTGGAGAGCTTCATCGTTTTCGTCGAGGCTCTTGAGAAGTTCGAACAGCTTTGCAGTCCACTGGTTATCGATACCATAGTGAGCAGAAGCCTTAATACCGGTTGCGCACTGCGGCTTAGCCAAATCCTTAGCACCTTCAGAACGGGTGTTCAATTCTTCACGATAGGCTTCCAAGTCTTCATGAACGGCTTCGATAGCGTCTTCCTTAGCCATGCCTTCGTATTCCACGTATTCCTTAACGATGGAAGCGGAGTCAGGCAGCGGAGAGTTGGCAAATGCATCGGCAACTTCTACAAAGACTGCGCAGCCCTGGTAGTACATTTCGATGTAGCCTTCTTCAGCTTCGATCACATCCTGGTTGTAGAAGCCCTGGTCACGAGCGAGGTCGATGTTCTTCTGGAAGATCGGACGAGCCTGTTCATAGTAGCTCGGAAGCTGCTGAACAATGCCGATACGTTCTGCGAAGCGTTCATCTTCCTTCTTGCCGTTCAGTTCCTGTTCACGGATCTTAGCAGCCATGGTCACGAAGAGCATACCCATACGGTTGGTTGCACGGAAAGTCCAGCGTTCAGAAGCGTAAGTTGCAGACTTGGAGTAGTGACCCATAGCCTTCTGCAGAATGTCAACCAACTGCTTGATGACCTTAGCCTTTTCCTTGTCCTTGCCCTTGATAACGATGGGTTCCATCTTCTTATATTCATGTTCGCCGAGGTAGTATGCAGCTTCAGCAGGAACAGCCGGATCTGCATTCTTGATCTGCAGACCGAACTTGTCGTAGTTCTTCAGAGTTGCATCGTAATCTGCAATAGCCTTGTCTTCTTCCTTCAATTCCATATAGGCGCGAGCAGCACCGATGTAAGCTGCAATCAGCTTTTCCTTATCTTCGGTGTACATCTTGATGAAGGTGTGGTATTCCTTAGCAGCAAGGTCCCACTTCTTGGCATTTGCATAAGCCATCGGAATGGAGAATGCAGCGTCAAGTGCATAGGAGCTCTTCGGATAATCACGGACGAGGTCCTTGTTACAACGGATTGCTTCGTCAACCATCTTAGCTTCGTCATAGCTCAAGCATGCGCTATAGAGGTAACCCGGAGTTCTTTCATCCTTCGGATAACGCTTATAGGCCATTTCGTAAGTGACAGCAGCGGACTTCTTGTCTGCAATGGAGTCATAAGTCTGAGCAGCAGAACCGATAGCCATGAAAGCCATAGAATCCTGCGGGAAGTTGTTGGTAATGAACAAGTAGGTCTGAGCAGCTTCACGATAGCGAGTTTCCTTGAACTTCTTATCGTTGGGCTTGGCAGCAGCATCCTTCTTATAGGCATCACCTGCACGGACAATACCCTTGATGGTAAGCGGAGAGGAAGCGTACTGCTTGGGAAGCATCATGAATGTTTCAGCAGCCTTGGGATACTGCTTAGCACTTTCGTATGCAACTGCAGCTTCGAACACAGCCTTGTCAGCAATGTCGATAAGCGGGTAGCGCTTCACGAGAGCAAGGTAAGCCTGAGCACCCTTTTCGAACTGGCCCTGCTTAACACTCTGTTCAGCCATCTGGAAGAGTACGTATGCAATAGCCTTTTCGATTTCCTTAGCCATGGAGTCATTTCTGGTTTCCTTGACCTTGGTGTACTGAACATAGAGCCATTCAAATTCCTTAAGAGCTTCATCCAGCTGGCTGGATTCCAGGAGGGACTGAGCCAACATACGGCTGATCAGCAAGATGTACTGATGCTTGGGGAAGTCCTGCTTCAGCTTGCGGAGCACATTCACTGCAGTCTTGAACTGCTTTGCATCGTAATGGACGATTGCAGCGTTGTATGCAAGTTCTGCGGCTTCCTTGTTCTGGCCGAACTTAGCCATGTACTTGTTAACCTGATCAAAGTAAGCCTTTGTTTCGGGCAAGTTGTAAGCCTTAACAGCATCGTCGCCAGCCTTATTCTTCTTGGCTGCTTCACGAGACTGATCCATCATGAGAACGGCGTTATAGGCAGCTTCTTCCTTCTTCAGGAGAGCTTCGGAGCCCATGGGGCGACGGCCATAACGGGTAGTATCAGTATCAACGATCCAGTTAAACATCTTAGCAGCATTTGCATACTGAGCCATTTCCTGGTAAACGAGAGCCAAGTTGATATGGACCTTGTATTCATCCCAGGTCGGTTCCTTCTTGTAACGAGCCAAGAATGCTTCGTAAGCCTTGATAGCTTCTGCATACTGCTTCTTACCAGCTTCCAAGTCACCTTCCTTAGTGAGCTTAGCAGCACGTGCATGGTGATACTGCGGAATGTCGAGCATAGCGCCACGGATTGCAGTTTCAGCATTCTTCACAGATTCAGGATACTTCTGGTTCTTCTTGTACCAGGAGGAATTACGGTCATAACGCTTCACAACAGTGTAACGATGCTGCTGAGCTTCTTCGAACTTCTGCTGAATGATCAAAATTTCGATCATAGCAATATCAGCAAGAGGAGCGTCGATGTAGTCGGGGTTGATGTTCATCAAGCGCTTGAAGGACTGGACAGCTTCTTCGTTACGGTCATGGTCCTTGTTCTTCATACCGATACGGTAGTAGACGGAATCCTTGAACGGAACCTTCTTGTCCTTCAAGAAAGCTTCAGCTTCCTGGACACCACCACCTTCCAAGTCAGAGAAGGATGCAGCCATGAAGTCCATAGCTTCAGCACGAAGGTCAGCAGGATACTTACCCTTATCGGCACCCATGATATATTCAAAGTACTTAACAGCTGCAGTTTCGTATTCAGCAGTGTTATAGTAAGATTCAGCCAAATGGTACATGGCCAGGGCAGCTTCCTTACCAGTCAAGTTATCGAAACCGGTCACCTTCTTATAGGCGCCGATAGCATCCTTGAACTTACGGTTCATGAAGTGGTATTCTGCAATACGGAGCCAAGCCTTGGGAACAAGGCCGTTATCCGGGAAGTCCTTCACAAGCTGCATACGGAGCTTGTAGGCCTTGTCGTCTTCACCAGAAGCTTCCTGCACAGCAGCAGCCTGATAAATCACGGTCGGAGTCTTGTCTTCCTTGGGATACTTATCGATGTATTCCAGGAAGTAACCCAAGGACTTCCGATGGTCGGCCTTGGGAAGCTGATCGATGTTAGCGCACTTAGCCGGCTTGTTATCACGGTCGGCGCACCATGCTACATCTTCTTCGTACTGAGCATTGGCATCGAGGAATTTCTTTTCTTCCAGCTGGAACTGATAGTGGCCCAACTGCTGCAAGGCACTAGCACAACGCTTGTTCTGCTGACCCTTACACTTGTTGACCTGCTTTTCCCACTGTTCGATAGCCTTAAGCATATCGTCTTCGTTAATGTTGCCAGAACGGCAAGCCTGTTCGGCCTGATTCTTAGCAACCTTGGCCTGTTCCATACAGGTCTTACGCTCGTTAGAGCCCTTGGGCATGGACTTACACTTGGCAGCAAGGGTCTTTACTGCAGCGGACTTTTCCTTACACGGATCGGAAGCAGCAAAAGAGAAGCTCACGAGAGAGCATACCATTGCGCCGACTAAAATTAAATTTTTCATTATTCTCTATCCACCTATTATTTCAATCAATAATAGCAAAAGAACCCAAGAAAGGCGCCTAGCCTTCCTTGGGTAAACTTTCCTAACTATTCATCCAAATCCAAGTTGTCCAAATCGTCAAGTTCCTGAGCGGACTCAGCACTTCCGGCACCCTGACCCATCTTGGTCTTAACGGTTGCCAAGGTAAAGCCTGCGTCATCAAGGATACGCTTACGGTTGGATTCGAATCGGTCACTCTGAATGGCCTTCTGGTTGAAGGAGGCGTAATCTTCAATAGCCTGATTTGCCTTGTCGAAGCTGGGCTTGAGAGCTTCACGCTTGCTTTCCACACGAGGAGTGGGGAGCTGGCGAGCGAGGTCAAGAGCCTTCACCTGAACAGAGTCAAATTCATCCTGCATGGAATCGTAGGCCTGACGAGCGCTATCGCGGGCAGCCACAGAGACAACCGGCTGTTCAGTACGCTTTTCAGCCTGTTCAAGAGCATTTACAGCGCCCTTGTAGTCCTTCTTCATGAAGTGGCAGTAACCAATCACGAGGTAGGCTTCAGATACCAGGAAGGATTCCGGCATATTGCTGATGATCCACTGAGCGGGCTTCATGGCTTCGTCCGGCTTGTTAACCTTCAGGAAGGACCATGCAATACCCAGCATAGCTTCGTCGTACACCGGAGAACCGGGCTGAACCTGAGCATACATCTGAGCGGCAGCGGCAACGTCGGCCTTTTCGCCAGAGAAGAACAGATGGCCGAGCTTCACACGAGCAGCATCCTGCAAGTCGCGTTCAGACTGGTTGGAAACCGGCTGTTCGGTAATGTCACGGAAGCAGTTTTCAGCTTCGTCGAACTTACCGAGACGGCTATATGCAATACCCATAGTGTAACGAGCATAGAAGTAGTTGGCGTTACCCGGAAGAATTGCGGCGAGCAGGTCGACAGATTCCTGATAAAGGCCCTGTTCAAACTTGATCTGGCCAGCAACGTAGTCTGCGTCAGCCTTCACATCGCTTTCACCGAACTTCTGGGCAATGCCCTGATACTTAGCCATAGCGTCGGTGTACTTGCCTTCCTTATAGTCGATGTTCATCAACTGGAAGTGATACTTAGCGCGTTGGTCACTCTGGGGGTAGCGCTTGATAGCATCTTCGTACACAGACTTTGCAGCCTTGTGCATACGGAGGTTTTCGAAGGACTTTGCCTTATAGAAAGCAGCCTGGTCGACAAGGTGGAATGCGGGGTACTTGGTCTGAACCTTACCGAAGGCATAAGCAGCTTCGAGGAACTGACGGTTCAAGTAAAGGCGCATTGCTGCACGGTAGTCGTTTTCAGGTTCGATCTTCAAACGGCGATAACGTTCTTCACCAATTTTTTCTTCACGAGTGTCACCGAAGCGAGAAGTAATCTTCACAGCCCAAATGAAGCCGCGGTTCTTCTTGGCATACAGGTCATCGTGAGACATTTCCAAGTCAAGAGCCAGGTAACGGAAGATGCTAACATCCTTCACGTTAACAGTGGCGCCAGCAACCGGGTAGCCTTCCTTTGTGAAGCGAAGACGAACACCAAGATGCGGAGACAGGTAGTAGGTCAAGGTAAAGCTCATTTCCGGATTCATACCGTCGCCACCTTCGGCATCGGAATGGAATACGTCGATGAGGGAAACTTCTGCCTTAGCTTCGAGAGAGCGGTTAAGACCGCGATAGAAGAAGGAAAGGTTCAGGTTAGAAGGAATGTTGTAAGCATCATCGCGTTCACCACCGAAGAAGCCCGGGGCAACAAAGCCACCGCCATCTTCTTCCATGCTGATACCCGGCTGAGCCAGGTTCTGCAAAGCTACACCAACCAAGAGATAGCCGTACTTGGAAGAGGCCAGCGGATTCCAGCTAAGACCTACGTCAGCACCGACAGTCAGATGGGTAACTTCATCGAACTGGTTGATGTAGAGAACGGAAATGTCAATACCAAGAGAGACACACTGAATCAGGTTGTAGGCGTAGCCCAGCAACCAGGAGTATTCGCCATAGGACTTACCACCATCAATGGAAGCACCGTTTTCGAAGAAGGACAAGCCCAAGGTGTGCTTGTAGTCCATGGGGAAAGTCAAACTTACGTATTCCTGGCTAGCTTCACCACTAATGGAGCTGAAGAAAGCTGCGCTGAATTCCAGCTGTTCAGTTTCTGCAATGCCTGCCGGGTTAACGTACATGGCGGTATTGCCGCCGAATTCTGCAAACCAGTCATTCTGCTGATACTTATGCGGAGAATAAGTGGCTTCTGCAAACAAGGAAGTACTTGCGACGGCAAGACCGAGAGCTGCGGTTTTAACAAAACGTGTACGCATCACTTACTCCTTTACTTGATATCCGTGCGGATGAACTCGATTCGACGGTTCTGAGCACGACCTTCCGGTGTCTTGTTGGATGCGACGGGCTTGCTGTCACCCAAACCTTCAGTTTCGATACGGCTTTCGCTAATGCCCTTTTCTACAAGGAAGTTCTTAACGGAAGCAGCACGGTCTGCGGAAAGCTGCTTGTTCTTTTCTTTGTTACCAACGTTGTCTGTATGACCAACAACCTTGAAGGTAGCATCAGTGAAGGTTTCCATAATGTCGACAACCTTCATCAAAGAGATGTAGGAATCCTGAGTAATCGTAGCCTTACCGGATTCGAAGTTCACACCTTCAAGAACGAAGACCTTCTTAGGCGGCTGCGGAACTTCGTCCGGGCAACCATCGTCGTCCTTGTAGCTGTTGAGAGTTTCAGCCTGTTCGGGGCAGAGGTCAACACCCTTACAGATGTGAGCGAAGTTAGCGAGCATACCCTTAGCTTCAACCCAAGGATCGCAGAGACCATCACGGTCATTGTCAGCATCCGGGCAACCATCGTCGTCCTGGTAACCGTCGAAGTCTTCCGCTTCTTCGGGGCAGTTGTCGAGGCCGGTGCAGACAGAAGCGTACTTGTCAGAGAAGCCTTCTTCGGAAACCCAAGGATCGCAAAGGCCATCGCCGTCGGTATCCGGATTACGAGTTTCTTCAACTGCTTCTTCTTCCTTTACCAGTTCGGCAGCGGTCAGACCGATGTCCAGCTTGCCCTTACCGCGCTTCAGCATCGGAGAGGTGGACTGGCAGTAGAAGTTCGGCTTGGAAAGCGAAGGATTCATGAACTTCGGATCCAAGGAAACGTTAGTGCGGTTCACCTTGATGAACTGGTTGAACGGATAGTAGTTCTTGTAGATGTTGTTGTATTCCACCTTCGTCTGACCGGCAGCCGGGTCAGCAAACACACCGTAGTAGTGGTTTTCCATGAAGATGTTGTTGCGGGCGACGAGGTTCGTCGGTCCCTTCAAAGCAAGGCCGGAGTAGCCGTTGCGCAACACAACGTTGTGTTCAATGTAGGCATCCAAGGACTTGGCACCCCATGCGAGAATGCCGGACCAGCGGTTGCCGTACACCACGTTGTTACGAAGCCATGGGAGGGAAATGAAGGCGCCGATACCCGTTGCCTTGTTGTCCAACACGTAGCAGTGATGGATGTAAGGCGCTGCGTTTTCGCAGAGAATACCTTCAATACCATTCTTCACCGTGAAGTGAGACATTTCAGCACCCGAAGTACCCATGACGGTCGGACCGCGACGACCACCATCGATGATGGTAGTGAGCGGATCTTCGCCCTTGAGCACAACACCCATGATGAGGGTGATGTTTTCGTTGTAAGTACCGCGTTTGACGAGGATGGTATCCCCGGCATCTGCATTACCGAGAGCATCAGCAATCTTCTGGTAGTCGCCAGGCACGTTGATATTCTTTGCCATGGCGGTCCCAGTCAAGAGCATAGCCCCGGCCGTGATCAAGACCAGTTTCTTTAGGGTCATACTGCTACGTTTCTCCAATCATAGAACACATAAAATTCATACACTTATACTTTGCCTACAGGGCAAATATAAAATTCAAAGTGGAATATACCTTCAAAAACGCCATTAGTCAAACGTTTTTCGCAAAAATGGGCAAAATTAACGTAAAAATTTTGTGATTTTGGTCGCATTAAAGGTATTCTCAGGTCAATCGTCGGCTTCCGGTCCGGTTTTGTCGCCGTCCTTCTTGGCCCCCTGGATGGATACACGAATTTCCTGACAGGTCTTCTTGATGTCCTGCAACACCTTACGAGCTCTGGTACCGGCGGACTTATTGCCTCGCAGGAACTTTTCGTATTCGCGCTTAAAGTTCTCAACTTCCTGTTCGAGATCGTTCACTAAATTCATAAGCAAACTCCAAAAAAAAGATGCTGTAGGGAAAATAATTAAAGTTTTTGCCAAAAATTCGCCATTTTGTAAAATAAAGTTCACATTTACGGAATATTACAAAAAATTTATCTTGTTCAACAACTTATACACCACGAACTAACCGCCACAGATGCTCCAAAGCGGCCCAGCCCCGTTCTCCAACATTTTCAGAAAAATCATTGACGAACATCTTGATATGAGCCTCCATTACGGCAGGATCTTCAATTTGCGCCTTTTCGCTGATAAATTCTGTCGCCAGCGTATTACGAGTTCTAGCAACTTTCAGGCTTTCGCGAATTTCGTTTTCAACTGCAGATATGGTTTCTGCACCCAGGGACTTTCGCGCGAGAGCGATACCCAGGGGAATCGGCGTCCCGGTCTCCTGTTCCCAGAAAGCGCCTAGATCCTGCAAAAGATGAAGCCCATCCCGTTTCCAGGTAAAGCGATGTTCATGAATGACCACCCCCTGGGGAGCCTCGCCACTGCGAAGAGATCGATAGACCTGATCAAAAAGGGCATAACGTACATTCAAGCCTGCATTTTGCGTGCGAGCATGCCAAAAGCGAAACAGCAAGGCGGCAGTCGTATCGGAACCAGGCAAGGTCACCGGCTCGGATTCATCAAAGGACTCCCCTAGGGAAGAAAGCAGCAGAGGGCCGCAGCCATAACCAATAGCACCGCCACATCCTAGACATTGATAACTATCTTCTACTTTCGGATATACCTGCGCACTGACCTTCGCCACATCCAATTCGCCGCGACGAACCATTTCGTTAAGCGTTTGAACATCGGCAAAATGGACATCCCAGTCAAAGGGGGAATCCTTTAACCCCTTGACAAGGGCTTCGTATATGTAGGTGTCATTTGGACAGGTTGAAATACCTAGAGTCAGACGCATACGCCCTCTACAAAATCTTTTAGTTTACTCAGAGCCTCGTTAACTTGCCATTGGGATTTGTCACGAATAGAGGCAACATTGCTAATAGCACGTATTTGAAGCGCCGGAATGCCAAACCGTTCACAAACAGCAAAGCAGGCTGCGCCTTCCATGGATTCCACGTCTGCGTCAAAAATCTGTTCGCGCAAACGTGCCGTTGACGCAGTTCCCGTACAACAGTTAACCGTTACGCCAGCAACCATTTCGAGTTTACAGACAAACTCACGAATCTGTTCTGGAGCGAATTCTGGAACCGCTCCCTTGTAAGTTTTCGCCCATGAAGTAAAGGAACCGTCAGATTCCTCGACACCCTCATCCCCTACCCTATCGGATTCAACACAGACTACACTGGTCAGAGGGATTTTTCTATTTGGGTAAACGCCGCAAATGCCAACATTTACAACAGAAGATATCGATTCACCAGCCAACTTACAACTGAAAAGCAGTTGCGAAAGATTAGCACTGAATTCAAGGATTCCAACGCCTAGAACACAGGCTTTGGCACCGGCGTAGCGGCCACCAAGAGAAATGAGGGAATTAAGGGGAATGGTTGCAAAACTTGCAGCATCCTCAGGAAACACCTTTGAAAATTCCATTGCCGTAGCAAAGGCAAATAGAGGAGCATCCTTAAGGTTCCGCATTATCATTCCAATTTTTCTACGGATTCTGCCAAGGACATTTCCAGCTCACCAATACGGTCCAGCTTCAGATTCCAGGGACGGTCGGCCTCGCAACGAGCAGACGCAACAGCCGTAGCCTTAACGAGACATTCTTCAAAAGGCATTCCAAGACCATCGGCATGGAGCCAGCCAGCAAAGAACGAATCGCCAGCGCCAACGCTGTTCTTAACCAGAACAGTAGGCGGCTGAATCTGGACCCCCTGGAACTTCCCTTCTTGAAGGCGGAATGCGCGAACTGGCGCATCTTCATCGGTGACCACAAGATTCTTGATGGGCAGGCGTTCAAGAACTGCGGTGGCAGACATCTTCCAGAACTGGGGGCTGGACATGACCAGCGGGATGCCAATGCGTTCGCAGAGCTTGCAGTATTCCTGCATATTGATTTTCAGGAGTTCAACACCCTTCTCGAGCCATACGTCCACATCGTTCACGGCATCCACAAAAATCTTCTTGCCAGTAAAGTCCAACGAATTGATTTTTTCGACATCAAACCCCTTGGGAAAAGTTCCGCAGAGCGCTACGTACTGAGTAGAATTCCAGTAATCATTGAGTGTCTGGAGGAAATCCTCGTTTTCATTTTCAGAAAGAACAGGAGAAGGTTCAATCAACTCCGTAGACTCGCCACCACTGACAATGGTAGTGCAAATTCGGGTCGGTTCCTTAATCCAGACGGGAGCCTGCTGAATGCCGCAGGCAGAAAGTTCGTCAAAAATGCGGGAACCATGGTCGGCACCCAGGAAGTGCATCAGGAGCGGAGTTCCACCAAGCAGCTGCAGCACTCGACCGCAGTTGATGCCCTTACCCGAGGCGTATTCCTCAACCTTGGAAATACGATGGACCTCGCCCACTTCGAACTTGTCCAGGAAGAACAAGCGCTGCCAGGCGGGATTAAGACCGAGGATGAGGATTTCTTGAGCCATTTTTTACCGTTTGAAAGATCTGCGCGGAACTTAGAAGTTCACCTTGTAGAACTTGCGCTTGCCCACCTGGATGACCAGCTGGTCGCCGCCCTTGATTTCAACTTGGGCCTGGGGATCGGCAAGCTTTTCGCCACCGATCTTGACGCCACCGTTCTGGACCATGCGGCGAGCCTCGCCCTTGGATGCGAAAGCCTTAACTTCTACCAGGAGGTCAAGAGCGCCGTAGGAGCCGGCAGCGACAGAACATTCAGCAGCGTCGCTGGGGATGGCGTTACCGCTATGGACTTCCTTTTCCTTGGCAGCGGCGGCTTCTGCAGCTTCGGCACCATAGTACTGGGTCACGATGTCCATGGCCAGACGGTGCTTAGCTTCGTTGGGATTCATCTTGCCGGAGGCCACGTCTGCCATCATCTGCTTGATCTCTTCCATGGGGATTTCGGTCAGCAGCTCGAACCAGTTTTCGACGATGCTGTCGGCCAGGCTGTAGATCTTGTGGTACATGACGTCGGCAGGTTCATTGAGACCCACGTAGTTACCGATGGACTTGGACATCTTGACCTTGCCGTCGGTACCCAAAAGGATGGGCATGAAGAGACCGATCTGGGGTTCCATGCCTTCGAAAATCTGAAGGTCGCGACCGCGAAGCACGTTGAACTTCTGGTCGGTACCGCCAAGTTCCACGTCGGACTTGATGGCGACGGAATCGTAGCCCTGCATCATGGGGTACATGAATTCGTGAAGGCTGATGGGAGTATTTGCGGTGTAGCGGTTGTGGAAGTCTTCGCGTTCCAGCATCTGGGCTACAGTGAACTGGCCCATGAGTTCGGTGACCTTGCTGAAGTCAAGCTTACTGAACCATTCGCCGTTGTAGTGGATTTCCACCTGGTCGCGACGGACAACCTTGAAGAACTGTTCCTGGTATTCCTTGGCGTTTTCAAGAACCTGCTCGTGAGTGAGACGGGGACGGGCCTTGTTACGGCCACTGGGGTCGCCAATCTGGGCGGTGTAGTCGCCGACGATAAGAACCACGGTATGACCCAGGTCCTGGAACTGGCGGAGCTTGCGCATCACGACAGTATGACCGAAATGAACGTCCGGTGCGGTGGGGTCCACGCCCATCTTAATGCGGAGGGGAACGCCGGTCTCGTAAGACTTCTGGAGTTTCTTTTCGAGTTCATCCTGCGGGACGATGTCGATCACGCCGCGCATCAAAATATCAAGCTGTTCTTTAACAGGACGGAATTGCATAATTTAGGGTCTAGAGACTAGGGTCTAGGGGTTAGAGGTTTACTTTTCGGGGAGGAAAGATAGAAAATAGTAGACAGCAGGAAGTTGGAAGTGGGAAGTAGACTGTAGGATGTAGGAAGTTGGTAGTGGGAAGTAGACAGGGGAAAGTGGTTGGTGCGTCCCTGGATCCTTCGCCTTCGGCTCTGGATGACACGACGGAACGGATGCTCAGGACGACACGATGGAACGAAGGTTCAGGATTTTACCAAAACACACCAAATCAAACTACTTTTGGTCAAAACAAAAGCTATTTTTACCAAAATATGAAAATTTTATATATTTTTGGTAAAAAAAGAGGTGGAAATTGGCTAGTATCGTAGCGAGACGAGAGGAACTTACCGAATTCGACAGAATCGCAGAATCCGGTAAGTCGGAATTTGTAGCCGTATATGGCCGCAGACGAATCGGGAAGACTTTCCTAATACGGAACTGGGCAAACAACGATTTCGCATTCGATGTCAGTGGAATTTTGGAAGGTTCCGCCAAGGAACAGATGACGGCGTTTTACCAGGCACTGAAAGATTACGGATTCACTGGTGACCGCCCCGCAGACTGGAGTCAGGCGTTCATCAACCTGCGGGACCTGCTAAAACAGAAAATGAAGGAGAGCTCGGGGCGAATCAAGATATTCATAGACGAACTTCCCTGCTTCGATACAAACGGAAGCAACTTTGTCCACGCCCTCGACCATTTTTGGAATGCCTGGGCCGCATGGGAAGACCGCATCATGCTCATCGTGTGCGGTTCCGCCACCTCATGGATGATAAGAAATCTCATCGACAACAAGGGCGGTTTGCATAACCGCATCTCCCACGAGCTACACCTGAAGCCTTTTACCCTCGGAGAAACAGAGCTTTATCTGCAGAGCATGGGATTGAACATACCGCGCGTATCCCTTTTGCAGCTGTACATGGCATTGGGCGGAGTACCCTACTACCTGAACCTGCTGCAAAAAGGCGAAAGTCCCGCACAGGCCATAGACCGGCTTTATTTCAAGAGCGGTGGCGAAATGTACCGGGAATTCAACCGTCTTTTCAAGTCACTGTACAAGAAGCCGGATGTGTACACAAACATTGTGCGAGCGCTGGCCAAGTCTCCAAAGGGCCTCACCCGCCAGGAACTTCTGGAAAAGCTCGGTGCGACTTCTACCGGACTATTTTCTTCAAAGCTGGAAGATCTTGTCCACTGCGATTTTATTCGCTATTATCACGACCGGAACAAGAAAAAAAACGCAGGAATTTACCAGTTGGTCGATTTCTTCACCTATTTCTACCTATCCTTTGAAGACAGGTTCCAGACTGACGAACATTACTGGAGCAAACAGCTGAACACGCCGGAACAAAATACATGGTTCGGGCTTTCGTTTGAGAGAGTCTGCCAAACGCATGTTGAGCAAATCAAGAGGGCACTTCGCATCGATGTCATCCTGAACAGAAACTACCCCTGGCGTTTCAAGGGAAACGAGTCGGAAAAGGGCCTTCAAATCGACATGCTCATAGAACGAGCCGACAACATGATCAACTTATGCGAAATCAAGTATTGCAAAGATGAATACGTCATCACCGCAGAAGACGATCGAAAAATGCGACACAGGCAAGAGGTTTTTACAAGGGAGAACAAGCTGAAGGCGGGAATCATTCCCACCTACATAACAACCTTTGGTCTTGAAAAAAATGGATACGCCAACGAAGTGCCCGCCCAGGTGACTTTAGACCAGCTGTTTGAAAACTAATTTAAGAAGGGATTAGAATGTTAGATTCCCGGTCGGGGCCGGGAATGACGCGGGGAATGGCTAGTTAAACGAAACATTAACTTCAATTTTAGTATTATCACAAATATTTTTTAAACTTGAATTCATATTAGCGAAACTTTTTAAGAATTCGCTATTTATTTTTGCTGTATATTCATTTGGTTCATCTTCACCTTGCAAATAATCTACTTTAGCCGCATGAAGACCAGCATCCTTTTCAGCTAAAGCATCTATTAATTTTTCATTTTGACCTTCGTATGTCAACGTTAATTTATCAAGACAATTTTTCATAATTTTATTTGTATTTTCTATAGAATCTTGGGGTGCAGGTTGAACAACCTTGTTGCTATTCACTTGAATTCTATTCAATAATGCTTCTTGAGATTTAGAATAGTCTTGTTCGGTTTCTGTGTTTTCTTCGGTATTTTTTGAATGTTTCTTAGAACCATCAAGACGACCGAATAATTCATCCACCTTCCTTTCCATATATTTTTGGGCAGACGCCATAATTGCAGCCTGATCCTTCCCGGACATCGAATATATTTCTCTTTCGAGCTGTTCGGCATCCCTGCAAGCAACTAAAGCACCCCAAGAGCACAACACCCGCGCATCCGCATATCTTTTAGCAAGCGCATCATGAAAACCGTCACCGCAAGCAGATAAAGCAAGGGTGACGATTAACGAGAAAAATAGATTACGTACAAAATTAAAACAATTCATTCTTCGTCACTATTTTTGCATCACCATTCGAGAATACATAGACGACATCGCCAACAACTGGCTGAAAATCAAGTTCCTTGATGCTGACATCAAAAAAGGAGCCGTCACTACAGCCAACAGACACACGATCCTCTAATACACGAATAATCTTTGCGCATTTTGAAGAATTTGCTTTTACAGCACCAACAGTTGAATTCGGCACATAGGGAGCAGCAGAGTGTTCAGAAGATTTATCTTCCAAGTGAGAAGGAACGCCGAAATCATTTTCACCTTCATCGCCAGGCTGGCAGCATAAAACTATATACCAAATTAAGCCTGCAATCGGGATTAAGGTTATAAAGCACCATGCTCCGCTCTTGTTTATATCGTGCATTCTTCGCCAATTAATGGCAAGCGCCGGAACCATCACAGCCAAGCTATAGATTATTAACACAACACTAAAAAATTCAGAGACTCCCAAGAGAGTCCTGGCAGTAGAAAGCGATATTGTCCTAGAGGAATATAATGATCCCGCTAGGCCATCAAAAAATCCAGAACAAAATCCTACTGTAAAATTTATAAGGAAATTGAACAGGATGAACATCCAAAACTGTTTGCGGGTTGCTCTTCCACTAAACTTGGCATAATTTTTAAAAGCATCGATATAATATGAAAATGCAGGTTTATGGTCTGCATCATCCAAACTAAAATCATTCTGCAGCGGACTGACATGTACTGAAGAAACATTTTCAGCAACAGGAGCACTGAATGGCGTGCCACAGGCCTTGCAGAATTTCACAGTATCATCGTCGTGAGCCTGACCACAATTTTTACATCTTTTCATTATTTTCTCCTATTCGCAGATTAAACTATCATTTTTTAAAGAGCTTACATTACACTCAATATTCATTTCATCTCCCAACTCAATTCCATTTAAACCACCAAATAATTCCGGAACAATTAAGCGAGGATAAGATCTGCTTTTTCCACAAGTTCCAATTACTACACCAACGCCACCAACAGTTTCTTTAACACATCCCTGAATTTCAATAAGCTGTCCCTTGTAAATATCCTTTTTTTTGTCGTCAAAATTTTCTTGGGTAACAATTAATTCAGGTTTAATTTCATTTAACAATCCATAAAAGGGATTTCTCGAAACAACCATATCTCGAACAACATTCGCTGTGGCCCCCACAATGAAAAAAATTGTTAATGCATAAAGGCCGATTCTTAGTGGCTTTGAAGTATCTGGATTTAAAGTTCTTCCAAGTTTATCAGTATATGTTCCAGAACAAATTTTATATGCGTCAACGACATTCCAAACATACAAGCCAAAATAGCCCAAATTCAAAATAGCAGAAAAGATATTTAAAAGAAGCTTAGCTATTCCCCTAACAACATTACCCGCATAAAAATCATGAACTCCAAAAAGCCCCAAAAGACAGCATAGAAACAACGCAGTCTTTTGATTTTTTAACGGTTCTTTAACAGAAGCCGGATGCGGTAGCGAATTTTCGCTTTTAGGGGAATACATTACTTACTTCCTATGGACGCTATCACAAATGTAACCATAAAAAACACAATGTCAAGCATTTTTTTGTGTTTTGAAAAAAAATGCTGGAAAAAGCAAGATTCCCGGTCGGGGCCGGGAATGACCTTGGGGAAAACGCCGGGATGACGCGAGGAACTTATCGGGTAAAAGCAGCCAGGTCGATACCTAGCTGTTTTATTTTGTACGTAAGAATGCGGGGCGTGGTGGAGAGGCTGCGGGCGGCCGCGGCCATCTTGCCCTTGGAACTCTTGAGGGCATCGCAGATGATATCACGTTCGTAGGCTTCCACCATGAGCTTCAGGTTGCCGGACACCTGGGTGCCGGAAGTTTCCGCAGTCTGCAGCGTTGTGGGGAAATGATGAGGGTAGATGACATCTTCGTCGGTCACGAGGACCGCGCGCTCGATGGCGTTTTCAAGCTCGCGAACGTTGCCGGGCCAGGGGTAGCTCATGAGCATGTTGATGGTGGTGCGGGCCAGGCGACGCACGTTCTTGCCCACGATGCGGCAGTAATGCTCCACGAAGTGATCCGCCAGAAGGACGATGTCCGTCTTGCGGTTATGCAGGGCGGGAACGTAAATAGGCGAAATGTGAAGCTGATAGTAAAGGTCTTCGCGGAAGGTGCCCTCAGCCACCATCTGCTGCAAGTTCTTGGTGGTGGCGGCAATAATGCGGACATTCACCTTCTTTGAAAAGCGGGCGCCTACGCGTTCCATTTCGCCGTCCTGCAGCAGGCGCAAAAGCTTTACCTGAAGGTTGGGAGAAAGCTCCGCCACTTCATCCAAAAAGAGCGTACCGCCATCGGCCTGTTCCACACGCCCCGGGGTTTCCGTAAGGACACCCACCAAGGCGCCACGTTCGCTTCCGAAAAGTTCACGGTCCAGCACAGACTCCGGCATGGAGGCGCAATGGACGCGGATGTAGGGATGAGTGTTGCGGTCGGAACGGTAATGGATGGCTTCTGCCACAAGGCCCTTGCCGGTGCCCACCTCCCCCACGATCAATACGGGAAGGGGATTCTTGGAAACCTGATCGATCTGGGCGTAGACACGCTGCATTTCGCTAGAGCGGCCAATGATATTGTCAGGCTGGAAGCGGTCCTTAAGCTCCATGGTCAAACGTTCGTTTTCCGCCTTCAGGATTTCGTTTTCTTCGCGGGCCTGACGACGGAGCTTTACAGCGCCAGCAAGCATCTGGGCGATAATTTCTAACAAACGAAGTTTTTCAGGAAGTTCCGTTTCTACGGGATCCTGGACGTCGGCACTCAAGGCGCCAATGACTTCATGTTCCATGATCACGGGAACGCAAAGGAAGGCGCGGTTTTCGTCCTTACCGCGTCCAGTACGGTCCAGGAAGTTGGGATCCTTACCTACGGAAGGAATGATGACGGGTTTACCAGTTTCAACTACCTTACCGGTGACACCTTCACCCACCTTGTAACGGCCCTTACGAGCCTGTCGGCTGGAAAGACCTTCTGCAATTTCGATGGAGATTTCGCCGGTGTGGCGATTATACAAAGTAAGGGTGGCATGCTGCACACCCATGGTAGATTCCAGCACCTCGAGAATGGGATGAGCCACGTTCTCGAAGTCCAGACTCTGGTTCAAAATGGAGCTGATCTTGTAGAGCAGCTCCAGTTCCTGAATCTTACTTTGCTGTATTTGTTCCACGAGGGATTACTTCAATGCTTCCTGGACGAGGGCGCTGACGCGCTTGCCATCGAAGCGGCCCTTGACCTTGGGCTGCAATTCCTTCATGATCTTGCCCATGTCCTTGGGAGAAGAGGCGCCAGTGGCGGCCTTGATTTCGGCAATGAGGGCCTTCACTTCTTCTTCGGTCATTTCGGCGGGCATGTACTTCTTGTAGATAGCGATGACGGCTTCTTCAGCCGGAATCTTGTCCATGAAGCCGCCCTTCTTGAGGATTTCGATGGCTTCCTGCTTCTGCTTCACGCTCTTGGCCAAGGCATCAACGCACATTTCGTCGGTGATGCTATCGGTAATCTGGGCAGGAGTTGCACCAGCCTTCATGGCTTCGTTCTTGATGTCGGAATGAAGGGTGCGAAGAACGCTGAGGGTTTCGGCATCGTGGGCCTTCATGGAAGCCTTGATGTCATCGAGAATTCGAGTGAGCAATGCACTTGCCATAACATTTTCCTTTTGTCTATAAACACCTAATGAGCCACCAACCACATGGTTAGCGACTCACAAAGTAGAAAGTTTCGCTTAGATCGGAACTAACAGCTACGCGTAGGCTTAAGTTCCTTGCGTCAAAATTCGGGCCAATAAGCGGCCAGCGAATTAGTAGAGACGCTTGCGGTTCTGGTCAGCGATTTCCTTCAGGCGCTTGCGACGAGCAGCAGTTTCGATGCGCTTCTTTTCTTCAGAAGGCTTTTCGAAGCGCTGACGCTTCTTGACATCGGAAATGATGCCGTTCTTTTCGCAAGACTTGGTGAAACGCTTGAGAGCGCGTTCGAAAGGTTCGTTGGACTTAACAATTACGCCGATCACGATAATCCTTTGGTTAAGTTAAAATTCAAATTTGGATAGCCAAATATATTTATTCCCTCGAAATCCGTCAAGGGCTTTAAAAAAAAGAGACTTTTTATTTTTTATAACTTGCGGAATATCAAAGACTTATGTATATTTAACGAACAAATCAAGAAGCATATTTTTTTGATATTTTCTACAAAAATTCGGAGATTTAGATGAAGTCCCTTTCTGCTTTGTCTTTGAAATTTATTACCGTCGCTTCTCTTGCTGCAGCATGTTCTCTGTTTGTTGCCTGCAACGATGAAGAAGACGCAGTCCCCCAGATGGAACCCGCCAAGCCTGTCGCACAGGCCGCTCCGGCTCCTGCAGCCACCCCCAAAAAGGAAGAAGCACCGGCCCCCACCCCTGTTGAGGAAGCCAAGCCTGCAGACGAACCGGTTCTCGTCCCCATCCAGTCCCTTTCCGACGACAAGAACAAGGCTGAAGCAGCCTTTGAAGAAGCCACCAAGGCTCCTGCACCGGCTACCGACGCCGCAGTTGCTCCCAGCGACAAGGGCGAATACGTTATCCAGGTTAGCATCCAGTCTTCCAAGAAGGCAGCAGACGCAATCGTGAAGAAGCTCGCCGAACAGAACATCAAGGCCTACATCGCTGAAGTTGAAAATCCGGGCGAACTTGAAGGAACCTACTACCGCATTCGTATCGGTTACTTCAACGCAAGTAGCGACGCTCAGTCTTACGGCAAGGCAGTTCTGAGCGCACTGAACTTTGCATGGTGGGTAGACAAACGCAAGAACGACGATGTCGGTAACCCTGCCGGCGACGATTCCAGTGAAATGGACGACGAAGATGTCGCAGCACCTGCTCCGGCTCCCGCTCCGGCAGCTGAACCCGCACCTGCTCCGGCTCCTGCTCCTGCAGCTGAACCTGCACCTGCCCCGGCCCCTGCTCCTGCAGCTGAACCTGCACCTGCCCCGGCCCCTGCTCCTGCAGCTGAACCCGCACCTGCTCCGGCTCCCGCAGCCGAACCTGCACCTGCTCCCGCAGCCGAACCCGCAGCTCCGGCAGCACCCGCTGCTCCTAGCTTCGACGACTGGGATTAATAGAATTTTTCTATTAAGTATGCATTTAAGAAAGACCCCTCTAGGGTCTTTCTTTTTTTACATCTTTTACACTCTAGAAATACAGGTCAGCAAAATCTATATTTGCGGCCATGCCTATAAGAAAGCCAAAAATTTTCGTTGTACACCTAGGTTGTTCCAAGAACCAGGTCGATGCAGAACGCCTTGTTGGAGAAATGCTGAACGCAGGTTTTGTAACCACCGATACGGCCTCCAAGGCGGATTACATTCTGGTAAACACATGCGGTTTTATAGAAGCCGCCAAAGAAGAATCCATTAACGCCATTTTGACCCAGGCCAAGAGCAAGAAGGCCAAGCAAAAGCTGATTGTTTCCGGCTGCCTTAGCAAGCGCTATGGCGAAGATCTAGAAAAAGAAATTCCCGAAGTGGATTTTTGGGTCGGCACTTACCAGCCAGGTGAACTTCTTGCCAAGATGGGCATCGATCAGCCTGCAGGATGCAACCCCGCATTGCTCCCACGACTCAACCTGGGCGGGCTCCCCCACCACGCCTACCTAAAAATTGCAGAAGGCTGTAACCGCCGCTGCGCCTATTGCGCCATTCCCAACATTCGCGGCTTGCAAAAATCTTCTTCCATCGAGGATCTGGTCAAGGAAGCCAAGGAACTGGAAGCCCAGGGCATCAAGGAACTTACCTTAATCGCCCAAGACACCACCTACTTTGGCCGAGAAAAGAAGAACAAGAGCGAAACACTGACCAACCTGCTGAAGGCTTTGCTGGCGGAAACCAACATTCCCTGGATTCGCATGCTGTACTGGTACCCGGCATTCATCGATGACGAACTGTTGGACCTGATGGCAAACGAACCGCGTCTGGTAAAGTATATCGATATGCCCATTCAGCATAGCAGCGACAGCGTCCTAAAGAACATGCTGCGCAAGTATACCCGCCAGGAACTGCGTGACATACTTCGCAAGATCCGCACCAAGCTCCCCAGTGTCACCCTTCGCACCACGGTACTGGTAGGGTTCCCTGGCGAGACCCACGAAGACTTCGAAGATCTGATGGACTTGCTGCAAGAAATCAAGTTCGAGCATTTGGGAGGATTCGTGTTCAGTCCCGAAGAAGGCACTCCGGTCATGACCATGAAGAAACTGGCCCCTGTAGACGAAAGCGACGCCCGCGCCCGCCTTGACGCCATCACCGACTTCCAGGAAGAACTGGCCGCACAACACGCCGAGGAAATGATTGGCAAGACAGTGACCATCATTCTCGACGAAGAAGCCGAAGAAAGCGAATACCACTTCTACGGTCGAACCGAAGGGAACTCTCTGGATACCGACGACATCGTGAAGGTGTTGGAAGGCGATGGAGAAGTAGGCACATTCCGCCAGGCCCTAGTGGTAGACGCCGAGCCTCATGAACTGATCGTGAAATTATTGGACTAATGTTCGCACAATACCAAGCGCAGTTTTTGTAGACAACTTAAAAAGGGTTCCGTTTGACGGAACCCTTTAATGCTCTCGACGCGACTCGAACGCGTGACCTTCTCCTTCGGAGGGAGACACTCTAATCCAACTGAGCTACGAAAGCGTTTGACTCAATATAGAAAAAGAAAGCCACCCGTTAAACAGGGCGGCATTCTAAAACTGTTCCGAATAAAATCGAATTATCGACCGGCAACGCCAGAACGGGCACGAGCCTTTTCACGTTCGCGGCGACGCTTTTCGGTATCATCCGGGAAAAGTTCAGGCAGAGCATAACCCACGGCAATGCCAAACACGATACCGGTCTTGCTCATACCGTCCTTGTTAACCACTCTGGAATTCCATTCGTTATGGTCGTCTCTTTCTACAGAAGGATCGGTTTCGTCGGGGTCGTTAGTAACAACACGACGGAAACTGGGATTGTCTGTAGAGAGGTCACCCGGATTACTTTCATCGGTACCGCTTGTGGGCTTGTTCTTCAGCTTAGGAGCATAGTACATACCGATAGAGAACTGCAGGTAATACCATTCGTTAGTCATGTAGGAAATCAGCAAGTCAAACTGCATACCTTCTACAGAAATCAGTGCACGTACGTTGTCCTGGTCAGGAACGATGTCGTGGTCAAAGTACACAGTACCATAGGAAGCGGAGAGACCAAGATGGAGCGGGTTCTTGGGGAAGAGGTAGTAGTTGATACCGGCCTTCCAACCTGTACCGCCTTCAAGCTTCCAGTCGTCGAATTCGTTATCGGTACCCTTGGGCAGGAAGCCGAAAGAACCATACAGAGCCAGATGGAAGGGCAGAATGTATTCGGCACCGATACCGAAGCTCATACCCATACCCGTTTCGCCCATGAACGCATAGCGAGATCCCATACCAACCTGGAAAATCAGGCGGTTACGGAGCCAGTCACGACGACGTTCGGAGTTTGCATATTCGTCAAGGCGCTGTTCTTCTTCGAACTTTTTGCGATCTGCCTGCTCCTTACGCTGGGCTGCAGTCAGATTGCCATCAGAAAAGTCATCTTCCTCTTCAGAATCGTCATCAATAGATGCGCGGGTTTCCCTCTTTGCGGACGGAGCCGGAGCAGAAACAAAGTCGTCATCATCGCTGGATTCGTCGTCGGCCATTGCCGCCGGAGCAGAAACAAAGCCATCATCATCTTCGTCCTCATCCTGAGCCCAGGATGCGGATCCGAATGCAGACAATCCGAGAGTCAAACAGGTCGTCAACAAAAATTTTTTTAGCATTAAAAGCCTCTGATTATGAAATCACCTTTGGAATATAACTTATTGGCAGGTCTTTTTGCAAAAGGCATTTTGTAAAAGTTGGTTAAAACAGGCCATTTTGCAGTTATTCCACCTTTAAAAGTTTGGCTTTTATGGAACCGAGGGCGATTTCGCATTCCATTAACACGGGAATTCTTTTTTCGTCATCCGTCAGCCATATGAAAATGCGACCCTTGGAAACAAAGATTCCATCGCCGTCCAGCACCGGTTCCACCTTAACCGTCTTAACTTCGCCAATTTTTGTTTTCAGAGTCTCTCGTCCGTGGACAAGAACTTTCAGTTCATAGCGTTTTTTTCCGCTTACAGCCGAAAACCTAGACGTATCTCCAACCACAAGGGGTAGTGTTCGTACTAGGTAGAACGCAGACATGATGCTGTGCTCTACACCCTGAATTGCAACCACGGTATCTGCAGAGCGCTTCACTTTACGAACCTTGTCGTCTGTAAAGACGGTATCTGACAGCCAAGCCTTTTCGCCCTTACGGTCAAAGCGAATGACAGACTTGTTATGGTAGCTACCTTCGTTCAGGGTCTTACGGAAAACTTCTGTCATTAGCCCCTTGTTTCGAACTCGCGTATAGATGGTATCGGAAACAGGATAAATTTTCTTAAGAGTTCCACTGTCATGAGCCAAGGTATAGAATTCAGTTTTACCATCCTTCGCGGGCTTAACTTCCAAAATGGCGGTACCCGCCGTAATGGGACCCCAGCCAAGGCTAAACGTAAGGCGTTCGCCCTTCATCCAAGGAGCCTTTACTTCGGGAAGATCCTTAGGTTCGCCAGCAAAACAGAACATCACGAAACACAGCACCAGCAGGAAGCTGCGAGCGATGAGCCATGAGCAGTGAACTGTGAATGAAGCGTGACGAGCCATGAGTGATGAGTAATGAGTTACGAATTATGAATTACGAATTATGAGTTATGAGTTACGAGTTACGAATTATGAATTATGAGTTACGAGTTACGAATTATGAATTACGAGAGTAATTTCGTAGTTCGTAAAAATCATAATTCATAATTGGTTTTAGCCTTCGATATCGCCGAGGCCCTTGCGGTATTCCACAAGCTTAGCCTTCACGTCGGCATCGGAGAGAGCAACGATGTGGGCGGCCAGGTAGCCGGCGTTCTTGCCGTTACCGATACCCACGGTTGCAACGGGAATGCCACCGGGCATCTGGACGATGGAGTGGAGGGCGTCTACACCGTTCAGGGGACCGCCAGCGCAGGGCAGACCGATCACGGGGAGAATGGTGTGGGCAGCCAGCACGCCCGGAAGAGCGGCGGCGAGACCAGCAACACCGATGATGACCTGGAGACCGCGGTCGGCAGCTTCCTTGGCGTACTTTGCAGTAGCGTTGGGAGTGCGGTGTGCGGAGAGAATGTTCAATTCCCACTTGATGCCGAAGCTATCCAGCACGGCGGTGATCTTGTCTACAACTTCCTGGTCGCTCTTGCTACCAGCAACGATACCGACCTTTGCATTTTCAGTATAGTTAAACATTTTAAAACCTCTTTTTGTGAACGGACGTTGAGAGAACCACGCGGGCCCTACTTAGCCAGACGGGCCAGGCCCTTCTTACCAATGTCCTTGCGGTAGAACTTGCCTTCGAACTGCACCTTTTCGCAAGCTTCGTAAGCAACGTTCAGAGCGTCCTGCAGGGTGGCGCCATGACCCACGACGCCGAACACGCGGCCGCCGTTGGTGACCAGGTCAGAGCCATTCATCTTGGTACCGGCGTGGAGAACCTGAGCGCCGTTCTTTTCGGCTTCTTCAATACCGGTAACCACCTTGCCCTTTTCGTAGGAACCAGGATAGCCGGCACTTGCGAGAACCACGATTGCAGCGGAACCCTTGGGAGCCTTGGGAGCGCCAAGCTTGGCCAGTTCGCCCTTTTCGGCAGCGTCGAACAATGCGAGAACGTCGCCATCATAGAGGGGCAGAACAATCTGGCATTCCGGGTCGCCCAGACGGCAGTTGTATTCCACAACCTTGGGGCCCTTGCTGGTTACCATGATGCCCACGTAGAGCACGCCAGTGTAGGGCTTGCCTTCGGCAGCCATACCCTTGAGGGTAGGTTCGATAATGGTCTTCTTCACTTCGTCCAGCAGGGCGTCGGTAACGACCGGAGCCGGAGAGTATGCACCCATTCCACCGGTGTTGGGGCCCTTGTCGTCATCGAAGACGCGCTTGTGGTCCTGGGCGGAAGAGAGGATGGTGTAATCCTTGCCGTCGGAAACCACGAAGATGGAAGCTTCTTCGCCGTCCATGAATTCTTCAATCACGACCGTCTTGCCGGATTCGCCGAAGACTGCCTTTTCGCCAAGCATTTCTTCCACAGCGTCGTTTGCTTCCTTGTCGGTCATGCAGACGATGGCGCCCTTACCAGCGGCAAGGCCGGAAGCCTTCACCACGATGGGAGCGGGATGTTCGGCCAGGAACTTCTTGGCGGAAGCGAGGTCAGTAAAGGTTTCGAAAGCAGCAGTAGGAACATTGTACTTCTTCATGATGTCCTTGCTGAAAGCCTTAGAGCCTTCGAGAGCTGCAGCGGCTGCAGTGGGGCCGAAAGCGCGAAGACCGCGGGCGCGGAATTCATCTACGACGCCAGCCACCAGAGGAATTTCCGGTCCGATGATGGCGAGGTCGATGTTGTTAGCCACAGCCAGGTCTGCGATTGCCTTGGGGTCAGCCACATCAACGGGGATGCACTTGCCCAGGTTTGCCATGCCAGGATTGCCCGGTGCGCAGATGAGAGAATCGCACATGGGGGACTTCTTAACAGCGAGGGCGATGGCGTGTTCACGACCGCCGCTACCAACTACGAGAATGTTCATACTGTGTTTCCTTTTTTTATTTCAAACTTAACAATTACAAGACTGCAAAACTTTTATTTCAAGAACAGGCTCAATTTCCCGAAATCGAGAATCGTGATGAACACGAAGAAACTGATAAAGAAGGCTGCAGCCACGTTCTGGATAATCGTCTGGGTCTTGGTAGATAAAGGCTTTCCGCGGAGTTTTTCGATGCCGAGGAACATGAGGAGGCCGCCATCGGTAATAGCCAGCGGTAGCAAGTTCATGACGCCAAGGTTAATGCTGATGAGGGCTAGGAGCATGAGGAAATCCTGGAAACCGCTCATCCACACGTTGCCCATGACAGCTACAATAGAAACCGGACCGGAGAAGGCGTCCACCTTTACCTGGCCCTTGAACATACGACCAAAGTAACGGAAGATGCTGGTGGTCATTTTCCAGCTGGTGGCGCAGGTCTTTTCAAAGGCTTCAATAGGACCGCGACGAACCAACTTAGTTTCGCGGAAGAGCACGTAGCCCATCTGAACGCCCACCATGTAGCGCTTGTACCCTTCATTATAAGACGGAGTCATGGGCAAAACCAGAGTGTCTCCCCCACGTATAACGGTCACCTTAACTTCTTCGCCCTTGGAACCGTCGATAAGACGAACCACATCTTCGTAGCGACCAATGTGCTGCCCATTAATTTCAAAGACCGTATCATTCTGGAGAATGCCAGCCTTTTCGGCAGCGGAACCAGCATTGGGCGGAAGACGGACAATCACTCGATTCTGAGGATAAATACCGATGTCTCCAATCCCCATTCTAGTTTCGGAATCAGACGAATCCTTTGCCGGTAGGACCAATTCCTCAGGCACAACCGTAACCATAACAGGCGATCCACCACGATGAACTTCCAGTTCTACATTGGCTCCGAGACTTACACCAATCTGTTCGCGGAAATCGTCCCAACCCTGAGTTTCTTTACCGTTCATGGCGGTAATGGTGTCACCCGGCAGGATTCCAGCAACTTCGGCGGGGGAATTCTTGCCTACAAAGCCGATGATCAGTTCCTTATTGGCCGGTTCCTGAACTCCAATCACATAAAGGATCATCAGCAGGATGAAAGCAAACACGATGTTGATGAAAGGACCAGCAAAAGCAATAGCGGCACGGGCACCAACGGACTTTCCCGTAAAATCCCGTTCACCGGGAGCATGGCCATCCTTAAAGGAATCCGGATTTTCGCCAGCCATGGCCACGTAGCCACCAAAGGGAATGGCAGAAATGCAGTACTCAGTCTCCCCCTTCTTGTACTTCAGCAATTTCTTGCCAAAGCCCACGCTAAAGGTATTCACCTTGACATTATTCCACTTCGCCACCAAGAAATGGCCCAATTCATGAATAGTTACCAAGAAGCTGAGTCCAATGAGACCCAGTACAAACATCAAGATGTTATCGAGGAGATTTTCCATTGAGGAGCAATATAGAAAATACGCCTATACGAATAGCAAAAGGCGAGCCCCAAAGGCCCGCCTAAAGCGCATTTTTTATAGAAACCCGACAGGGATCAGGACTTTACAGGATAAATTACTTTATCTGCATTCCCTTCAAGTCGTAGCGTTTTCCGTTCTTTTCGATAAAGACCTTCTGGTCTACAAAGCGAATACGAGACTGGGTTTCAGAAACAGGCTTCTGCTGAGCCACAGAAGGTCTGATACCGACACTACCATCTCCCTTGGCAACACCGGCCACTGCAAAACTGGGAGCCTGGCCAGCATTGATGGCTTCAATAGCGCCAGCCAAGTAAGCCAGAGGAGCATTCCAGTTAATAGCCACTTCGTTAGAAGCATAGCTGCAGTTATTGTCAATGTAAGATGTTGCAGGCTTACCGGTACGATAATCTCTGCATTCCCAACTCTGAGAGCCAATGTCTTCACCACCAGGCTGCGGACCACCAACCAGCATGCCAGGCACCGGAGCGGAAACTCCGTCAGAAGTACTGGGACGGTGATGGGGTTTCTTAGGAGACTTGGTTCCAAAACCAGTCATAAAGGACATATCCAGAGGGTTCTTTCCCAACAGATAGTCCAACACCTTGCGGGCGGCATCGTAATACTTTGCTTCGCCGGTCAAATAGTAAGCATGAAGCAGCCATACGCCCTGGTTTGCAGCCACAGCATTGGATCCCCAGACGAAATCATCGCTGGACATTACAACACCAAAACCAGTAGAGGCGCGCTTTACAAATTCATCGGCCTGCTTCAACAAAATCTGCTTGCTGTTTGCATCGGCACCATAGGTTGCAGTGCCATAGACCGCAAGACCGGTAACATCACCCCAGTTGGGAACGTCTGCTTCGGAAATAGACGGTTTGTAGGAGGCGTCATTCGTAGCAAGGAACAGTTCGGAACCAGCAAAGAGCTTTTCGTCACCTAAGTTACCATCGCCATATTCACCGGTGGAAACGTCGCTAGGATTCTTGAAGGCCTTGTTAGAATTCTGCGTTCCCCAGGTATAAGCCTTTTTAGCAGCTTCTAGGCACTTGGCAGCAAATGTTGCGTCGTATTCCTTATAGACGCGAGACGCTGCAGCCATAACGCCAGCAAAGTCAAAAGTTGCTGCAGTACCCTTACCGATAACATAGATGGGGTCCGTATCGTTGGCTGGCATAACATCGCCAGGGAATCCCAAGGAAGTCATCTTGTGGAATACACCGCCATCGGTATCCTGCATGGTCAGCATCCAATCCAGATTCCACTTGATTTCGGCAAGAATATCTGGCAGGGTTCCGTCTGCGGGAATGTTCCATTTGAGGGTCTTGAAGTAGTTAGGGTAGTGTTCGAAAAGAGAAATCAAGGTGTATGTGGTAATACCGGAATTCACGATATATCGACCATAGTCGCCTGCATCATACCAGCCCTTGGTAGAAGTGATGGATCCCGAACCTGCGGAATTGTGCTTCTGAATATTGCCATTGGTATGTCCTGCGGCACGCTTCCACTGGCCAGCATAGGTTTCTTCCAATGCCATGGAAGCACGCTGGTAGTAGTACCACTTGAGGGCAGCCTTGGTTACATCTTCAAAAGTTTTATCAGAAATTTTTAGGTCTTGACGAATTGCCTGACCGCCCACCTTAATGGTGTAGGTACCAGGAGTCTTGAGTTCAGAAAAGTCCACCAAGGAAACATTCTGGCCGCTGGCGTCCCAGTAGCCTGCAACAGACGGATTTACCGTCAAGACGGCCTGACCACTAGCATCTGCAATTTCTACAGGGCCGTTACCATCGGCAAGGGTAAATTCCTTGGCATCGGTAGAGCGATATCCCACCTGGTTAATGTAGGCCGTTGCACCAAAGGCCGCAGAAGCAAAAGCCAATGCAGAAATAGCCAGAGGGGCAAACTGTTTAAGACCAAACTTTGTGAACATAAAAGTCTCCTTACATACTTTACATAAGGTAATATAAGTGTTTTTACACCCTAACGAACAAAATCAAGGTCAAATCTGTTTACAACTGTAAAAAATGTACGTTTTTTCAAAAAAAACACAGTATTTTCCCAAAATTCTATAGAAAATTTCGTGCATATTCCGCAATAAGCGGCTCTTCGGAATCAGCGTATAACACAGGATCCGCCCTGACCAAACCCATGATTTTCTGGTAAAGCAAGATTGGCGTGCAAATTTCATCCCACTGGTCCAACAAAAATTGCATACCACGTCTATAACCATCAAGACGAAGAACACTCTTTTTTAGCGTAGATTCGCAATTTTCTGTTCCTATGGAAACATCTAGATTTCCCATCGTGACCTTATTGAAGACTGGTATGAAGAAACCATACCGTCGAGATTCAACAAGGGGCCACAGCTTAGTCTGAGCATCGCCCCCACCATAACTGTGATAAATCTGGGCCACGTCACACACTGATGTAACTCCATGAAAATAACTTTTAAGGCGGCATTCCTTCAATGTTTCCAATGTCGGATTTTTTATAATCCACCACCAATTTCTCCCTTGCCTAGAAGCCGAGTCCATAGCAAAATGCATGGGGTATTCAAATATATCCCGCATTCTTTGAAGAAGATCGTCTGAAGAACATTCCAGCAGCACACCGTTTCTATAGCTATCCAGATTTTTAGATGGGAGCACCCTTTTTTCAAGCTGGACTTGTATTTTAAAGGAACAATTGAAATGAACGAAGGCAAGCTTTCTGGTCTATTTGAATATCCGAAATCTCCATTTGATCCAGAAGCTTATGGACCACAGCATCCTTGATATTAAACTTGACATAGTTTTCAAGATAGTGACGAGCCACCTGACGCAATCCTTCAGGAGAGCAATCCAAATGTTTCGCGATAAACTTGAATTTCAAACGGCAAGGTCTTTCTAGAGATTTACCACAAAGAAAATCGTAATATCCCGGATAAACCAGCTGCGGCATAGGGCAATTGACCATTACCTGCATAGCTCGAATGTGATTACAGTTATCATTAAACCATCTGAAATTTCCCTGAGTACAAAAGTCATCACAGCCATACTCAATGACATCAATTCGACCTGCATTTGCTTCGGTCCATTAATTCGAGGAACAAGCGCTATCGGTTTGCATAGATCTATTAAAATCAAACTGCAATTCCAATTCTTCTCCTCGCATAAAATCCTGAGGTTTCGAATCGTTTGCCTGCCACTTTGGGGCATACAGCTTATGGATATCACTGGTAAAAAACGATTTCGTTTACGCCAGGCATTTCCGAATTTTTGAATTAGGTATTGTTCTACGAAATTCTCTGTAGAAGAAACCGCCGAAGTTTCCATCAAAAGCCTATTGACATCCCGCATATATTCAAGAGCGGATATACATTGGGCTGTAGTCTGGATCAAATTTTCGAATTGATCCTTTATGGAATAAAGAGACCTGTTTTCAAATTCATTGATATGAGCATCCTCGTAAGAATTTACTGGGGGCCTTACAGCGAATCCTGCCACACCTTGCCCTACGGCATTCAAATAGCGCAAGGCTACAGCGGCGGTCAATCCCTTTTTAAATCGAGGAAGAAAAAGTCTGTCTATTTTAGTGTAACGTTTTTTTCGGGGCATTCCATAATCAATATCGGTAACACTCTAAAGAAAGTCAAACGAAATAAGTTAAACTTTTTACACAAGCGTAAGGGCGAAGGAACGATAATCACCGGCATCCTGACCCGTGTAGGAAATGGGATCCATCCATATTTTTCGAAAGGCCATTTCAGCCATTACATCGCAAAGGGGCTTGTTTTTGTCGCAGCCTAATTCAAACTCTACAATATCTGCGCACAACTGCAATTTTTTTATACGTGTCTGAAGTTCCTCTTTCATCTGCTGAAGCGAATCTCCAAAGGCGATGTCATAATCATCAAGCTGTAGGTCAACAAAACCGTTTTCTATTGCAAAATGGTATTTTTGTTTTTCGGGAACGGATTCTTTTTCTTGGTGATGACATGACCTTGGCAAGACCGGATTCCGGCTACAGGAAATTACAGTTTTTCTAAAATTTGAAGGTCTTTTTTGAAGGGTACTTTCAATTTTTTCGATGCACTTTTGGAACGCAGAAATCAGGGAACGAGTTGACTTTACATAATCAGTCCCACAATCAAAGTAAGTATTTCTTTCAATGTAATAGCAACTTGAACAATATACAGGGAAATAGTTATAGGGTTTACGTTGGTACTTATAACGCTGTGAATCGCCAAGAGCCGCCTTGAGAGCAGACTCCATACTTGGGATGAATATTCTTGCAAACTCTAGGAGAGCCTGTTCCTCGAGTTGAAATTTTGAGCGGTACTTCAAATAGAACTTGCGCAACAGAATCTTTTCATCATTACTTTTAAGAATAACATAACCCTTTCTTGCAGCTCTAAAATATTCAACTCCGTCAGGATTTTCAATCAGTTCTCGAACAATCTGAAAACAACTTTGGGCACCTACGGAATCACAGGGAATTCCATTTTCTAACTCCCGACGAGACGGTCTTTCTATACGGTTCAATACCGAAACTTCTGTAGAAAAATGTACTACAATCGTTCGCCCCGACGGCACCCAGGACGCGGAACCGGGAACAACCCGAACGGCAATGTCAATGTAGTCATAATAGCGGTTAGGTATGGGCAAACAATCCTTCGCGCAGCCCTCTGTTCCAAACAAGGCTTCTACCAGATGACATTTTTCATCGTCATTTTCTGCAAGTTCCTTGGAAAGTTCTATGGTCAGGCAATTATCCTCAACAGACAGTTCTTTACCCGACAGCAACTGGTTAAAAAGTTTCCCCGATTCACTTTTCGCCTGCTTTACCCAATAATGAACATCCTTGGGAGCCATTTCAAAATGAATGGACATCCTCTTAAGTTCTTCGACACAATCATCTGCAGACGAGATTTTGATGTAGTCGCAAACGCGAAAAAGATTCTTCATACATATCTTTATCGCTGTAAATCAGGTTTTTGTCTAATTATGCCCGCGGTCTTTGTTATCTTTTGCGATATGGAAAACGCCGCCGACTTGATCAAGAGACTTTCCCCCTTGATGGACGAAAACTCCGAAGTATTTCGTGAGCTGTCTACCTTCTTTGGAAGTGACGCAAAGGTGGTGGTACATCAGGGAGACCTTGCAAAGTTCCTAGGGCGTAAAAGACTTTATCGCGTCATTCGGCTGCAGGGCGATTCCTATAAGGATTGCGTCTACCAGCTGGTAGATGATTATCCGGAATCCATGGAAGCCCTGGGAATGCTTCGCTACTATAAAGCTCCCACAGGAAAGATCCAGTGGGCCGACATCGAAAATGCAGAAATTGCCATCGGTAAGGAACTTACCGTAAACGCTTACGGCTGGGAACCGGACGCCTGGACTGCTTTTGAGGGAACCGAATCGCAGGGCGCCCGCCACGAAATGGTCGCAATACTTGCATTCGACTTTGGAGACTAAAAAACGCAGCCCACCGACTGCATTTTTGCTGCAATTTTGCCGCTTTTTAATTCATCGGCTTTTTACTGCGGGATAAATTCAAACAGCGTAATACCCGGCAGTTTACCTCGGCGACTTTCAAGATACTCAATCAAGGGCTGCTCTACCACCTGCTTTCTTAGGGATGAGGCGTGACGAACGCGCGGCAATTCTCCTGGGCGCAAAATCACAAAGCCAGTGTGGGTCGCATCAATTTTTTCGGATTTGCCAATATAGGCAATCCCCACCACAGTCATGGGGCCTTCATAAGGCTTGGACATCAATTCGACCGCCTTGTCATAAGGCAAATAGCGGATATCCGACGGAGCATCAGGCTGTTCACGTTTAATTCCCTTGGCCTTGAAAAAATCCTTCTTAGGCATCGTTCGCTGAATGATAGTATCGCCAGGCAGCGGCAGCACTTTTGCGAACTTACCTTCTCCGACCCAGTCTACCAGCATATAGTGCTTACGGTGTGCATAATCGATCTTGCCATCCACATAGCGAATTCGCTGATGGATAGAGAAAATGGAATCTTCACTGGTCGCAAGAGCCATGGCAAGAGCGTGTTCTACGTAGGTAACACAGTCCAGCGAATCCATATAGACCAGAGGCTTGTTCTCGATGGAATCCAGATAGCTTTCACCCATAGGGCCTAGCAGATATGGTTTACCGATGAGCGCCTTTGAGAAATAATCAAGACGGGCAGGAAGACTGCGAACCTGACGTCCATCCAGCCAGAGAGACTTCATCTCTATGAGGGACGCGTAATTATCGTTTGTCTGCATGACCACCCGGTTCCAGAGGGTATCAAGGACATCCTTCAGCTTAGCATCTGGATTTTTGCCGGTTTCATTCAGGTACATGGCGACAGCCAAAGTGTCTCCATCCATAGGGAACACGTACCCCACCAAGGCGTGAACTTCTCCAATAAACCCCGTCTTAAAGCGAGTGAGCCACGGATAAGGATTGTCTAGCTGTCGCTTACTTCCGGTACCTAAGCCTGGCCCCGCCAAACTGTTGATATAATAGGATCCCTTCGGATGTCTGGCCATCTTTGCAAGCAATTGCGTTTCTACAGAAGGCTTCACCTTGTTCTTGGGAGACAGTCCGCAGCCATCCCAAACTTCAAAGTCAGCGGAATCAAGTCCAATTTCAGCAAGGAACTTACGCTCCATAGCCTTTCCACCTTCGACGCTGCCCTCGCCAGCCTTCTGGCCGCCTAAATTACGGAACAGAGCCTCTGCATGAAAGTTCTGACTACGTTGGTTAATTTCATCCATCATACTCAGCAGCGGCGCGGCGCTAAAGGAGAACTTCTTGATTTCAATCCCTGTAGTAACGGAACTATCAGGAACATAAGTAAGGCCTCGTTCCTTTAGGGCGTACATAAAGGCCGCCTTAAAATAACTTACAGGATTTCGTACCGGAAGAACCAACTGGCTGGAATCAACGTTTATGCCGATTGTTCCACCAATGGTAATTTCTGGCTTTACGGGATCCAGAGCCCAGGTCCATTTCTTGGCGCGGCCCTTTACTGTAGTCATTTCATTTTTCAGAACAACATAGCCTACATCCGGGAGAATTTCGGCACGAGCGGTATCGCCAATGTTTTCGCCCGGCTTAAAGCGAATCATGGTGCAGTTGTCGTTAAAATTCAGAGGCGCTATTTCGGCACCGTACCAGGCATCATAAAAATTCTTACGCCAATGTTCCGCCTTCCATGGCCCCGTATAATAAGACGTATCCAGCTGAATGCTGCCACGGATAGTATCTACGCCAAAGCTCTTGATGGAATCTGCCATTGCATACAGCACATCAAAAGGATCTGCATAATACCTTCCCGAAAAATTCGGATCGCCTTCTCCTCGGACATTCACGATTCCAACAAAAACTGACTTTTGATCTTTATCATCCTTATTTTTTTGGACACTTCCATTCAAGGAAATTTCGGTTTTGGGTTCATAGTCCAGCGGCAAAAAATGGAGAGCCGTGGCAGTCGTCAGAGTCTTAAGCGAACTTGCCGGCGTAAACTTCTCGGTTCCACGAATTTGTCCCAGTTCCTTGCCAGTCTTTACAGAACGAATAGACAGGCCATAGCGAGAACCAGGGACCATGGAGTCAACATAAACCTGGAAAGAGTCCAGTTCAAAGCCTGCATTTGCCCAAATGGAAAAAAACAGGACAACAAGCGCAATTTGTTTTGCGAGAATTTCGTTAAAGGCAAAAAATTTCATCATACACTAATGCTTGCGACGTAAAATTACAACTGCAGAACCAAGAAGAAGCACTATGGCTCCTGTCACTACAAACATGAAAAGCGATGTTCCCTTTTCTGCAGAAATTTCGTGCATTTCATTTTTCTGTTCTTGAACAGGCTGCATCAGGGAAAGCTTTATACGGGATTTCAATTCAGAACCTTTTGAGGAATCTGAATATCCTAAGACCGCATTTACTTTTTCATGAGCATCTACTACAAGATTTGCGATTTCTTCAGCGGCATCCAGATTGCGATCCAAAAGAGTCTTGCCAATATGATTTACCATATCGTTAATGATGACTTCCACCTGTCCCCATTCGGGAATATTCAGGAAACTGCGTCCATTCTTTTCTAGGCCATCAATAAGCTGATAGTAGCGATTATCTTCGGCCCAAATACGAATAAGCCCGCGATCAGCAGGCAAGAAACCGATCTGATGAGAATAGTAATCCACGTTATCGGCACGCAGCATATACAGGAAAAGATCTACTGCAGACTTACGTCTGGTTTCGTTATAAGCTCCGATCTTTGGAAGTGCCAGATGGCTTCCGCCAACAAAGGTAAATCTACCCGCGGGCCCCTTGGGTGCAGGAACAACAGTGATGCCATCCTTTGCCAGGGAACTTTCCATCAGGCCACCCAGGTCGTTTCCGAACTCCATCTTGCGGATGATTTCAGAAGTTCCAAAAATCATCAGCATTTCAGAACGGATAAAGCGGTCGGTACTCTGGCTGGAATTTTCGTGAAGTCCATTGGGAGAAAGTTCTTCATCTCGAAGGAGCTTTAGATAATGGCGAAGGCCGACAAGAGTCAAGGAATCTGTAAGGGCACTACGATAGCTAATGTGGCCTGCAGAATCCATAGATTCCGTTACGATGTCGCCTCCGAAACTCCATAAAATGGGAGCCATCTGCTGCTGACCTGTCCAATCATCTCGAACTCCAAATTCAAAGGGAGTCACCTTGCGACCAGCTTCATTCTTGAGGCCGGATTTTGCGATGGCACGGAGCGTTCCAAAGAACTTAGGATAAGATTCCACGTCATCTTCGTTAAAGCCCTGCTGATTCCACAGACGTTCGTTCACAAAAAGACCACGAACATCCAGAAACCATGGAAGGGAATAAGTTTCTTTGCCGTGTCCAACGTGAGTCGCTTTCATCGCCTCGGATAAAAAGCGGGTTGAGTCCGCCATTTCCAGCAGACTATCAACGGGAGAAATAACACCAGCCTTAGCAAAGTACGGAGTCCAGCTGGAACCCAACTGAATCACATCGGGAATCTCGGCTCCGGAATTCATTACATCTGCAGAATCCATTGAAAGAACGCGGTTCAGTTCGTCAAAAGCAGAACCCCAGCCCAGGAAACGGACCTTGACGGGAACCTTACTCTGCTGGCTAAACTTGCGGGTGATTTTCTGCAGGGCAAAGCCAGAATTGACACCGTCATCCATGGCCCAGAATATCAAAGTGTCCTTGACTGTTACTGCACGAAACTCGGGAGCGGCCATTACCGTTACCGAACACACACACAGCAGAAACAACTTAAGGATTACGTTCACTCTTCTTATCTCGCAAAAAAACGCAGGTCTCTACTTTGCCAGCTTTTGGAAATCCTCGAAATACTTGGGATAGGTCTTGTTGACGCAGGCCGGGTCCATAATCTTTACTGGCACGCCGCCAAGAGCCACCAGGCTAAAGCACATGGCCATTCGATGATCGTTATAGGTTTCGATGGCTACATTTTCATTAAGCTTTGCAGGCGGAGTTACTGTAATGGAATCATTGGATTCTACAACTTCGGCACCCACCTTGCGAAGCTCTGCCGCCATGGCGGCAATACGATCGGTTTCCTTCACGCGCCAGCTGGCAATGCCGCTAATGGTCATGGGGCCATCGGCAAAGAGGGCGAGAACCGCCACAGTCATGGCAGCATCAGGAATATCATTCAGATTCAAGTCGCAGGCATGCAATTCGGCGCCTTCGCATTCAACCCAATCAGGGCCCATGGTAATTTTAGCACCCATCTTCTTCAGCACATCGACAAAGGCCACATCTCCCTGACGACTTTCGCTACCGACTCCCAAAACGCGACACTTGCCCTTTGCAATTGCTGCTGCAGCCAGCGGATAGCTAGCAGAGCTGGCATCACCTTCCACCATGTAATCGCCAGGACTAACGTATACGCCCTTTGGCACATAAAAGTCGGTAAGACCGTCATGACGCACTTCAATGCCAAAATGATTCATCACATCCAATGTGAGCAAGATATAGGGAGCAGAGATCAGCTGACCTTCTACATGAATGTGAAGTTCGGAACCGTCTTCGCCCAATGCATACGGAGCACAAATCAAAAGGGCCGTAAGATACTGGCTAGAAATGTTGCCACGAACGCTCACAGAACCGCTCTTAAGACCGTTGGCCCTAATGCAAACCGGCGGGAAACCTACCGTTTCCATGTAAGTAATATCCGCACCAAGAAGTCCCAGGGCGTCAACCAGATCGCGTATGGGGCGTTCCTTCATACGCTGCTCGCCACTCAGGCGGAATTCGCCCTTCCCCAAGGCAAGGGCCGCACAGAGAGAGCGCATTGCGGTACCCGCATTTCCCAAGTACAAATCTGCAATATAATCGCCATCCACATTTTCGGGGGCATCGATCGAACCACCATTACCAACAACTGTCGCTTCGGAAAAGTCCTCGGACATTTCAATATCAACGCCAAGCTGCTTAAGAGCTTCGCCCATATACCGGGTGTCGTCACTACGCAGCAAATTATGAAGCTTTGTTGTGCCTTTCGCTAAAGCCGAAATCAAAAAAACACGATTTGTAATACTCTTGGAGCCAGGAACTCGAACTTCTCCATTATAGGAGCTGAGGGCCGGCAACTGTAAAGAACTGGGTCGGGAAAATACTTCTGCCATGCCTGCAAATTTATAAATTATAGACAGACTTTTTTTGAATGGCCGTACAAATGCGGCTCATAACGACGTGAGGACTTATGTTCTGGGATAAGCTATTTGGATCAAAGAAGCAAGATGATGCCGACAACGGCCGCAGCAGTGCAGACATAAAGAAAGAGCAGTCAGGCTTTGACGCCTCTGCCATCACAGAAACTCCCATCAGTGCAGAACTGATGGCCAACGCCACCCGCACCACCCCCTCATCGGCAGAAGAATCTGAAAATGAGGTAACGGAATTAAAATTTACTGTACGTTTCTCGGATTGCGACGAATACAACCGACTAAAGCTTTCGCGCCTGTTCCAATTCACTGAAGAGGCGGCCCTTTCAGATGCCGAACGCAAGGGCTACGGCTTATGGAACATGATGAAGGCAGGCTATGGATGTGCAGTAACCCGCATGAAACTTCGCTGGAACCATACTCCCGTTCTTGGAGAAGAACTCCGAGTCAGCACCTGGGCCAAGGAAAATTACAAGGACAAAGTCATTTACAAGGATTACTTTGTTCAAGATAGCCGAGGAAACGTCCTTATGGAAGGGACTTCCAGTTGGCTGCTGGTAGACTTAAAAACAGGAAAGGCAGTGGCACCTTCCATCAGTCCATATCCGGTTCCCATTCTTGAAGGCAAAGACGCTCTACCCGAAAAGCTGGACGTTCTTTCTATGGGGTTATTCCCTAAGGTCATTGACCAGGTGCAAGGACGTAACACCGACATGGATGTAAACCATCATGTAAACCACTGCCGTTATGTGGACTGGGTTCTAGACGCCTTGAGCCGTGAAGAAATCAAGAATCGAGGAATCCGATCCATCCAAATGAACTACATTCATCAGATTCCCCTTGGAGAAAAAGTGGACATTGTACGCTTCAAGGATACCAAGCACCACGTGGTACTTTTCGGCATGAACGCAGAAGACATGAAGAGAAATCCGCTAAAGGCCCGTTGCCACTTCCAGGCCAGAGTTGGGTTTAGGGAATAGCCCCGTTACCGCACGATTCCTACACCGGGAGCCATCAGAAAGGAAACGCTACCGTGAAGGTCTGTGCGAAAAACAGCTTCCGTTGGCACGTTCAGCACATATTGCAGCTTTCGCAATACAGATTCCGCGGGATGGCCGTATCCATTATCCGCCCCCGCACTGATAACCGCATAACGCGGCGACACGCGGTTTAGAAACTGCAGGGTAGAGCTATGGGCAGAACCGTGATGCCCCACCTGCAAAAGATCCGCAGACACGTCCACTCCCATCTCCAACAGGCGGGTTTCACCCAGGGAGTCCAAGTCACCCGTCAGAAGAACACCGCGAAAAACGTCACCGCGCACGCTGCCATAAGTTTCGCCATCAGCATTGCCATAAGTTCCCCCAAAGAAATCGCTATGGGTTCCGCGATTGTTCCCGCCGTAGATTCCATCTACCACCAAATCCACCTTCATCACAAGACTCGCTCCGTTTTCGCCAACCCGCATGTACCTTGCGGGCCACAGGCACGTTAAGCGGAGACCTGCGTTTGGACTTTCCGAGGCGCTTGACGGGGCGGTACCATCATGACGGCCTACCGCAGGCGACGTCCCGAGGTAAATGGGATCGCCGCGACCTATAGTATCTACGGGAATGTTAAAGCGGCGAGCAGCCCGCAGTACAGAATCCATCAGAAAGCCTCTAGCGGTGTCCGGCCCCACCATAAGGCGCGCGACATGGACTGCGGGAACCTTCCGCGAGCCCCCCGCTGCATCACCCTGCGAGACACCTGCCGCGGAACCTGCCAGCAATTCCAGCATTCCGCCCAAATGATCCCGATGGCTATGGCTCAGCAGGACCCAATCCAGCGAATCAATTCCCCGATTCCTCAAGGAATCTACAAGACCAGCAGAGTCCGGCCCCGCATCGTACAGGGCAAAGCGACCTTCGTACTCCAGCAGTACCGCAAGCCCCTGCCCCACATCCAGAAACGTAATCCGCCCATAACTTTCTTCTGGCGAACCCTCACTTATGTACTGACAACCGCCCACCCCCAGTAGCAGCAGTAGCCAGGCCGCGGCACACAATAGCACCCACCCATGAATCCACAAATTTCGGTTTTTCATCGCATTCTCCAAAACAGCCTGCATCACCTGCGAGGCAGACCTTCCTAATACACGCAAAACAGCCGAAAAACGACCAAAATCGCCCCCAATTTTTTTGTAGATTTTAAATTTTACTATCTTTATGCCAAATTTGAGGTTTTTATGCAATTACCTAAGTACAAAAAGAAGAAGCGCATCAAGTTGAAAGTCTGCCAGGAACCGGGCTGCGGCCGCGAATTCTGGGGCCATC
>JAKSIG010000017.1 GCA_024398955.1 Fibrobacter sp. | reverse complement strand
AATGGAAGAGGTAAGGTACTTAATGATCCATTGCATTGTTTTGTGTCTCCTTGAGAGGGGTCTTTTTTTTGTTTACAAATTAACTTAGCCTTGAACTTCCATTAGAGGATGCAGCAAGCCTTCTTGCTTGCAGCTTCGTAGGCATAGCGTTCCTTCTTGGTGAACCAGAAGTCAAGTTCACGCTTTGCGCTCTTGGGGCTATCAGAGCTGTGAACGACGTTTTCGGTCATGGAAGGAGCAAAATCGTAGCGGAGGGTACCCGGTTCTGCCTTGGCAGGATTGGTAGCACCGTTAATGGCACGAACCTTGGCAATAGCATTTTCGCCACCCAGAGCAAGCATCACGGACGGGCCCTTGGTCATATAGGCTTCCAGTTCCGGGAAGAAGGGCTTCTTGACGTGTTCGGCATAGAAGCCGCGAGCGTCCTTCTTGGACATCTGGTGCATCTTGATAGCGCAGACAGAGAGGCCTGCAGCTTCGTAACGGGCAATAATCTGACCAACCAAACCGGACTTAACGGCATTGGGCTTGATCATAGCGAAAGTCATTTCCATGGTATACCACCTTTTATTGTGTGTGTTCAAAATATAGGATTTTTATTCTTCTGAGCTAATCTTTTCCATTAAATCATCAGCCAATTTACCACCAGATTTGATGTTCTGGATAAGCCAATCAGCCGATTCCTTAAGTTCGCTCTTCGGATACTTCTGGGTGAATTCTTCCAAAACCTCTAGGGCAGGTTCATTCATTTGCAGATTCTCATTCAGCATAAAGCCGCGACTGAACATGGCCTTTTCGGCGTTTTCGCTATTGGGCCACATGCGGTAAAAGGCATAGTATTCAGCTTCGGCATCAAGAAATTCCTCGTTATCGCCCTGAATCTGGGCCATGATGTAAGCCACCTTTTCAAAAACAGAATCGTTTTCGGCGAAGGCATACATAATGGAGCGGTACACGTAGAACGCCGACGTACGGTTACCGGCATTCAGAAGGGAATCACCACGAGCCATCAGAACATCAAGAGATCTGCGGGGCTCATATTCCGGCACGTCGGAATTATACAGGTGGACAGATGCAGATTTATAGGCATCGGCCGCTACACGTTGGCGATACAGTTTGTTGTATTCCTTTTCGCGCTTGGCATAAATGGCAGGGATGCTCTGATCATAGGTACGGTCCTTGTAAAGAAGTCTGTAGCCAAACAGATACTCATGGCGATACAGATTTGCAGGAATGCTATTGACCAGGCGAAGGTCCTCTATAGCCTTTTCGTAATCGTAGCCGACATGAATGGGACTACCAACCCTGTCGTAAAGAGACTTCAAGGAATCATCCGGAACCAAATAGGAACCGCGCTTTCGTTCCATGTAGGTATCGCAAATGTAATCCCAGCGAGCCATGCGAACCAGGGCTCTGTACTCCCAGGAATGCTTCACTTTAGCTTCTTCGGCGGCGTGGGCATAGGCGAAAGTTTCAGCAATCATCTTGATCAGGCGTTCATGATTTCTGACGTTCAGCCTCATGTGAGAGAATTTTTTATTGAAGCGAATCAGATCACCTTCGGTAAAGAGGGGCTGACCAGCTCTAGAGATCAGGACGTAGCTAGAATCCACTTCAATAGCTTCGCCCGAAGCTATAGCGGACTTGACATCCGCTTCGGCTCTGTCAAAGGATTTCTGCTGAGCCGGAACCAAAGCCTCCAGATAGAATCTATGGAAGCTCTTTCCCTGACCGGCCAAAGTCTTGGTTACAAAGCCAACATCCTTCCCCTCCAGTTCACTGGAAAGGCCCTCGACCATACCGATTCCGTAAGGCAAGGCAAAGTCTTTCTTGACGTGACCAACAAGTCCGCTATCCTTTTTAGTTTCGGCGTTCACGCTGATCTTGGCAGCCACCTGCTTAAACTGTTCCAGGGTCGGAGCGACAGCAAACAAAGAATCGAGAGTTTCTGCATTTTCACTCTGAATGTGGTAAAGCCTGTAGCCCGGAACAGTCATGAACATGTCACGATGGCGTTCATAAAAGGATTTCGCATCCACTTCGGGAAGAGGATTTATAACAACATTCTGTTTTTCAAGGACGTTTGCAGACAACGTATTAGGAAGGTTCTGCTGGTACAGATCCGCAAAGCGTTCCTTTGCCATGGCAGAATCCTTGGCTTCTGCACGGTCGCTCAATTCCTTCTGGAGAAATTCATCCACTTCCTTGGGATGCTTCGCCAGATAAAGTCGCTTAGCCACCAGGCCACGAACAGCATAGAAGTTGTTTGTAGAATCTTCGGGGAACAGGTGATGATTTTCGTTATAGAATTGGCGAAGTTCGCTATCTGAATAAGTCAAGCATTCCATTGCATAGAATCGTTGATATGCAATGGTCAAAATGCGGGGATCCAGATCCTTATACTGTTTTTCCCAGGCTTTTTCCAGTTCAGGCATTTCGGCAATGGCCTTGGCCGTAAGAGCAGCCTTGGAATAAAGATTCTCGTACAGGACTTCATTCTTTTCAAAATGGAACGGCCCATCCATCTTCAGGAGTAGTTCATAATCCTCCTGGAACACCTTTTCACCATCGATGCGGGCGAGAAGAGCATCCTTGTCGCCAACTCCGTTGCAGCCAGACAACACAAAAGAGCCCAGTACTGCAACAGCAACAAGGGAACGACGGGAAACTGCAGAAACAATTTGAGAAATCATAAAAACCTCATCGTATACAATGCAATAAGCAGGTCAACTTACTTATTGGGCTGACTAACCACAGGACGAATTCTCTTGCCGCAGAGGGTCACAACAATATGAGCCTGGGCGAACATGTAGTAGGCAGTATCGCGACTGTTGTTAAGAGTAGACTTCGGATCGTAATCATCCTTGGTCACAAAGACTTCAGAAACGCCAGAAAGGCTTACATCCAGGGCGCAGCGTTCGCAAGGAAAGCCAATGACATAGAGCTTGGAACCTTCTGGAACCTTACCGCGGGCATAGTGCAGGGCATTGATTTCGGCGTGAACCATGAAGGGGTACTTGTTGGCTTCGAACTCATGATGGCTCAGGAGTTCGCCAGAATCCGCATCCAGCAAGTCATAGGCCAGCAGTCGCTTTTCTCGGGTGTAGGGAACAGTCTCGTCATCAAAGCCTGCAGGGGCACCATTGTAACCCGTACTGATGACACGACCTTCGGGAGAAACCAGGATAGCGCCCATCTGAGTGTTTTGATCTTTAGAAAGACGAGCCTGAGCCACCATCATCTGAGTGTAGACTTCGTCGCGGAGCTTTGTACGAGAAGAGTTATTATTCATGCAGGGAAATATAAGAAAAATGCCAGATTCCCCGTCAAGCAGGGAACGACTTTGGGAAGAAATTACGGAAATGACATTTGAGAGGGTTACAGGGGGACGAATTTGGGATGAAATCGCAGGGTAAGACTTTTTTTGAAAAAAAAAAGAACTGGCGGCAGCCGAAGCCACCGCCAGCTTTTGGGGGTTAGGAGGATCTTTTTGCGATTACTCTACAGACGCGCCCTTTTTCACGGCATCTGCAACAGTCATTCCGACATAGTCTTGTGCATTGAACCAGCGACCGCTCTTCTTGTCGTCGAGAAGGACGCCCACCATGGAGCCCGGAACAACTGTTTCGGGAGCGTTAGGGGCGTTGGGGCCGCCGAGATCGGTACGGAGCCAACCCGGGTCCATGACATTCATCATGACGTCGGTACCATTCAGCTTAACAGCGAAATCCTTCACAAACTTGGTGAGGGCAGCCTTAGCGCAGGCGTAACCCATCAGTTCGGGTTCGTTGGCAATGCCGCTGGTGGTCAGCTGCATACGGCCAAAACCGCGCTTGATCATGCCCGGCAGAAAGTGGTATGCAATCTGAATGGGAGCGTAAAAATTCACAGCCATGGCATGATGGAAATCTTCCATGGTATTGGACAGGTAATCCTGGAAATAATGGCTCATGAGACCGGCATTGTTGAACACCAGGTCTACCTGAATGCCCCAAGAATCCATTTCGGCAAGAGCGGCAGCTACTTCGTCGGCACTTTCGAGATTGCAGCCGACGGCACGGACTTCGACTCCGTAAGGCTTCAGCTCTTCAATTACTTTGTCTGCATTAGCCTTGTTACGGCCCTGAAGAATGATATTTGCGCCCAACTTAGCCATTTCGATGGCAGTAAGGCGGCCAACACCACGACAGCCACCGGTAATCAGAGTCCATTTGCCTTTTACGTCAATCATAGTACCTATCCCTTTTTTGAAAAGTATCACAGTTTTTTACAAAACCGCAATTCACTAATACAAAGGTATCAAATATTTTCAAAAAAAGTGTATCCTACACAGCATTTCCTGTATACGGGTGTATAAGATAGTTTTTTCTGTATTAAGTCCAAGATACGCCCATAAAGTTCAAAACAAAACGTGATAAACAGCACATTTTACTAGATTTTAGCCCATATATAACAAAGGGAATAAAGGATAATGAAAAATTCTAGAGATAACTGGGGTTCAAAGCTAGGCGTCATCCTCGCTGTTGCTGGATCCGCCGTGGGACTTGGCAACTTTTTACGTTTTCCCGTACAGGCCGCAACAAATGGCGGCGGCTCCTTTATCATCCCCTACTTGATAGCCTTCCTGCTTCTGGGCATCCCTCTTTCCTGGATGGAATGGACCTTGGGACGTGCCGCAGGAAGTAAGCGTCACGGCACTGCACCGGGTGGATTCCATTACATCCTTGGTCAGAAGCCCTGGGCCAAGCACCTGGGCTCCCTCTGCATTCTGCCTCCGCTGTTCATCAGTTTCTACTACATGTTCATCCAGTCCTGGATTCTGGCCTTCACCTACTATTCCGCCACAGGCAAGCTGATGGAAGTGGTAGCCGGCGGCTATGGCCCCATGAAGGAATTCTTCGGCAACTACATCATGCTGAACACAAAGATAGGCCCCTTCCCCGCCGCCATCCTGTTCTTCCTTGTGACCTTCGCCTGCAACATGGGCCTGCTCAGCTTTGGCGTCCGCAAGGGCATTGAACGCGTGAACAAGATTACCATGCCTATTCTTCTTGTGATGGGCTTGATTCTTGTGGGCCGCGTACTGACGATCGATGGTATCGGCAAGGGACTCGCCTTTGTTTGGAACCCGAACCTTTCTGAAATTACCAACCCCACCGTATGGCTGGCCGCCTCTGGCCAGGTGTTCTTTACCATGAGTCTTGGCATGGGCATCGTTTTCTGCTACGCCAGCTACCTGAAGCCTAAGGAAGACCTAGTCCTTTCTTCTCTTACAGCGGCTTCTACCAACGGCTTTGCAGAAATTATCCTTGGCGGAACCATCGTGATTCCCATGGCGGTTCTGATTGCCGGTGCAAACATTGAGGAATGCGCCAAGCTTGGAACCTTCGGCCTGGGCTTCCAGACAATGCCCTTTGTGTTTGGCCAGCTGCCCTTTGGCGGATTCTTCCAGACTTTGTGGTTCGGCATGCTGTTTATTGCCGGCGTGACCAGTGCCATCTCTATTATCCAGCCTCTGATCAGTTTCTGCGAAGACGACCTGAAGCAGAGTCGCAAGGGCGCCATTACCTCTGTCAGCGTCGTAACCTTTTTGGGCGGTCTCGTCGGCATTTTCGGCCTTGCCGCCGGAGCTGTTGACGAATTCGACTTCTGGGGTGGAAGCTTCCTGCTGGTGTTCATCGGAACCATCCAGGCATTCATCTTCTCCTTCGTTCTTGGCAAGCGCAAGGTGAAACAGGCCGACGGTTCCGAAGAGTCCGAGGCATTCGCCTTGATGAACGAGGGTGCAGCACTTAAGTTGCCCGGCTTCTTCAGATTCATCATCCGCTATGTTTGCCCTGCCTACCTGGCCATCGTGCTGGTAGCTTGGCTTATCCATGACGGTTGGGCTGTTGTAAGCCTGCAGAACGTTCCTGCCGACGCCATGGTCACCTTCCTGGGTTGCCAGATGAGTCAGATTTCCTTTACCTGGGGCATTCGAATCTTCTTGCTGGTTTGCACAGTTTTGTTGAACGTACTGATTTATCTTGCCTGGCGCAAGGGTGATCCCGCAGACGCTCCCGCAACGCACACCCACAAACAGAACATGCCAGTCGGCGATTCAGACGATGTTGAACCAAACCAAAAGGAGGCTTAATCATGGAACTCTCTACCGGTGGCATCATTTTCATGGTAGGCTCCTGGACCGTCATTGTAGGTCTATGCGCATTCTGCTTTAGCAAGGTCTTCAAGAAGAAATAACATTTCCGAGTTTTTATGAAGTTGTATAAATATCACGGAGCCATTCCCTTCTTCTTTGCTGTGTTCTTTGGGGCATTCACCCAGATGGGAATTTTCGTTCACTTCCAGACCTGGCTTAGCGCAAACTTCCAGGATTCCGCATTTCTCTGGAGAAGTTTCCTCTTGCAGGTAGCAATGTTTGTACCGAGTATCTTTATGATGCCTGTGGCAAGCTACTTTGTCGGGAAGCAGTCCAAGAGCCGCGCCATGGGCTGGTCCGGCATTATTGGGGTTGCGGCCCTGATTGCGATTTCCGTCTGCTACGTTACCGACTGCAACTGGGTCGCCTTTGGGCTTGTTGGCGTTTATGGCCTAGCCTACGCATTGCACGTTCCGTCTCGTCTCAGCGCCATGAAGGAAATCTTCGACGGGAGCGACCTGGTAAAGGCAAACGCCTGGTTCATGGTTTACTACGTACTGGGCGTGGCCCTGGCGGCCTACCTGGGCTTTACCGGGTTCAACCAGATTCTTTTTGTCTATCTGGGAGCTGCAGTCGCAACGACCATCTTCAGTTTCTTTAGTCGCGTAGGCCAGCGAGACGATTCCGCCAAGTATCGTTCCGCCCGCCGTGTATTCAGCGCCACCTGGAAAATTCCAAGCGCAAAGCTTGCCATTCTCGGCCTTTCTGCCTTCTGGGGCGTGATCCAGATTCTGATGCTCCTGGCCCAGCACATGACAAGCCACAGCGTTGACAACACTTTCAGCCTTACTTCTGCGGGCTTTATCGTCACCGTGACTCTTACCGGAGCAGGCATTATCGTCGGTGCCATGGTGGCCAGCGCCTCTTCCAAGGGATTCGTAGAAACAGGCCTTATTCCCTTTGCAGCCATCGCCTCGGCTCTGGTCATGCTCCTTATTCCCTTTATACAGATTGACTGGTTGCAGGCTATTCTCTACAGCATTCTCGGAATCAGTACCGGCGTCGCATTTGTCATTCTTAGAACATCCATTCAGAATCTAACCAAGCCCAATACTGCCGGACGGATTCACGCCGTTTCCAACATGATCCAGATGATCGTGCTGACCATCCTAATGGGTGGACAGACTTTGCTGCTGATCTTTACAGACTGCGAAGTCAGGCACTGCTTCCTGATTCTGTCAGTCATGTTCACCTTGACTTTTATCCTAACCTTAAGAAGCAATCCCATGACTCTCTTACGTGCAGGCCTTCGCTTCGCCTTCAGCTTCGTTTTCCGTTACCGCGTCATGGTAAAGGGAAGCCTAAACATTCCCGAAAGTGGTCCAGCCCTCTTGATTGGTCCCCACTTCAGTTACATTGACTGGGCGGTGCTCCAGATGGCAAGTCCCCGCCCGCTGCGTATTGCCAGCAACCGCAATACGTTTGCAGACTGGTACCAGCGTTGGCTGTTCCACGGCAAGTTCCTGATCCCCATCAACCGCCGCGATCCCAAGCCAGCCATGGAAGAAATCCGTCAGGCACTGCTGAATGGCGAAGTGGTGGTCATTTTCCCCGAAGGCGAAGTATCCAAGTCTCCCTTTATTTCCAAGTTCTCCCTCAATTATCACGACGCCGTCAAGGATACTGATGCACAGATCGTTCCCTTCTACATCCAGGGACTTTGGGGCAGCCGCTACAGCCATGCCTCGGAATGCGTCAACCGCCCCCAGTATTACAACCGCATTGTTAGCGTAGGTTTCTCCAAGGCTCTACCCGTATCCGCAACCGAAGAAGAAATCCGAAGCGACCTGCAGGCCTTAAGTGCAGACGTATGGAACATGGCCATGGACCATTCCAAGCCCATTGTTCCGCTGTGGTTCAGGGCCATGCGCAAACGTCGCAACCGCCCCATTCTTATTGACCCTGCAGGCAAGCACGTTTCTGGCCACGGGATGCTACGCCTCTGCCATCGCTTTGGCGACAAGATTCACTCCGTTGCCAAGGACGAACGCCGCGTGGGCTTTATGCTTCCCACCAGCCGTGACGCAGCCCTCGGCATTATGTCCATTCTCGGTACAGGCAAGACTTCTGTCAACCTGAACTACACAGCACCCGTAGACACAGTCCTGGGTTGCATCGAGAAGGCAGACATTTCCACCGTTGTAACCACCCGCGCCTTCCTCACAAAACTTTCCAGCAAGAATGCAGCCTTTGACGAAATCGCCAACCGCTGCAAGATGATCTATCTTGACGAAGAAGAGGCAAATCACGGTTCCATCGGACGTCTCCTGGATGCAGCCAAGATCAAGTTCTTCCCGGCGAAATTGCTGAAGTTCCTGTGGTTTAAATCAGGCAAGCTTAACGACGACGCCCTGATCCTCTTTAGCTCGGGTTCCGAAGGCACCCCCAAGGGAGTGCAGCTGACTCATAAGAACATCGTCTCTAACGCCCAGCAGATGGACTACATCATCAAGCTGCACCGCGGCGACGTGATGACATCTCTGTTGCCCCTGTTCCACTCCTTCGGCTTCACCATGACCTTCATGGCTCCCATGCTTGACGGAGTTCCCATGGTGTTGTGCCCCGACCCAACCGACATCAAGACGTTGGCCCGAGTGTGCGCCCAGTACAAGACCACAATTCTTATGGGTACGCCCACCTTCTTGCGCGCCATCGCCATTAACCGCTGGGTTCACCCCATGTGCCTGGATACCCTGCGCTACATCGTCGCCGGCGCCGAAAAGCTACGCCCCGAAATGCGCGAAGCCTTCAAGCTGAAGTTCGGCAAGGACATCTACGAAGCTTACGGCTGTACAGAACTTTCCCCTCTGGCTACCCTGAATGCTCCCAACGTGCTGCTGGACGACTTCCTGACCATGGGCAAGTGCAACGACACCTCCAGTATCGGCGCAGCCATTCCTGGTTCCATTACCGCCATCATCGATCCCGAAACCAACGAGTTCCTGGCACCTACCGACGAAGGCATGATTGTGGTCAGCGGCCCCCAGGTCATGAAGGGCTACCTGAAGGATCCCGAAAAGACCGCAAGCGTTGTTTTCGAGAAGGATGGCCGCCGCTGGTACAAGACCGGCGACAAGGGCACCCACACTCCCGATGGATTCGTTCAGATTCTCGGACGTTACAGCCGATTTGCAAAGCTTGGCGGTGAAATGATTTCCCTCACCGCCGTGGAACTTCGCCTTGCAGAAACCAAGCTGCTGGAAGGCATGGAATTTGCAGTGACCGCAGTCCCCGACTCCGTCAAGGGCGAACGCATCGTTCTTCTCGTCAACGGAAACTTCGACGAAGAAGACCTGTCCCGCAGCATCCGCAAGTCCGGCATTCCGCCGCTCATGATTCCTGGCTCCGTCTTCAAGGTGGACTGCATTCCCAAGCTGGGTTCCGGCAAGTGGGACTTCACCAACATGAAGAAACTGGCCATCGAACTGGTAGAAGGCACGAAGAAGTAAAAAAAGTGACGCAGGCAAAAGCCCGCCCGCGAGAACATTGCAGAAAAGACGAATCGAACGGTTCGTCTTTTTTATTTCCGTTTTTTTATAAAGATTGCATTTTTAGTTCCGCAATTTTTATAAAAAAAGAAGATTGGGAATCGCGAAAGTTTGTATTATTTGTACGAAAAGTCAAGGAGATTTTATGCAGAATATCGTGAAGAAAGTTGAAGAATTGGGTCTGGTGATGCCTGCCGTAGCGGCACCTCTGGCAGCCTACGTTCCCGCCACTCGCGCAGGCGACATGATTTTCGTGTCGGGTCAGTTGCCTTCTGTGAACGGAGATTTTTCTGCATACACAGGCATCGTGCCTACAGCTCTTTCTCAGGAGAAGGCAACCGAAGGTGCCGCCATCTGTCTGCTGAACAACATCGCCGCCGCCATGAGCATGCTGGAAGATGGCGAGACGCTGAAGCTGGTGCAGATGCAAGGTTTTGTGCAGTCCGCCCCCGACTTCAAGGAACAGCCGGCAATTCTGAATGGAGCCAGCGAACTGGCAGTCAAGATCCTCGGCGATAACGGCAAGCACGCCCGCACCGCAGTTGGCGTAGCCGCACTGCCCAAGAACGCAGGTGTCGAAATCAGCTGCACATTCCAGGTGATCAAGAGCGAAGTCAAGTTCCAGGGAAGAATGAACTGGATTGAACCGTAGTTCTAAAATTCAAATTTCATCAACCAATCCCGCATTTTACAAGGCGGGATTTTTTCTTTGCGGGACTGGGCGGCAATGAAGGCTCCTGCGGTAGAAGCCATCTTCAGCGGTTCCAAATTAAAATCCACACGTCCTAGGTCCAATCGGTCGGCGTCATAGCAGGTGTCGATGGTAGGGTCGCCTGTAGTGCGCTCTGTCGTGTGGTTCTTGCAGGCGTGATACAGTTTTTCAAACTGTTCATCCGTAATTTCAAAAAGTTTTTCTTCGCGACACTTCTTGGCAAATTCAGCACCACGTCCACCATGCTTGCTATCATATCCATCACTTTCTCGTTTGGAATCATGAAAGAGGGCAAACAGGCGCACCACCGTAATGTCGGCCTTCGTCTTCTTCGCAAGCAACAGCCCGTTAAACTCCACCTGCCGCCAATGAGCCAGCCCGTGGATTTCGGAATCGTAAACGCGGTCCGAATAAACGTAGTCTTGAAGTGCAGCGAAGTCGATCATACCACGAACTATACGATTTTCCACTCGCCCAAGGTGCGTTTTTCGGCATCGAAAGCGACACCTATCTTGAACAACTTTTTCGAAGTGCCGTCTGCGGCCTTAGTCACGGTATAAGGCACCAAGTAGCCCTTGTCGTCTATTTGCTTGAGGGCATCGTCTGCTGTGCCGTTTGCATCGAGCTTGAATTCAAAAACATACACAGCATCGGCGGTTTCTACGACGGCGTCGGCGCGGCCTGCGGCAGTGCGTTCCTCGCAACGGACAAGATACGGAGTCGCAATGCGGAAAATCAGATAGAAAATCGTTCTATAATGATGTTCGTTCTGCTTCTCAGCATCATATGGAATGCTCGCCATGAACGCACGCATTTCTGTAAGCGCAGTTTCAATGTCACGAGCCTTCATCGCCGTCACAAAGTTGTCCAGGAATTCCGAAGTGTCATCATCGTTCCTGGATGTATAGGCGCATGCCAAAAGATTTAGCAGGCCTTCACGAACTTCGTCATTTGGAAATTGCAAGCGGAATGGTCTAATTGCACCTTTATCAAACCCCTTAATAGTCAAATATCCACTCTGATAAAGAACTGGAATTGGCGTATCGGCAGTTTCCGTGGGAGCGTCAAAAGTTCTTTGAGCAACAGAAAAGCCACGGTCGTATTCTTCGGGACTCATCTTATAACGAGCCATAGCCTTCACAAGCATGGTCGGCGTGCCGGAAGCAAACCAATAATTTGCCAGCTTTAGTTCGCTCAAGGAATTTATCAAGCTGAACGGATTGTAGATGTCTGGGGAGTTCTCACTGAAATGGTAGCCGTCATACTGGCGTTGCAAACCAGCAACGGCTTCATCATAGGTCATTCCCTGCTTGTCTGCAAGAGCCTGGATTTCGGGCTGCATCTGCGAGAGCAGTTCTTCCTTGGTTATGCCGCAGATGGCTGCATAGTCATCATTCATGGTGATGACTTTTAAATTGTTCAATTCGCTAAAGATGCTGAGCTGGCTAAACTTGCTGATGCCCGTAAGGAATACGAAACGGAGAATGCCGCCAAGGGACTTGAGGGGTGCGTAAAAGTCACGCATGCGATTGCGGATTTTATTCAGAAGGGCCACATCATGCATCGCTTCTAGAACGGGAGCGTCATATTCATCCACAAGAACAACAACCTGTTCGCCGGTTTTCTTGTTTGCTTCATAAATTAGGTTCGAAAGGCGCGTGCCCCAAGCTCGATTAGACAAGTCGTTCTCAATGCCGTATTCTTTTTCAATGTGACCAATAATGGAATCCATGTTGGCGGCAAAGATTTCTTCGTCCAGATCTTTTAGACGGCTCATGTCCAGCCGGATGACCGGATACTTCTTCCACTCGGTCTCCAGGCGTTCCATGGCAAGGCCTGTGAACAAATCCTTGCGGCCTTCGAAGTAGCATTGCAAAGTGCTGATTAAAAGGGATTTTCCAAAACGGCGAGGACGGCTGAGAAAGTAATACTTACTTGTATGAGTCAACTTGTAAACAAGGTCAGTCTTGTCCACATAAAAGAAGCCTTCGTTGCGAATGCTCGCAAAGTCCTGGATGCCGATAGGGAAATTCTTTAATGCCATATTTTAAATATAACATTTTAGCATTCACGAAACAATGGGGGGAGGATTGGGGCCCCGACCCCAATTCAATTCTGGTCCTGGAGGCAACGCACAGAGAACCAGCTGCTCTTGAAGTCGCTGTAGAGGCCCGCACCGCTCGCACTCATGCGCCAGCCGTTGGCGTAACTAGCACTGCTCTCAGTAGCACTCCAGAAGTAAGCGCCGGAGCCAACATAGAGGAAGCCGCCAAAGTAGCCGCCAGCAGGGAGCGCAGTAAAACCGTTCTTGTTTGTAGCGCTAGGCCAACCCGGATTGCCGATTGCCTGCTGGGCCGCGTAGCCACCAGATTTTGAATTCATTGTACTCCACTCACTACTGGTCGGAATGTGCCAGCCCTCGGGGCAGATTCCTCGGTGGGGATTCTGGATCATGCCTGCAGGAACACTGGTAGATTGATAGGTCTTGTTAATATTCATGGCAGCAGTCCAGGTATAGTAGCGACCCATAGTTTCGCAATTTTCCGGTTTATGGTTGTAACACCAAGAATTTCCCTTTAGGTTCAAGGTTGCAACAGAGTCCGCGTACTGCAGATTTTCGGCCATCCAGACCTGGGTTCCGATGGTCACCTTCTTGTACCAGCGGCCATCGCGAGCATCCTGGAAGGAATCCAGTTTAGGCAGAGTCTTTTCCAGGTGGGCCTTCCAGTTTTCAAGGGTATATTCTTCCCAGCTGGCACGGTGCCAGCCCTTTTCGGTACAGAGCCAGTCAATCGTATTGGCAACCACACCATTAACTGCGATGGTATCCACATCGAACATTACATTGCCGGGGTTCTCCCTGTCGCACTTGGTCTTGGCGTTTTCAGCACTGATCTTTGTCTTGACCCAGGCATTGGAAGCGCAGCCATATACCACTTTGTCGAATGTGGCGAAAGTTCCTTCGGTAGATTGGGTACAGGCATTGCACACGCCATCCAGATAACAAGCCTCGTATTCGGCCTGTGTGGCCTTGCGCCACTGGTTTGCATCGCACACATAATACCAAGTATCAGCAGTTCCCGGAATTACGGAGCCATCGTTATCCGCGTTGCAAGTCAGCTTGTAAGTATTTTTCTGAACATCGTCGCTTATTAGATTCCATTTATTGTTTTTGCACATATAGTAGTTGCCATTCTTGGCGTACTTCATCTCGCCCTTGGCTTCCACCGCCTTGGTGCAACCGTTCAAGCCCAAAGTGCAATCCGTATCTTGGCCGGTACGCCAGCCGTTGTAGGCGGGTGCGGTATCATAGACATAGCAGACATTCGTATTTACGGAACCCCACTGGGCAAATCCGTCGTCACCTTCGGTAAGGTTTGCGATATCCACCACGGCACTGCTGATCTGTTCCCATCTGCGGGTTTTCTCCTGACACTGGTAATAGCCGGAGCTGTCAGCACCTGTGTATTTCACAATCTTTTCGTAGGAAATTTCAGTGCAGCCGCCATAGACGGATTCCGGCTTAGATGCAAAACGCCATCCAGCCTTGTGGTCAGCAGTGTACTTGCCGAGTCCGTCGTAGATGTACACCTTCCCCGTCACCTGTCCGTTCATCGTTTCGCCATCAGTTCCCGTTTTCCACTTGTAGGTATCCTTGTCGAAGTCAGTGGCGACGCGCCATTCGTTTTCTCCGTTTGCATTTTCCGCACAGACAAAGCGGACCTTGGTCTTGGTCGTGTCTGAGTATGTCTTTGCGTAATACTTGCTGTTGGCGTTAGCGACAAAGGAAATTGTTCCAGCCTTAGTCGCTTCGCATGTTTCAAGTCCAAGTTCCGTCTGCCAGAAGTTTCTGACATACGGTTCAAACTTCGGAACCATGGAACCCAGCTTCCAATCGGCAACGTATTTACGGATGCTGTCAAGACGTCCGCTAGTGTCGGCAGCCATGGCCCAGTCAGCAATTTGAGCCTTCGTAGCAGAATCTTCCCACTTACCTTCCTTTTCCATGGCGGTGGAGACGCGGGTCAAGAGTTCCGTCAGCTGGGAAACGCTGCGGTCACCCTGGAACAAAATAGAGAACGCCAGCAAGGCGCCGTCTTCGTCGCTGGAACCAGCGATTGAAAGGTCTTCGGAATTGCTGAAGTTGGAATTGTCGATACGGAGGATGTTGAAGATTTCCTGCTGGGCCTGCTTCTTGGCTTCAAGCACCTTCATCTTCTTCTTGGTCACGAGATAGATGACGCGTTCGTATTCCAGATGCGTGAGCAAGTTGATGTTCACGATGTTACGGGTTGTCACGTCGGTAATGCCGAAGAGTGTCAAAGGAGAATTGGAGTTCTGTCCGGTGACTTCGTTACGGTAGTAGCCGGTGGCTTCCAGCATCACATACTGGGAAACCAGCATACGAGCGGTGATCTTGAATTCGCCCTTGTCGTTCAAAATCTTTCCATCGAAGTTGTTACCCGTCTGGGAAAGGGTGCGGCCATCAAGCAGTTCCTTCACCAAAACCTTAGAACCACTGAGGAACGGGCCCTTCTGGGAAGCACCCTTCACTGAATCAAGAGAAACAGCAACCTGTTCAGAGTCGAGGATTATATTACCTCCTCCCAATCCATCCCCTACAGATAAGTACACCGTATCCTTATTTACAACATAAACCGTATCGGTGTTAGTCACAGAAATACGAATTGTGTCACCGCCAGAAACATGTACGGTGTCACGCCCTGCAACCAAAACCGAGTCTATACTGGAAACATAGACGGTATCGTTCTTCGATACAAAAATTGTATCCGCATTCTCCGATTCCACGTTTCCCATGGTCGCATACCATTTACCATCGGAACAATAACGAATTGTTCCATCATCCTTGACGATGATTTGTTCACCTTCGTTATCGGAGGTACACTTGGGCAAATCCTCGACGGAGGAGACCATGTCAAGGCCAGTTTGATTGATTTGCGTAGTGTTGGAATCGCCACAGGCGACAAATGTCAGAACAGTACCGACAAAGCCAACAGCACCAATGATTTGCTGCATTCTGTTATTCATGCCTTCTCGCAAGGTTAAAAGAGCTGGTTATTTTCTAATGCAACGGACGTATGCGTAAAAATCGTTTTCCATGGCGTTTCCCGTAGCATAGAAGGAATCGTCATCGCCCGTCAGCTTAAGAACGTAATGGGAGGTCGTCGTCTTTTTAGACGATGTCCACCATACACCATATTTACCGAGGCCACGGAAACCTTCGTTTGTGTAGCCACCTCCAGGAAGTGCGTTGAAGCCCAATGCATCTGTACCTGTTTCTGCATCGCCATCCCAGCCATCCTTGGACTTCAAGTACATTCCAGCCCAGTCATTCCATTCGCCAGAATAGTCCAGCATATCCTGCAAATCCTTTGTCTCGGGCAAACGCCAGCCAGTGGGGCAAATACTACTTGCGGCTTCATAGCTGTACATCATGCCGTACTTCTCGCAGTTTGCAGGATCATCGTCATAACAGGCAAAGGTTTCTACACTGGACAATTCGTTTTTCATGTTCTCGGCAGTCCAGCAGGTATTCAAAATTTCAACGGTTTCGTATTCAATGGAACCGCGAACCATCTTGGACACTCCACAGACGAATTCTTCAACACTGGAACTGGACTGAATGGCAGGTTCGGATGAACTAGAAGTAGGCTCTACGGAGGAAGAACTACTGGAATTTTCAACTGCAGAACTGCCAGCGGATTCAGGAGTCTTAGAAGAAGAACTTACGGCAGGCTCAACCTTCTCCGAGGAACTGGACGGATTGACGATTACCACATAGGTGGTGTCTTTTTTGCTGGAACTGGATTCTTCGCTACCGCTAGGAATGACGGAAGAGGAGCTGCTGGACCCATCGGTGGACTCGGGAGTCTTGGAGCTGCTTGAGGATTTTGCACCGTCATTTTCATTGCCCTGGGATTCACCCTTGGAGGAACTAGAATCTACACTAGCCACAGGATCCTGCATCAGGTCGATATCATAATCATCATAAACAGAACAGGAGGCTAGCAGGAGTACTGCCACAAGGAGAATGACGCGGGAGAGTTTTCTCATAATTTGTAATTCGTAATTCATAATTATTTCCTCCCCTTAAAGATTCCAGTACAGCGTCAGGTAGCCACCGTTGCCGAGGTTTGTAATCACATCAAAGCCAAGTTCCACACCGAACATTCCAAAACCGTGGAACAAGCCTGTCTTGAACTGCATCCATTCCTCGGAATCATTTTCCGGAATGGCGATGACCGCGGTTTCGCGGAGTCCAAAGCCCTTATAACCAAATTCAGCCTGCACAACCGGGGCTATATATACTCGACGTAGGCCTTCACCAAAACCAGCCCCGACAAAAGCTCCAGCACCCAATGCAACAGAGTATTCAGCTTTATCGCCAAATCCGATTTTGACTCGTGCAGTTCCGATAAAATCAGGCAAGACCATCAAATACCCCTCATCCAGGGCGAACGCCTTATGGTTCTTGTCGTTAAAAGGAGCCATTGCTGCACCAATACCAATCCACGGGGACATATGAAGTCCACGACGCTTTTCAATAGCCGACCTATCCTCCGCAGCCTTGGCGGCCTGTTCCGCGGCATAGATGCTATCCAGCGCGGCCTCGTCCTCCTCGGGACCAAAATCCACGCCGGCGTTGTTGCCCTGGTTTTCCCAGATCCAGCGGCCGTTCAGACGGGCGGACTTTTCGGCGAACTGCACGGAGCCCTTGAATTTCTGGGGTTCGCCTCGCTTGATGACAACAGGCTCGCCAGCGACCTTCACAGTCTCCTTCTCGAAGCGAATCTGCACGGGGCTTTCGCTTACAGGACCTGCACTGACGCGGGCATGGAACAGTTTGACTCCATTCAGGTAGTAGGCACTGCGTAACGGCTTTGCAATATCCATATACAACGTAGGAGCCTTGACATCCGCAGTATCAGTCTTATAAACTGCCAGAGAGCCATTATCAGCTAGTTCGGCATTCAGTTTTTCGATACGTTCCAGGAAGTAGGGTGCAAAACCTTCGCCATCCTGGCGAACTACCATTTCGCGACAGGTCTCGCCCCACTTCTGGGCAATTTCAAACGCATGCTTGCGATGGTTGGGTTCGTACTGCAAGGTAAAATCATAATTAGCCTGGAATCCCTTGCTGAGAGGTTCCAAGAACACACCACCTTCTAGATTCAGGTACTGGTCCTTGCTCTGGGCGAAACTGTTAAGGGCATCAACGCAGGCGTTAATCTGCAGCTTGCGATCCTCGAGACCGCGGGCGGTTTCCATGTGACCAAAGCGAACTTCTCCGGTCACCCTCATATAGCGTTCTTCAAAGGCAGGGAGGTCGACCTGATAGAAGTTCCAGCATTCTTCACCCATCACGTCGTTGATGCTTACGGCTGCACACTGGTCATTCATCTGGGCAACCCGACTTGCATCAGAAAGCAAGGAGTCAAGACCTTCGTTCTTATTGCCAACCGCAGCCTTCAAGATTTCCAGGTCTGCCTGACGCTGATGGAATATCACCGGATTTCTGACAAAAATAGAAGTGGACACAGGCGACTCGCCCGCCGGGGACAGGGAATTTCCTAAGGAAGCATCCATGTGAGATTCAGCGAAAGCCAGGGAGAATGCAGCCAACGCTACACCAAAAAAAGGCAAATTTTTCAACATAGGTTCTTTCCCATAAAATTAATTTTCATTATATCCAAATTCACGTGTTAGTAAAACATTTTTCCACCAAGATTCACGCTCTAGAATTCGCTCATCAGCTACTGTGGATTTAAAAATTTCCAATATTGAATAGAAAAAATTTTCTTTTATATATTTAAGCCCAAGTTTTTTCAATTCAACATTGCCTCCATGACCATTTTTTACATAGCACATCCATCTACCTAAAAGCATATTCTCTCCATAAGCAGACCCTACATATTTACGGCCTGTTTTCTTATCAACGATTAGATAAACTCCCTTTTGATTTTCAAGGGCTGTTTTCCAGGACTCATTTTGAACAACTCGTTGTAAATCCATCCAAGAAAGATTCACTTTGTCATAACCCGGAAAAAAATCATCATTGTATATTTCAGGGAGAATTTTCCACACCCTGCAATGACCCATCATATTTTCTGCAGTTCGAATCGTATTTTGTGCACAATTCTTATACTCAACTATCACACGTCCACAAAATTTTTCATATTCAGTCAACGGTTCATATTTGTAGCCAACGCCATTATTTACTTTCAAATCTTCAGTAACTAAGCCTACATGAAATAATAACCATTTATCACTATGCCTTTTCAGCGGAACCAATCCAATGGTAATTTGTCCTTTCTTGTACGATTTTTTTTTGCCATCATTCCAATAGTTTCCATCTAACATCTTTTTAATGTTCCCGCTTTGGAATTCTTTTATGGGGTCCCAATTTTTTCCAAATTGAAGGTTCATTCTAATGCGAACATTTTCAAGATTGTCAAACTGGAGTAAATCATTCAATAAAATATCATTCATTACAATTAACTCACTTGATCTTTAAATTTCTAGTCCTGGAGGCAACGCACGGAGCTACCGTATTTCTTGCCGTAGTAGTAGCCGCTGAAGTTCGCATCGCTCGCACCCATGAGCCAGCCGTTGGCGCTACTAGCACTGTTCTCAGTAGCACCCCAGAAGCTAGCGCTGAAGCCAACACCGTTGAAGACGCCACTGTAGTCGCCAGCAGGGAGCGCAGCAAAGCCACTTGCATTGGTAGCGTTAGGCCAACCCGGATTGCCGATTGCCTGCTGGGCCGCGTAGCCACCAGATTTTGAATTCATTGTACTCCACTCACTACTGGTAGGTATGTGCCAGCCCTCGGGGCAAATGCCTCGATGGACGCTCTGAATCATTCCCGCAGGAACACTGGTAGACTGATACGTCTTGTTGATGTCCATGGCGGCCATCCAGGTATAGTAGCGGCCCATGGTTTCGCAATTTTCCGGCTTATGGTTGTAACACCAGGAGCTTCCCTTTAGGTTCAAGCTTGCAACAGAGTCCGCGTACTGCAGATTTTCGGCCATCCAGACCTGGGTTCCAATGGTCACCTTCTTGTACCAGCGGCCATCGCGAGCATCCTGGAAGGAATCCAGCTTAGGCAGAGTCTTTTCCAGGTGGGCCTTCCAGTTTTCAAGGGTATATTCTTCCCAGCTGGCACGGTGCCAGCCCTTTTCGGTACAGAGCCAGTCAATCGTATTGGCAACCACACCATTAACTGCGATGGTATCCACATCGAACATTACATTGCCGGGGTTCTCCCTGTCGCACTTGGTCTTGGCGTTTTCAGCACTGATCTTTGTCTTGACCCAGGCATTGGAAGCGCAGCCATATACCACTTTGTCGAATGTGGCGAAAGTTCCTTCGGTGGACTGGGTACAGGCATTGCACACGCCATCCAGATAACAAGCCTCATATTCAGCCTGTGTAGCCTTACGCCACTGGTTAGCGTCACACACATAATACCAGGTATCGGCAGTTCCTGGAATTACGGAACCATCGTTGTCCGCGTTGCAGGTTAGCTTGTATGTATTTTTCTGCACATCGTCGCTTATCAGGTTCCACTTGTTACTCTTGCACATGTAGTAGTTGCCATTCTTGGCGTACTTCATCTCACCCTTGGCTTCCACCGCCTTTGTGCAACCATTCAAGCCCAAAGTGCAATCCGTACTTTGACCGGTACGCCAACCGTTGTAGGCGGGGGCGGTATCATAGACATAGCAGATATCCGTATTTACAGAACCCCACTGGGCAAAGCCATCGTCACCTTCGGTAAGGTTTGCGATATCCACCACGGCACTGCTGATCTGTTCCCATCTGCGGGTTTTCTCCTGACACTGGTAATAGCCGGAGCTGTCAGCACCTGTGTATTTCACAATCTTTTCGTAGGAAATTTCAGTGCAGCCGCCATAGACGGATTCCGGCTTAGATGCTGTTCGCCATCCGGCCTTGTGGTCAGCAGTGTACTTGCCGAGTCCGTCGTAGATGTATACCTTCCCCGTCACCTGTCCGTTCATCGTTTCGCCATCAGACCCAGCTTTCCACTTGTAGGTATCCTTTTCGAAGTCAGTGGCGATGCGCCATTCATTTTCTCCGTTTGCATTTTCTGCGCAGATAAAGCGAACCTTGGTCTTGGTCGTGTCGGTGTATGACTTTGCGTAATATTTGCTGTTGGCGTTAGCGACAAAGGAAATTGTCCCTGCCTTGGCAGCGTCACATGTACCAAGCTTCAATTCTTCCACCCAGAAGTTTCTGATGTACGGTTCAAACTTCGGAACCATGGAGCCAAGTTTCCAGGCATCCACCTTGCCGCGGATGTCGGCGAGGCGTCCGCTGGTGTCGGCGGCCATTGCCCAATCCGCGATTTCAGTTTTTGTTACGGCGTCATCCCACTTACCTTCCTTTTCCATGGCGGTGGAAATGCGGGTCAAGAGTTCCGTCAGCTGGGAAACGCTGCGGTCACCCTGGAACAAAATAGAGAAGGCCAGCAGGGCGCCGTCTTCGTCGCTGGAGCCTGCGATTGAGAGATCTTCGGAATTGCTGAAATTAGAGTTGTCAATGTGGAGGATGTCGAAGATTTCCTTCTGGGCCAGTTTCTTTGCATCAAGCACCTTCATTTTCTTCTTGGTCACGAGATAGATGACTCGTTCATACTCCAAATGCGTGAGCAGGTTGATGTTCACGATGTTTCGGGTCGTCACATCGGTAATGCCGAAAAGCGTCAGCGGAGAACTGGAGTTTTGACCGGTGACTTCGTTACGATAATAACCGGTGGCTTCAAGCATTACATATTGTGACACAAGCATGCGGGCGGTAATCTTAAATTCGCCCTTGTCGTTCAAAATCTTGCCGTCGAAGTTGTTACCAGTTTGAGAAAGTGTTCGGCCATCCAGCAGTTCCTTCACAAGAACCTTTGAACCGCTGAGGAAAGGTCCCTTCTGGGAGGCACCCTTCACTGAGTCAAGAGAAATTGCCACCTTTTCGGAGTCAAGAATTGATTCCTGCACTCCACTGATGGCACCATTTTCGTCAAGCGACATTTCTACGGTCTTGCCGGCACAGGTAATGGAAAGCTTGCCGACCGCACTTGTCATAGCGCAACCTTCGCCAGCATCACCTTGCTCACCTTTTTCGCCAGCGTCACCCTTGGCACCATCTGCGCCAGGCTTACCATCAGCGCCATTCAACACCACGCCGACGGAATCGCCGTTGCAGATAATCTTGATGCCGCTATCGTCAGCGAGTTTTTCAGTGGTGCAGACATAGTCGCCGCCAACAAATATCGTATCCCGACCAGTCACATAGACTGTATCTGCGGCCCCCGAACCCGCGCTTCCCATGGTCGCATACCACTTACCGTCGGCGCAAACGCGAGTCGTCGCGTCGTCCTTTACAAAGACCTGCTCTCCTTCGTTATCGGAGGTACACTTTGGCAAGTCGGCCACCTCGTTGACGATATCCATGTTGCCTTTTTCAACGATTGTCTCCGTAGAGGAATCGCCACAAGCAGCAAGGAATAATGCACCCACAGCTGCGAAAAGAACTTTTTTGTTCGACAGTTTCATACCACCACCTTTTAAACGCAAAAAAGACCACGCCAAGATATGACGCGGTCCACAGAAGGCATCGCAGAATTTGCGACACAGTTATAATTTTCGGATTTTCTTACAAACGCTTTTGATAATTTCGGGAGCCAATTACAAACAAATTCTACAGCCCCCCCCTGCACATATTAGCACTAATTAGATAGGACGAAGCTGGAAAAACACTACAACTAGCAACGCCAGTCATATATCCATACACTAGTTTTGAGCAGAGCATTCTCACTCTGATAAATATACCTTAATTTGTAAAATTTCGTTTATCCAAGTCCATTTTCCTTACCGGGTTGTGACATAGATTATACACTCTGCGTAGTTTTTTTTTGATTTTACCGTCTATTTTGCAGAATTAGAAAAAAACGCTTTATTATAACCATAATTATCATATTCATAATAATTACAAACATGATAAAGGATAGCACTAGGTGGTCATTGTAATCATGTCGGGGAGGACATTGAAAAATCACTTAAGTTCTTTGAGCAGGTCTTCAAGGATATAGCCATCGCTCATGAGTTGCAGACCTGATTCGGGCTGCAAAAGTAGTTTGTGCGTATTAGATGAAAAAAAAAGTGACAAGGCAGACGCGCAGTCAATATTCTTGAGATCCGCCAATTTTTTTACAAGCCGAGCTTCCTTACGCCAAAGAACTCCATTCTGCATGGCTAGACTTCCTCCCAACGAACAAAATGCAGGGCCCAATTTAGCACATCTTGAGAACGAATACAAATTTGATGATTTACCTTTTTGTATTGCAACTGGCCAAGGGCTTGCTCAGCTGTTATTATTCCGTTCTCGTAGTTTTCAACAGTGTCAATAACGTTATCATTTGCAACACCGCCTTCAACAACATCGTATTGATTTTGAAAATTTCCACCATTGCGACAATCGATCACGTAATTAAGCCATTCCATGTCGTAGGCCATGAAATTCTTGTAGCGATTTCCCAGCGCAACCAGTTTTTCTTCTTCCAGATTAAATTCGCTGACAAAAGCCTTTCCTGTGCCATTTTTAAAAGCTATAATCCTAGCCCATTTCGCAGCCTGCTCATGTATGTTTGTAAGATAGAAGCCCTGTCCAAAATCGACTTTATTTCGTCCGTAATTTGCTACAGGTTTTTCTACGATTTTGTCGGATCCATGAAACAGAATCATACTTCCCTAGCCTCCCGATTCTGCAAGGATTCAATGAGGAAATCTGTAACCCAGTCCAAACTTTGCGTATGTAGTTCTTCGTAAAACGAAAACAGGCCTTCCTTCACAATATCGTACTTCTGCAAACGTGCTAACAAATCTGCGGAATCAACACCAAGCTTTAACGCCGCGTTTTCAATAGCAGCAACAGCAAGGTGTGTCTTTCGGTAATCCAGATCTTGAGACATACATTCAATGGCCATGAAAATCAAGATACAACATTTTGAAAGTTGTGTCAAGGAACCAGACCTACTTCCCGTAGTTTTCCTTCAGGTCCATGAGGTATTGGAGTGCCTGCATGGGGGTCATTTCTTCGGGGCGGAGGCGACGGATTTCTTCCTTCAGAAGAACGGTGCTTTCGTCGGGAGGAGCAAACAAGTCCACCTGGGGCTTTTCCTTCAGTTTCTTGTTGGCGGCTTCGTCGCTGGGGTCAATCTTGTGCTTTTCGAGGCGGAGCAGAATCTTGCGGGCGCGGCGCAGCACGTTGTTGGGAAGCCCAGCCATTTCAGCCACATGGATACCATAGCTGGAGTCGCAGGCTCCTTCCAGAATCTTGTGCAGGAAAATCAGCTTGTCGCCCTTTTCCTGAACGGCCACCTGGTAGTTGCCGGCGTGTTCAAGGTCATCCACCAGGCCAGTCAATTCATGATAGTGGGTTGCAAAGAGCGTGAGGGCAGCGCGGGCCGGCTCGTCGTGCAAAGTCTCCACGATGGCCCAGGCAATGGAGAGGCCGTCGAAGGTACTGGTCCCGCGGCCGATTTCGTCAAGCAGCACCAGGCTGTGGGCGGTGGCGTTACGCAAAATATTTGCGGTCTCGATCATTTCCACCATGAAGGTAGAAAGGCCGCGGCTCAGGCGGTCGCTGGCACCCACACGGGTAAATATACGGTCCACAACGCCAATGCGGGCAGATTCCGCAGGCACAAAGCAGCCGATTTGCGCCATCAGCACAATGAGGCCGGTCTGACGCAGGTAAGTAGATTTACCAGCCATGTTGGGGCCGGTGATAAGCATCAGTCGGGTTGCATCCGGCGACAGCGTTACGTCATTGCTGATGAAATCAAGGTCGGGATTTACAGCAACAATCACCGGATGGAAACCACCCTTGATTTCGATGCCGGAGCCTTCGAAAACTTCAGGGCAGACGTAGTTGTACTTACGGGCGGCGCGAGCGAAGCTGTACAGCGTATCAACGCGGGCAATGGCGTTAGCGATTTCCTGAAGTTCTGCGCGCCAGGAGTTAACGCGGTCGCGGAGTTCCGAGAAAATCTTGTATTCCAGAGCGTGGATATTCACTTCGGCATTGCTGATGATGGATTCGCATTCCTTCATTTCCGGAGTGATGTAACGTTCGGCGTTTACCGTGGTCTGCTTACGAATATATTCGTCGGGAATGGGGTTCGTAGCCTTGGCCATGGCGGCGCGGGTCACTTCGATGTAGTAACCGAAAACCTTGTTGTAGCCCACCTTCAGGCTGGGGATTCCCAAACGTTCCTTTTCACGAGTTTCAAGAGAAGCAATCCACTGGCGACGATCCTTGATGTCGGCGTTCATGGCGTCCAGTTCTGCATTGGCGCCTTCACGGATCATGCCGCCTTCGCGGACAGTCAAGGGCAGGTCTTCGTTAAACTGGTTGAGAAGTTCCTCTCCCCTGCCCTGGGCGCGGATCAAAGCCTCGCGCATAGGTTCGAAAATGGGAGAACGCAAACCTTCCAGAACCTCGGCCACCTTGGATGCCTGAGCCAGGGAGCGGCCCATACCAGCAAGGTCACGGGCGTTGGCGCGGCCAGAGCCTACACGGCCCATCAAGCGTTCCATATCCAGAATGGAAGTGAGGGATTCCTTCAGTTCGTCAAGGGCCACGGGATTGTTTACCAGTTCGTCAACGGCTTCTTCGCGTTCCTTGATGCGGTCCACGGAAATCAGCGGATGGCTGACCCAGTCCTTCAAAGTACGGCCACCCATGGCGGTAACGGTAAAGTCCAGCACGTAACAGAGAGTGCTGCTGATGTCGTCGGCGTTCAGGGGGCGGACCAGTTCCAGGTTACGCAAGGTGCTGGGATCCAGCGTCATGTAGTCGTCCAGATTTAAAATCTCGAGGGCTGTAAAATGAGACAACTCAGATTTTTTCTGGTACATGAGGTACTGGAGCAGAGCGCCAGTTACAGACGTTTCTTCGGGGCGGCCATCCAGACCGAGGCCGTCCAAGGCTTCCACCTTGAAGTGACTGAACAAGGTATCGCGGGCAGCCTCTTCCCCAAACTGGAAAGCAGGCAACTCCGTAATCAAAATATTTTCGGACTTTACCAGGTCCATGACGCCTGCCGGAATCTTGGTTCCCTCGGGAACGAGAATTTCCTTGGGCATGCGGCGGCAAAATTCACATTCAAAAGCCTGAATGGAACTCTTGCAGGTTGCAAGATAACCAGTGGTCACATCGGCGATGGCAAACACAGCGGCTTCTTCGGCACCTTTGCCGTCGGACTTTTCGGAGAAGGTTCCCGGAATGTAGGCACAAAGGTAGTTCGCTTCCTTGGCATCCAGGTTGGCTTCGTTCATGGCGGTACCGGCGCTGATGATTTCCACAATATCGCGCTTGACGATACCCTTAGCGAGTTTCGGGTCTTCCACCTGTTCGCAAATAGCCACACGGTAACCAGCAGCCACCATCTTGGGAACATAACGTTCAGCAGCGTGGTGCGGGAATCCGCAAAGGGGCGTAGCACCAGAAGCTCCGTTGTTGCGACTGGTCAAAGTAATGCCTAAAATTTTAGAGGCGATAACAGCGTCTTCTTCGAAAAGTTCAAAGAAGTCACCCATTCTAAAGAACAGAATACAACCAGGGTTCTGGGCCTTGATATCATAATACTGTTGCATTAAAGGAGTGCAGGCCATTACAAATCTCCCATAGAAAGTTCAACCTGATCCGGATTTTCTTCCGGCTCAACAGGTTCTTCGGCAGCAATGGATTCGGGCTTAGCGTACTGGGGCACCAGAGCGCCTGCTTCCAGAAGTTCACTGAATTCGCGGAGGCGAGGCAAGTCTTCGGGAATGCGGTTGATTCCGAAATACTTCATGAATTCCTGAGTTGTCACATAAGTGTAGGGGTTACCCACTGTTTCTGCGCGAGAGCCCAAGGCAATAAATTTTTTATCCAGCAAATTACGGATAGGACCATCCACAGATGACACACCACGAACCTGTTCAATTGCAGCCTTTGTAATGGGCTGCTGGTAGGCAATCACAGCCAAAGTTTCAAGAGCAGCCTGACTTAAGCGACGGGCATTTGCTTCGGGGAACAATTTTCGAACCCAAGGATAATACTTGGCGCGAGTGCGAAAACGATAGCCACCAGCCTGTTCCACAATTTCAAAGGGCGAGTTTATTTTATTTAGAGAATCGTTGGCTGCAATGAGAGCATCAGACACCAGGCGAGCATCCAAAAAGTCACCTAAAATTTCACGAAGCTTCCTCAAGGTTACCACATCGGTCGAGGCAAATACAAGAGCCTGAATAATGCGAGCCAAATCTTCCTGGCTTTCAACTTTAGGAAGTTCTGCGGATTCTTCGGCCAATTCGTCTAAGTTCTGATCTTCTGCCATAATTATTCCAATCAACAGTTAACAATGAATAATTTAAATATTGGCGCTTCGCGCTGTTTCTAAGACGGCGAAGCCGTGATTATAAACATTGTTAATTGTTCATTTTTCATTGTTCATTTAAAATACTACCAAGTCGTTTTTGTGTACAAGTTCATCGGCCACGTCCTTACCTAGCAAGGCGTGGATTTCCGCAGTCTTCTTGTGGAGCACCAGCTTCAAAGTTTCGCTATCGAACTTGGCAACACCGCGGGCAACGGCTTCGCCGGATTCGCTGAGAACTTCAATCAGGTCGCCCTTGTCGAAATGTTTTTTCACAGATACAACACCCACAGGCAGCAGGCTGGAATGCTTTTCGCGGAGGGCCTTCACGCCACCTTCATCCACAACAACACTTCCGCGGGGAGTGGTAATAAAGCTGAGCCAACGTTGACGGCTGTTCAATTTCTTCTTGGAACCTACGAACAAAGTTCCCTCAGCCTGTTCCAGAATCACTTCGTGGGGCAGCACGCGCATACCACAAGCAAGGAACGCATTGCAGCCGCTCTTGGTTACGTTACGGATAGCCTCAAGCTTACTGCGCATACCGCCGGTACTTACAGCGGAACCTGCTTCGCCAGGCTTGCCTGCCAAGGCGAGAACCGCGGGAGTAATCTCGGGAACGAAACGCAGCAAGCGAGCATTGGGATTCTTCTTGGGATTGTCGTCAAACAAGCCGTCTTCGTCGGTAAAGATCAACAGCAAGTCTGCATCCAGGAACAGAGCCACGTCAGAAGACAGCTTGTCGTTATCGCCCACCTTGATTTCTGCAACCGCCAAAGAGTCGTTCTCGTTAATGATGGGAACAATCTTACGGGCAAGCATTGCCTTGATGGTGTTCTGCAAATTCTTGTAGCGGTTACGGTCGCGGAAGTCTTCGGCAGACAAAAGAATCTGGCCTACAGAAAGCTGACACCAGCGGAACATTTCGCGGTAGGCGTACATCAGGTCGATCTGGCCCACAGCGGCGCAAGCCTGCTTCTCGGCGATGACCGTAGGCTTTTCCTTGTAACCCAGCTGGCTCATGCCGGTACCCACTGCACCAGAAGTCACAATCACCACTTCCTTGCCGGCTTCCATGAGGCAGGCCACGGAATCAGCCAGCTTCTGGATGTAACGGGTACGAACACCACCCTTCTCGGAATCCACCAGGATGCGGGAACCAATCTTTACCACAATGCGGTGGGCTTCATTCAAAATGTTCTTTCTTAATTCACTCATATGTAGAGACTAGAGGCTAGAAATTAGAGACTAGGGGTTAAAGGTTAGCGGCAGACCAGTAGGCGGATTGCATCCAGTCGAAGCTGCGGGTTGGAAATAATCTTTTTCCATTCCTGAGCATTCTTGCGGAGCTGTTTCAGCTGGTCATTATTGCCGGCCTTGCCTCGCATGGTCAGCAAATGATTCATACGCTGGTATTCCTGCTCGGCACGAGCTTCAACAGCCTCTGCAGCAATTTCTGCAAGCTCCTTAGCCTTGGCAGTCACTTCGCGACGGGCAATCGCCAGGCCATCCTTGCCGAAATACTTGAGAGTCATATTCACAGCGGGATTTCCCTGAGGAACAGCCACATCCTTAAACGTGGCCTTGGAAAGTTCTTCGAGTTTATCCGACAGAACTTCACCAGACGGGCTTACCAAGACGCTCAGGTACCTAGGACCTGCAATATCAGACACGCCCCATTCCTCGGAAATAGAGAAGTCCACAGCGAAGTTGTACTGCAGCAACAAGCCTCGCATACCGGAGTTCTGCCAGATGTTGCAAGAAACAGCGCCATTGTCCAAAGTAGTTTCGAAGTCGATCACCCCCTGAGACAACGGGTGTTCCAGGCTAACGAAATCCACTTCATCGTGAATCATGGCAACGTTTCGATCGAAGGTTACCGTAAGGCTAGAAGCATCGGAATAGCGAGCGTCTTCATCGCTACCGCCACCCTCGGAGAAGTCACCCACTTGCTGAACAACGCGGCCACCACCACCACTGCTGCCAGGAACGCCTCCGACAGATTCGGGCATGCCCGGAACAGAACCCGCTTCGACCTGAGTGCCCATAGTAATCACGAAGCAGCCAGGAATCTTACTCTTTTCAATTTCAAGACCGCGATCCATCAACGAAGAGAACACTAGAGTTTCAAGTTCAGGCTGCGCATCTACACGCTGGATTTCGTCGGTAATTTCTTTGGCCTTGGCAGGATTGCGGGAGTTGAACTCCAGCAGGCGGTCACGGCCCTTTTCGATGTTCTTGCGCATGGTGTCGCAGTCTTTCTTAACCTGCGGAATAACCTTTTCAATAAAGTTTTCCAACAAGGACTGCGGTTCCGCCAGCGATGCAATAAGTTCATCGGTATACTTCATGAACAGTTCGCCGCCACTCATAAGCGGAGTGCCGAAAGCATTCAGGCCATTATGGTACCAGCGGAACATGACTTCCTGACCGGAGCCCTTAACATAAGGCACATGGATAATGATGTTTTCGGTCTGACCAATACGATCAAGACGACCAATACGCTGTTCTACCAGGGCCGCATCCAGCGGCAGGTCAAACAAAATCAGATGATGGGCAAACTGGAAGTTACGGCCTTCGGAACCAATTTCAGAAGCAATCAGAAGGTTGGCTCCATTTTCGCGACTAAAGTTTGCAGCGGCCTTATCGCGAGCCATAATGGTCATGTTCTCGTGGAACATAGAGAAGGCGCCCTCGCCCATATATTCCGTAAGCAGCGCCTCCAGAGCCAGAACCACCTGGATGGATTCACAGATCAGAAGAACCTTGTCGTCCTTATGCTCCTTAAGGAACTGCTTCAGCCAGACGTAACGTTCATCGAGGCACCAGGCATCGGAATAGGAGGTGCAGAGCAAACCGTTTTCCTGAATGTCCGTGGACATGTCCAGATCCTGCTCGGCAGCCACGTTAACCATCTCGCGGTAACGTTCATTGGGTTCCAGCGGGATTTCGTCTAGCACACGCTTGGGGAAACCTCCAACGCCCTTGCGGGTATTGCGGAACACCACGGAGCCAGTACCAACAGCATCCACAATGCGGCGAATCCATTCGTCTGCCGACATAGACTTGGCACTTTCCTGTTCCAGCCAGGGACGGATCATGGACTTTTTGGGAACGATTTCGTTCAAGTCGTCCCAGCTCATCTGCTGACCGGGGTCCGTAGGCAACTTGTTCAGTTCATTTACAAGTTTGCGGTAGGCATCCTGATCCTTGATAAAATTGTTGTAGTCCGCAAAGCGAACCGGGTCCAACATCTTCAGTCGGTTGAACTGGGATTCCGGATGGAACTGCAGCGGAGTACCCGTCAAAAGCAAAACGCCCTTGGAACGCTGGATAACCGCATTGGCCAACAGGTATTCGTGGCTGGTAAAACCGTCTTCGCAAACCAGGTGGTGAGCCTCATCGATAATCACCATGTCCCAGCGGGTCTTAAGCAAGTCTTCTATAAGGGCAGGCTGCTTGATCAGGAAGTCGATGGAGCAAATAATGTCGTTGGCCAGGCTAAACGGATTAGGCTTGTCATCGTCATCGGCAACGAACAGCCCCTTCAGGTAGCCTTCGTCCACCAGGGTAAACAGATGGTTGAAGCGGCGCTTCATTTCCACCAGCCACTGGTGCTTAAGAGTTTCGGGAACAATGACCAGGGTTCGGGTAACGCGGCCACGAGCCTTAAGGGCATGCCAGATCATGCCAGCTTCGATTGTTTTTCCCAGACCCACTTCGTCGGAAAGCATCAGACGGGGCAGAGCGGAACTAGAGCATGCTCGATGGCACAGGTAATACTGATGCGGAATCATGCTGACGCGAGGGCCAATCATACCTCGTACAGGGGAAGACTGCCACTTGCAATATAAGTTCATGGACTGCTGACGACGCAGGAACTGTTCGCTGTTAGAAATGCGGTTTTCCTGCAGGGCGCGGAACAGATCCGCAGGGCGGGCAATAGAAATTTTGCCGTTCAGCTCGGATTCCTTCATGGAACGGCCGGCACGACCTTCATAGACCATCAGCCCGTCCACTTCCTTCACGTTTTCTACGGTAAAGGAAACTCCCTTTTCGCTCTTGGCCGTTTCGCCTACAGCAAGCAAAAAGCGGTCTACCGGAGCCCCCATGGAGCGGTAAAGTCGAACATCGTTCACAGCAGGGAAAGAAATCTTGACAATACGGTCCTGAACTTCTGTGACAATGCCGAGTCCCAGAGCAGGTTCCGATTGACTTACATAGCGTTGGCCAACCTTAAAATTCATCATAAGCCCCCAATTTAGTTTTTTTTCAAAATTTCGGCTTTGCCCCTACGCCCGACAACATCGGCTTTTTTTGCTACATTGTAGCCTGTATGATTTGGTATTATATAGATGAAAGCATTACCGACGGCGACCGACGCAAAGGTCCATATTCTATCGACGAATTGATGGAATTTGTCAAGGCCGAAAAGGTAAAGCCCAAAACTCTGGTGTGGCACTCCGGTATGAAGGATTGGGTCCACTGGGAAGAAATGGAAGAATCCAAGGCAAGTGCAGACTTTGTAGAAAACAACGAAAATGGCAAAGCAGCAAAGACCGCCGCTCTTTCTGAAGAAGAACAGGTAAAGGCAGCCCTCGAAGCCATTCTTGCCGAACAGAAGGTAGCCAAGCGCTACGCCGGATTTTTGGTTCGTGCAGCAGCCTACATTGTAGACAACTTAATTCTTTCGGTTGTAGGCGTATTCATTTTGATGGTTCTTAGCGCCATGCAGCTGGCGGATCTTAACGCCATTTCAGAAGCCATGAACGCCTACATTGCAGATCCTACTGCAGACAATGCCATGAGCAAGATTCTTGAGGCAAACGGAACCCACCTATTCCTTTCTGTATGGGGAGTTGTCCAGGCCATCTATTTTGTTGTATTTACCGCAATCAAGTCTGCCACACCTGGAAAAATGTTGTTCAAGATTCACGTGGAGCCGGCCTTCGGCCTGCTGACCCTCAGCGGCTCCACCAAGGTTGGCTGGCTTTTAAGTACATTGCGTTACGTCGCCAGCCTATTCACCCAGTTTACCATGATGTTGTACGGCATCGGTTATCTAATCGTAATGATTGACCCCAAGCGCAGAACTCTGCACGACTGGATCGCCCGTACCTACGTCGTCTACGACAGAAGCATTAAAGTAAGAGCCCGTTCAAACGACGAGCAGGAGAAATAGTCCGTATGTACCGTTTTGAAGTTCACCAGGTAACAAAGCCTCTAGAAGGTGAAGTTGAAATTTCCGGCGCAAAGAACGCCGTTCTTGCCGTGATGGCAGCGGCTCTCCTGGCCGATGGTGTTTCTGAAATTACAAACGTACCGCACCTGAAGGACATGAAGACCATGTCCGACGTGCTTCGCGTTATTGGCTGCCGCATTAGCGGTGAATCACACCAGCTGAAAATCGACACCCGCGGCGCCGACCATCTTGAAGCTCCTTACGAACTGGTAAAGACCATGCGAGCCAGCTTCTATGTGCTGGGACCTCTGGTAGCCCGCTTTGGACGCTGCCGTGTTTCTCTCCCCGGAGGATGTGCCTGGGGCCCCCGCCCTGTGGACCTGCACTTGAAGGGTCTTGAAGCCCTCGGCGCAAAGATTACTCTGACCCGCGGCTACGTGGAAGCCACTTGCGAAGGACGTCTCCCGGGCGGCACATACAACTTCCCCATTTCCAGCGTAGGAGCCACCGTTAACGTTCTGATGGCAGCAACCCTCGCCAAGGGTACCAGCGTTCTGCAGAATGCCGCTCTTGAACCCGAAATCGACAACCTGGTGGACTACCTGATCGGCATGGGCGCTAAAATTCAGGGACGCGGCACACGAACCCTAACGGTGCAGGGCGTCGAAAGTCTCCGCCCGGGCAAGGGATTTACCATTCCCGACCGAATCGAAGCAGGAACCTTCCTTTGCGGCGCCGCCATTACCCGCGGCTGCATCAAGGTTACCAAGATTTTCCCCGAACACATCGCTAGCACCCTTGACGCCTTCCGCGACATGGGCTGTAAGGTAGAAGTGGGTAACGACTGGGCACAGGTAGACGCCCGCGGCGTAGAGCTAAAGCCCATTAACGTGACCACCCTTCCCTACCCGGGTTACCCCACCGACATGCAGGCACCCTTGATGGCCACCCTGGTTTCTATTCCAGGCAACAGCACCATTCAGGATACCGTTTACAACGACCGTTTCAAGCATGTTGCGGAACTGCAGCGTCTTGGCGCCGACATTCAGGTAAACGGCAATACCGCCATTATCAAGGGCGGGACCAAGCTGGAAGGCACCGACATCATGGGTAGCGACCTGCGTGCAACGGCAGCCCTGGTCCTTGCCGCATTTATAGCCGAAGGCGAAAGCACCGTTAGCCGCGTGTACCATCTGGACCGCGGTTACGAAGACTTCGAAAATAAGGTGGCCAAGATTGGCGGTGTCGTTATTCGCCACTCCGACGACGAAGAAGACGATAACCTATAATGATGCAAGGGGGCCACGGCCGCATCCACATAGTGGACAATTCTCACTAAGGCAACATAGTTGCCTAGTGTTCATTAGCCCTGGACCCCCCGCTGAAAAGTCCTCATGGGACTTTTCTAGCCCCAGGCGCTATGCTCCTGGGGTTTGTTCGTCAGGCAAAAAAAGTCCCGCAGAATTTCTTCCGCGGGACAGTTCTCTCTCTAGAAAAAACTTTACTTAGCTGCAGGAGCAGCAGGCTGTACCGGAGCGGTAGCAGGCTGTGCCGCAGGGGCAGCAGGAGCGGCTGCAGGCTGTTCAGCAGGAACTGCGGCAGGTGCATTTTCCGCAGCGGGCTGAGCATTCTGGGGAGTTTCTGTTGCAGGAGCAACAGCTTCAGCAGGAGCAGTTGCCGGTTCCGAATTTTCCGGAGTTACAATTTTGGGGACACAAGCTTCTACGGGAGCGCCTTCCTTTACCTTGTCTTCCTTCTCCAGGATTTCCTGGAGCATTTCGGCAGCCTGTTCAAACTCGCCGGTAGTTTCGCAAGACTTGTTAGAAAGAATCTTCTGCAGGTACTGCTTCTGCATATCGATATCGCACTCATCGCCAAAGATATTAGCCAGCTTGAACATCGCGGGGCAAGTCTTCTGACCATCGGGGAATGCTTCGGACATGCGAGCAAAAACCTTCTTGGCCTTATCCATCTGATCAACTTCAATCAGGCAGAGAGCCATCCAGTACAGAGAATTCTCGGCAAGATCGCCAGTCTTCATCTGTTCATAAACCTGCTTAAATCCAGAATAAGCCAGCTTATATTCGCTGCGGTGATAATCGCTACGGGCGGTATTGAACATGGCTTCCGCTTCTACCAGCTTTTCTGCTTCACGTTCCAGACTATCCATCGAGATGGGAGCAGGAGCGCCGCTGACAACAACCTTCTTGGCAAGAATCTTGTCGGACTTACCAAGCAGCATATCCAGGCGGTAGATGATTTCTTCTTGACGGGAATCGTTACGTTCAGATTCGTCTGACATACGGCGAGAAAGCATGGTCAGTTCCGCCTGCATGCGCTTTTGTGCCAAGGAGGCCGCATTTAAGCGGGCCATTGCGGAATCCAGTTCTGCCTTAAGAGAATCATTCTGTGCAGAAAGCACTGCAACTGCAGAATCCATACGCAGCTTTACGTTGGAATTCACAGAAGACTGCACTTCGGTACCCACAGCCTTCATTTCCTGAGTGCGAAGCATGGTAACGCTACTACATCCAGAAAAAGTCAAGGACATAACGAAAACAGCTGCAAGACAGGAAAGTCTAAAAGCGAATCGTTTCATACACACCTCGTAGTTTGTTAAACCAGCGAATTTAAATTATCAGGTTTTATAGGAACAGATGGCTACTAGTCCTTAATATTCACGCGGAAGTTTGCACGACGGTTCTGAGAGTATGCTTCTTCAGAAGCACCTTCAACCTTCGGGGCTTCCTTACCATAGCTCACGGATTCCATACGCTTGCCGTCGATTCCATAGGCAGCCAGGAATTCCTTTACCTTCATGGCACGCTTTGCACCAAGGGTAAAGTTGTAATCTTCGGTACCGCGGGCATCAGTATGGCCTTCGATAGTAATGGTAAAGCGTTCTTCCTTAATCAGGAGTTCGCCGACCTGAGCCAGCAATTCCTTAGCCTTTTCGGTCAGTTCAGAACGGTCAAAGTCGAAGTACACATCTTCACTCATAATCTGGTTAATGAGCTGTTCCAGACGAGCGCGTTCTGCTTCAAGGCGGGCACGTTCCTGAGCGATACGTTCAGCTTCGAGACGAGCCTGTTCTGCAGCCAGGGAATCCTGATTTACAGGAGCAGCTTCTGCAGCAGGAGCAGCTTCAGTCGCAGCTGCAGCAGGAGCAGTTTCTGCGGCCGGATCGGTTACAGGGGGCTGCTGCTTGGAGCAAGCAACAAGGACTAAACTGGCAGCAGTAGCCACCAAAGCGAATTTAATGAGGTTCTTCATTTTGCACCTTCTTTTGTTTGTTGTTTATTAGCGTCTTCATAGAAGAAGGACCAAGTGGGAGATGTGTTCTCGCCAGAATTGGTAATGCGGGTAACATTGGAGCCGTCCTTCCTCATGATATAAATCTGATAGCTGCCACTGCGGTTACTTGCGAAGGCAATAAGCTTGCCATCGGGAGACCAAGTGGGATGTTCGTTATTGCCGGCATTATTTGTCAGCTGCACAATGTCGGAACCATCCAGTGCGCAGGTGTAGATATTCATCTTGCCATTATCCATAGATGTATAGGCAATGCGGTCGCCTTCGGGAGACCAGCTGGCGCGTTCATTATAGCGCCCCATGAAGGTCACACGACGCATATCGCTTCCATCCTTGCCCATTACAAAAATCTGCGGGCCACCGCCACGGTCGCTGGTAAACAGCACTTCACTGGCAAAAGGACTCCAGGCAGGACTCGTCTGATTGCTCTTCAGGTAGGCAAACTTCTTGGCCTTGCCGGTCTCGGGATTTCCGATAAACAAATCGGTTTTACCATCTACTGTGCTAGAGAACAGCAATTCACCAGTCTTGGGATTTACCGCCGGACTATAGGTCTGGTCCAACTGCGGGAAAACAGATTTAATGGGGCCACCAAAGAGTTTAGAATAAAGTTTCGGACGGTGAGTCTTGAAGTTCACGAAGTAAAGGCCCTTGTTTTCTCGCATCCACACGGGCATCATGCTGATGGTCGTATCGCGAGTAATCTGGGAACGATGGAATCCGTCATAGTCGGAGACAACCACCTGCTTAATGCCATCCATCTTGGAAACATAAGCCAGCTTTGTAGACGCCACACCTCGTTCCCCCCAAAGGCGATAAATGACTTCGTCAAAGAACTTGTGCATTGCCCGGCGAAGGTCCTGCTGAGAAATGGTGTAGGCTTCGCCCAACAGCAAATCCTTGGTCTGAGCTACATAAAGGAAGCATTCCAGACGCAGCTTGCCTCCTTCTGCAGGAGTCACCTTACCTGTGATATAATGCTTGGCGCGATTCTTACTGAAAAGAGCCAGATTGAACTTGTCAGAAGCGATAACCTCAAAGCGTCCAGAAAGCTGGGCATCGCGGGTAACAATCTGATGGGGTTTTTCTTCGATCCATTCAATGGCGCCCTTGTTCTCGGCAAAGGGAACAACGCCAATGGGCATGGTCTTAAATACAGAAATGCCAACATCCACCGCAATGGTATCAATGGCGGCAAAGCTTACTACCGGAGAAAAGAGCAAATAGGCAAAGAAGAATACCAATGCCCAGGAAAGAATCCTTGAAAAAGCCTTTATCTTATCAACAATCTTCATTCACACCTCGATCTTAGTTGGGCGTAAAGTTAAAATGCAACGTCAAGCTAGGAGCCCTAAAATTCAGTGGAAGCTCCGGAGCCTTTGAAATCTTCACAGCGCGCACAGACAAGTGATCCCATGTGGAATTACCCGAGGATCTTTTCAGCGTAATGCCGGTAATGCCGCCAAAACGGTCAATCGTAAACTGCACGGTGGTCTTTACATTCTTTTTTACAGACAAACTAGCAGGTGGATTGAAGTTTGCCATGATGATATTCTTAAGCTGTTCCAGATAAACCTGCATCAGCGGGTCCATATCCACAGAACCCACAGGATTCAAGCTGGGAGCCTCAACAGCCGCAGGTAAGTCCAGGTCGTCGACATCAAAGTCATCTACCGGTTCTGGTTCAGGCTGCGGTTCCGGCTCGGGCTGTGGTTCTGGCTCAGGCTGCGGCTCCGGTTCTGGTTCAGGCTTCTTTTCTTCGGGCTTGATATCCGGAGGAAGTTCCTTGTTAACCTTGGGCTTCGGCTGGGGCTTGGGTTTCACATCTTGCTTGGGCGGTTCCTTGGGCGGCTCCGGCTGCGGTTCAGGAGGCTTGGGGCGTACCGGCTTTGGCTGAACCTTAGGCTGTTGCACCTGGACCATTTCAAACACAGGAATCGGTTCCGGCTCCTGCTTAAAATTCACAAAATGAAGTCCAATGCAAACGCCCGCAATCAGCACGTGGAACAACACAGCGCAAATGATGATCTTTACCATCATTCCATCGCCATCGCTAGAGAAGTAGCGGATTTGTTCCTTACGATTGCTCACAAAAATTCCTTTTTAATTCTTACCCGGGCGTTCCTTGGGATTCATAGTCAAGAAACCAAGCTTTGTAACTCCAAGCTTTTGAACCTGGGTTACGACTTTCATTACAAGACCGTAGTTCACATCTTCGTCGGCATTAATGACCACAGCCATTTCGCCGTTCCAAAGAGACTTAAAGACATTGTTGAAGCTATGGAAATCCACCATCATATCGGCGATATAGATTTCCTCCTTCTTGGTAATCGAGACCTTCAGGAGCTTTTCCTGCTCCATAGTGGGAGCCTCGGCCTTAGGCAAGTCCACCTTGACGCCCTGGCTCATAAGGGGTGCAGAAATAATGAACACGATCAAGATGGCGAACACGATATCAATCATGTTCGTCAGGTTCATCTCCTGCTTAAGTTCTTTGCCACGACTGCGCTTCACGACGCCTCCTAGCCGGCTACTTCTTCAAGAGCCAACAGGTCTCCACGCTTGAACAAGCTAAGCACCTGGGAACCAAAGTTGTAATAGGAAATTTCGTTCTGACCGTTATGGGAAGTAAAGTAGTTGTAACCGGCAGAAGCGGGAATTGCCACCACAAGGCCGCCAACTGTTGTAATCAAGGCCATTGCAATACCTGGAGCCACCACGGTCAAGTCGGCGGAACCATGCTGACCAATCTGGAAGAAGGCCACCATAATACCCCAAACCGTACCCAGCAGTCCAAAGAAAGGAGCCAGGTTAGAGCAGGTCGCAAGGAAGCTCAGGTAGCGGTCTTCGGCCAGACGAAGGCCTTCAATGGAACGCTGGATGGTATCTTCCAGCAAGGACGCACGGTGCTGGATGGAATCGTAACTGACGAAGTTACTGAACTTGGAAGCCTCCTTAAGCACTTCGGAAGTAAGGCTCTTCAGGGCACTTTCATCTGCCGTTTCGCAAAGGGTCTGCAATTCCACAAACTGCTGGACATTGACGAACTTGCGGAAGAATATCACGTTAGCGCGCTGATTCTTCTTGTTCACAATGTACTTGACGATGATAATGCCCCAGGATCCAAGAGACATCACTGCCAAAATGCAGAGAACCACGATGGTCGCAATGTCAGATTGCATAATCATCTGAATTAAAGGAACTGAGTTGTTCAAGATAGCCTCCTATTCGCAGCTAAATTCTTCGAAACAAAGTCCGCACCTCAAGAAAAACGAAAGCACGTAACTCATTGACAGTCAACAAGATAGCAAATTCAAGCGTCGCAAATTTTATTGGATTCTATTTAGGTCTTAAAAAAGCCCAATCTTCCTAACCTAAGGTCAAAATACAAAAAAAACGGCCCCTAAAAGCCGTTCACGCCCCCTTTTCTTACAAAGTAACAAAATCGTTACACAAACAATTCCATCTGCAGGCTTTTGGGATGAAAACTCTTGCGATGCTCGGGGGTATAGCCCTGCTTTTTAATAGCTTCCAGATGAGCCTTGGTGCCATAGCCCGCGTGCTTGTCGAAGCCATAACCAGGGAACTTCTTTTCTAACTCGTCCATATAGCGGTCTCGGAACACCTTTGCCAGGATAGACGCGGCAGAAATGCTGGCGATGCGTCCGTCACCCTTGACCACGGGAATCTGAATATCCTGAGGAACCCCGCGAATCTTCAAGTTGCCATCTACTGCAACGAGAACCTGAGGCTGTTCACCGGAGCCAAGGCCAGCGGCCTTTCCTGCAGCAGCCCCAACGGAGTTTTCTGCCGTGGTGCCCTCCGCCGTTCCAGCAACGTAGGCCGCAGCCTCTGCAAAGGAGCCCTTCACTTCTATAGGAATTTCGGGGGCGGATTCCTGAATACCAGGCAGTCCCAAGGCCTGCAAGGCCCTGCGCATGGCCAAAAAGTCGGCCTCCAGAATATTGATTTCGTCAATTTCTGCAACGCTTGCGCTGGCAATGGCATAGCAGGCGCAGGCCTCCTTTACCGACTCAAACATGGCTTCGCGCTTGGGGCGTGTCAATTTTTTTGAATCGTTCAAGGTCAAAAGAGCGTCGGGGCTCTTGAGAACAGCGGCGCAAGCCACCACGGGGCCAGCCAACGGGCCTCGTCCCACTTCGTCAATACCCACAACAATCGTCGGCACAATTCCTGCCTGCGACGCAGACTCCCCACTCTGAAGCAAGCCCGCCGCATAATTACGGATGGCCACCTCCCCTTCTACAGGAGATTCGATTCCATCTAAAAATGCAGGTGGCTTAAACTTCATATTTTCGCCTCCAGCAGACGGTTTAAGCGCGGCTACTCACCAGATTTTCGCCGTATTCCTTGATAACTCGCCAGAAAAGATCGTGTTCCTGCTCCAGCACACGCGCCTGCAGTTCGGCAGGAGTATCGCCGTCCAGCACAGGCACCGTACGCTGTCCGAGAATGCGGCCGGCATCAACTTCTTCGGAAACCAGATGCACCGTAGGGCCAGATTCCTTTTCGTGTGCAGCAAGAACTGCTTCATGAACATGAAGTCCCCAGAAGCCACGCCCCCCAAACTTAGGAAGCAAAGACGGATGAATGTTCAAGATGCGGTCAGGCATACGCTTTAGCAAGCTTACCGGCAGCACCTTCATATAGCCTGCCAAAATCAGCAGGTCCACATCATACTTGTCCAGCACTTCAAGCAGAGCGGCTTCGTAGGCAGCCTGGTCTGGATGAGTCTTTCCGGAAATGTGATAAACAGGAATGCCATAGGTAGTTGCATGACCTACAGCGCCACAGCCAGCATTATTGGTAATCAGGAACTTGCACTGGGCTTCCAGATCGCCTTCGCCAATGCGGTCAATAATAGCCTTAAAATTGCTTCCACCACCGGAAGCCATAACACCAATCTTAAACATGACTGGCAAGGTAGAAAAATTTTATGCGTAAAAGGCCGCGAGCATCAAAACTACGCCAAGAAACACAGTCGCATAGCTTAAAATAAATGTGGGGCTTATCTTCATGCCCTTAATATAAGCAGGAATAATACAAATCAAAAGTGACGTCTCTCACAAAGAGACCTGCGTCACAGTTTAGAAAATATTACAAGATTTGAAGTAAAATCACCACAGCAAACAAAATCATCACGTAATTTACAATGAATTCATTGAACACGGACTTGCGTTTGCCATCGATTCGCTGTGCAGTGCGATCCAACCAGGAAATCAATCTTTTTTGCATTGAAAATGCTCCATAAACCAAAACCGCGCCAAATTTAAAAAAAAGGAGCGTCACTTTGTAGCGACACTCCTTCACAAATTTTTTTAGTGTAAAGAGATTCTCAACACCCTACTTCTTGTCTTCCTCGATCTTCCAGACGGGTTCTTCAGAAACCTTTTCTGCAATGACTTCGGGCGTGCCTTCTGCCACGGCAGCATTGGATTCTTCGGGAAGCCAAGGCTTGTCAAGACCCTTTTCCCAACTTACGGTGGGGTTCGGATCTACGGCAGCGTCAACAACCGGCAGGCCCAGAAGTTCGCGGGCGCGATTAAGAGCGGCGTCGATGTTGCCCAAGGCGTTTTCTTCGCCCAGCTGCTTCAGCACGCCTGCGCGGGTAAGGGCCACCACCGGCTGGGCATGCACACCGGAAAGAAGCAACTGGGTTCCGTCGGCCTTACAGTGATTCAGCAGGTCCTCGATCATGTTGATACCTGCGGCGTCGATGCTAGAAACGCTACGCATACGCAAGATCAGAATCTTGGGCTTTACAGCAATGCGGTTCAGGGTTTCCTTGAACTTGTCCACAGCGCCAAAGAACAGGGAGCCGGCCAGTTCGTAAACCACAACACCCTTTGGCACCTGGCGAGCAAATTCGCTGTGGGAAACTTCTTCGTCGTCGGCCTTAATGGCATTGGAAACGGCTTCCACTTCGGCCACATCGGACATACGCTTGATGAAGAGCACGGCAGCCAGGAGCACGCCCACTTCGATAGCCACGGTCAGGTCAATAATCACGGTCAGGAAGAACGCCACCAGCATCACGACAACGTCGCTCTTGGGGAGCTTGAACATCTTGATGACTGCGCGATATCCGCACATATTGAATGCCACCTGGAAAAGCACTGCGGCAAGGGCGGCCATGGGAATCATTTCGGCATACTTACCGAGAACAAGCATAATGAGCAGGAGCACTACAGCGTGAATCAATCCAGAAATCGGAGAAACCGCACCGTTACGGATGTTGGTTGCAGTACGGGCAATAGCGCCGGTTGCAGGAATACCGCCAAATACGGGGCTCAAAAGGTTTGCCACACCCTGACCAAAAAGTTCGGTGTTGGAGCGGTGCTTGGTAGAAGTCATACCGTCGGCCACCACTGCAGAAAGCAAAGATTCAATAGCGCCGAGGATAGCGATAGTCAATGCCGGCTGGAACACCTTCTGCATCATGTCGAGGCTGATGTTAGGCAGGTGCGGAGTGGGGAAACCAGACGGAATGTGATTCTTCATACCAATGGTCATAACACCGTGACCGTTTACGGGATCATCCCAGCCAAGAACCTTAACGATGACAGTTGCAACGATAATGGCAATAAGGGAACCCGGGACCTTGGTCGTGATCTTGGGCCAAAGAATGCAGACAGCCAAGGCGATTACGCCGATAATCACTGAATAGACATTGATGGTATCCATGGATGTAGCATAAAGCTTAATTTTGCCAATGGCATCTGCCGGGTCCTTGGCCAAGAAGCGAAGGCCAAAGAAGTTGGGCACCTGGCCCAGGGCGATAATCACTGCGATACCAGCAGTAAAGCCAACTGTTACCGGGTAAGGAATGAACTTGATGATGGCGCCAAACTTGGCAAGACCCATCACAATCAGGATGATACCTGCCAAAAGTGTGGCAGAAGCCAGTCCGTCGTAGCCGTACTGGCTCACGATACCATAGACAATGACGATGAAGGCGCCGGTAGGGCCACCAATCTGGAAGCGGGAACCGCCCAGGAGGCTAATGGTAAAACCTGCAATAATGGCAGTGTAAAGACCCTGTTCGGGACCTACGCCAGAAGCGATAGCAAATGCAATTGCCAAAGGCAATGCCAAAATGCCGACAATTACGCCGGACATCAAGTCGCTAATAAGATTTTGCTTGGTATAGCCCCTCTTGATGGACTTTACCAGTTCAGGGGTAACTGTTGCGACAGATTCGGTCAAGAACTTCTTGACAGATTCTTTGGCATTAATGTTAGACATTTGGGCTTCTCCGTTCTAAAAGCGGCCCAAATTTAAAAAAAACAAGCTTTCTTGTTAAGGGGGATTTTTTTAGATATGAATTACGAATTACCAACTACAAGACTTATAATAGCGCCCTTGGCGCCAAATTTTCTAATAACTCATAATTCGTAAATCATAATTATTACAGGCGGCCTTTCTTGGCGGCACGCAGCAGGTTTTTCAGCTGCTTTTTGTCCATCTGGGGGACTTCAGCATCCTTCTGGGCCTTGGACTTGGGGGCGCAATTTTCGCAAAGGCGCTTGACCACAGTACCAAAGCTTGCGGCGCCGGCAGAAACCGTAGTTTCCTTAAAGCGGAACTTTCTGAGAAGGGCTTCGGTCTTGCACTTGTCGCAAACACCCATCTGGGGGACAGCGGGTTCGCGGGGGGCACGTTCCTTCTTCTTGTCGCTAGTGTCTTCCCAAGCCTTGCTCTGTGCGGCCAACTTACGTGCGAAATGATCGTCTGCTAAACTCATATTAACCTTCCTTATTTTATTTCTCTAATTATAAAATCATACATAAACAGCCCTAGAAGCATATTACAAAGAGAAGTCGGCTTACCTTCTTCAGTATAAAGACTACGACCAAACTTGCCTCTTTCTAGCTGTTTTTCTTTATAAACGGCTACATAAGCCGCAAAATCCTCTACAAAAACCCGCTTTTCGTTACGCTGGGCCAGTTCAAAAATCCGCTCGTTCAGGGCCTTCAGCTGTGAAGGTTCCTGAGGAAACATATCCTCGGGAATGGTCAAGAAATGCAGCGGCGACAGGGTCTTGCTCAATAGTTCGTCGGCAAGGGCACTGTAGCGCTCAAAGACCCCATTATAATCTACGCCACCGCGCCTAAGCTCACGTAACCCCAGGCCAATTATGATACGGCCAGCCTTTTTGCCGATAATGTCGGAAGAAGCACGGGCGAAAAGCTGGCTCATGGACTGAGGAGCGGGAGCGTTTATGGAAAACTGGATGGGACGGTTTGCCTCACGACACAGAAGTATTTCGGCGCAGCGGTTTGCGGCTTCGCCCTGTTCTCCAAGAAATTCGTCACCTAATATCAATACGCGGTTTTCCACGCTTTATAATTTACACTCTTGCAGGGCCTTTGACCACATTTAAAACCCAAAAATTGCCTTTTTTTTCGCGATTTTCAACAATATGGCCATCAGCAACCAACGCCTGGGGCACATTTTCGATGGGAGAACCCTCGTCAAGGTAAATTTGCAGCCTTGTTCCCTTAGGTGCGCCTGCCAGAACCAGCCTACTGCGGGCAGCATTCCTGGGGCATACCACCCCCCGCAAGTCCAGAACCTTAGGGAACTCCCCCTGAAGAGCTTCCGGCAAGGGTAAAACCTTTATTTTTTCGCAAAATTCCGCTATTTCAGTCGCATAAAGCCCTGAATCCTCCAGCCATTCCCCTAGACGGAAGCCCATTATGTTGGATGTAACAACCTGAGCCAAGGCCTCTTCTGGAGAAACAACCCGACCGGAACCTCGCAAAATCCAATCGGAACAGGCAAAAGCCAGCAATTTTCGCAAAGCCTCCCCAAAGTTTGGAGACCCCTGATTAGCCTCTAGCCACCGCTTTATCGGACTATTTCGCATTTTATCAGCCATCTTGACAAGCTTTTTAGGTAAAAAATCGCAATATAATGTAGCAAACTTCACATTGGGTTTCTATATTTGGCGCCAAGCTTTGAAAAAAGCAACAAGTTTAATATAGGTTATACGGTTTTTATGGCAATCAGTACAATCCTACTAGACATCATGTTCGTGGTCTACGTGATCGCGGGTATCGGTCTTGTTATCTACGGCTTTAGCTGCTACTACAGCATTTATCTCTTCTTGAAGAACAGCCGCACCACTCGTCTTTCTGACCGCAAGAAGATTCTTCAGTTTTATCGCGAACATAGCATGGCGGACCTGCCTCAAGTTACCACCCAGCTTCCTGTATTTAACGAAGCAAACTGTGTAGAACGCCTCCTTGAAGCTGTATGCGCCATAGACTACCCCAAGGACAAGCACGAAATCCAGGTTCTGGACGACTCTACCGACGAATGCTATGAAGTCGCCAAGAAGAAGGTGGAAGAACTGGCAGCCAAGGGCTACGACATCAAGCTCATTCACCGCACCAACCGTCAGGAATTCAAGGCTGGCGCCCTTAAGGAAGCCATGGCCGTCGCAAAGGGCGACTTCCTGGCAATTTTCGATGCCGACTTCGTTCCCGAAAAGGACTTCCTCCTGAAGACCATCCCCTATATGGTTATGGACGAACAGGTGGGCTTGGTTCAGGGTCGTTGGGGCCACTTGAACCGCACCGAATCCGGTCTTACCCTTGCACAGTCTATCGGTATCGACGGTCACTTCGTGGTGGAACAGTCCGCTCGTAGCTGGGGCAAGCTCTTTATGAACTTTAACGGTACCGCAGGTGTCTGGCGCAAGCAGGCCATCTATGGCGGTGGCGGCTGGGAAGGCGATACCTTGACCGAAGACATGGACCTTTCTTACCGTTCTCAGCTTGCTGGTTGGAAGATGAAGTTCGTGTTCGACGTGATCGTTCCTGCAGAACTCCCCAACGATATCAACTCCTTCAAGGCACAGCAGTTCCGCTGGGCTAAGGGTTCTATCCAGACCGCAATCAAGATTCTCCCCCGCGTTCTGAAGTCCAATGTCCCCTTCCGCGTAAAGGTTGGCGCAATCCTTCATACGACTCACTATTCTATTCACCCCTGCATGCTGTTTACCGCCCTGTGCGCCTGGCCCCTGCTGGCATTCTTCCAGCCCGTAGCCAACCTGCCGGTCTGGATGTACACCGTAGGCTTCACTTTCATCTTCCTTGCTGCAATCGCACCCTCTGTTCTTTACTTTGTGGCTCAGCGCTGCTCCGGTTACACCGGCTGGAAGGTCCGCCTTCTCAGCATGCCCATCCTTATGGCTCTGGGTGTTGGCATCGCCGTAAGTAACTCCAAGGCTGTGTTCGCAGCAGTAACCGGTCGCAAGAGCGGATTCGTCCGCACCCCCAAGAGCGGTGTGGGCCAGAAGAAGAAGGCTACCAGCCATTACAAGCAGAAGTTCCCCTGGCAGGCCATTCTGGAACTTGGCGTTGGCGTCTACTGTATCTTCGGTATGCTGGAATACATCGGCGCACAGAAGTTCATTATCGGACCGTTCCTCGCCCTCTACTCCATCGGCTTCCTTTCTGTTGGCGTGCTGAGCTTTACCCACTACCTGGGCAACCTGGTAGAAGTCCACAAGGCTCGCAAAGACGAAAACCATCACGTTGAAGACGTGGATAAGGGTAAAGCCTAAAACAAAGCAATTTTTTGTTAAAAAGCCTCGGCGTAAAGCCGGGGCTTTTTTGCTAGGGCAAGACTCTACCTTGTAGAGGAATGACCTCGCTGGCCTTGGGAATAAGGCATGGAATTCTGCATCTGCAGAATCTGCTCCCTGGACTCGCGCCAGTAATCCACCTGCAAACGGACCGAGATTCCGTAAAATTGCACATAAAGCTGTAAAGCCGACAGGATCAGGACCGAAGCCGCCGCCGTAGCAACCATCAGTTCCATAAGGGTAAATCCTGCCCGTGCCTTACCACAGCTTACCGACGGCATCGTACTAGCCTTCTTAATCTAAGGGTTCGAGCCGGAGGGGCTAGAGACATTCCAACTTCAATCCACCCCAACGGGACATATTCATTTACGGAATCTAGACTCGCGCACAGGGGCGGAACCTCCACAGCCCGTTCAACATTACGAACAACATTTACGAATGCATCCGTCTGGCTTTTTTCGGCCAGGCGAACTTTATTAAAATGGTTCAGCAACCCACTCAACGACAAAGTTCCGACGCTCAGTATAACCAGAGCCACGCAAACTTCCATCAAGGTAAAGCCCCGAAGGACGCAGTTTTTTTGACGAGGATTCATAGCAGGCTCCACCCGAAAGGAACCAGGGAGACTCCTGCGTCATCTTCGTAAGCAGGAAGCAACAGGGAATCCGCAATGTTTTTAGGTTCATATTCAACAGGGGCATTTAGGCTGAGAAGCGCCGACGGATACATTGCCAGCGCATGCTGTCGCAGTAGTACGCTCCCATTGGCTACGGCTGCGCCAGAAAAATGCACGTTGCCAGATATTTCAATTCGATCGGCGCTATAGGCTTCTAGCCAGTTTATCTTGAGGTCACCGGCAAAAAACATCTGGCCCGACGAATAAACCCGCAGGGTATCAAATTCTGCGGCTCCCCGCAGTGTCATGGTTCCGTAAGATTTAAAGTTGCAGACTTTTGCGGGGCCAAAGACATCCACAAGCAGGTCGCCGTTTTCAACCACCAGAGACATGCTTTGCGCAGGGCCGAACAGTCGGCGGTTTCCGGATTTCGTCTGAATGTTTTTGCCCAGCAGGATTTCTTGATTCAGAGTCACTCGGAATCGCTCCACAAGTTCCCTTTTGGATGCGCGGGAAAGGGAATCGTATTGACGGCCCGCCACAACGCAGACGCGCCCCCAAGTTCCCGCCGGCGAGGAAAGTTCTAGCCAGGGGCCCGCCTGACGAACAGAAACATCATGAGACGGCAAGCCATAAAGCTGTAAAAGGATTTGCGATTCAGCATCATAAATCGCCTGCAGTTTCTTTTCTAGAGTTCGTTCAACACGAAGAACACCTCCCGGAAGTTTCATTAATGCAGTCAGCATCAGCGTAATGCAGAATAGAACCGTTATAACTAGCGGGAGAACCGCACCGCGGGTTTTCATCGGCGAGCCTCCCCCACATAACGGGAATCTTCGCAAACAAAATGCACCTGGTTTCTTGCAATGTCAACCACCTTAAAAGGCCCTAGGGAATCCCCTGGCAGGAACATTTTTCCACCCGAAAGAAAGAGTTTATTCGCTACGATTCCATTGATTTTCAGCAAGGACGCATCGCAAGGACTTTGCTTTTTAGAGACGGCATTCGTCACATTTGTTACTTCAAAAAGTTCTCTCGGTTCCTTTTTTTCAACAATTTCGGGCGGCAACAATTCCGGAGGATCAGCATCAAAAACTCTCGGCGGCACAGATTCAAATTCCGAATTTCTTAGGCCATACCAAAGAGCTATAAGTACGACGACCAGTACCAGAATTTTCTTTGGAAGCCTTACCTTGCCTTCATTATTTTCTACAAAATGCAATTCCTCTAGACTTTGCCCATAAAAACTGAAATTTTGTTTTTTCCAGAAGGGGTCCTGAGCGGCCCTGCAGAAAAACTTCCGTTTCAAAACGTACAGGGGACTTTTAAAATTTTCAGATTCTATGCAGGCCCAATGGTAATCATCACATCGATTCATGAATCCGTCTTCCTTCAAGAACTCCTTAAAACACTTCAATCTTTTTTCAACAAGCTCAGCATGGGTATATCCCGATTCTTCAATCCAAAAGCAAAGCAGCCCCTTCTGAAAGGCAAGAATCGAAAGGGCGCCCCCTTCCACACGGTAAAAGAGGGCATTGCCATCCCAATCATTCTTACGCAGCACTTCGTCTGCATATCCATAAAGCCAAATTTGTTCAGGAAGCTCCCTGCGTTGAACCGCCTTGCCATCTTCAATAGCAGCCTTTTTACGCAAAACAACCAGGTAGCGATACCGCCTGCCTTCGGGCGAATTGAAAGAAAGCAGGGGCAACAGCCACACTTTATTCTGCGGGAAGGTCTTTGGAAAATCCAGGGCAAAGGATTCCTGCAGTTCCCTTTCTGACGGAAACTGGTCATAGGTGGTGGTCCATTCCCAGGTCAGCAAGTCTGCAGAAACGGAATCTGCACGAAGCCACTTTGAGGGCAAGAAAATCATGGAGCAGCCTCTATTGAGTTTTCTACGTGAGGCGTTATGAAAATGGCCAGTTCGTTATTTTCTTCTTCTTCAGAAACGTAACTGAACAGGCGTCCGATCAAAGGGAGGCTTCCTAAAAAAGGCACCGCCGAACGGACCTCTGACTTTGTCTTACGGATAAGTCCTCCAAGGCAAAGAGTTTCGCCATTGCGAAGCACCACAACCGTTTTCAGATTGCGCGTGCTGATATCACGGGGACCGTCCCCGGAGCTGCGTCCCGCCGTTTTTATTTCGGGTGAAACTTCCAAGGTTATGTTTCCGTCTTGCGTCACCGAAGGCGTAATTTCCAGAGAAATTCCATCATTGAACGAGCGATAGTCTGTAATGGGGAAGCCATCTGCAGACACCTGACTCACCAGGTAGTACACGGTATTCGTCACATTCAATTCCGCCTTGTTGCCATTAATCGTTGTAAGCCGCGGCCTCGCCAGAACTTCGGCGGCATTATTTTCTTCCAGCGAGGCAAGTTCCATTTCAAAGCGGTCAGGCAAAAGACCGATTTTGCCAAAGGCTCCTGACCTAGTCAAGTTTGCGTTGGAAAAATCAAGAAAACCACGAAGCCCAACATCCTTTTCTGCGGTCTTGCGGGAACCTCCACTGTGAAGCCCAATTTCAAAAGCCCTACCCCTTTTAAATTCTGCGATTATACAGGATAAAGTCACCTGCAAGGCAGGCACATCCACTTGCTTTAGCAGATCCTCGGCCATCTGGATTTCTGCAACGGATCCACTCAGAAGCAAGCAGTTCTGTTCCTTGACCTCGGCGGCAATAAAATTTGCACTGGGCGGCAACTTCGCCAAATATCCTAGAGCAAGCTCTGGATGAATATGTTTTAGCGGGTAACGTCTAGTTGCAGAAATGGCATTGCGGCTGCCCGATTCTGCCACAAAAAGAATGCTGTTTTCTAACGCATAGCTGTAGCGGCGCCCTCGAAAAAGTGCATCCAGTAATTTTTCGAGAGTGACCAGTTCAAGCCTTAGGCGCACCGATTCCTGAATGTTTCCATAAAGCGCCAAACCCAATTCGGCCTCGCGGGAAACCTCTTGCAGAACTGTACCGAGGGAAGCATCATTGGATTCTACAGAATACAGGTCGCCCTCCCGCTGGAGCCGTAGCTTTCCTGGAGGTACATCACCAGACGCAAGAGAATCGCCCTGCCCAGGCCTTCTATTTTCGATTCGGAACACCCTGCCCTTAGAACTGTTTTCTTGATGAAGAACAAAACCATTGGCCTTCATTAAAAGTTTAAGAGCGTCTTCTGGCAAAACATCTCGCAACGTTCCACTGACTTGCCCCGAAAGGTTTGGCGATCCCAGGATATTCAGGCCCACATTCAATCCAAATTCCTGAATAAAGTCTGCGACATTTTGATTTTTTACCTGAATCGAAACCAGAGAATCCCTTCTCGAGAATTCCTGTAACCCGCGCTGAGCCATACGACGCACATGAAAGACACCACCCTCTTGCACCAGTTCTAGGCCATGAGCCCCGCAAAGAGCAGAAATCCCTTCCAAAACGCCCAGACCGTCCAAGTGAAAGGTTACACGTTCATCGGCGCCGTCGTCCACTAGAATCGGCATTTCGTAAGCGACAGAAACCGATCGCACCACATCTGCAAGAGGCGCATCTACAAAATCCAAGGATACCGGACTTTTCGGGCCGGCCCAAGACACTGCAATCCACAAGGAACTCAGTACGAAAAAGTATTTTAAAGGAAACAAAAGAATCCCGTTAGGTTGGGCTTATTCCGCACAAGGCGCCCGGCCAGGGATATAAAAAAAGCATATACTCAAAATTCTTTTTTAATATAAAAATTGCGGGGTGATTTACGCAGTCTTTAAATAAAAAAGCAACCGGCACACCTTTTATCACAAGAATTTGAGTCATTTCCATTTTTCACAAGACTTTTGCCGCTATTTTGCCGTTTTTTACAGACAAATCCCTTGCCAACAGATAGGGATATTCATAAATTTTGGGCATGAAGATGATTTATGCTCTTACAGTTGCATTCGACGGCCGATGGTGGCGCGGACTCTAACATAGAGTCTGGTATTTGCAAATTGTATCGCGCGTCAAAAGCGTAAGAGCAAAGCGGCAAGGCTTCCAGACTCCCTGGAGGCCTTAAATTTTTCCAAGACAAATTGAAATCCTCCGGGTCGGAACCGCAACCCTGTTTCGGGTGGTGAAGCCTCGCCAAAAGAATTTGGCCCTCGGGCCAGCGAGTTTAAAACGAAGGATTAAAAATGACTGAACCTCGTACCGACAGCATCTACGTCGCCCTCCCCGGCGAACGTTATACACCTTTCTCTCTCGGCAAGAAGCTGGGAGCAAAGGCAATCTTTGAATCCGCTTCTTTCGCTCACGGCCGTAGCCGCTACTCGACCTTGATGGTCGACGAAGCCTTCCGTCTCCGCCAGAACGAGCGTGACGTTTCCATTGTCGTTGACGGCAAGGAAAGCGTATTCCTGAAGGAAGGCGAAGGCGACATTCTCGACGCCCTCATGATTATTTCCGGCGAAAACACCGTGCCGCCTAACCAGATGCCGATTCCTTCTTCTGGCGTTGGCTACCTGGGTTATGAATTCTGCGCCCGCTGCGATACCATTCACTTAGCACCCCAAGTGGACGAACTGAACATTCCCGAAGCTGAATTCATGGTAGGTCACATCTACATCGTGTTCGACCACTACACTGAAAAGCTTCACCTGTTCGCATTGAACTACGAAGAACATCAGGTGGACCTGCCTGCCGCTATCGAAAACGTGAAGAAGCGCCTGGCCGACCTGGACTTCAGCTACCTGGCTCCGGAACCGGAAGTGGCCAAGGGCGTTACCGTTACCGATCTTTCCAAGTCCAAGGAAGAATACACCCAGAAGGTGGAAGAACTGCAGAAGCACATTGTGGCAGGCGACATCGTTCAGGCAGTGCCATCTCGCCGCATCCAGTTCGAAAGCGACATCGAGGCTCTGGACATTTATCGTCGTCTCCGTTCCGTGAACCCGTCTCCTTACATGTTCTACTTGGATTACGGTACCCACCAGTTTATCGGTGCATCTCCAGAAAGCTTGGTACGCGTCCGTGATGGTATCGCAACCATCCATCCTATTGCCGGCACACGCCGCCGCGGTAAGGACGAAAAGGAAGATTATGAACTGATGAAGGAACTGAAAAACGACCCGAAGGAACGTGCAGAACACTTGATGCTCGTTGACTTGGCTCGTAACGATTTGGGTCGCGTCTGTGCCGCTGGTACTGTGGAAGCCATGAAGTTCATGGAATGCGAAAAGTACAGCCACGTGATCCACCTGGTTTCTGATGTTGAAGGTAAAGTCAGCGCCGGCAAGAAGTCTATTGAAGTGCTTCGTTCCAGCTTCCCTGCTGGTACCGTGAGCGGCGCTCCAAAGATCAGCGCTATCGAAATCCTTTCTGGCCTCGAAAAGGTCAAACGACGCTTCTATGCAGGCGCTGTAGGTTACATTGAATCCGATGGCGACCTGGACTTCTGTATTTCTATCCGTTGCTGTCTCAAACAGGGCAAGAAGATCACCTTGCAGGCTGGCGGTGGCATTGTGGCCGCCTCCAACGCAGAACGCGAATTTGAAGAAACTAACGAAAAGCTGGGCGCTGTCCGCGCAGTCCTGGAAGGAAGTAAATAGAGAGACTAGAAACTAGAGACTAGAAATTAGAGGTTAGGGGTTAGTGATAAATAAGGCGGCTTCGCCGCTTTAATATAGATGCCGAAGGCATGATTCTTCTCACTAGCCACTAGATCCTAATCTCTAGCCCCTAAGATTTCGCAGCCCTAGTCTCTAGAACCTAATCTCTACTCCCTAAGTTTTTTACAAAAAGGTTTAAAAATGATTGTACTCATTGACAACTACGATTCTTTCACTTACAACGTGTATCAGGCTTTGGCCAAGATCACTAACGAAGAAATCCGCGTGCTCCGCAGCAAGGAATGCACCATCGCCGACATCGAAGCCTTGAACCCAAGCCGCCTCATTGTGAGCCCGGGCCCGGGTCGCCCTGAAGATGCAGGCATCTCTGTTGAAGCAATTAAGCACTTCGCAGGCAAGCTCCCCATTCTTGGCATCTGCCTTGGTCACCAGGCTATTGGCTACGCTTTCGGTGCAAAGATCGTTGGCGCAAAGTTCATCAAGCACGGCATCGTCGAAGAAATCAACCTGGACGGCAAGGGTCTCTTCCGCACCATGGGCGCAAAGAATTCCTTCACCCGCTACCACAGCCTTGTCATTGACGAAACCACCCTCCCGCCGGAATTCGAAGTGACCGCCCGCGCCACAGACGGCGACATCATGGGCATTCGTCACAAGACCTTGGATATCGAAGGTGTGCAGTTCCATCCGGAATCTATCGCCAGCGACAGGGAAGCCGATTTCTTCAAGGCATTCCTCAACTACCGTCGTGAGCCGCAGAACATTCGCGGTGTATTGAACACCCTCATGGAAGGCAAGGACCTGACTCGCGAAACTGCTGAAATGTTCATGGACGACTTGACCGATGGCATTATGGATGAACGCCAGATGGCAGCAATCCTTACAGCACTTTCCTGCAAGGGCCCAGTTTCTGATGAAATCGCCGGCTGCGCCGCTGTGCTTAGCCGCAAGAAGCGCAAGTTCCCCATGGCAGGCGACGAACTTACCGATATCGTGGGTACTGGTGGAGACGGCAAGGGCAGCTTCAATGTGAGCTCCATGTCTGGCCTTATCGCAGCTACTTGCGGTTGTAAGATTGCAAAGCACGGCAACCGCGCCGTTTCCAGTAAGTCCGGCGCAGCAAACTTCTACACCGCAGCAGGTTTCAAGCTGGACATGACTCCGGAAAAGGCTGCCGAAGTTTTGCAGAAGACCGGCTTTGTGTTCCTGATGGCTCCGGTCTACCACGGTGCAATGCGTTACGCAGGTCCTGTCCGTGGTTGCCTCGGCATCAAGACCATCATGAACCTCATCGGACCTCTCACCAACCCTGCAGAAGCCAAGTACCTCTGCCTGGGCGTTTACAGCAAGGCCGTTTTGGAACCGTTTACCAAGGCTGCTCATGCCCTGGGTGCAAAGCGTGTCATGGTCGCCTTGAGCGACGACGGCTACGATGAAATTTCTCCCTGCGTTCCTACCACCATCGCAGAAATTCTGGAAGATGGCGTTTACAAGGAATACCGCATCGACCCCAAGGACTTCGGCGTTCCCGCTGTGGACGAAGACGACTTGGCAGGTGGCACCGGCGAAGAAAACTTCAAGCTGGCTATGGACTTGCTCAACGGCAAGGGCCGCCCGGGCATCAAGTACGCCTGCGCCCTGAACGCTGGCGCCGCCCTCTACATCAGCAAGAAGGCCGCCACCATCAAGGAAGGCTACGACATGGCCATGAAGGCAATCGAAGACGGCTCCGTACTGAAGACCATCGAAGCCGTGAAGGCAGCTAGCAACAGCTAGTCCCTCCCAGTGTCATTCTCGCGAAAGCGAGAATCCAGCTTTCAAAACTCCCCACCACAATGGTCGGGGAGTTTTTTAACTCGCCAAAAGTCATCAAAAACAGGAGATTGGGCAATGCCTCTAAACTGACGGCACGATAAACACATGCCATTTGCCAACATCTTTC
>JAKSIG010000016.1 GCA_024398955.1 Fibrobacter sp. | reverse complement strand
TCCGAACCTATACACAGCAACTGCATAACATTCGTTTTGTCTATTGCGGTAGCAAGCGAAGTCTGATGACTGAAATGTTCCTGGATGCAAAGCGCCCCTTCTTCTCTAGCTCCAATATGCTGAATCTCGATAAGATTGATCGGGAAATCTATGGCTCGTTTATTAAGAGGCTGTTTGGAAAATACGATATCCCGGTGGATGATGATGCCTTGACTTTTATCTTGGATTGGACTCGCTGCCATACGTTCTATACACAGAATCTTTGCAATGTCATCTTTTCGATGGAACCGTCAAGAGTGAATCTAAAGGTGGCTCGCGAGTCTGCCCTGTATATTCTTGAGCGGGAAGCCTACAATTTTTTGCAGTATAGGGAACTGGTTACGACTCAGCAGTGGCTGATGTTGATTGGAATTGCAAAGGAAGGCTCCGTCTCCAAAATTACTTCTAGTGAGTTTCTTAGAAAGTATGATATTGGTAGCGTGACCAATGCAAAGCGTATTGTGGAATCCCTTGTGCAAAAGGATATGCTTCTACAAACTGTGGGCATCAAGGAAACGAGCTATCAAGTTTATAACGTATTCTTTTCTCGTTGGCTAGAATGTTTGTAAAATTACCTATTTTAGGTGACCTAAAATAGGTTGGTTGGATGTGCTTATGATTCTTCACGTTCTTAAACATGAACTGCGATTGATTTTTCGGGAGCCCCGCTTCTGGATTCCTTTCATTATTCCGCCGGTACTGTTGGCGGCGTCCCAGGGAATTGCTGTGAGTCGCTATGGCGGGCAGATCATGCAGGGCATGGAAGGCTACATGATGCTTTTGCTGGGTTGCCTCATGGCGCCTATGGGAGCGCCCCTTGCGGCAGACAGTTTTGCCGGAGAACGTGAGCGAAACTCTTTGGAACTGTTGCAGCTTTCTCCCGTAAAGCCTGCCCATTTATTCTGGGGAAAACTGCTGGCGGTGTTGCCGTTCCCTCTAATGTTTTCTTTGATTTGCCAGCTGGTTTATTTTGCGGTGCATTCTGATTCCGTGGGTGGGGACGTTGCCGTGGCGGCAATTTTGGGCGCTGTGTCTGCGAGCCTTCTGGTGAATGCTTTCTCGCTGCTTCTTTCCCTGAAGGCGAAGACGGTGCGTGCGGCTACCCAGGGAACGCTTTTCTTTATTATCCCGCTGTTGCTTTTGGTGCAGTTCGGGTATCAAAGTTTTTTGCAGAATTTATATATGCCTGTGGCTTGCTTTGTTTTGTCGCTGGTGGTGTGCTGCGCGGCTACTGCGATGGGAATGCGAAAGTTTGTAAGGCTGTAAAATGAAGTTGCCCGCAGCTATGTAGGCTGTGTGCTGCGTGAAATTAGATTTCGAAAAGGTCCGGCTGATGGCTGGGCTTTTTTGCTATGGGCTTAATCCAGCTTTCCTGTTTAGCGGGGTGGATGATGTCGTCGGGTTTAGAATTTCCCACAATAAATTGAGAAACGGGGTCGTGCAGCTTGTGGTTACGGAACACTTGGCCTTTGTCGTGGTTGGCATAGCAGTAGCGGCAAAGGTGGGGACAGTTGCTGTAGGCACCGATGTCGCCGCTGATAATGCAATTGCTGCAGGCGGGGCGGGCGAATTTCTTTTTAGGCGGTTCCAGGGTTAAACCTTGTGCGGAAAGCCCTAGGGCTTTTGCGAGTGTGTCTGCGGTACCGCAGCCGCTGATGTCTGCACCGCATTCCGCCAACTGGGAATTTTCTAGGCAGGTCTTGATGGCGATATCGTACTTGCGGCCGATTTCTACGAAAGCCTTCGTCAGTGCTATTTCTTCTTCTGGAGTGACAGGGCTAAGTTCGGGAAAGTTCTTCTTTACGTTGTTGTAGACATCCACGAAGCTGATGACGCAGGTATGGGTGTAACCTGCCAGCAGTTCCGCCATAACAGCAAAAGATTTTATGTGCTGCTCAACGGAATACTTTTCTGTAATGAGGATTGGGTCGTAACGCCAGTGGACGGCATCCAGCTTGCGGATGATTTCGCTGGCGGTATTTTCGTTGAAGGATTCAGGGGCTGTGACGCTTGAACTTTTGGGAAGAAGACTGTTCGCGATTCCGGCGAGCGTTGCGTTGTGGAAATTTACGGCGACGGATAATTCCTTGAACTGCTCCACGATCAGCTTTTTGTCGGGAACGTTGGGCTCTATGTCCTTGCCGTAGGGCGTTAGTGTTATATACCAGAATTGGCGATAGGCCTGCAGTTCCTGCAAGTGGGGGAGCATGGGTGTGGGATTCTTGGTGCAGAACACCAATGCGTCAACGACTTCGGGATTTAATTCATAGCGGGTAACGGCCTCAGGGCGATAAGGATTGCGCACCAAGACGGATCCTTCGCGGATACGGTTAAAAAACCATTCTGAATAGAACGCCGGAATATCTGTCCGCATGCCCGCTGTGATGATCATTGAAGAATCCTTCCCGTTGCTCAGGATGACGCGTTGGTCGAGGATTGTGCTTGGGATAGAATGCGTCGGAACTGTTCCACGCTAAAGGCAGGATTCTCAAAGAAATTGTCGGCGAGGATTTCCATGATTTCTTCGGAGTATTCTGTCTGCTTGCTTAACAGTTTGACGGCATTGATTTTTTTTGTTAAATCGTTGGTGCCTGTGGGGGAGCCTGCTGCCAACTCTTCGCCAAAATGTGTCAGCATTATCCAGAAGTAAATGGAGAACTGCACCTTGGTCAGACTGTCGCCGTCAAAGAGACTCTTGGCGTAATAGCGGAAAATCATATAGGCCACGATGCGGGCCCCGTCTTCGTCTGTGAACAAAGATTGTGGCTGCCGCCAGCCTTTGCGAATCATGCGCTCGTAGGCGGCGTCCCAGACCGGACCGTAGCTTTCTCCTTCGCTAAGGATTTTGACCCATGTTTGGTGAATGGCTTGTTCGGAGAGATTCTCGCTGTCGTTTGAAATCTCGGAATTGTCGCAATCGGACATGGCTAAGGCGAAATCCAGAATCTCGATGAGTCGTTGGTTTAGAGGAATGCTGTTGTTGTTCAGAATCCCGAAGATGGTTTCCCGCTCCTGGAATATGGCGTCCCTGGCTTCTTCTGCACCGACCGGCATTTCGTCGGGCTCGTCGTTCACTTCGGATTCAATGAAAGTCAGGATGGATTTGTCTTGTACTGTACAGGTCAGCAGGAGTCTCACCGCCTCTTCACAGCAGAGACCCTGCCCTTTTTCCATAATGTCGCCGTAGACTTCTACAAATCGCGGGTGTTCCCTGCAGATGTCGCAAAGTACGTTTTCGCCATTTTCATCCAGATCGGTTCCGTTGCAGCCCAAGTTGCAGATCATGTCGCAAAGACCGTCTTGTTTCAGGAAGGGACAGCGGTCCCCTGGCTGAAGCTTGAAATGTCCGTCTTCGATGTTTTCAAGCAGTTTCTGAAGAAATTGTCGACGATGTTCGTCTACCTTGCCGTTTCTATAAAGATTGCGGTACTTGTTTTGCGTTTTCTCGTCTATATCGATCTCCCAGCCCACGCAGCAGGTGTCGGTGCATTTGTCGGCAATGCATTGGAATTGGTGGTAAAAAGAGGGGACGCGAAGAAGCATTTGTGGTGCCTTGTGGGGAATTTTCGTTTTTTCAAATATAGAAAGACTGTTCTTTTGTTCACTAATTAAGACTGGAAATTAGGTCGGACCTGGGTGCGAAGTATGATTTCCGTAAGAAAAACGGGGGCCGAAAAGAGACTCTGATTTGTGGCGGTGGGGAAAGGTGGGTGAAGTTGGACCTAAAGTGGTGGTTTGGCTTGCCAAAGTGGGTCGAAGTGGGTTATATTTGTAGTGTGTGTTAATCATTCCATGTGTTGTGTAAAGTGTAATGGAATAAAAAATGAACTTTGAGAAGCAATTCATAGGTCAGGCCAAGTCGGCTATCGATGGAAAGGGAAGGTGCGCCTTCCCTCGGGAATTCCGTCGTCAAATGACCCATGAAGATGGTTCTGAATTCGTGCTTACGAACTGGATGCGAGATCGTCTTCGTTTGTTTGTAAGAAGCGAGTACGAAAAGTTCATGGACGAGGTGGACCGCTGGCCCAACCGCAAAGATGCCCAACAATTCCGACTTGGCCTGAGAGCGACTCTTGTAGAGCTTGATGGTCAGAATCGCATTTTACTCCCTAAGGATAAAATCTTACGCGCAGGTCTTACGAACAGTGTTACGTTCGTTGACTCTGTTGGTGGAAAGTCTTTGGAATTGTGGAACACAGAAAGATACGAAGCAATCTCTCCGATGGATACTGAAGAGGGCTTGGCTAAGTTCGAGGAACTGTGTACGGCTGACTTTGCGGGGGGATTGAATGACCAGAAATGATCCGCAAGTAAAGCAATTACATACAAACGAAATTTTGAACAGTGTCGGTGGCGTTGTTCGCTCCTGCACTGAGAATGCGACTGCCGGTGTCGAAGGAGGCGTGTTCTACCATGATCCCGTGATGTTGAAGGAATGCCTCCAGGGCTTGCGTCTAGAAGCGGGTTCCGACTTGAACAAGTCTGGCGACATTCTTGCTGGTGGAACTTTTGTAGACTGCACTTTGGGCGGTGGCGGACATTCCTATGCCATTGCCTCTCGCCTGAATGAAAGTGGCGCACTTCATTCTTTTGATCGCGATGATGATGCGGTAAAGTTTGCCTCTAAGCGCCTTGCTACGATTACCGAAAAGCCGGCTGCTCCCAAGTTTGTTGTGCATCCGGTTCCTTTCGCAATGCTTGGCGAAGAAATTGCTGCTGACACTTTGGATGGCGTTCTTTACGATCTTGGCATCAGCAGCCATCAAGTAGATGATTCTTCTCGCGGCTTTACCTTTGTAGGCAACAATCCGCTGGATCTGCGCATGGACCGTCGCGAAGAAGTTTCCGCTCAGGAATGGCTTCGTGCCGTAAGCGCCGATGATTTGGCTGAAGCCTTGCGCAAGAATGCGGATATGGATCGCGCCTTTAAGCTTGCGACCCGCATTGTTGAAGTTGCTGCAGAAACTGGCCGCGAGGGCCGTGATATTCTGCCTAGCGATATTAAGGAAGTTGTGGAAGCGGTGTTCCCAGACAAGCGTCGCGATGCAAACAGCTTGCTTGCCCGTGTGTTCCAGGCTGTGCGCATGGAAGTGAATGGCGAACTTCGCCAGATTGAAACAAGTATCCGTTCTGCTGTAGATTGCCTAAAGGTGGGCGGTCGTCTGGTGGTCATGAGTTACCACTCTGTGGAAGACCGTTGCGTCAAGGATACTTGTGCCGAATTTGAAAAGGCCTGCATTTGCCCCGAGCATTTGCCGGTTTGCATGTGTGGTGGAAACCACCAGCGTCTGAAGAAGGTGAATCGTAAGCCGATTCTTCCTTCTAACGAAGAAATTGCAAAGAACAGCAGAGCTCGCTCTGCAAAGCTAAGGGTGTACGAGAGAGTATGAACGAAGAATCTCAAAATTTCGTGAATTACTCCAATCGCATTATCGTGCGTGGATTCCTCTGCGTGGTGCTTCTCGCAGGGCTTCTCCTGATTTTGCCCTTGTACATGCAGAACCGCATGACTCGTCTGTATGCGAAGTCTCATGAACTTTCTGAAAAGGAAGAGATGCTTCATCGCGAGATTCTCTTGCAGGAATTAGAAATCAATAAGCTTTCTTCCCTGGAATCCTTGAGTGGATTTGCTGAAGAGGCTGGACTTGGACTGAATCAGGTTCCCACGAAGGTTCGTGTGGTAGGAGGCTCCAAGTGAAGAAGTTTCTAAATCTGGATGCTTTGAAGCTGATGAACCTTGATGCACTTTCTATTTGGAAGGTGCTGGTTCTTGGCGTTATCGGTGTGCTGGCCTGGCAGACCTTTAGCATTCAGGTTTTGAATCGTGAAGTGTACCAGGCAGAAACCAAGAGCATGGTTACTCACACCAAGAATATCTACGCAGAACGCGGCCAGATTATGGATCGCAATGGCGTTGTGTTTGCAGAAAATCTTCGCGATACGGGCAAGGCCGATGACTATACCCGCATTTTCTTGCAGGGCAAGCTTGCTTCGCAAATTGTGGGCAAGGTAAATCGTGGTGGTGAAGGAAGCCTTGGTGCGGAACGTGTATTCGACTTGCGTTTGCGTGGTAATGAAGGTTTCCGCGTTAGCATTCAGGATGCACGTAAGCGCGAAATTTATGGTCGTTCCGAAAACGTGGCCGAAGCTGAGCCTGGCAAGAATCTGGTGCTTACGATTGACCGCAATATGCAGGAAATTGTTGAAAAGGCTTTGAAGGATGGCGTTGCGGAATTCCTTGCCAAGAGCGCTAGCGCTGTGGTGGTGGACCCCTATACCGGTGAAATTCTCGCAATGGCCAGTTACCCCACCTTTGATCCTAATTCCAAGAATCAGGGTGTTGGTAGCATGGCTAAGAATGATATTGTGGCTCTTTCTTATGAACCGGGTTCCACTTTTAAGGTGGTAACCGCTGCTGCGGCTCTTGAAAATGGAATTGTTTCGCCGGATACCATTTTTGCAGACGAAGGAAAGTGCTGGAGCTGGAATCCCCGTTCCGAAAAGATTTGCGACACCCACGTCTATGGCGATATGGATATGGGCGAGGCCATGGTGCAGTCATCCAATATCGTATTTGGAAAGATTGCAGACAAGGTTGGTGCAGATAAGCTTTATCGTATGGCTCGCGACTTTGGCTTTGGCATGAGAACTTCTGAACATCTTTATGGTGAAGAATCTGGAAAGCTTTACCAGCCTTACGAACTGACTCGAGACGATCGTACCTTGAAGACTATGGGCTTTGGACATGCCTTGATGGCAACCCCCATACAGTTGGTCATGGCTTATTCTGCTGTGGCTAACGGTGGACACCTGATGGTTCCTCAGATCGTTAAGGAATGGCGTGATTCCAAGGGCAATCTGGTAGAAAAGACTAAGCCCGATACTGTTCGTCGTGTGATTTCTGAAAAGACTGCTGCCGATATTCGCCAGATGCTTCATCGTGTGGTGAACAACGGTACTGCAAAGAAGGTCATGAGTAAAAAGATTCCCGATGTTGTTTTTGGCGGCAAGACTGGTACTGCTGAAAAGTACAATCAGGAAACTCGCAAGTATGATCGCGATCATCAGGTTGCATCCTTTATAGGTCTCGCCCCTGTGGAAAACGCTCGTTTTGTTTGCATGGTTCTCGTGGATGATCCGCAGACCGCACAGCATCATGGTGGTAACACTGCAGGCCCCATTTTCCGCCGTATTATGGAAGGCATCTATTACCATCCGGAACTTTCTCCTGCATCTCATGGCCTGGCTCTTGTAAATGCAAAGTCCAACTGCGATGACGATTATGTTGGAATGCTTGCAAATGCGGCAAAGTCCATGGCCGCTGCAAAAAATTGCCCGGTAAAGTTCGAGGGTGAAGGTAATCGCGTGATTTCTGAACGTAGGGACGATAGCGATTCCCTTGGAATTACCCTGATTCTTGAAGATATGGATGGCGGTAAGATGCCGAACCTGAAGGGGCTTTCCTTGAAAGACGCCCTTGAAATTGCTGGCAATTTCCGCATGAGTGTTGAATATACAGGCAAGGGTCGCGTTGTTGCCCAATCCCCGAAGGCCGATGAAATGTTACGTAAAGGGCAAGTTTGCAAACTCACGTTGAAGGAGAGAGGCTAATGCTTTCTGAATCTTTGATGAAGAACTTGAATGTTCGTGGTTTGTGCGACGACTCTCGCCGCGTTAAGGCTGGCGACCTTTTCTTTTCGCTGCCTACTGATGGTTATGAAGTTTATGCACGAAACGCAATTGCTGCAGGTGCTGTAGCGGTTGTTGGTGAAAATGTTGCTCCCGAAGGATTGACCTCCAAATGGATTCAGGTGTCTGATGTAAAGGGCGCTCGTCTCGAAGCAGCAAGGATTTTCTACAAGGATCCTTTTGCAAAGCTGACCTGTCACGCTGTTACAGGAACTAACGGCAAGACGACCAGCGCATTCCTTATGGATGCGATGCTCACGGCTGCAGGTCATAAGGTCGCCCTTCTGGGTACTATCAAGAATAAGGTGGGGGATGTTTCTGTTCCCGCCAACTTGACGACTCCGGGGCAGTTGGATTTGTTTGCTTTTGCAGCAAAGGCTGTGGATGTAGGTTGTACAGACCTGGTAATGGAAACCTCGTCTCACGCTCTTCACCAGGGTCGTGTCGCTGGTGTCCGCTATCGTAGTGGCCTGTTCAGCAATCTGACTCAGGACCATCTGGATTACCACAAGACCATGGACGCCTACTTCGATGCAAAGAAGCTGCTGTTTACCAAGTATCTGGCTGATGATGGTGTTGCTGTCATTAATGTGGATGATGCTCACGGCGAAAAGCTGTATTCCGAATTGAAGGCTATGGGCAAGAAGTCTGTTGGCGTTTCTCGCCTGGGTTCTGCTGACGCCGATGTTAAGCCTGCAGGAACTGTAGAAAATACAGAAGACGGCCTAAAGTTTGACTTGGCTGGTTTTGCGGGTAACACTCATTTTGAAACCGCTCTTTGCGGTGATTTCAATGTGGATAATGTGATGCTGGTGCTTTCCTGGGCAAATGCCGTAGGAATCTCCAAGGATGCTATGGATAAGGCTCTCGCTGAAGTTCGCGTACCGGGCCGTTTTGAAAAGGTCTGGAACAAGAATGGCGTTCACGTGATTGTGGATTACGCTCATACACCCGATGCCCTTGAACGCATCCTGATGACAGCTCGTAGTCTGTGTCGTGGCAAGCTTTCTTGCGTTTTCGGGTGCGGTGGCGATCGCGACAAGACCAAGCGTCCCATTATGGGCGAGATTGCAGAACGCCTTTCTGACAAGGCTTGGCTTACTTCTGACAATCCCCGTACAGAAAATCCTGCGGATATCATTAATGATGTTCGAGCAGGTATGAAGACAGAAAAGTTTGAAGTTGTAGAACTTCGTGATGAAGCCATCAGGCGCGCCTGCGCAGAACTGAAGGATGGCGACTGGCTGGTGGTTGCTGGCAAGGGACACGAAGACTACCAGATTATTGGCAAGACCAAACATCATTTTGACGACCACGAGGAAGTGGTGAAGGCGATGGAAAATGTATAAGCTGGATTTGAAAATCAAGGAAATGCTCGAAATCCTGGAAACTCAGGCTTTCGGTGTTAACGCACGTACTCAGAATCGCAAGGTGAATCTTTGCATGGATTCTCGTGAGCCTGCTAAGGGTGTTGTGTTTTGGCCGATTAAGGGCGCTCGCTTTGATGCCCACCAGTTTGTAATGCAAATGGAAAAGAATGGAGCTCTGATGAGTGTTGTGAACCAGGATGCTGTTGGTATTGAAAATTTCACCATGTATGCCCCTGTGGATGATACTACTAAGGCCTTGCTGAAACTGGCCAAGGGCTATCAGAAGGGTTTCAAGGTGAAGAAAGTGGCCATTACCGGATCTAATGGCAAGACCACTACCAAGGAAATGACAAAGGCTGTGCTTTCTATGAAGTACAATACCCATGCTACCGCCGGTAACTTTAACAACCATATCGGCGTACCCATGACTTTGTTCCAGCTGAAGCACTCCCACGAAGCTGCTGTAATCGAAATGGGCACCAGCGGTCCCGATGAAATTCGCCCCCTGTCCCTGGCTACTGAACCGGATGTTGCTGTAATTACCAATATCGGTGCTAGTCACTTGGAAAAGCTGAAGGATTATGATGGTGTTTTTGCTGAGAAGCGTACCATTACCGCTGGCCTCAAGAAGGGCGGCCTTCTCATTGTGAATGCTGATGATGAACGCCTTTGCAAGCTTCGCTCCAATACCAGCTACAAGGTGGTTACCTTCGGTCTCAAGCGCGGAATCTACAAGCCAGAAAAACTGTTCTACAACGAAAACAACTGCGCTAGCTTCTACATTGGCCGTACCAAGTTCGAACTTTCTGTTCCGGGCATGCATAATGTCTATAACGCACTTGCCGCTATCGCAATTGGCGAGGCCTTCAAGATTCCCAAGACCGATATTGCCAAGGCTCTGGCCAACTTCCATTCTACCAATATGCGAATGGAACTGAAGGTGGCTAACGGTTTCAAGATTGTTTCTGACTGCTACAACGCAAATCCTTCTTCTACCAAGATGGCTCTTCAGACTATCGGCAACATGAAGGTGAACCGTCGCATTGCCATTCTTGGCGATATGCTGGAATTGGGCGATAAGACCGATGCCCTTCACCTGGAAATGGGCGCCATGGTTCCCGAAATGAACTTTGACATGCTGCTGACGGTTGGCGAAAAGGCAAAGCTTTATGTAAAGGGCGCAAAGTCCAAGGGCATGAAGTCTGCATATCACTTTGATAATGTTCAGGCTTTGATTGAAAAGCTGACTGACGTTGTTGCTGAAGGTGATGTGCTGCTGGTAAAGGGCTCTCGCGGCATGCATATGGAACAGGTTGTTGATGCAATGTTGAAACTTGCCAAGGTAAAGGCTTAATCAGGTAACTGGCGACGATGGAAAATTCTGTTCAAAATACGGGCATGAACAAGCTACTACTTATAGTAGTCTTGTTGCTTGTGTGCTTTGGCGTGGCTGTGGTGTATTCCGCATCCGCTCCTTACGCACAGGGCAAGGGCCTTGCGGCAGAGTTCTATATGATGAAGCATTTGCCTAAGGCTGTTGGCGGTGTGGTTTTGATGCTTGCTCTTGGTCGCTGGGGTGATTACGGTCATTGGAAGTGGCTGGGTCGTCTTGCGTTTATTGCATTCTTTGTCTTGTCTGCAGTAGCTCTGGTTAAGGGTGGTGGCGTAAAAGGTGCTAATCGCTGGATTTTGGGTATTCAGCCTTCGGAATTTATGAAGCTGGGATTGATCGTCTGGATCAGTGCAAAGCTGTCTGAAGCAGGCGATAACATCAAGAGTGTTGCCTGTACTCTGATTCAGCCTGGCATTCCCTACGCACTGTGTGCCTTGATTCTTGTGCTGCAACCCAACTACTCTATGCTTATCATGGTAACCGCTATTGTAGTGTGCGTCATGTTGACTGCAGGTGTGAATGCGAAGTATCTGGGTTATATTGGCCTCGCAGCGCTCCCGCTGGCAGCAATACGCTTGATGACTTCGACTCATTCTCGAGCTCGAATTCTGGCGTTCTTTGCCGACGAGGGCGAGATGACTGCATCTAATTGGCAGGGGGATCATGCCTTGCAGGCCCTTGGCAATGGTGGTTTCTTTGGTACTGGTTTTGGACAGGGCGTTCAGAAGCTGGGTTATTTGCCCGAGGCTCATAAGGACGTTGTGTACGCTGTAATTGGTGAAGAGTTCGGCTTTGTTGGAACCTTTGCGATTCTTCTCTTGTTTGCCATATTGTTTGCACAGGGCTTCAAGATCGCTAGGAACTCTTCCACCAGATTTGGCAAGTACTTGGCATTGGGATTGACCCTTTCCTTGTTCTTTAACTTTGTTGTTCACGTTTGCGTTTGTGTGGGGCTTTTTCCCATGACCGGCCAACCGTTGCCTTTCTTTAGCTTTGGCGGAACCAACTTGCTGTATACCTCTGTGGCGGTTGGGATTCTGCTGAATATTTCGCGCCCCACGTCGGGCAGAAACATCAAGGAACCTTACACCAGCGGATCTTCGCTGAGTAGCAGTGCATTTAGAAATTTTGAATTTACAAGGAGTGGCGTATGAAAAAGTTTCTTTTCGTATGTGGCGGTACCGGTGGTCATATATTCCCGGCCGTAGCCATTGCAGATAGCTTAAAGAAGATGGGTGTCACCGACATTACTTTTGCCGGCCGTAAAGACTCCATGGAAGAACGTTTGGTGGCCAAGAATTGGCCCTATGAATACATTTCTGCTGTGCCCCTGCACCGTGGCCCGTTCCTTAAGAACCTTGCCTTGCCCTTCAACTTGACTAAGGCTCTGGTTCGTGCTAAGAGCGTTGTTAAGAAGGTTAAGCCCGATGTTGTCGTGGCTACCGGCGGATATGTTTCTCTTCCTATTGTTCTTGCCGCAGGCTCCATGGGTATTCCCGTTTATTTGCAGGAACAGAATGCTGTTGCCGGAGTTGCCAATAAGGTTGGCTCTCGCTATGCAAAGACCATCTTTGTAACTTCCGAAGATGCTGCAAAGGGATTCCCTGCAGAAAAGTGCATGGTCTTTGGCAACCCGGTTCGTGAACTTCCGACAGAAGATTCCTTGGCTCGTCCTGCTGAGTTTGCAGAAGGCAAGAAGGCCGTATTTATTGTTGGTGGCTCCCAGGGTGCAGTTGGTATCAACAATAAGATTGAAGAAAGCATTAAGGCCATCACGGCTCGCGAAGATGTTTCTGTTGTCTGGCAGGTTGGCGTAAAGAATGTAGCCTCTATCAACGATCGTCTTGGAAATATGCCCAACGTTGCTGTTCGTGGCTTCCTGGATGGCATTTACGCCTATATGAAGTATGCTGATGTAATCATCAGTCGTGCGGGAGCTTCTGCTCTTGCCGAAATTTTGGCTTTCGGTAAACCTTCTATTCTGTTGCCGTTCCCTCATGCTACCGCTAATCATCAGGAGCATAATGCCCGCGTGGTAGAAAAGGCTGGCGCCGCCCTGGTTGAATTGGACGCCGAAGAAAATCACCTATGGGAAAAGGTGGAAATGCTTTTGGCTGACGATGCTCGCCTGGCCAATATGGCCGCCGCAGCAAAGACCCTTGGCATGCCCGATGCTGCCGACAAGATTGCAAAGATTATCCTGGAAAAGGAGAATGCATAATGCAGATTAATGATTGCAAACGCGTACGTCGCCTTCACTTTGTCGGTATCGGCGGTGCAGGCATGTCCGGTATTGCAGAGGTTCTTCACGCCAATGGCTTCGAAGTCAGCGGCTCCGACATGAGTGAAAGTGCAGTCGTGGATTACCTGAGAAATCTTGGTATCCGCGTGGATCCCAAGCACGATGCCAAGAATGTAGAAGACGCCGATCTGGTTGTCTATTCTTCTGCAGTTCCTCATGACAATCCGGAACTGGTTGAAGCTCGTAATCGTCGCATTCCCGTAATCAAGCGTGCAGAAATGCTTGGTGAACTGATGCGTATGAAGTATACGCTGTCTATTGCCGGTACTCACGGCAAGACTACCACCACTTCTATTGTTGGCCAGATTTGGGAAGAAGCCGGACTTGATCCCACCATCATCGTGGGTGGTGTAGTAAAGGGTCATGGCAGTGGTGCCAAGGTGGGCAAGGGCAATTACCTCATTGCCGAATCAGACGAATTCGACCGAAGCTTCCTTTCTATGATGCCATCTTCTGCCATCATTACCAATATTGATGCAGACCATCTGGATACGTATAAGGATATCGAAGACATCAAGGATGCCTTTGTTCAGTTTGCAAATAAGATTCCGTTCTATGGCCAGATTATCTTGTGCCTGGATGATCCCAATGCTCAGCAGATTCTTGCTCGCTTGAAAAAGCCCGTGATTACCTACGGTTTTACCCGTCAGGCAAAATATCGCGTTGACAATCTTCGATTTGAAAAGGGATTTCCGGTATTTGAAATCCTGAATGACGGCAAGAGCCTGGGTGAATTCCGTTTGCAGATTCCAGGCCGTCATAACGTGTTGAATGCCACTGCTGCAGTTGCCCTGGCTATTGAAGAAGGCATTGATGCTGATATTGCTCGTAAGGCCGTTGCTGCCTTTGGTGGTGTAAAGCGTCGCTTTGAATTTATTGGTGAAAAGAATGGCGTGATGGTCTTTGATGATTATGCCCATCATCCTACCGAAGCAACTGCAACTCTGTTGGGATTCCGTGATGCGTTCCCGGACAAGCGTATTATCGTTGCTTTCCAGCCGCATCTCTTTACCCGAACCCGCGACCAGCACGAAGCATTCGGCTCCGCTTTTGCCAATTGCGATGTTCTGCTTGCCACCGATATTTACCCTGCCCGCGAACGCCCCATCGAAGGGGTGACCGGCGCTCTTGTTTCTGATAGTGCAACTGCCCGTGGTCATCGTGATGCCCGCTTTATTGGCGACCAGATGAATCTGCTTCCGATTTTGAAGAAGGAATTGCGCGATGGCGATGTGGTTGTCTTGATGGGTGCTGGCAGTATCTATAAGCTGGGTGAAACCATTTTGAAGGAATGTCTGTAGGAGTAACGATTGGCTGCTGATAAAACGACATGGTCTGGCCGCAGAATCGGCTTTAACGAACGCAAACAGAAGGATGCGCGTAACCAGAGAATGAAAACTGGTGTTGCCAATGTTATCCGCTGGTTTAAGCGTCGTGGCTGGATTCTGTTTGCCTTGCTGATTGTCGTGTCTGCTGTTGTATGGAATCAGCGCTTCTACTTGCAGCGCTTTAACCCGCTGGAACTGCGTCACTTGCAGTATGTGGAAATTGATGGAAATCGAATGCTCTCTTGGGAAGACGTGATGCAGAACGCTCAGATTGAGACCGGCATGCTCATGTCCGAACTGGATGCAGATTCTGTAGCAGAAGCTCTTTCTCAGTTGCCGCTGATTCACGCGGTGTCTGTAGAAAAGAAATTCCCGTCTTCCTTATATATCAAGCTGCAGGAGGCGTCGCCGATGCTTTCTGTGCTGGATGGAGGAAAGGCAATCATTTATTCAGAAAGAGGCGTTGCGCTCCCGTTTTCTGTGGCTACAGCAATGAGGCTTCCTGTTCTTGAAACGTCTTCCCTAGATCATGTAAAACAGATTGCGGGGTTCTTAGAGACAATGAAAAGTGTAGACAGTCGCTTGTACGAAAAGGTGTCTCAAATTTCATGGTCCGAAGAAGATAAGGGTATTGAAGTTTTCTTCAAGGATGTTGGGTTCAGTACGTTGTTCCCGACTTCAGGCTGGTCAAAGGATTTGTTTGTGTTGTATGAATCCCTAGAAAACGGATTCAGCAAGGATGTACGCTGCGCAGGAGTTGTGGATATGAGATTTCATGGCTTCGCTTATGTAAGAAATTATGACAAGAGGTGTGTCAATGGATGATAATAAGCAAACAGTGAAGAAGGAAGATTACATCTTCGGTCTCGATATTGGGGCCTCCAAGGTGAATCTGTTTGTTGGCATTTCTGAAGGCGATTCTGTTCGAGTCGTTGAATGCGGTGATTTTCCGCTGGCAAATGCCGATGAATATGATCTTGTTGTAGATACTCTGCAACAGGCTGTTCAGCAGCTGGAACGTTCTACGGGTGTAGATGTTCGTGATGTATATGTTGGCATTGCAGGAAAGCATGTGCTGTCCTTCAGCTACAAGGGCATTATCACTCTTCCCACCGGTGAAGTCCGCGACATTGACATTGAAAACGTAAAGAAGCAGGCAAGTACGCTTCCCAATGGCGCAGGTAGCCTGATTCATGCTTTCCCGGGCGAATATACTCTGGATGACGAAAAGGGTATCCGCAATCCCAAGGGCCGTACCGGCCGACGCCTCGAAGTGGATGTGCAGCTGGTGACCTCTCGCCAGAATGCCCTGCAGAATTTGACCAAGTGCATCAATCGCGCAGGCCTTAACGTGTCGGGTTTCGTACTGGAACCTCTTGCTGCCGCATGCGCCGTTCTTACCGATGACGAACGCGAACTCGGCGTTGCTCTTGTGGATCTTGGTGCAGGTTCTGCTGATATTGCGGTGTTCCTGAAGGATTCCGTACGCTACACCAATTCCTTGGATCTTGCAGGCAATGTGATTACCAGCGACATCAGTAAGTGCCTGAATGTTCCCATTTCTCTGTCTAAGGCAGAAGAAATCAAGAAGAAGTATGGCACATGTGTCATTAGCAACTTGATTGAAGACGAAACTTTCCCGGTTCCCGCAGTTGGTGGCCGTGAAGATGAACCTTGTTCTCGAAAGCTGCTTGCTCGAGTGATTACGGCTCGCGTTAGTGAAATTTTCCAGTTGCTTGCAAAGGATTTGCAGAAGCAGCAGTTGGATTCTCTTATTAATGGCGGCATCGTGCTTACCGGTGGTTGCTGCGAATTGGATGGCATCGAAAATGTTGCCGCCAAGGCATTTGGTAAGCCAGTCCGTATTGGTCACCCCAAGGGCATGACCGGTATTCAGGATGCCTTCCAGAAACCTTCCTATGCAACCGGCGTTGGTCTTTTGCACTATGCAAACAAGCAGTTGCAAGACAGTAAGCGAAAGGGCGATACAGGCGCTCATATCAAGGTGCCTGTAGGCGATTACGCAAAGAAGTTTTTCGGCTTCTTGAAAAAGTATTTCTAAACCTAAACCAAAACACTCAAAATCAGGGAGATTAATCATGAGTGAAGCAAATGAAATGTACTTTGAGGCTCAGTCCCGCATTATGGGCGAAGAGCTCTCCAACCGCAACGCAAAAGTCAAGGTATTCGGCGTAGGTGGTGCCGGTGGAAACACTGTCAACCGCATGAAGCAGATGAATATTGAAGGCGTTGAGTATTATGCCGTCAATACTGACTCCATGGCTTTGGACTTGAGCCTGGCTGATCACAAGATTCTCATTGGTGAAAAGTCCACCAAGAATCTGGGTGCAGGTATGGATCCGGAAAAGGGTCGCAAGGCTGTCGAAGAAAATATCGAAGAACTGAAGGAATCCATGAAGGGTGCCGACATGGTCTTTGTTACCGCAGGTATGGGCGGTGGTACTGGTACCGGCGCAGCTCCGGTTGTTGCCGCTGTGGCTCGCGAAATGGGCATTCTGACTGTTGGTGTTGTGACTAAGCCGTTCCGTTTCGAAGGTAATGCTCGTGCTCGCGTTGCTCAGAAGGGTATTGCAGAACTCCGTGCTGCAGTAGACACCATCATTGTTGTCGAAAACAAGAAACTCCTGGCAATGCTCCAGACTTCTAACCAGAAGGCCACCATGGATGAAGCCTTCAAGATGGCCGACGAAATCCTGGGCAATGCCGTCCAGAGCATTTGCGGCATCATGTTCCACCATGGTCTTGTTCATGTTGACTTTGCTGATATTCGCAAGGTAATGCAGGATGGCGGCAGCGCCCTTATGGGTACCGGCTGCGCTCAGGGCGAAAAGCGCGGTATTGCCGCTGCAGACCTGGCTCTCGCATCTCCGCTTCTGGAAGACATTAGCATCGAAGGTGCTACTGGCGTCCTGATCAATGTTGCTCATGGCGAAAACTATTCCCTTCTGGAACATAGCGAAGCTATGGAACACATCTATGAAAAGGTGGGCGAAGAAGGTGATCCGAACATCATCATCGGCGACATCACTGTTCCGGAACTGGGTGATAAGGTTTCTATTACCATCATTGCTACTGGTTGCGGTGTTCAGGAAGTGGCTCCTGTCGCTCCCGTGGCACGTCCGACTCAGGTTTTTTCTAACCCGTTTGCAGGAATGCAGCAGCAGTATGTTCAGCCTGCAGCTCCCGTAGTTCAGCCTGCACAGCAGCAGCCCTCTGTTGCTCCTGCTCAGCCTGCTCGTCCTACTCCGCGTCCTACCACAAACTTCCTGGCTATGGCAGGCATGACTCAGCAGCAGCCCGCACCTGCTGTTGCTCCCGCTGCTCAGCCCGAAATGTTTGTGCGTCAGCCTGCTGCTGTAAATGTTGCTCCTGCTGAAGCTGTCCTGACAACTCCGCAGCTTTCTGATTCTCAGATGTTCCCCGCAGTCGGCGCAAGCCGTTACGGCGAAGAAGGCTTCGATGCAACTGCAACTGCTGAAGAAACTGTTGCTGGCAAGAGCGAAACCGCAGAAATCGCCGCTGTGTCCGACGAAGACGAATACAATGGTGGCCGCGGCTTTGCTTCTAGCATTACCAGTGCATATTCTGTTCCTGCATTCCAGCGTCAGCAGGAAACCATGAAGTCTGAACCTGCAGTAACAACTCGCACCGTGCTCCGTCAGGAACCCGCAGAAAGCGCAATGAAGACTGAAGGTGTGGACTACAATATGCCGGCCTATCTCCGTATGGGTTCCGATCTGGAGAACTTTTAGTCTGCACTAAAAGCTTTTTCTCGTGAAAAGCCATTAGGCAAGCAACCTGTATTTGAATCTGTTGCAGATCCTTGCAACAGGCTATGCTGAATGTTGCCTGCCAAACGAAACACACACACACACAGAACGTGCGAGTGCACGTTCACACAACACAAGGAATCGCCTGGGTCTCCCTGCCTGGGCGATTCTTTGTATTTTGAAGTGTCCAGATTATTTATACATTTACCATTATGAAACTCCGTAACGTATTTGCATCTCTCGGTTTATTGTCTGCAGTTTCTTTTGCAGGCATGAATGCTGCTGATATCCCCCAATGGTCTGCCGACAGTTCGTATAAGGGATATGTGCAAATTGGAACTGATTTTAATTTCGGGCTGAACGGTGGCCCTACGGATCCTGTTTTTGCCGTGGATACCGTAGAACGTTATGGTGGCAACTGGAGGGGACTTAGGATACCTCTAGAAACGGGTCGAAGCTACGAAGACCATTTGGATCCGTTTTTTATGATCAGCTTTCGTGCTGGTTACAAGAATTTCCATTTTTTAATGGAGGCTCCGCTTCGTAAGGATATAGAAGCTTGGTACGATTCGGATTTAAAAACCAACTTTACCTATAAACCTAGCGAGCTCGATATTGCGGTGCCCATTAATGGCTACGCCTTGTGGCAGAATCCAGTGGGTTACGTACAGGTAGGCCGTTTCGATCCCGTGGATTTGAAGGTTTCTCCCAATGATTTGACCATTGGCGGCACTCCTTATCATGATGGCTTGTTGTGGAAGTTTGAACCGGGAATTTTCCGTTATGCCTTTATGGTGAGTTCCTTGAATGCCTGGCTCTTTAACGATGTCATTGATCCAGAAACAGGCTGTCCGCCAGAAGGTTCCGAAGCTGCGGAACAAAAATGTCCCGAAAAAGGAAAGCAGGCTGCAAATCAGCGTGACCGTATCTACGATGAAAATGTCAAGAATTTGGTATATCATCGTATTGGCGTAGAAATGAAACATTTCTGGGTTTCCATTATCGAAGAAAGCATGGTGGGCGGAAAGGATCTGGAATTTCGTTCCATGAACCCGTTTATGTTCCTTCACAATAACTTTGCTGGGGGGTACACCAAGGCAGTTACCACTGCTGAACTGGGCTTGAAGCCTATCTCGGGGGCTCGGTTCTATGGCCAGCTAAATATGGAAGATATCAATAGCCCGGTGGGAGAGGATAGCGATAAGGGGACGAACCGCAGTATGCTCAGCTACCTGGTTGGCTATTCTCAGGAAATTCCTACTCGTCGTTATGGAGATTTCTTCTTCCGTTTTGATGTGGTTCGTACGGACCCGCTTCACAACAATGGTCGTCTGCCTTTGCTGGAATACTCCAGCCGTCGACTTTATCGCAGCAACTATCGCGACCAGGATGATCCCGATTTTGCAGATATGTTCTTTGTAGATTATCCCATTGGATACCGCCGAGGTTCCGACGCTCTTGACATGTGGCTGGATCTGTCCTGGAAATATGGACGCCATTCTGTAAAGGCAACCTTGGCCTGGCTACAGCAGGGCGATAACGAACTTTATACCGACTATGACGAGGCCATTCGCGATGAGTACGCTCCTTCTAGCCATGTCGAAGCTCAGTACTTATTTGATGCGTTATACTCTATGCAGTACAACGACTGGTTTGGCTTTTATCTTGGAGGCGGATTCCGTATTTATGAAAATCTGGCCCATGAAGTCGGTGACGATGGTGCCAGTGGCTGGATCCGTGCCGGAGTGAAGTTCATCTTCAACCCCGTGGACTACAGATTCTAATTATGAATTATGAAGTATGAATTATGAGAATAAGTAAGGCGGCGAAGCCGCGATTTTAGCTCTCGTACTTAATAATTCGTAATTCGTACTTGGCCCATCCATCATTATTATCTATCTTTATAGGGCCTTTAACAGGAGTTTTTTATGGCTGAAATTGGTACCCCGCTTAGCTCAAGTGCAACCAAGGTTCTCTTCTGCGGTGCAGGTGAACTGGGTAAGGAAGTAATTATCGAAATGATGCGTCTCGGTGTCGAAGTTGTAGCCGTAGACCGTTACGCCAATGCTCCTGGCATGCAGGTGGCTCACCGTTCCCATGTGATCAACATGCTGGACGGTGCAGAACTCCGCCGCGTTATCGAACTTGAAAAGCCCGACTACATCGTTCCCGAAGTGGAAGCTATTGCTACCGATACTCTGGTCCAGATGGAATCCGAAGGCTATAACGTCATTCCGACTGCAAAGGCTACCAAGTTGACCATGAACCGCGAAGGTATCCGTCGCCTGGCTGCAGAAGAACTGGGCATCAAGACCAGTCCCTACAGGTTTGCAGACAACTTTGAGGATTTCAAGGCTGCGGTCAAGGAAATCGGTATTCCTTGCGTCATCAAGCCCGTGATGAGCTCCTCCGGCCACGGCCAGAGCGTCATCAAGACCGAGGCCGACATCGAAAATTCCTGGAACATTTCCCAGAACGAAGGCCGCACCGGTAAGGCTAGCCGCGTGATCATCGAAGGCTTCGTTCCCTTTGACTACGAAATTACTTTCCTCACCGTCCGTCACGTTGCAGGTACTGCATTCCTGGAACCCATCGGACATCATCAGGTGGGCGGCGACTATCAGGAATCCTGGCAGCCCCAGCCCATGAAGCCTGAACTTCTGGAACAGGCCAAGGTCATTGCCAAGAAGGTGACCGACGCTCTTGGCGGTCGCGGCATCTTCGGTGTGGAACTGTTCGTTTGCAAGGACGAAGTCCTGTTCAGCGAAGTGAGCCCCAGACCTCACGACACCGGCATGGTGACTCTCATTTCCCAGGATCTATCCGAATTTGCCCTCCACGCCCGCGCAATCCTCGGCCTGCCCATTCCCAACATTGCTTTCCATGGCCCCAGTGCATCCAAGGCAATTGTCTGCGATGGCAATTCCACCCAGGTAAAGTTCAGCGGTCTTGAAGAAGTCCTTGCAGAACCCGATACTGGTCTCCGCCTGTTCGGTAAGCCTGAACTGAAGGGCCACCGCCGCATGGGTGTGTTGCTTGCTCGCCGCGACACCGTAGAAGAAGCCAAGGCTACCGTCATGGCTATGCGCGAAAAGGTGAAGGTTACCCTGTAATAAACGATTCGTTGAATCGTTTATTACAATTATGATTTATAAATTATGAATTACGAGAAGGGCTCGGCATTGCCGAGCCTTTTTTTGTCCATTCTATTTTGTACGTCGTACTTCGTAATTTACAATTTAGCTGCAGGCGGTTTCAGGCTTATTCCTTGCAGCTGTCGTAGTATGCTTGCAGTTCTCTGTGGCAGTTGATAAAGTATTTCTTTAACTGCGGGTCGAACTGGGTTCCCATCGCGTTGATGATAACTTCGTAGGCTTTTGCGTAAGACATCTTTTCTTTGTAGCTGCGGCGGGTGACCAATGCGTCATAAGTGTCCGCAATCGCCATGATTCTTGCTTCTAGCGGAATGTCAGAACCCTTGAGATGGTTAGGGTAGCCTGTCCCGTCGAAGCGTTCGTGGTGGTAATGGGCCATGTTTTTTGCAATGGTAACCAGTTGCTCGGACTCAACGTACTTGAGCAGGTTTTCTGCAATGGCGGCTCCCTTTTCTGCGTGAGTCTTCATAATGTCAAATTCTTCGTCGGTAAACTTGCCCGGCTTACGGAGTACGGCATCGCCTACTGCAATCTTTCCGAGATCGTGCATGGGGGCTGCTTTTGCCACGGCGCTAAAGAATGAGTTCATGGGCCTGTAGGCGTCATCCTTGCGCATTTCGTTTACAAAGATCTTGACGGCTTCGCTGGTGCGCCTAATGTGTCCGCCGGTACTGTTGTCGCGACTTTCGACCATGTTGGCCATGCCAAGAATCATTTGTTCCTGGATAGCCTGAATATGGCTGTCCCTGTTCTGCACGTCGGTTACCAGGCTGTTGTTGTAGTTGTCCAACAGCTTGATATAACGCTGCATCTTGGTGTCGTCCTCGATGCGGAACATGTAGCCGCACACCTTGTTACCATGAAGCAGGTTCTTTAGGGTGCTTTTATAATGCATCTTCCCGTACTGGAAAGATGTGGTATATGAAAATTCATTGGGGTTGAACTTGCTGATTTGATCCAGTAGAATTTTTCCGAGTTCATCACTTTCCTGAACCTTGGTATCAACACGCAGCTGCTTAAGAACAGGGAAGTAATGAAGGGCGATGTCGTTACAGCCGATATAGCTCAAGTCTTCAGCAAAAGACACGTAGGCGTTTTCATTCTGGAATTCCAGGGTGTCCTGAATGGTGCTTTGAATGTCGTACTTGCCGATACGGTGGATAACAATAAGTAGGGTGTACTGAAGCAGAAGGTACATGGCGGGTGTCATGAGCATGTCGCAACTCAAGGCACGCATGACGAAGAAAGAACAAACCGTGATTGCCCCAAGAATGGCTAGGCTAAGAAGGTTCTTGTAGGAGATATTCTTTCTCTTATAAAGCGAAATTACAAAAATGACCAGACCTGACAACAGGTAGGAAACTAGCATCAGATTGTAAAGAATGTGGGCGGGACCATATTCGGCAACGTAGTCAGTTACGCCAAAGTTGTTGACCAAGGTAAAGTTTTTGTAGAATATGTCGCTTTGACCTACAGTCAGGGCGAATCCAAGAACAATACAGCTTATAATAAATAACGTGGTGTGTAGCTTTCGTGAAACCTTTATATTGCACAGGGTCAGTTCACCCAGAAAAAATAGCATTGGTACAAAAGCTGCGCTGGTATAGGCAATTTTGTTGGCGAGAATGGCTTCAGCCTCAGTCGTAGAGAGCGCAAGAAACAGGTGCCCTGCAATTCCGAATCCCATGACATGGAACATGGTTGTGTAGTAGGGAAAGTGCCGCTTGGTGTTCATCGCCATCAGGATGGCAATGTTCACGACAGAAAGAACCAATGCGGCGATCAAGTAGTAATAAGCCATAGAACCTCAAGGGAAGTGCCGTCAAGCACGTCCACTTCGACAAGATAAATAAAATTTAAGGGTTTCTAGCAAACGATTTTTCCTAGGGCGACAATTGCCGCCGTTCTTGCGCGCAGTCGGGTGGGGCCGAGCTTCATAAGGTGAACGGATCCGTTCTTGAAATCCTTGATGGCCTGAATTTCTGCAGGAGAAAAGCCTCCTTCGGGGCCAACAAGCAGTGTGGTTGGTGTGGCGAGCTTTTCTGGGACTGGAGCCTGTTCGCCATCCATGTCGCAAAGGACAAGATCCCCTTTATAGTTCTTCAGCCATTCCTTAAATTCAACAGGGCCTTCAATTTTTGTAAGCCAGGGCTTCTTGGATTGCTTCAGGCTAACCAGGCTCTTTAGCTCTGCACGACGTACCGTTTTCTTTAGGTCTGAATTCTTTGGCTCCTGGGAATAGTCTGTCCTGAGAAAAACGATGCTGTCAATCTCTGTCTGCGCAGCGTGAAAGACAACTTCTTCTAGGGCATCGTCCTTAAGGCATGCTATACCGAGGGAAACCTTGGGCTTTTCCTGGGCTGCGATTTCGACATTGTCTACTTGAACGACGCAGGCTTTGGCGTCGGCAGTCACTATGACTGCGTCGGCGAAGTGTCCCAGCCCATCGGAAAGCTGCAGTACGTCACCTACGGCTGCACGACACACACGAACCGCATGGGTGCTCTCGTTCTCGTCAAGAACGATGGTTCCGCAAGAAATCAGCGGGCAATAAAAACGACTATCAGGAGTTTTCATAGACCGCAAGATAGAAACTTGAACTTAGAGATTAGAAACTAGAAATTAGAAATTAGGGATTATAAATTAGAGATTTGAAACTGAAAATTTGAAAAAGAGGACTGTCTGACCCACCATCCCCTAGTCTCTAGATCCTAGTCTCTAGTCTCTTTTTTATATTTGGTACATGACTCGTAAGCCGGTAAAAGCTGTTGTATTTGATCTAGATGGAACTCTGTACCTGAGTGGACGCCCTTACCCCAAGGCGGTAAAGACTGTAAACAATGTGGCTAAGCATGTTCCGGTCTATTACCTGAGCAATAATACAAGCAAGTCTCCGGTCTTTTATGAAAATCGCCTGAAGGTTATGGGCTTGCCTCTTCGGGATGATGCTATTATTTCGGCCTTGTACCTTTCTTTGAATGCCATTCACGAAGAAGGCATCAAGAATGTGTTCTTTTTCGCAAATCCCGAAGTTACAGAATGGTTTGCCGCTCAGGATCCCACCTTGAACTTGCACCCCAGCGTTGCCGATACGGAACTGGTCCTGGTAGCCTATCACAATAGCTTTGACTATAGGGAACTTTGCGAATTGTCTTTCCGCGTTCAGCGTAAAATTCCTTTCTGGGTAACCCATACGGATTTTGTCTGCCCCGATGCCAACGGTCCCGTTCCCGATATTGGAAGCTTCATGGCCTTGTTGAAAACCGCCTACGGTGTAGAACCGGAACGCAGTTTTGGAAAACCCAATCCGGCAATGCTATCGGATCTTCTAAAGAAATACGAACCCGAAGAAATCCTGTTTGTTGGTGACCGCCTTTATACGGACTTTGAGCTGGCCAAACGTAGTGGCTGTCGTTTTGTTCTGCCTCTCTGTGGCGAAACCAAGATGGCGGACCTTGATAGACTTGATGTAAAACCCGAAATCGTGGTGGACATGGTCAGCGACATTGACTTCGACGGCTTTTTTGAAGGAAGAATTTAAGCAATTATGAATTTCGAATTACGAATGATGAAATTCGCATTTCTTCTGCTGTCGTTTGTTCTTGCGATTCCCGTGTTTTCGGCCAACCTGACGGTTGCGGTTTCTCTGCAGCCTTATTCCAATGTGGTTAAGGAAATCGGCGGTAACGAAGTCCAGGTGGTTGCCATGCTTCCTCCTGGCGCTGACCCGCATACATTTGAACCCAAACCAGCTTCCCTCAGGGAATTTGCCAAGGCTACCGTTTACTTCAGTGACGGATCCGGCATGGATGCCGCCTGGCTGCCTCGTTTCAAGGGTGTCAATAAGAACGTTAACGTTATATCCCTAGCACAAGGCATCACCTGGCTGGAAGAAGATGAACATCATCACGAGGGTGAGGTACACCACGATGCTCACCACGACGGGGATGAAGAAATGGATCCCCATCTGTGGACGTCTCCCGTCCAGATGATGCTGATTGCAGAAAATGTCTGCCAGGCACTTATGTCGTTAGATGCCGCCCACAGGGACCTTTACCGCAAGAGAACTGACGATCTGAAGTCTCGCCTAGGGAATCTGGATATGGAACTGCGTCAGTCCATCGATAAACTTCCTGCAAACGGACGTTCCTTTATTGTCTTTCATCCGGCTTATGGCTATTTCGCCCGGGATTATGGCATGAGGCAGCTGACTGTTGAAGTCGACGGCAAGGAGCCAAAACCTCGTGATCTTGCAAATTTGGTAAAGACGGGCAAGTCCAACAATGTCCATATCGTTTTTGTTCAGCCTCAGTTTAGCAGGCGTGCTGCCGCAACCCTCGCTAAGGAATTGCAGGCTAGCATTTTGGATACGGATCCCCTGTCTTATGATTATGAAGGCAACATCAGAAAACTTCTGTCTGCAATCGCTGCACAAAAGTAATAGGCTGCAAACATGAACGCCATTGAAATCAAAAATCTGTCTTTCGCCTATGGAAAGTCCAAGGTTCTCGAAAACGTTAATCTTGAAATTGAAGAACATGACTTTGTTGCGATTATTGGACCCAATGGCGGTGGCAAGTCTACCTTGATGAAGCTGATTGTAGGCCTTCTGAAGCCTGCCGAAGGAGAGGTTAAACTCTTTGGCGAAAAGGTTCCGTCTAAGAAAATTGCAGTGGGTTACGTTCCCCAGAATACGAACCGCAATGTGGAGTTCCCCATAACGGTGGGCGAGTGCGTAGCCCTTGGTAGAATTGGCTTAAAGGTAAATTCACAAGAGGTTTCTTCAGCCCTTTCAAAAGTTCATCTGGAAGGGTTCCTCCATCGTCGTCTAGGGGAACTGAGCGGCGGAGAACGCCAGCGGGTTCTCATAGCTCGTTCTCTTGTATGTAATCCCAGAATTCTGTTTCTTGATGAACCCAGCAACAATATCGATGCCGCCGGCCAAGAAAACCTTTACAACCTGCTAGAAGAACTTAGCCAGAAAATGACAATTGTCGTCGTTACTCATGACCTGATGACTTTGTCTCATAAGGTAAAAAGCATTGTTTGTGTCAACCGAAGTGTTCACTACCACGAAGGCTCGGGTTTGACACAGCAGATGGTTACAGATACTTATGGCTGCGACGTTGATCTAATTGCCCATGGAATCCCTCACCGCGTGCTGGGGTCCCACGACCATACTCATGGTGGATGCTGTACCCACACCCATTTACACCTGCAGGAACCTTCGCAGAAGGTTCAGGTTCCATTCGTAAAGTAGACATTTTTATTATAATATACGATAGACGGATAAGAAGGTTTGATATGAAGTTATATAAAAAAAATCGCTTTGCCATGGCCGCCATTGCCCTAGGTTGTGCCGGTCTCATGTTTACCGCCTGCGGTGATGACAGTAGTTCTGCCGAAGAACCGGTTTCCGATATCTTCAGCCTCAAGGATTCCTTTGACATTATTGTGGATATGGCTGACTACCAGTACAATTCCAAGGATTCCAGTTTCAAGCTGATAAAGCCCGTTTGCAAGACGGGTAAGTTGGGCAATCTGGTTGGCCCCAACGATGCTGTAGAATGGGACACGCTGTCTTACAAGGCTTATGCTAACAAGGGTACCATTACTCTTAAGGATAAGGAATCCACTCAAAAGTTCAGCATTTCCGAAAAGACGTTCCCTGTAGGTTTCTGGGCTGATCCTAAGGCCGAAACTCAGAATATCCAGAATGGTTATGTGGTCAGCAAGACGCAGATGAATTCCGCTTTCCGTTATACGGGTTCCTGCCTTGTGAAGGATTTCCTTGGGCAGTTCCGAAAGGGCAATCCGGCTCTTTCTGAAGCCGATGAAGTACTGACAGGCTTCTATGGAAAGTTTATGTCTGGCGTAGAGTCCGACGACGAGGATGACTCCTTTGACATTCGCATGGGCGATTGTGATGAATTGACCATGTTCGACGCTTTGGTATCTGTCAAGCTGTCTGATTTCAAGAAGTCTTCTGGCAAATTGACTGTTAGCTTTGATACCCGCTCTTGCCCCATCGAGTTCAGCCTTCGCTATGCCTACAACCAGGCAGACTGTCAGGCAGCATTTGCAGACTTTGAAGATGACCGTAAGGCCGATAAGGTCTTTGACTTCGACAAGTATAGCAGAGACGTAAGTTATGACGAGTACTGCATTGCACGACTGATCCTTGACCTTAAGGAAACAAAGAAGATTCCGCTGAAGGCTCGGGCTGAAGAAAATTCTGCAGACTTTGCAAACGCCATGGTCGACCTGGTTCTCGATGGCCTTCTAAAGTAGTCCGACAGCCTGCTTGCGTGGTGTCACATATAAAAAAGAGCTCCGGTAAAAACCGGGGCTTTTTTTGGGATAGAGAAATTTTTTGCAGAACTTAGCGGAGGTCGGCTACACAACGAACATAAAGACCTTTGCTGGCACTTTCGTCGGTACGGTTGATGCTATGAGCGACACTTCGGAATTCCCAGGAACGTCCTGTGTTCTTTTGAACAGAAGATTGCGACCAGTAATGACCGGTGGTGTTGCCTTCGCAGTAGCCATCCCAGCTCTTGCAGCCGCCCTTGCCCAGGTTGTTCCAGTCAAGCTTGGACTGGTCTTTCTGGTAGTCGCGCCATTCTCCGTCGTTAGGCAGGTGCCAGCCGGCGGGGCATGCCATCTTGGCTTCGCTATGGCTGTAGAAACGTCCGTACTTTTTGCAGTATTCCTCGTTTTCCATAAGGCACTGGCGAGGGGTAGACAGGCTAAATGCCAAGTTGGACTTCATCCAGGCCTTGTCGCCGCGGATTTCTACGCTGTATTTCTTGCCATCGCGCTTATCGGTAAGGACTTTGCCGTCGGCGGAGATATTCTTGCTCTGAAGGGCCGCCAGGAAGATTTCTTCTTCGGACTTCGTGACCGGAGCGGAATCCATCTTCTTTGCCTTCTTGACCATATGGCTAGCGGCAGGCTTGGCCACTTTACCCTTGATGGATGCACCTGCAGGACCTGCAAAACTTGCACTGGCGAAGATGGCAGAAATTGCCAACGCCGTAATGATACGACCGGTGTATTTGAAGAAAGAACCCTGCATAACAGCCTACCTTTAATTCTTAAACGACGCACATTTGTGGGCTTTACCAAACGCAGCCCCGCGTCTACACTAAGGAATATATACTAGGCGGAATAGGGTAGGTTGTTATAAAAAGTTTTCAAAGCCTAAAAGAGACTCCTGCGGTACCTGGGCCTACCCATAAAGAGTACATTTGGTTCCGTTTTTTGTGCATTTCCAGGATACCATAGCTGATGCCCGTACCAACAAGTGCTCCCACTATAACATCGGTGGGGTAGTGCTTGCCCGCAGCCACCCTAAGGGCACTCTCGAACCCGGCCAAAGAAAATGCCAATGCGCGTACAATCCTTGTGGCGCTTGAGTTTGGGTGCGTTTGGTCAAACCATTCCGATGTAAAAACGGCCACTGTAAATGCAGCCGAAGCATGGCCCGAAAAGAAGGATCCATAGGCTTCGGGTTTCGCTTCTTCGGCTTTTTTCTGTCCTTTTTTGTCGGTAGCGAAAATATAGGGGCGTGGCCAAAGCTCCATTGACCTGAACGCCAGGTTTATTCCACTTTGGAATAATAGGGCCTGCGTAAACATCAGGGTAAAGGTCCAAAATTCCTGTTTGTCGGAGTTTCCTGTGTGAACTGCCCACCCTCCGATAGCTAGGGGTGCTACGGCCAATAGGCTCCCGATGTCGCTCATAAAGTCTGCTGTTTCGCTGTATCGACCGGCCACCGGCTTATCCCAGGGCAGCAAGTCTTCTTTATGAACCTTGTTCCGTTCGTCAGGATAGCTCATATTGCCATAGAGGTATGTGCCGATGCCTGCCGTAAGAATGGCTGTTAATGAAAGAGAAACGTCGTTGGCTGGATTCAGGATGTACTCGTGTGAATCGTCAAAAGCTGTTCCCGTAGCGTCGGAATAGTCCTTAAAGGTAACGCCGTAGCAAAATGCCGCTGAGGGCATCAGGACGCACAGAATAAGAAAACACCATAAATTGACGCGAAACATGCTGGATTAAACTAAAAAAATGTTTTATGGAACACTTGATTTTCATAGAAAAAGCTAGTATTTTATGGTCATAAAAAGAAACATTAGAATTCGAAGGAGTTTTTATGGGAAAGATTATCAAGCTCGCTGCCATTGTCGCAGCCTGTGTTATTTCGGCTTTCGGTGTGTATTGCCTTATCAAGAATACTGCAACCGACGAAAACACCATTGACTAATAGGGTCTTTGTTTTGTAAGAAAAGCCTCGCTTAAACGCGAGGCTTTTTTGCTTTACTAAATTTCTGCCTATGAAATTTCTAGAAAAGAAACCTGCATTTTTCCTGGCAGCATCAGCTGTCTTCTTTGCAATCCTGCTTATTGTTTTTCGCAGTTTTGCCTTTGACTCAACCCAGCTGATGCTGAATAGCGACCAGCTGAATGGTATGGGCAGCCGAATTCTTAGAACGTTTGATGTAATCCTTACGGAATGGGATGATAGCCGCCTGGGTGGTGTACCCACCATCGACGCCTTGTTCGCTGACGCTTATCACCCTCTGGTGTGGGTGCAGTTCCTGATGGATCCTGTCCGTGCAGTGGGTTTCAAGTTTATACTGACGTTGTGGGTGGCTTTCATGAGCGCCTTCGCTTTGGGCTGGCATCTTACAGAAAACAAGTGGTGGGGTGCCTTGCTAGGTGGCCTTTATGCTTTTTCTCCGGAGTTCTTTACCTATCTGTATGGTGGCCACGATGGCAAGATGATGGTTTTTGCCATAGCTCCCTTGGCCTTGCTGGCTATTCGCAAGGTAGTTCGAAACGGTAGCGTCCCGTACATGATCGTGTTGGCTCTTTCTGTGGCGTGGATGATTCTCGGTTCTCACCTGCAGTTGACTTATCTGTTCCTGTGGGGCGCAGGCCTTTATACCCTTTATGAAGTTGCGTTCCATTGCGATGCTCTTAAGACTCGAGGAAAGCGTCTAGGACTTGCCGCCATCGGTCTTGCCTTTGGCCTGGCACTTTCCTGCTTCCAGATTATACCTCCTTATCTTTATACCACCACGCAGTCTGTTCGCGGTGACGATAGCCATACTAACTATGGTCATGCAGTTAGCTGGTCCTTGCATCAGGAAGAAATGGCACAAATTCTTTTGCCTGGCTTTGTGGGCGTCGATGTCTACGAACAGAACGAAAAGTCCGGAGACCTGGAAGGTAGCTCCTTTGTCAGCTTCTCTATGGATGAATACCGCAAGATGGGTGGCGGATCTCCTTTCTACTGGGGCCACAACGCCTTTAAGCTGGACCACAACAATGCGGGTGCCTTGCTGACCTTCCTTGGATTCCTTTGCCTGTTCCTGCCGGGCAAGCGTCGTTATGCTGCCTTTTGGGGTATGGGCGCTGTTGTCGCCCTTAGTTACGGCATGGGCGATCATTCTCCGCTGTTCAAGCTTTGGTACAGTGTCTTGCCGGGAGTCAAGAACTTCCGCGCACCGGGCATGGCCTTGTTCTGGTTGCCGCTCTTGCTGGTGATGATGGCTGGCCCCGTGCTAAAGGCCTTGACCGCAAAAGTTGATGCGGCAAATCCTGAATCCGTTGCGGCTGCTTCCAACGACCGCCGAGCTCTGCTCCATGGCACTGCGATGTACGTCGTATTGCTGGTTCTTGCTGTAATTGCCCGCTTTGCCTGGACTACCTTTATTGGTCCTGTTGGCTTGGTGGTAATGATCCTGTTTGCCCTGGCTTGCCTTGGTGTAATGAGTCTGGACGATCAGAAAAAGCCTTTTAGCATAGCAAATTTTGTAGATGCCTTTAAGAGTGGCCTTGCTGGAACTCATCGTGGTGTTCAGGCTTGCGTTTTCCTGGGATTCAGCTTCCTTGGAGTTATGCTCATGAGCGGCCAGAAACTGCTGAACGACCCTGTTACCGCTCCTTACTTTAAGCCTCTGAACGAACTCGTGATGACTGCAACTGCAAATAAGGTTATTCCCGGCTTTATCCTGGTGCTTGTGGTAATCGCTGTTGCTCTGTTTGTTGCTCGCTGGAAGGCTTCTGTGGCAGCAAAGGCTTGCGTTCTTGCTGTGGCTGCGGCTCTTGACTTATTCGTAATCGATGCCGCTTTTATTCAGAATGTTCCTGAACAGGAATACATCCAGCCTAATAATGCAATTGTTGCCGCCATTAAGGCTCCTTTCAGGGCCGACTCCCTGAATACGCCGCGCGTACTTTCGCTTTCTCGCAATAAGGCCGTAAGCGGAAACGTGTTCCCGCAGTACCATATGCGAAATGCAGATGGCATTCATGACAACGAGCTGGCTAGCTATCGTGCCTTCCGCGGAGGCCAGCAAGATGCGAATTACCTGCTGAATATCAATGATCCAGAAGCCGCGCACCCGTTCCTGGACCTGATGAACGTTGGCGCCATTATTTTCGACAGCCGCCAGGGTACAACATTTATGCCGATTCCGACTGCAATGGGCGAAGCCTATATTTACGGCGAAGCTGTTGTAATGGATGACGAGGCTGCTGTTAAGACTTTGCAGAACGAAGGTGCTATTAGGCAGCCAAAGGCTCCTGCTAGGGTTGCCGAACCTAGCGAAGTCGCTGCAGATAGTTCCGTTGCAGATTCTGCGGTTGCCGCTGCGGTTGTTGCAGCCGCCGCAAAGCCAGAACCGGAATTTGCCGATGAATCTGGTAAGTTCTTCTACCGCGAAAAGGTAATTCTGTCTGAAGCTCCAGCAAACGACTACAAGGGAAGTGTTATTGCCAATGGCCCCATTCAAGGCTCTGCAAAGATTGTTGCAAGCCCCAAGATGGATACGCAGGTGTTCGCTGTCGAAGCAAATCGCCCTGGCTTTATGGTGGTCGCGGGTAACTATCACCCGTACTGGAAGGCTTATGTAAACGGAACTGAAGCCAAGGTCTACAAGGCTTTTGGAACTCTTCGTGCTGTAGAAATTCCTGCAGGAAAGTCTGAGGTCCGTATGGAATTTCGTAGTACTCCGTTCCATGCCGCAGTTAAGGTTAGCGTTGTTGCTGCCGTTTTGCTGATTGTTTGTGGTGCCGCTTCTGTAATTCTTTGCAAAAAATCCAAGAAGGCTTAACTCCCTTCTTTTTTGATAAAAAATTGCAAAATAAAAAAAGAGAGGTTTACCTCTCTTTTTTTGTACCGTCTGATTTTATATAAATTAACAAGTGCGGGCTAGGGCTGAGCTCCGCGTCCCGGAGGGTTGGTAAAAAAGTAGATGGCGCAGGGAACGATGATGCAGGCTAGGTAAACAATGCTCATGAGAATGTTGAACCAGTCTGCCTTGCAAAGTTCTTCGGGAAGAAGGAACGCCTTGACTGCCATTAAGATGGCTGCCACTATGATTCCGGGAATAAGATAGGATAGCAGTTTGCTCATAAAAACTCTTTTTTCGTCTTTCTGTTCCAAAGTTAGATAGAACAACTCCTGTTTAGGTGTAAAATTTGATTTAAAAAAGCAGAAAAAGAGTCCTGAAATCGCGTAAGTTGTTGGTGCTCAACGAGTTGTGGTGTTTTGTTTTTGCTATTATTATAAGCATGAATATGAAAATTTCTGCATTAGCGCTGTCTTTTCTTGTAGGTTTGTCCTTTAGTGCTGACCCCCGTATGGAACAGGGGGCGATTTTTGAAGCCAAGGGTAACTATGAAATGGCCCTGGGCGAATATCGAGCTATTCTGGCGGAACAGCCTAAGAATGCTGATGCCTATTTTGCTGCGGCCGAAGTCCGTATGAAAATGAAGGATTATAGTGGCGCGCTTGCCAACTATCGCCTGGCTTACAAGTTTGAGCCTACCAAGAGTGCCGCCTACGAAGGTGCAGCCAAGGTTTATGAAGCTTTGGGTCAGAAGTCCAAGGCTGACGCTGAACGAGCCAAGGATCCTAAGAATAATCCTGCTCCTGCGGTAGAAGAAGCTGCTGCTCCCGTTGCAACAGCACCCGCAGTTCCTGCACCAGAGCCTGCCAAGGCGAGCGAACCGGCTCCTGTCGCTGCCCCTGCAGAACCCGCCAAGGTTGAACCTGCCAAGACAGAAACGGCCAAGGCCGAACCTGCTAAGGTAGAGGCTAAACCTGTAGAAGCTAAGCCTGCAGAGGTAAAGCCCGCCGAAACAAAGTCTGCCGAAGCAAAACCTGCAGAAACTCCTAAGGCCGCAGAACCTGTGAAGACTGCAGCCCCCGCCGCCGCATCTGCTCCCGCCGCAGCCCCTGCAGAACCTGCAAAGACTCTTCCCGCAGATCCCTTCGAAAAGGGCAAGGTCCTCTATGCTGAAGGAAATTACACCGAAGCTGCAAAGGCCTGGCGCGAAGTACTGAAGAAGACTCCTGGCCATACCGGCGCCTATTTCTATGCGGGTCTGACTCGTTACCAGCTAGGCGAATATGAAAAGGCTGAATTCAATTTGAAGAAAGGTCTTGAATATAAGGAAGAGGGCAACGATGCAAACTACTTCCTGGCCTGCATTTATCAGAAGCAGAACAAGCCCGACCAGGAACTGAAGTTCTTGGCGAACTACATGAAGAAGGCTGCCCCCAACGGTAAGTATCGTAAGGCTGCAGAAGAACGCCTTGCCGCAATCAAGGCTGCAAAAGCCGAAGCCGCAAAAGAAGAAGTGGCTGTAGCGGAATCTCCTAAGACGGAGCCTGCAAAGCCCGAAGCTGTGCCTGCAGAAACTCAGGCAGCTGCTCCTGTAGCCGAGGCTCCTGCCGCAGTGGCTGCAGAAAACGATATGTCTGCGCAGCCTACCGCAGTGCCTACGATTGCAAATGCCAACCTGCTATTTAGCGCAGGCAGTTACGACCTGGCTCTCCAGATGTACAAGTCTCTGCTAGAAACGGAACAGAATCCCGAGGAGCGTTACTTTACCATGCTTCAGCTGGGCAATGTGTATCGCGAACTGCAGGACTTCCACAGTGCCGTAACCCGCTATCGTGAAGTGGTCCAGCAGTTCCCGGATTCCGACTGGGCGACCGAAGCCGAACGCGCTCTAGAAGACGCAGTCTGGTTAGAGAAACACGCCAAGGAATTGCCCCGAAAAGTGCGTTAATTTGTTTCGCTAAAACTTTTTAACATAAATTAATAGGCCGCAGACGTTATATTATAGACGTCGCGGCTTTTTTTATAAGAGCATTTTTTAGTCGTGACGAGGATGGGTTATGAAATTTTTGAAAGGAGCCAAACCAGCATTTTTGCTGCTTGTTGCGGGATCCGCAGTTTCTTTTGCTAATCCGCCCGCAAATTTTAGCGGGTGGGATCTTGTATTTGAAGACAACTTTGATGGAAATTCTCTGGATCTGACAAAGTGGAATCCCACCTACAATTGGGGCCATACCCATAATCATCGAGCTTACTGCGATGCGGCAAATGTCATTGTGAAGGATGGCAAGCTGATGCTTAAGGGCGAAGCCAAGAAACATCCCGACGCCCCGGCTACGGCGAAGTTCGATGGCAAGGAAATTCCTGTGGACTATACTTCGGGTGCCATCGATACCAGAGGCCATTTTGAAGTCAAGTATGGTTACATCGAAGGTCGATTTAAGGCCCCCAGCCAAAAGGGAACTTGGCCTGCATTCTGGACTTTGCAAGATGGCTGGCCCCCGGAAATTGATATTCTTGAAATTCCCGCTTCCCGCAAACAGCATCACTATTATTTGCATTATACCAATCCGAGCTGGTACAACGATCATGGTTCCGCCTGGGATCACGAAGCATCTTTCGGTGGCCACAAGGATGATGACGTAGATCGTTCTGCTGATTTTCATACCTACGCAGTGGAGTGGGATGAATCGAATCTGAACTTCTATTTTGACGACAAGAAGTTTGCAAGTTACAATCGACCTACAGAAATCAGGCAGCTGGCTGCCCAGTATATTATTGTGAACTTGGCCATTGGCGGCTGGGCCGGAAATGATATTGAGGTAACTGCTGACAATCCTGCCTATTTTGAGGCGGACTGGATTCGTGTGTGGAAGGCCAAGCCTGTTAAGCCGGATACGGTCTTGATTCAGTCTGAAGCCTTCCAGAAGTGCATGCAGCCCAACGATGCAAAGAAGATTGTTCTTGGTGATTGTGGCGACAAGGCTGCTTCTGCGGTCATGACTCAGATTTCTGCCAACACCTTCCGCCTGGATTTTGGGGACCTGTCCTTTGAAATTCCTAATGAGAACAAGGATCCTGGTGCTTCTGCCGGAGTGTATAACTGGAACGGAAAGGACCATCAGAAGATCGTTTTTGAAAATCAGTTCGGGAATCAGTATCGCCTGAAGATGGCTCATAGCGGCCATTACTTGCGGGCCACGGAATCTGGGGATGGCGTTGTTCAGGATTGGAATACGGCTTGGGAATGGCATCAGAAGTGGCGCCTGATCAAGGCATCCGAATATGAGAAGCCTGTGGAAGATCCCAAGGATACATCTGTCGTAGATACCTTGGCAAAGGATTCCGTACTGCAGGATTCCTCTAAGGTTCCTGCGGATTCTTCGCTTGGTATTGCAAGACGTTATGACCTGCAAGAACGAATCGCTCCCTATGGAAGCGCGGTGTTCCGCAAGAATGGAATGTTCTATGTGGAATTCGGTCCTCAGGGCCGCGAAGGTTCGAGACGCTACAATCTGAAGGGACGCCAGATAAAGTAAGGAACCAGGCTTTCAAAATGAAAAGGTCCGCAGATGATGTTTCTGCGGACCTTTCTGTATTAAAATTGCACTGCTAGATTACCTGTACAAGTAATCCCTTGAGGTATTGCCCTTCGGGGAAGGCTGTGTTTACAGGATGGTCTGCGGGCTGACCGAAACGTTCTATGATTTGGACGCGACGGTGTGCATCTGCAGCGGCGTCGGCAATAATCTTCTGGAATAAATCCATTTCCATCAAGCCAGAGCAGCTGAAGGTTGCCAGCATGCCGCCTTCTGCAAGAAGCTTTATGGCCAGCAGGTTGATGTCCTTGTAACCGCGGCAGCCTTTCTGCAGATTGTCCTTGGATTCTACGAACTTGGGCGGGTCCAGAACGATAAAGTCGAAGGTTTCTGCCCTGTCGCGACACTTACGCAGGTACTGGAAAACGTCTGCTTCCACATGGGTGGCGTGGGCGGTGGATAGCTTGTTGCGCATGATGCCTTCCTTGGCAAGAACCAAAGCGTCCTTGGAAACGTCTACCTGATAGACCTTTTCGCAACCACCGCGAAGAGCGTAAAGACCGAAACCGCCTGTATAGCAGAAGCAGTTCAGCATCTTCTTGCCTTTGGCCAGTTCGCCAACGCGGCGGCGAGCGTCACGCTGGTCCAGGTAGTAGCCGGTCTTATGGCCGTTCTTCACGTCGATAGGAAATAGAATGCCGTTTTCGTTAATGATGACGGGTTCGTCGGGAACTTCGCCGTAGACTGTGCCCGTACGCAGAGGGAGGCCTTCCTTCTTGCGAACGTCGGAATCGCAGCGCTCGTAGATTCCGCGGCAGCCTGTTTTTTCGGCTAGAAGTTCGTAAATAATCTTGCGGTTGACTTCTGCACCTGCGGCGAGAATTTCTACAGAGTAGATGTCTGCATACTTGTCGATAATGCAACCGGGAATGCCATCGTTTTCGGCATTGATTAAACGGAAAGCTACATCCTTGTCGGCAATGTCAAAACCGCGACTCTTGCGGGCGGCGATGGCTCGGTCCAAAATGTCGCTAAAAAAATCGCGGTCGATGTTCTGCTTTTCGCCAAAGGTCCAGAAACGTCCACGAATCTGGGATTTGGGGGAGTAGGCGGCCAGGCCTAAAAAATCGCTATGGTAGCTGTAAACTTCTACAACGTCACCCAATTGCGGGTCGCCTGTCACTTCGTCGATGGCGCCACTGAAAATCCACGGATGATAACGGAGGGCGGACTTTTCGCGTCCGGCTTTCAATGTAATTGCTTTCATACCTGCAAATATAGAAATCCACCGTGGCTGTCATTGCAAGGTCAAGAGGACCGATGCAATCGAAGTAGTCTTATTTTGCTATTTTATATGGCAAGATGTTTGAATCCTTATTTACAAAGTACCCGTTTTTCCGCAAGATCCCTGCCATTCTTTGTATGGCGATAATCTTCAAGATTTCGTCGATGACTTCTGCAGATTTAGAAGGCTTGCCCCATGTTTGGGATAAGCTGGCCCATACCTGCGAGTATGCAACTTTGGCAGGTTGCTTTGCCATGTGGTGGACTCGCGGTCAATGGTCTTCTCGCCAGTGGTTGCGCGTTTTAATTGTAATGGGGTTGGCTCTTGCTTACGGCTGTACCGATGAATATCACCAGCGCTTTGTAGAAGGCCGTAGCTGCGATGCCCTGGACTTGGTGGCGGATACCTTCGGTGGATTTGTGGGCGGTTCCGTTTATGCCTTGATTTGCAAATTGCTGAATAGGTTTGATCCGCTGCCAGCTGAGACTGGCAAAAATAATGCGTCGGACGAATCCGACGCAGAATCTGAAGATGCCTGATGAATCGCGATTAAAATTCACCTAGCAAAATGATTTCTCGCTGTAGCTGAATTCCAAATTTTTCGGCTACAGTTTTTTGTACATATTCGCTAAGTTCCTTGATGTCGTTTGCGGTTGCGCCGCCTGCGTTTACGATAAAGTTGGCGTGGACCGTGCTGACTTCTGCACCGCCAATGCGATAGCCTTTAAGACCGGCTTGTTCTATATAGTAGCCGGGGGCAATCTGCTGAGGTATGTCTTCTGCACCAACAGCGAGGCGCTTAAAGGTAGAACCTGCGTTGGGCATGTTCAAAGGCTGGCTAGCCTTGCGCTTGGCCATGCACTCCTGCATTTCGGTTTCAAGAGTGTAGCTGTCTTTGCCAGATGTTTCGGCACTCTCTAGTAGGAATGTTGCAGATAAAATAATTTCTGCGGGTCTGCCTGCGATTCGTTCTTCTGCAGAAACCTGGAATCCGCTATGACGGTAGCCAAAATCGCAATCGGCGGCCTTGTGCACATTTATGGCACCTGCTGTATTTAGGCATTCAACTTCTAAACAGGTCTGGCTGATTTCCTGACCGTAGGCGCCTGCATTCATGTAGATGGCGCCGCCTAGGGTTCCTGGAACTCCTGCCAGTTTATGAATGCCGGCGTAACCAAGTTTAATGGTCTTTCGGGCAAAGGCTCCCAGGGATAATCCTGCACCAACCTTGAATTTTCCGTTTCCTAAATCCTGTATTTCAGAAAACGATTTGCCTAGCATTATGATCCCGCCCTTATACCCCTTGTCAGAAACAAGCAGATTTGTCCCGTTTCCCAAAATAAAGTAGGGGAGGCCTTTTGCGGCAAGTTCCTTTTGGGCTTCAAGAATTTCTTCTGCAGACTCTGCTTTGTAAAAATAGCGGGCGTTTCCACCTACCTTAAAGGAGGTGTGCTTGCTCATGGGCTCGTTTTCTAAAAAAATCATGGCTAAAATATAGTTATGAGCGGTGCCCCCCTAAAAAAAGTTTTTCTTTTGTTCCAAAATATTTTTATGTTCTAGGAACGTTTATTGATAGACGATGACAAACGAAGAACTTAAACAATTTAAGGCATCCATTTCTATTACTGCCGTTGCTCAAAGTCTCGGGGTAGATGTGGTACGTGGCAAATGCCGCTGCTTTTTCCCGCAGCGTCATGTACACGGCGATCGCACGCCGTCTGTTTCGGTTTCCGAGGAACACGGCTATTTCCGCTGCTGGGTTTGCGATGATGTTCGTGGAGACGTTATTTCTCTGGTACAGATTGTCAAGGACTGTTCTTTTACAGAGGCCTTGGGTTGGCTGATGGAGCAGTATCCGTTCCTGGTTCCGGGAAACGCTCAACGGCCTGTTTCAAGTTCTGGTGGTCCTGGTCTTCGTACAGTTATTAATGGCCGCCAGGTGAATGTGCCTACGGCTCCTCCTCCGGAACCAGACCTTAAGGAACTGGTTCCCGAAGAAGACCGAAAGCGAATTATTCTCTCGTTCCTGAAACGTCTGAGTCCTGTGGATAATACTCCCGCCGCAAAATGGCTGGCCAAACGCCGAATTTACAAGCCTGTGTGGGATCGAATGATCCTGCGTACTATTACAGACTATGAGTCTGTCAATAAGAGCTTGAAAGCTGATTTCGGTGTCGAGGTCCTGCAGTATGTGGGACTCTTTAACGACAAGGGAAATTTACGCTACTACAAGCATCCGCTTATATTCCCGTATTTGGATAAAGAGCGGCGGGCGTTCTATTTTCAGTCGCGAGCCATTGATAGTTCTGTGGTGCCTAAGGAGCTGAATTTACGTTCGACGGTCCCCTTCCCGTACAACTTTGCTGCGCTGGATGAAAAACCTGGGTGGATTTATCTTTGTGAAGGCTGTGTGGATACGCTGACTTTTTTAGGGCAGAAAATAAATGCAGTTGGTATTCCAGGAGTGAGGTCGTTTAAGGTAGAATGGCTGAACTACTTTAAGAATAAGAGCGTCGTACTTTGCCTAGATCATGATGAAGCCGGACGCAGTGGCATGGAGTACATTGGAAACCTGTTTAGCCAGGCGGGCATTCGAAGTACGATTCTTGGTGAAGGCCTAGAAAATCTGCCGACGGCCATGAAGGAAGGCGAAGACATCAACGACTGGTTTGGTGGAAAGAAATGAAAGAAACGAAAGAAAAAATAAAGCGCTTTATTAAGTGGTTCCCGAAGACCAAGTTTGCAATTGCATGCAAGTGGATTTACAAGACCATCAATTTTCTGCTTCGTCAGATATTGCTGATTGCCATTATCTATTCGGCTGTGTTTACCATTACCGCCTCCTACTTTATGTATAAGGCATTCAATTATGGCTATAACATTTATGCCAGTGTAGAGGAACTGAAAGACAGCCAGCCCGACAATAGCAAGTACATGGAGGCCTTGCGGGATTCTAATCCCAATGTGCAGATTAAGCATACCTTTGTTCCTCTGGATTCCATTAGCCCCTATCTGCGTAAGGCTGTCATTGCCAGTGAAGATGCTGGTTTCTATTTCCATCCTGGTTTTGATATTCGAGCTATTGCAGAAGCTCTTGATGCAAACCAAGTGGCGGGCAAAACCAAGTTCGGTGGTTCTACCATTACCCAGCAGCTGGCAAAGAACATGTTCTTAAGCGGGGAACGTTCTTTTGACCGTAAGTTCAAGGAATTGGCTTATGCCTTGCTGATGGAACATGAACTGGGCAAAGATCGAATTCTTGAATTGTACCTGAATTATGCCCAGTGGGGCAAAGACATCTTTGGGTGTCAGGAAGCATGCCTTGCGTATTACAAGAAGAGCTGCTCTAGACTTAGCGTGGATCAAGCCATCAATATGGCTGCTATGCTGGCTAGCCCTGGCAAACATCACCCGGGAATGCGAGAAAGCCAGTTCATGGCCAAGCGTCGTGCTGTTATTTATCAGAACATGTTCCCCAAAAAGGATAGCGTTCTTGTGGATTCCTTAAAACAGCTGATGGCCCCATCTTCGTCGTCTGCGGCAGGAACCTCTACACAAACTGCACCCTAAAGTGCTATATTTTGAATGTCTAAAATTTTTTTCTTAAAAGGACAATAAAATGGCTAAGAAAGAATCCAAGAAGAAGGTCGTCCTCGCTTATAGCGGTGGCCTCGATACCTCTATCATTATTCCCTGGCTCAAGGAAAACTACGACTGCGAAGTGATCGCTTTCGCCGCTGACCTCGGTCAGAACGACTTCCCGGATGCTAAGGCTCTGGAACAGAAGGCTCTCGCTACTGGCGCTTCCAAGTGCTACGTCCTGGACCTCAAGAAGGAATTCCTCGAAGACTACGTATGGCCCACCGTCCGCGCTGGTGCCAAGTACGAAAGCACCTACCTCCTGGGTACCTCTTTCGCTCGTCCGCTTATCGCCAAGTACCAGGTCAAGATCGCTGAAAAGGAAGGCGCATACGCTGTTTCCCATGGCGCAACCGGTAAGGGTAACGACCAGGTCCGTTTCGAACTGACCTACGCCGCTCTCAACCCGAAGCTCGAAATCATCGCTCCGTGGAAGGACCCGAAGTGGAACATCCACAGCCGCGAAGATGCTATCGACTACGCTGCGGCCCGCAAGATTCCTCTGAACGGCATCAGCAAGAAGAAGATCTACTCCGAAGACGGCAACCTGTGGCACCTCTCTCACGAAGGTGGCATCCTGGAAGAACCGGATAAGGAACACAAGTATGATATGCTCAAGCATACCAACACCTACGAAAAGGCTCCCAACAAGCCGGCTCACGTGACCATCGGCTTCGACAAGGGTACTCCGGTTTCCGTCAACGGCAAGAAGATGGGCGCAGTTGAACTCCTCGAAACTCTGAACAAGATCGGTGGCGAAAACGCTTGCGGTCTCCTGGACATCGTTGAAAACCGTCTCGTCGGCCTCAAGAGCCGCGGCGTTTACGAAACTCCGGGTGGCACCCTGCTTTACAAGGCTCACGAATGCCTGCAGCAGCTGGTCCTCGACAAGGAAACCTTGTTCGAAGCTCAGAAGATGTCTATGACCTATGCAAACCTGGTTTACAATGGTCAGTGGTTCACTCCGCTCCGCCAGTGCATGGACGCCTTCTTCGACGAAGTCAACAAGGTTGTTACCGGTGAAGTTACCCTCAAGCTCTATAAGGGCAACATCATCCCGGCCGGCATGAAGAGCCCGTACAGCCTGTACGACATGAACCTCGGTGGCTTCTCTGACGTCGAAATGTACGACCAGAAGGATGCAACCGGCTTCATCCGTTGCTTCGGCCTCCCGCTGAAGACTCGCGCTCTGCTCCTCGGCAACAAGACCAACGTGAACTTCGGTTCCGAAGTCAAGCTTCCGAAGAAGTAATGATGCAAAGGGAACCTCATGGTTCCCTTTGGAATCCTTTCTAGACTTATGAAAGGTCTAAAAAAAGGTTGCGGTTAATGCCGCGGCCTTTTTTGCTTGTGTAAAAAAGGTTGTTGTATTTTTTTACTTTCTGGGTATGGAATTTTTTGACTACTACGAGAAGCTGTTTGGTGACCGCTGGCCATCCTTGCTGGAATCCCTAAAGGGTGAGGGCAAGGCTACGGAACTTCGTTTTGGCGAGGGCCTGGAACCTTATTACCTGGACGAGGCTTCGGTTTATGCGGCTCGGGCCCTGGGGGTAGCTCCTGGGGATGATGTGCTGGACATGTGCGCAGCTCCTGGCGGCAAGACTTTGGTAATCGCTTCTATGCTTAAGGGTGAGGGTTCCTTACAAAGTAACGATCGCTCGCCGGATCGTAGACTTCGCCTGCAGCGTGTGGTGGAACAGACGCTTCCTGCGGAATGGAGTTCCATCATTAAAATTTCAGGTTATGACGGAATGAAGTTCGGACTTCACAAGAAAGAATCATTTGACAAGATTCTTTTGGACGCTCCCTGTTCCTCGGATAGGCATGTGCTGAACTCTCCGGAACATCTGAAGGTCTGGTCTGCAAAACGCGTAAAGCGTTTGTCTGTAGAGCAGGGCGCCTTGCTTGCCTCTGCGGTTGACGCATTGCGGCCAGGCGGAACCATTGTGTACGGGACCTGCGCACTTTCTCCTATGGAAAATGATGACGTTGTGAGAAAAATTTTAAAGAAACGCCCTGCCATGCAGTCTGCTGAAATTGAAGAAATCTTGCCGGGTGCAGATCGTACTGAATTTGGCGTGCATATTCTTCCTGACCATTCGGAAGGCCGTGGCCCTATTTATTGCGCCAAACTCATAAAGTCCTTGTAACAAACAGCAGGGCTATCCAAAGAATATCTTGTTTTAGCTGTTATTTCAATCACTTAGGCGGATTTGTTTTTTCAAAGTCCGCTTTTTTTATTTATTTTCTTTACATGTTTAAGCGTTTTTTGGTTCTCTTTATCGTATGGCTTTCTGCTGTAGCTGCTTTTGCGCAGGATTCTTTTGAAGAGGCAGATTCCCAATTTGGTGAGTCTCCTTCGGAATCTTTTGCGGAAGTTGTTGCTCCGGCTGTAGAATCTGCAGCCTCTGTTGATTCTGTTTCTGCAGCTTCCGCCGCCCCTGAAGTTGCGGCTGTTCCTGTTGCTCCCGTTGCTCCCGAAAAAGTAGGCCGTGAAGTTCCTGTCCGTTATTGGGTTAACGGCGATTCTGCAGAATTGGACGCTATTTTTATAAAGATTGAACGAGATACCGTCTATCTGAAGAAACCAAATGAATCTCAGCAGAAAAAGATTGAAAAGCTAGACGATGCTGCGGCCGCAGCCTTGCAAGAGAGCAATGGTCAAGAAGTTGAAGAACAGGATGACGATGATGAAGTGGTAATCCCCAAGGATACTGCAGAAATCATTATGACCGATGCTGTGAAGGATTCTTTGTCGGCCCAGGCAGAAACTGCCTCTGCAGAGGCTGCTCCTGCAGAAGATGACGGTGTTGACGATGACTTGGAAACCGCCCTTGCCAAGGAAGATCAGCGCCAGAAAATGGAAGAAATCGCCAAGGTGGAAGAAGAAATCCGTCAGCGCGAAATCCAGGACAGTATCGAGGCCGAAGCCAAGAATCCCTTTATCAAGATTTTCCGCTATGAACTGAAACGACTCTACAATCTGGAAGATGAAGTCATGATTGACTTGTCCCTTTCGGATTATGTGGTTCCCGAGATTGTTGTAGAAGAAGAAAAGATGGAACTGTATCCTCCGGGAAATGGCAACATATTCGTGGTGTCTGAACCAGAGGCCTGCTCTTTGTACGTCAATGGCATTCCCCTGAAGCAGGTGGCTCCCGATACCATTAGAAGTATTAAGCCGGGAAAGTATACCATCTCTGTTATGAAGGTCCTTAAGGATGTTGAATGGTGGGGCTCCGCTGTTGTCAAGGTCAAGGCAGATTCTGTCAGCAAGGTAACCATTCCAGTTTTGCGTCCCGAGACTCGTCTTACTTTGAATACAGATCCTGAAGCGGTTGAAGTGTTCATTAACGAGGAACCTTCTGAGTACATTATGCCCCATTACGTTACCGACGTTGTGGTGCAGAAAATTAAGCCCCAGCCGGCTGCAACAGTATATTTGAGAAAAGTGGGGTATCGCGATACTTCTGTTACTGTCGAAGTAAAGGTGGGCATGCCTAACTTGGTTAATGTCGAAATGACAGCCGTTGACGATGTTGACTTTATCGAAAGCCAGAAGAGTTATAACAAGGCTCGTAAGTTGCATCGATTTGGTCGTGGTCTTTTGTGGGGTTCCATTGTGCCTTTTGTTCTGGGCGGAGTCATGTGGTATATGGCCGAAAGTGACTGGAGCGACGCTGCCGCAAAGAAGAAGGCCTACAATAAGTTATCTGCCTTCGATAGTGACGATACCCGACAAATGGTAAAGGATAATCATCGACTTAACGATTCCGGTGACTTTAAGGGTATTGCCGCCGGAGGCTTGGGCGCATTAGGCCTTGGTCTTTTGACCGCTGGTATAATTCTTGCGTTCTAGTAGAGGCTTTGGGTGAAAAAATCTTTCATCGTTGTTGCCGTTCTGTGCTTGGCCTGGGTAACCTCAGGCTTTTGCCATCCTCATGTTTTTGTAAATGCTGAGGTAAAGGCCCTCTTTGATAAAGAGGGTCTGGCTGCGATTCGAAACCATTGGGTTTACGATGAACTTTACAGTGCCGCCATGATTGCTTCGGGTGATGTTAATGGGGATGGCGTCATTTCGGAAAGAGAATCTGCGTGGTTTAAAGACGCCGTTCTGACTCCAATCGAAAAACACAATTACTTTAATTATATCCAACAGGGTACGGTTTTCCTGAAGGCCGAAAAAATTTCCAATTTTAAGGCGACTGTACAAAATAGCCGGCTGGTTCTGGATTTTGATGTGGTCTTTAAAAGTGCGGCTTCTGCGGACTATACCATGCTCGTTGCTGTAGTCTCTGATCCTAGTAACTACATTCAGGTAACTACGAATATGGAAATCGCAGATGTCGAGGCTCCCGACGAGATAGACGTGGAGTATTTTGACGATGGCTTGGATGGCTTGACTCTGTTTCGTGCATTCCAGCCAAATGTGAAGGGCCTTTACCTAAGATTTAGGAGTAAGAAGTAATTGCTTTTGACTGCATCGCTGCGAAACTTCACAAGATTTTCTCTGATGGTGATTTTGCTGCTGTTTTTGGCAGTAAGTTCTGGTGCTACGGTCAAGAAGAAACGCTTTGACCTGAATAACGTTAATGACGATACTCCCGCCCGTGTTGAAACCGACGAAGATAATCTGACGGATTCTTCTGTTTCTGTTGGTTCTGAAGTTGACCTCCCTAAGGGAATAGATAGCCAGAAGTCTTCTGAAAAATTCAACTTGATGGAGACCTTGTCTGAAACGCAAAAGTCCCTGCGGGAAAGGTTGACTGTTCAGATCAATACTATGAAGGCTGGCGAAAATTCTGCAATATGGATGTTTCTGGCTGTTTGTTTTTTGTATGGAATGCTTCATGCGCTTGGTCCTGGGCATGGAAAGTCTGTTGTTGTTGGCTTTTTTATGGCTCGCCGCGGTCAATGGCGTCAAGGAGTTGCGCTTGGCGCTGGCATTACATTTACCCACACGCTAAGTGCGGTCTTGTTGCTTTTTCTTCTTTTTGGCATTTTCAGGGCTGCAGTGTATCCGTATTTTGAGGTGGGCCGTGGGGGCGTTGAAAAAGCCAGCTTTATTCTGCTGATGATTACGGGTGTGTTGCTGGCTGGAATTGGCCTTGTTGACTTTTTCAGAAAGCCTAAAGCCGATAGTGGCGAAAAGAAATTGCCTGCAGTTGCACGCTGGCGAGAAATTATGGGTGTGGCTGCCATTACTGGACTTGTTCCCTGTCCTGCAGTTGCCTTGATTGTCCTTTTTTGCCTTTTGAATTCCATGATGACTTTAGCCCTGATGGGGGCTTTGACGGTTTGTGTGGGCATGACATGCACTAATGTTCTTTTTGGGATTGCCGCTGTTGCGTTCCGCAAATGTATCGATAAGAAAACTGCAGGAAGCCGTATTGCCGCTAAAGTATATGCCATTGCATCTGTACTTGGCGGGGTAATAATCTTTGTATCAGGATTTTTGCTTTTTAAAGCCCCATTTATGGGGCAGATTTAGCCGTGTTTTAGGTATTTTGAAGGCTTTCCTGGAAAAGGTCTGGTTACAAATTTTTTACATTTAAACAAAGTTCTTCTCAGAAACTCTGCAGAGGTATGATATATGCGATTTTGGCTTTGTTTTGTAATTTTTTTGCTGACGACCTTTGCATATGCAGAGGAAAAAAAGCAGGGGCTCGAAGAATCTGTTTCAGAACCCCTAGCTAAAAAGAAGGGCGGTATTTTGGATGGCTTGTATCCGGTAGAAAAAGATGAAGCCATTGCCAAGGGGAACTTTTATGGTGGAACCTCGTTGTCCTTGATTCAGGCAAATACCGATGACGATGCCTTGAACATTTTGATTGGCGACGTGTACGAAGCCTATGGATACACTTTTACTGTAGAAGCCTTTGGTGGCTACTTCATTAAGGATGCAATGGCCTTAGGTCTTAGAACAGGTTACTCTAGAACTTGGTTTGATATCGATTTTGCCCTTATGGAAGATCTTTTGGATGTGGCGGAACATCGCAAGTATGTAAGTAACGGTTTCTTTGTTCAGCCTGTTCTAAAAAATTATCTGAAGATTGTCGATTCCCGTAATTTTTATTTCTTTAATGAAACCTCTATATCTGTAGAATATTCTTACGGAATTTCGCAGAGTGATGACGGTGAAGACTTGAGCAAGTCCAGGAATCGTTCCTGGTCTATAGCGGCTGGCATTAATCCTGGTATTTGCATTATGGTGCTGAATCGTTTTGCCTTTGAAACTTCTGTTGGCTTGCTTGGGTTGAATTCCAGCGTCGTTGAAGTCGAAGAAAATGGCGAAACCAAGAGTCAGTTTGTTTATAACATAGTGAATTTTACAATCAACCTCTTGGCCCTGGATTTTTCCTTGGTCATGTTCTTCTAGGGGGTGGATATGTTTAAGTGGCTTGGAATTTTACTTGTGGCAATCTGCTTTTGGGCCTGCGGGGAAACTGAATCTGCCGTTTCCGAAAATGCCGTTGTCGACATGACCCTCTTTGATAATTTTGAAAAATATGTAGTGGATTCGAAAAAATTTGAAATCAAGTTGTCTAGCGATCTGGATACTCTTGAAATTCATTCCCTGGCTAGCCTAGGCGGCAAATCCTACTACCTGGCTCTTGATGGTGACTTGGAAGATCCCGAAATTGACTGGGATAACCCGCTGGATTCAGGCGTTGTTCTTGTAAAGGAAAATGGGGTGTTCAAGAACATCGTAGTGCTGGACGAAAGCAATCGCGTTTATGCCGTCTGGCAAATTGTTCTGCCAGAAGTAAAGTCCAGTTCTTCAAAAGAAACAGACGGTGAGGAGTCTTCTAGTAGCGAAGATTCTACCGAAAGTTCCAGCAGCGACATTGCAGAATCAAGCTCTTCTGTAGAGAGCGAGTCCAGTTCCAGTAACGAAGATTCTGCCGAAAGTTCCAGCAGTGACATTGCAGAATCAAGCTCTTCTGAAAAGACAGCTAGCTCCAGTTCTGTTGAACTGGAAAGTTCCTCCTCTGAAGAGGTAGATGAATCTTCTAGCAGCGAAGAACCGGTGGAAAGCTCTAGCAGCGACATTGCAGAATCAAGTTCTTCTGTAGAAGAAGAGTCCAGTTCCAGTGAAGAGGAACCTGGGGTGCTAAAGGCTAGTGAATTGTCTATTCCGGATGGAAGCATCTTTGTAGAAGGCGAAAGGATTTACGTAGAAATGCCCTATGGAACAGACTTGACCAAGCTGAAGTTTAATCAGCTGGATTCTACTGTAGACTTGACTCGAACCATAAAAATGGATTTTGCAGATGATCTTGGCGAGATGACTTCATTTAGCGTTAAGGCTGGCGTCCAGCTTCCTGGTTCTGATTTCAGCAAACGCGAGAAAAGTTTCTGGGGTACAACGGCCGATGTTATGAGTCAGACCGATTTTGTGAAACATAATATAAATGATTATCGTTTTACAGCAAAAAGAGAAAACCTGAAAGAAAACGGAAGTTCTATCTCCATTTCGTCTGAACTGGTTGTAGCTGCTGCTAATACTTATGTTATGGGCTATATTGATGGGGGGTGGAAATTGGTTAGCGGAGCCTATTTTGCAGGAACATTCCTGGGTACGCGACTTCATCAACTGTATGACCTTGATTACGCAGACGAATCAGGTGCTCCCGATGTGGACGAAGAAGTTGATGTAACTCAACTGATGTCTTTGGGACAGCCATTTAATGCTCGTCCGGAATCATTCGAAGTTGTGTACTCGTACGTACATGAAAATGGAGAAAATAAGGATGTTCCTCAGGAAGCGTTGATATATGTACTGCTGGTAAGTGCTGATAATAAGATTGTTGCGTCCGGTTTAATTACAGAAGGAACTTCTGTTGACAATAAGAAGGCTGTTGTCGCATTGAATTATGGTTCCGACAGCGGTATTTTGGATTCCGAATATGGATTTTATCCAAATATGCAGGTTGGTGACGGAAGTGAAGATGTGGCGACCATTCATGTGATGTTTGCGTCTTCTGCTTATGGTTTCATTACTGCTGGTGGTCTTAAAGGAAACGATGCCAAGTATCGCGGTGGCGAAGGCTCGACATTGACCATCGACAACTTTAAGTTGATTTACTAAGGGAGATTTTGAATGAAAAAAATGTTTTCCCTTTGGGCAATGGTTCTGCTGGTGCTGCTCTTTGGAGCCTGCACCGCAGATTATGACACCTTTGGTTCTTCGGACTATAAGGCTTTTAACGATATTACCTTTGAAGAACAGGAAGGGGGTTCTTCTGTATTCGCTGACGAGCATCTGATTAATGTGACGTTGAAAGCTCCTAAGAAAAAAACTTGGGATTCTGTGACCATTGAACACATTAACATCAGTTCTATGGCGACGCTTCATCTTGTCGATGGGAAATTCAAGGAATTTCCTAGCGATTCGGCTGCATTGGACTCTCTTGCCAATCATGTCTCCTACGTAGAAAAGAGCCTTAAGGAAGGTTCCAGGATCCGTATTCCTGCCAGTTTGCGTGTATACCTGATGGTTGTTTCAGAAAGTGGAGAACCGTCCTTGTGGCAGCTTTCCTTTACGATTCCTGGAGTTGAAGTTAGTTCCAGCAGTGTATCTGACGATGATGAAAATTCCGAAACATCCAGCAGTTCTGTAGAATCCGATGACGAAAGTTCTTCGTCGCAAGAAGAATCGTCTAGTTCTTCACAGGAAGTTCTAAGTGACGATGTTTCTTTTTCGCTCAAGTTCGTGGGTGAATTGGCGAATGATGTTAACGGTGATACCATCTTCGTGACTTTTCCTCAGGGAACGGATTTAAAGAAGGTCGTTGTTGATTCCGCTTCTGTAATGATTCATCACAAGGCGTCCTTGGATTCGGATCCCCTGAAGGTTAAGGACTGGTCTTCTGCTCAAAGTTTTAAGGTGACTGCCGAGGATTCCTCTGCAAAAACCTGGATTGTGATTGTTCAGTCCATTAAGAATTCCGCAGCGGTATTGAATGTCACCTTTAAGGACCAACTGAAGGTGAACCGTAGTGGCGATACTGTTGCCATCAAGCTTGTAAATGGTCTGACCTTAGAAGAAGCTGTGCTTGATTCATTTACGGTGTCGGATGGAGCCTCTGTTAAGCCAGTTCCTTCAGAAGTAAAGGAATGGAAGGATGTGCAGAGCTTTACTGTTACTGCCGAAAATGGAAACAAGAAAACCTGGGTTGTGACTCTGGCAATCGCAGAGGCCGATGAAAAGGCGTCCGACGAAAAGGAACTGATTTCTATTTCTGCAGTGGGAGAAGTGAAGGACGCTTCTATTGATGCTGCAAACAAGAAGGTTGTATTGCACTTGGCTTCTCAAGAGTCCATGAAGGCTGTTGAAATAAACGTGAGCGTTTCTGCCTCCGCGTCCCAGAACCTGCAGGATGGCGCAATCGATTTACGTGCCCCCGTAGAAATGACGATTACGGCAGAAGATGCAAGCTACGAAACGTGGACTATTTCTGCTGACTATCCGTTGTCGTCTGAAGCCAAAATTTTAAAGTTTGCCCTTGAGGGAGTTGCAACTACAGATGCTCCTGCCATTGACGATTCCAGGCATACGATTACGATGGAAGTTCCTTATGAGGCTGAACTTGCTGAAGTATTCTTTGTAGATTCCATTTCTGCAATGGCCACTCAGACTCCTGCAAAGGGGAGTCCCTTGGACTTGTCTAGTGGTTCTGCTACCATTACCGTTGTTGCAGAAGATGGAACTTCTGTAGAGTGGTCCGTTGTGGTAACAAAGGCTGCTCCCGTCCTGGTTTTTGCTCCTCGAATTCTTGGCTTGAAAATTGACGGTAAGGATGCGGTTGTTGATAGTGTCAGTGAAAATGGTAAGCTTGTTTATTGGGTCCACTATGACAATTTGGACTTCCTTTCTGACCTGACCGCCTTAAAGGTAAGCGATATCAAACTGAGCGAAGGTGCCTCGGTTTCTGGAGTAGAAGAGGGTTCTGGCTATGATCTTGGCAGGGGCATTGTTGCAACTGTTTCCAATAGCAAGGGCGAAAAATTGTCATACGAAATCCGTGCCGGTTATCAGTATCCTAACAGCAATTTGGAAAAGTGGACCAAGAATAAGCCTGATAGCTGGGATAATGGAAACCAGAGTGTGGTAACCATTACGTCTTCTACATCCTCCTATGGTTCCACCTCTGCCCACATGACAACTAAGAAGGCGGCAGGTGTTCTTGCCAGTGGAAACCTTTTCATCGGAACCTTTAATCCTAAGGGCGTTCCTGCAATCAGCCTTGGTGGCGACAACATGCTAAAGTATGATGATGGCAATGAACTGATAGATTTTGGTAAACCTTTTGCAGCACGTCCTCGCTATATGGAAGTTGACCTTAAGTACACTCCTAAGGGTAATGATAGCTGCGATGCTTACATCATTCTTGAAAATAGAACGAGTACCGTTGCTGCGGACAATAGCACCTGCTACAATATGGGCTGTAACGTAAAGCGTTCTTCTAGTGATGTGAACACTTTGGTGGCTTCGGCCTGGTTCCGTTCGAATAGCGATTCCGACGATAGTGATCCTGACGTTGTAAGTATCTCTAGCCCTAATGAATTTGGTTTACGAACAGTTCGTCTGAAATTGAAGTATGGAGCTCCCCTAGAGAAATCTCCAATTATGAATGTAGGTTCGGAAAAGGGAAAAGTTTCTGTGTTGTACGAAGGCGCTCTTCTCAATTCCAAGGGCATCGACAATCACGTGGTCGTGGGCGATGGCTCCCTTCCTGTAACTCATATTAGAATTGTGGTTGCATCCAGTGCCGACGGAAATCACTATGAGGGAAGCGAGGGTTCTGTCTTGATTGCTGATAACATTCGCTTGATTTACTAAATTTTGAAAAACGGAGAATTCTTATGTTTAAGAAAATGATTGCGATTCTAGCTCTGGTTGGAGGCTTGGCAACATCTTCCTCTGCACAGGAAGATAACACCTTTGCGATTTCGCTCCATCCGATTACCATGTTGGTCTATAGCGTTGTGCTTGATTTGCCTTCGCTCTATGTGACCATGGAAAATGCAGTCAATTCCAACGTGTCTATCATTACTAGACCGTTCTACCTAGGTGCGAATGTTTCGGATGACGACGAAGAAATTGACATCGACCTGTTGGGCTTGTCCGAAGGAGTCCGTTTCTATTTCAATCGTGGACATCAGGGACTTTTTGCAGCATTCCATGTGCTGTATGAATATGTTTCGCTGGAATACACCTACGATAGCGACTATCGCTGGTTTGAAGACGAAAACATTAGTGTTACCGGCAACGGCCTGGGCGTCGGCTTTTACATTGGCAGCAAGTCCATGTGGGGGCATTTTACCACCTCCTGGGACATCGGTGTGACCTATATGAACGCCTTTGTGAAGGGAAAGTCCAAGGATGACGTTGAAGAAGTTTCCGATAACGGCATCGGCCTTGATATTAACTACACGATGGGTTTTGCCCTTTAACGAGAATTTTACTATTTTGGTGTAAAAATTGGAGATTATATGGCTGCTTTAGCTCTCACTGCTGAAAACTTTGATGAAGTGATTGGTTCTGGCCAGTTGGTCTTTGTGGACTTCTGGGCTACCTGGTGCCGCCCTTGCATGATGATGGGTCCTGTAGTTGATGAATTGGCTGCAGAATACGATGGCAAGGCCATTATTGCTAAGATTAACGTCGATGATCCGGGTGTCAACGACATCTGTGCTCGTTTCGGTATCACCAACATTCCCAACATGAAACTGTTCAAGAATGGTGTCGAGGTGGGCAATGTGGTGGGTGCCGTTCCCAAGAACACTGTCAAGACTGTTATCGACAGAAATCTGTAAAAGACCGCTCGTTCATTACATCGGGTGAAGAACCTCCTGTTTTTCACTCGCTCTCGCATCAACGCCTCGTTCATACGAGGCGTTTGCTGCTCACGTAAAGACCGCTCGTTCAGTTCGGTTTCAATACAAATAGCGGGCTAGTCCTGCTGTCTGTATAATCGGAATTTATGAAGAGCCTGTTCCTTGCGTAGGGATAGGCTTTTTTATATTTAGGATATGCTCACGAAACGTTTAATTGTCTGTTTGGATGTACGTGACCGCAAGGTGACGAAGGGTGTGAAGTTTAAGGGTAACATCGATATCGGTGATCCGGTAGAAATGGGTGCCCGTTACAGCGACGATGGCGTCGATGAACTGGTGTTCTACGATATTACAGCCAGTGCCGAAAATCGCCCCTGCGACATGGAAATGATCCGTCAGATTGCAAAGCGCGTGTTTATCCCCTTTGCTGTGGGTGGCGGTATCCGCAATCTCGAAGACATGCATCAGGCCTTGCTTGCCGGTGCCGAAAAGGTGAGCGTTAATAGCTTGGCCGTGCTCCATCCCGAAATCATCGCAGAAGGCGCCAAGGCTTTTGGTCGCCAGTGCATTGTGCTGGGTATGGATGCAAAGTTCGTGGGTGTTTCTGAAAAGTTCCCCAGCGGTTACGAAGTGTATATTCGCGGCGGTCGTCAGGCTATGGGTCTGGATGCCGTGGAATGGGCCAAGAAGGCCGAAGAACTGGGCGTGGGTGAAATTTGCCTGAACGCCATTGATACCGACGGTGTCAAGAACGGTTACGAATTGAACATTACGGACCAGGTGGCTCGCGCCGTGAAGATTCCGGTGATTGCCAGCGGTGGCGCCGGCACTCCGGACCACATTGTGGACTTGTTCAACAAGACTTCCGCTGACGCAGCCTTGGTGGCCTCCATGGTTCACTTTGGCGACTATACCGTGTCGGGTATTAAGGATGCCATGCGTAAGGGTGGCGTTCCTGTTCGCAACAAATAATTTTTTAGATGCGACTTTTCCAATGGGGAAGTCGCGTTTTTGTTAAGGCTGTTTTGAAAAGGTTTTGAAAGCTTATGAATCCGTCTGTTGCTGTAAAAATTTTTGAAGCCGGCAAAAGTGCTGGCGCAGACTTTGTAGAAATTTTTGAAGAAGAAACTCGCAGCTCTAGTTTGGGCCTGAAGGATAGCAAGATTGAAACTGCTACTGCGGGTACAGATTACGGTATTGGCATTCGTCTGCTGTATGGTACTGAAGTCCTCTATGGTTTTACCAGCGATGACTCCGAAGAAGCCCTGGTGAACTTGGTAAAGACCTTGGCCTTTGGTCGCATTGCCGCCATGAACGGTGGTGCAGGTTCTGCAGCCAAGCCTTTTGAGTTTGCTCCAGCAAAGCGTGTGTGTGATTATAATGCGGCTGCTTTCAAGGATCCCCGCGTCTTGGGGCAGGCAGTCAAACAGGATTTCTTGTTCCGTGCAGACAAGGCTGCTCGTGCTATTTCAGATAAAATTGTGCAGGTGACTGTTGGGGTTACCGATGATTGCACTCATATCAACTTGCTGAACAGCGAAGGCCTGAATGTGGAAATGGACCGCAGTCACTTGCGCTTGAGTGTCAGCGTGACTGCTGCCGATGGCTCTGAACGTTTGACATCTGCAGAACGCCCGGGCGCCATTGGCGGTTATGAACTGTTGGCTAATTACTCCCCCGAGAACATGGCCAACTCCGCCGGCGAACGCGTGCTTCGCATGTTGACCGCAGGCTACATTCCTGGCGGCCAGATGCCTGTGGTCATGGGCAATGGCTTTGGTGGCGTTATTTTCCACGAAGCTTGTGGTCATCCGCTAGAAACGGAATCGGTGCGTCGCAATGCCAGCCCCTTCTGCGGAAAACTTGGAGAAGCTATTGGTCAGCCTTGCCTTACCGCCATTGACGACGGTACTTTGGATGGCGTATGGGGGAGCCTGAAGGTCGATGACGAAGGTACGCCCACGCAACGCACGACCCTCATTGAAAATGGCATTCTTAAGACTTATATGTCTGACCGAGTTGGTGCAAAGGAAGTTGGTATCGGTCTTACAGGAAGCGCCCGCCGCGAAAGCTACAAGTATGCTCCTGTAAGCCGTATGCGTAATACTTTTATTGCGCCGGGCAAGGATTCCCTTGACGACATGATTTCTAGCGTGGATTACGGTCTGTATGCCGCCCGCATGGCTGGCGGCTCCGTAAATCCGGCCACAGGCGAATTTAATTTTGCCGTAGACGAGGGCTACATCATTCGCGACGGCAAGATTTGCGAACCTGTTCGTGGCGCCGCCCTCATTGGCAAGGGTCACGAAATTATGCCCAAGATCAGCATGGTGGGTTCTGACTTGGAACTTGCCGCTGGCGTTTGCGGCGCAAGCTCCGGTCACATTCCCGTAACTGTGGGCCAGCCATCCATCAAGGTGGATCAGATTCTGGTTGGCGGAAGATAATCCAAAATTACTTTTTGCAGCGCTCCCTTTTCGGGAGCGTTTTTTTTATGGTAAAAAAACAAACGGCGCCCCCCCAAAGGAGCGCCGTTGTTGGTGTATGGGATGTTTGGTTTTGTGTCCTTAAGATAGATTTGTTTGTTCCGATTGGGAATAGTCCAAGTCAACATAGTGTTGTTGACCTTTACAACACTCCCCTGGGCTTTTCACCAACGCGGTGTGTCGCAATTTGCACCAAATTGATGGCTCTTTTTGAAATGAAGAAGATTCTTTTTTAAACAGTAAAATGGCTTTTTTCGAAGAAAAAAGCCGTTTTTATACAAATAGCGGGTTCAAAATGTTGTTTTTTTATAAAAAATGCGGGATTATAGGGCTGTTTTTATACAAAAAGTATGGTTGGCACGACAATTGCATTAAAAAGAACGATTAAATTAAGGAAAAGTGCGAAAAAGCGGGATGGCAATGCCGCTAATCGCCAAAAGAGGCAAATATGTCTGATTTTAATAACGATGCAGAAAAGGTTTTGGCCAAGGCCCAGAGTTTGATGGACCGTAATTCCCATTCTTACCTGGGATGTGCCCACTTGGCTGTGGGTCTGGTGGAAGGTCCTGACGCTACCCTGAAAAAGCTGTATAAGAGTAAGGGTATTAAGGGCAATGAACTGCGCGGGCGATTGGAACCCTTTGTGCAGAAGGTGCCCCGTGTGGAAGGGGCGAACCCGGATGTGGGCCCCGATAGCGATTTGAACCGTGTTTTGCGTGCTGCTGTGCAGGCGGCCCGTCAGGTGAACCGTATGGTGACTCCCGGCGACATGCTGGTGGCCCTGATGAAGTTTGCGGGGGACCGTGGCCTTGCCAAGGTGTTTGAGGACGCCCTGGGCTCTGTGGAAGTGGTGGAGACTTGGCTCTCCGATCCTTTCGCTGGTGCCGCCAATGCCGAGGAACAGTCTCCGCTGAAGTTGTATGGCCGTGAACTGGTGGAAATGGCTGCCGATGGCAAGCTTTCGCCGGTCATAGGCCGTGAAGAGGAAATCCGTCGTGTTATCTTGATCCTTAGCCGAAAGACGAAAAACAACCCCTGCCTCGTTGGTGAACCTGGCGTGGGTAAGACCGCTATCGTCGAAGGGCTCGCCGAGCGAATCTATCGCGGCGATGTGCCTGACGCCTTGAAGGGCAAGAAACTTTTCGCCCTGGATTTGTCCGCCCTGATGGCTGGCGCAAAGTACCGCGGCGACTTCGAGGAACGTCTGAAATCTGTTCTGGACGCTCTTGAAGAAGACGGAAATACTCTTCTGTTCATTGATGAAATCCATACCATCGTGGGCGCCGGCAAGACCGAGGGCTCCATGGACTTGGGTAACATGCTGAAGCCGAAGCTGGCTCGTGGCGAACTGCACTGCATTGGCGCTACCACCACCCAGGAATACCGTAAGTACATCGAAAAGGATTCCGCGTTGGAACGCCGTTTCCAGCCGGTGCAGGTTGACGAACCTAGCGAAGAAGAATCTATCTCCATCCTCCGTGGTATTAAGGACGGCTTTGACGCCCACCACGGAGTCCGTTTGCACGACAATGCGCTGGTGGCTGCTGTTAAGCTGTCTAGCCGTTACATTAGCGACCGATTCCTTCCGGATAAGGCCATCGACTTGATTGATGAAGCCGCAAGCCTTGTAAAGACCCAGATGGATACGGTGCCTGAAGCTCTGGATACCTTGCAGCGTAAGGAACTGCAGATGAAGATCGAGGAACAGGCTCTGGCGAAGGAAACGGATGACAATTCCGTAAAGCGCTTGAAGGAACTGCGTGAAGATCTGGCTGTGACTGCTGCCGCCGTAAAGGCTATGCAGGAGCGCTGGCAGGATCGTCGCGCCCAGAGTGCTGAGCTGCAGAACTTGAAGAAAGCTTTGCAGCAGGCCAAGGACGAAATGGAACAGGCCGAAGCCCGCTACGACTTGAACCGCGCCGCAGAACTGAAGTACAACAAAATCGTGAACCTGGAAAAGGAAATCGCTGAAAAGACTGCGGCTGTTGCGAAGGCTGCAGGTGACGGCGAACTCACCGAAGAGGTGACGGAAGATACCATTGCACTGGTGGTGAGCCGCTGGACTGGCGTGCCCGTAACCAAGCTTTGCGAAGGTGAAAAGTCCAAGTTGTTGCACTTGGATGAACGCCTGCACGCTCGTGTCATCGGTCAGGATGATGCAGTGGAAGCGGTGTCCGAAGCTATTTTAAGAAATAGAAGTGGGTTGAGTCGCGAGAACGCTCCTATCGGAAGTTTCCTGTTCCTGGGCCCCACGGGTGTCGGCAAGACGGAACTGGCCAAGGCCTTGGCTGTGGAACTTTTCGATGACGAAAATGCTCTGGTCCGTATCGACATGAGCGAATACATGGAAAAGCATACGGTTAGCCGTTTGATTGGTGCGCCTCCGGGATACGTAGGCTACGAAGAAGGCGGCCAGCTGACGGAAGCTGTACGTACCAAGCCTTACTGCGTCATCTTGCTGGATG